>DATEJG010000165.1:0-145985 GCA_035278165.1 Steroidobacteraceae bacterium
CCATCGTGATCCGCTCCACGGTCGAGCCCGGCACGGTGGAGGGAAAGATCGAGCCCATACTGGAACGGGTGAGCGGCAAGAAGTCGGGCGTGGATTTCGGCCTGTGCTTCCAGCCCGAGTTCCTGCGCGAGGGCACGTCGATCCACGACTACGATCATCCGCCGCTGACGCTCGTGGGTGCGAGCGACGCGCACGGCGTCGCCATGGTGCGCGGCATCTTCGGCCATCTGCCGTGCGAGTTCGTCCACACCTCGATCCGCACCGCCGAGATGCTCAAGTACGCGTGCAACGTCTTTCATGCGCTCAAGGTCACGTTCGCGAACGAGATCGGCCGCATCTGCCAGGCCACGGAAGTCGACCCGCACGAGGTCATGCAGCTGCTGTGCATGGACCGCCAGCTCAACATCTCGCCGGCGTATCTGCGTCCCGGCTTTGCGTTCGGCGGCTCGTGCCTGCCGAAGGACCTGAAAGCGCTGGTCTACCTGGCGAAGAGCGCCGACGTCGAAGTGCCGATGCTCGGCAGCATCATGGCGAGCAACGCCGCGCACATCGAGCACGCGATCGAGCAGGTGCTCGCGAGCGGCCGCCGCCGCGTCGGCATGATCGGGTTGAGCTTCAAGGCCGGTACCGACGATCTGCGCGAGAGCCCGCTGGTGGTCATGGCCGAGCGCTTCATCGGCAAAGGTCTGCAGCTGTCCATCTACGACCCGCGCGTGAACGTCGCGCGGCTCATCGGCGCGAATCGCCGTTTCATCGAAGAGAGCATCCCGCACATTGCATCGGTGATGACCGGCGATCTTGCGCAGCTGGTGCGCGACGCCGACGTGCTCGTGGTCGCATCGCGCTCGCCCGACGTGCTCGCGGCATTGCAGGCGCATACGCGACCGGAGCAGCTGCTGCTCGACGTCGTGAAGCTGCCCGACCGCGACGCGCACCGCGCCAACTATCGCGGCGTGTGCTGGTGAGCCCCGTATGAGCAGCGAAGGACAAACAGTGAGCTCAGCGGTTGCCGAAGTGCCACACGGCCGACGTGTGCTGATCATCGTCGAGAATCTGCCGTGCCCGTTCGACCGCCGCGTCTGGCAGGAGGCGCGCACGCTGGCCGCGGCCGGGTATGGGGTGTCGATCATCTGCCCGAAGGGCAAGGGCTACGAGAAGGGCTACGAGGAGATCGACGGCATCGCCATCTATCGCCATCCGCAGCCGTTCGAGGCGAAAGGTGCGCTCGGCTATTTCGCCGAGTACAGCTGGGCCCTGCTCGCGGAATTCGCGCTGTCGCTGCGCGTACTGGTCGAGCGCGGCTTCGACGCGATCCACGCGTGCAATCCGCCCGACACGCTGTTCCTCATCGGCGGCTTCTACAAGCTGTTCGGCAAGAAGTTCCTGTTCGATCACCATGACATCAACCCGGAGCTGTACGAGGCCAAGTTCCAGCGCCGCGACCTGTTCTACCGGCTGATGCTCTGGCTCGAGCGCGTCACGTTCAGGACCGCGGACGTGTGTGTCGCGACCAACGAGTCCTATAGACGCATCGCGATCGAGCGCGGCGCGCGCGCGCCCGCCAAGGTGTTCGTGGTGCGCAGCGGCCCGGATCTGCGGCGCTTGCGAATGTTGCCGCCGACGCCGGCGCTGAAGAACGGCCGGCGCTACCTGGTCGGCTACGTGGGCGTGATGGGCCGGCAGGAGGGCATCGACGGCCTGCTGGCGTCCGTGCAGCACATCGTGCACACCATGCAGCGCCACGACATCCAGTTCGGGCTGGTCGGCGGCGGCACGGAGCTGGCGGCGATGCGCAAGCTCGCGGAGCAGCTCGATGTGGCGCAGTACGTCACGTTCACGGGCCGCGTGCCGGACGACGAGCTGCTCGCGATGCTCAACACCGCCGACGTCTGCGTGAACCCGGACATCGCCAACGACATGAACGACAAGTCGACCATGAACAAGATCATGGAGTACATGGCGCTGGGCAAGCCGATCGTGCAGTTCGACCTGACCGAGGGCCGCGTGTCGGCGCAGGACGCGTCGCTGTACGTGCGGCGCAACGATCCGATCGACATGGCTCACAAGCTGGTGGCGTTGCTGGACGACGCGCAGGCGCGGCGACGCATGGGCGCAGCGGGCCTGGAGCGAGTGAAGACCGAGCTGGCCTGGGAGCACGAGGCGCCGCGCCTGCTCGCAGCCTACGACGAGTTGTTCAATCCCGGGTCGAAGCAGGAAGCCCGCTAGATGCGCTACGTGGCATTGGCCGCAGGTTTCGACGGGACGCTGGCGCACGACGGCCGCTGCGATCCGCGTTGCATCGAGGCGCTGCGCGCGCTGTCGGCCACCGGTCGCAAGCTCATCCTCGTCACCGGTCGCGAGCTGCGCGAGCTGCTCGAGATCTTCCCCGAGGCGCGCCTGTTCGACTACGTGGTTGCCGAGAACGGTGCCGTGATGCACCGGCCGGCGACGCGCGAGTCGGAGATCCTCGCGCAGGCTCCGCCGGAGATCCTGCTGCAGGAGCTGCGCCGGCGACACGTCACGCCGCTCACTGTCGGCAGCTCGATCGTCCGCACGGTCACGGCGAACGAAGCCGAAGTCAGCGCGGCGTTGCGCAAGCTCCAGCTCGATTTCCAGCTCGTGACCAATCCTGGCGCGCTGATGATGCTGCCCGCCGGCGTCAACAAGGCGTCAGGCGTGTGGGCGGCGCTGCGCGAGCTCGGCGTCTCGCGTCACAACATGGTCGCGATCGGCGACGGCGAGAACGACCTTGCGCTGTTCGAGTTCGCCGAGCACGCAGTGGCCGTACAGAACGCGGATCCCCTGGTCCAGCGCGTCGCGAACCGCACGACACAAGGTGCGTACTGCGACGGCTTCCTGGAGCTGGCGCGCGACCTGATCGCCACCGACCTTGCGGGCGCAGCGCCGCGCCACAAGGTCGTGGTCGGCGTTCGCCACGACGGCGAGAGCGTCGAGGTCACGCCGTGCCACGACTCGCTGCTGGTGCACGGCCCCGCCGGCAGCGGCAAGAAGGCCCTGTGCAACCGTCTGCTCGAGCAGTTTCTTGCGAGCAGCTATCAATGCTGCGTGATCGCCGCCGAGCCGGCGGGCTTGCGCATGCCAGGCGAGGTGGAGGTGTTCGGCGATGCGTACGAAGTGCCGCGTCTCACCGACATCCTGAGCGCGCTCGATCAGCCCGCGACCAGCGTCGCCATCAACCTGGCGGCGCTGAGCGTCGAGACGCGGCCGGTGTTCACCGATGCGCTGCTGGTGCAGCTGCAGGCGCTGCACGATCGTCTGGGCAGGCCGCACGTGGTGCTGATCAACGAGGCACATTCCTTCCTTGCCGAGGGCGGCAGCGCCGACCTGGCGCGTCTGGCGGAAGTGACCATGATCTATGCGACGGCGGAGCCCGAGCGCTTGCCCCCGCAGATTCAGCGCAGCGTGACGCTGACGCTCGACAGCGCGACTCAGGCCGTGACGGCGGGCGGCGGCGCGGCGCGCACGTCCGCGCTCGTCGCTTGCCCGGGCGTCGAGCCGCTATCGGAATCCGATGCGGCGACGGCGTCGGGATACTGAATGATCTCCTCGACGCGGTAGTCCTTCAGGCCGCGGGCGTGCGTGAAGATGATCAGCTCGCCGAGCAGGCCGAGCGCGAATACCTGCATGCCCAGTACCAGCAGCAACGCCGCGAGCAGCAGCGCCGGCCGATCGGCCAGCGGCTCGTTGAACAGCAGCCGGTCCAGCCCGAGGTAGGCGATCAGCACCGCGCCGACGCCGAACGTGGCAGCGCCGAGCATGCCGAAGAAGCGCAGCGGCTTCTTGGTGAAGCGCATCAGGAAGAAGATGCTGAACAGGTCCAGCAGGTGATGCATGTACTCGCGCGGGCGATAGACGCGCGATGAGCGGTCCTGCGCGGACTGCCGCATCGGCACTTCGCTGACCCGGAAGCCGAGCCGCATCGCCATGATCGGCAGGAAGCGGTGCTGGTCGCCGTACAGGTCGATCTCCTCCAGCACCTTGCGCCGCATCGCGCGGGCGCCGCAGCCCAGATCGCGCAGCCGCGCGCCGGTCACCGAGTTGACCAGGCCGTGAAAGGCCGCGCGCCGCATGCGATCGAGCGCATTGCCGTGACGCGGCGAGCGATAACCGATGGCCACATCGGTGGCGCTCAAGCTCGCGATCAGCTTGCGGATGTCTCCCGGCTCAATCTGCGGGTAGGCGGGCAGGGTCACGATGGTGCCGCCGCTCGCGCGCTCGAAGCCGGCGGTGAGGGCCGCCGCCTCGCCGAAGTTGCGCGTGAGATTGACGATCGTGAACTCCTCGCCCTCGCGCAGCAGCGTCTCGAGCGCGCGCCGCGCTTCCGGACGCGGCCCGTCGAGCACGAAGATGAACTCGTGAGTGGCGCCGGTCCCGGCGATGCCGGCGCGATATTCGCGATACAGGGCGCCGATGTCGGCGGCGCGGCGCGCGCCGATCGGCACGATGACCGAGATCGAGGGAGGAGCGCTGTTGGGTTTCATGTGGCTGCTATAACGTGCGATCGGGCTCAGGGTTGCGTGGCGCCGCCAGAATTGTCTGAGTGAGCTTGAGGAATTCGCGGTCACGGACGTCGCCGCGCGCGTAGATCAGCTCCGCCAGCGCGCCGCTGCACAGCAGGATCAGCGCCGAGCTGAGGAAGATCACGCCGGCACCGGCGATCGGCAGCGAAATGGCCCGCTCGCCTTCCAGCAGCAGGTCGACCGCCGTCTGGGCGAACGCCAGCAGCGCCAGGGCGAACAGCGGCATCGACAGCAGCGCGAACCAGCGCAGCGGCCGCGAAGCGAAGCTGGCGATCGTCTTGATCACCATCAGGTCGAGCAGCACCTTGTAGATGCGCGACAGGCCGTATTTCGACTCGCCGAAGCGCCGCGCATGGTGCCGCACCCGGATCTGCGCCACCCGCGGCCCGGCGATCGACGCCATCGCCGGAATGAAGCGGTGCATCTCGGAGTACAGCGGAATGCGCTTGATCACGCCGGCGCGGAACGCCTTGAGCGAGCAGCCGTTGTCGCGGATCGGCACGCCGGTGACCTTGCCGATCAGCCAATTGGCGATGCGCGAAGGAATCCTGCGCGTGATGAGCTTGTCCTGGCGCCGGTGGCGCCAGCCGACCACGAGGTCGTAGCCGGCGTCGATCTGCTCGAGCAGCAGCGGAATGTCCGCCGGATCGTTCTGCAGGTCGCCGTCCATGGTGACCAGGATTTCGCCGCGCGCGTGCTCGATGCCGGCGGCCATCGCGGCCGTCTGGCCGTAGTTGCGACGGAACTTGACGATGCGCAGCCGCGCGTCGCGGCGCGCCAGCTCGGTAGCGACTGCGACAGTTCTGTCCTTGCTGCCGTCGTCGACGAAAACCATCTCGAAGCGCAGGCCGGAAGCGTGCAGAGCTCGAACGATTGCCGCGTACAGCGGCCTGACACTCTCCTGCTCGTTGTAGAGAGGCACGATTACCGACAATGCGGGTGCGGTAAGTACGGGCCCTTCCGCGCCCGCCGCGCGTTGTGCAGCGTCAATGTGACTCATCGGTGTTGTACTTTTTTCACCAGACATGGCTCGATCCGACGTTATTACAACTGCACTGTTCCGCTGCGACGCCGGCGCAGTGAACTCGCCGACACGGTTTTCCCAACTCGATTGCCGATCAACAGCAGGCTGTCGGCGGATCTGCGACTGCGTCCGGCGACAGCGGCGATCGTTGGCACATCACCTGCAAGGGGCAAGCCAACATGCTTTTTCATTTCGTGCGGGAGCAGACCGAATGTCGCTGCGTAGAATTTTCCTGATGGCCCGCTGCGCGCTGTTGAGCGCAGCCGCCTACTTCGTCGTCGCCGCGCCGTTGCATGCGCAAGCGACCGCCGGCTACACCGTGAAGCCCGGCGACGTGCTGGAGATCTCGGTGTGGAAGGAGCCCGATCTGCAGCGCACGGTGCTGGTGCGGCCCGACGGCCAGTTCTCGTTCCCGCTCGTCGGCGAGGTCGACGCGCGCAACAAGACGGTGACCGAGCTGAACAAGCTGGTCAGCGACCGGCTGACCAAGTACATCTCCGACGCCGTCGTCACGATCTCGGTGACGGAGATCAAGGGCAACAAGATCTTCGTGCTCGGCCAGGTCAACAAGCCCGGCGAGTTCATCGTCAATCCGAGCGTGAACATCATGCAGGCGCTGAGCATGGCCGGCGGCATGACGCCGTTCGCGGCGACCAACGACATCATCGTGCTGCGCGGCCAGGGCACGCAGCAGAAGGCGATGGCGTTCCGCTACAACGACGTGGTCCGCGGCCGCAGCCTCGACACCAACATTGAGCTACTGAGTGGAGACATCGTTGTTGTGCCGTAATACGCAGCGGCGCCGTGCGGCGCCGGTCGATCAGGGGCGGCGCGCGCAAGGCGGGCCGGGTCGTGCAGTTCGTGCAACGCTGGCCAACGCCGCGCTGAGCTGCGCAGCACTGGCGGCGAGCGGCGGCGCATGGGCCGCCAACTGGGAGTACGCGCCGCGCGTCGAGGCGGGCTACCGCTACAACGACAACTATCACCTGAGCGAGCCGGGCGCGGAGATCGAGGTCTCCGGCGGCGAGGCCGACGCGCAGCTGACGATGCGCACGCTCGACCCGCGCACGCAGATCGAGATCACCCCGCGCATCCAGGCGACCTACTTCCCCGATCAGCCCGCCGACGACTCGGTGGACTATTTCCTGAACGCCGGGGTGTCGGATCAGACGCCGCGGCGTCGCATGGGCATCTCCGGCGACTTCGCCCGCCAGGACGTCGCGCGCAGCGAGCTGCCGGATGAGGTCGGCGGCGGCCTGGGCGATCCCGTCGACGGCGATTCGGGGCGCGTCATCTCGCGCAACAGGCGTAACTTTTTCCACATCGAGCCGTACTTCAGCTACGACTTCACGCAGCGGCAGCGTTTCGACGTGGACGCGCGCTACGTGCGCGCCGACTTCGACGAGCAGGTCCCGGGATTTCAGAGCGACTTCAGCGAGAAGACCGCCAGCGCGGGCTGGGGCTACCTGTTCTCCGAGCTCACTTCCGTGACGCTGCGCGGCATCGTGTCGCAGTACGAAACCACATCCACGACCGATGCGTACGGCGCATATGTCGAGTGGGCCCGCAGGTTCACCGAAACCTCGCGCATGTACGTCCGCGCCGGCGCGCAGGAGACCAAGCCGGACAACGGTCCGAGCGACACCAACGTGATCGCCGGCGTCGGCGGCAGCTGGTCGAGGCAGCGCAATACGCTGTTCGTCGACCTGACCCACACCATCGAGCCCATTTCCGCGGGAACTGTAGTCAAGCGTTACCAGTTGCGTATGCAGATTCACCACGACGTGTCGCCGCGGCTGTCGTTGCTGCTGGGGGCGCGCGGATCGAACGATGATGAAATCCGAGAGGGCGGGACTTTCCCGCGACGCAAGTACGCGGCGGCCGACGCCGGCTTCGAGTGGCGCGTGCTGCGCGATTTCGCCGTCACCGCAACCTACAACTATCGCTGGCAGGAGTACGCCGACGAGCTGTCCGACCGCAGCGGCAACGGCTTCCTGGTCGGCGTCGTCTACGAGCCCCGGCGTGCCGACTGATCGTCAGGACTGATTCAACGACCATGCAATCGCAACATCCCGTCATCGCTCCCACCAGCGCCCAGGACGAGCTCCCGGGCTTCGGCGACTACACCGGCATCCTGCGCAAGCGCCGTCGCCTGCTGCTGATGATCGCGCTGCCGATCATCGCGCTCGCGGGCCTGATCGCGCTCGTGCTGCCCGACATCTACCGCTCCTCCGGGCTGATCGAGATCGAGGGCGCCGAGAACATCCGGCAGAGCGGGCCGGACCCGACGCTGCAGGACTCGATCGCGCGCCAGTCGGATGAGCCGCTGTACGCGGACCAGTACGTGCAGAGCCTGAGCACGGTCGTGCTCAGCGACAAGAACCTGACGCAGCTGCTGAAGCAGCACAAGCTCTACGACGATCAGGACGACGACCTGAGCGGCAGCGTCTCGCGGCTGCGCGGCGACATCAGCGTCGACATCGTCACCGTGCCGATTCTCGACCCGGAGTCGGGTCGCGAGCGCGAGGTCGTCACGGCGTTCACGGTCAGCTACGACAACCGCGATCCGAAGCGCTCCTACGCGGGCGCGACCTGGCTGACCAACGCGTTCCTCGAAGCCAACCGGCAGGACCGGCGCAGCTACGCGGCCGGCACGGCCAAGTTCTACGCCTCCGAAGCCGAGCGCATGCGCAAGCACGTCGGCGAGCTGGAGCGCAAGCTGGCGGAGTTCAAGGCCAAGAATCTCGGCCAGCTCCCCGAGCTGAACGACATGAACATGACCTCGATGGACCGCACCGAGAACGAGATCAACAACGTCGAGACGCAGCTGCAGGGCCTGCGCCGCGAGCGCGTGTTCCTGGTGTCGCAGCTGCAGACGGCGCGCTCCACCGGGCCGGAGACCGCGAGCCTGCGCACGCTCGAGGACGAGTACAAGCAGAAGTCCGCGATCTACGACCCGAACCACCCGGACCTGATCTCCCTGCGCCGCCAGATCGACATGCTGCGCAACGGCGGCTCGCCTTCGGGCATGACGCTGCGCCAGCAGCTGCAGCAGCAGCGCTCGATCCTGGCGGAAGCGCGCCAGCGCTATGGCGAGGATCATCCCGACATCAAGCGCATGCAGCGCACGATCGAGTCGCTGGAAGCGCGCATCAAATCCGGCGAGTCCGCGGATACGACGCTCGCGTCCGATTCGCCGATGGCGGTGCAGCTGCAGACTCAGCTCAACGCCACCGACACGCAGATCGGCGCGTTGCAGCAGCGCGCGGTCGAGCTGCACAAGAAGATGACCGATCTCGAGACGCGCATGACGTCGGCGCCGCAGGTGGAGCGCGAGTACCAGACCGTCACGCGCGATCTGACCAGCGCGCGCACCAAGTTCGACGAGCTGCTGAAGCGGCAGATGGATGCCGACGTCAGCGAAGCTGCGATCGCTGCCGGCAGTGCCGACAAGTTCCGCATCAAGGGCGCGCCGACGGTTCCCAACAAGCCCGCCAAGCCGAAGCGGCTGGCGATCTTCGCCGTCGCCGTCGCGCTGGCGCTGATGATCGGCATCACTTCCGTGGTCATGGCGCAGCTGCTGGATCCGACGGTGCGCGGCGTGCGTGACATTCGCGACATTCTCGACGTCGCGCCGCTGACCGCCGTGCCGGTCATCGAGCAGGCCTCGCGCAACCCGCATCGCAGGATGCGCTGGGCGTTCTCGCGCGCCGCGCTGGTCGTAGCAGCGATAACCGTCGGTTGCGCGGCCGCCATCCCCTTCATTGCCTGACGCCAGGACCTCACGCTCATGAGCATCATCGAAGAAGCAGTGCGCCGCAGCGCGGAGCGACAGAATCGCCAGGCCGATCCCTCGCGGACCGGCGCGCCGCGCCTGAAACGCGTGCCGTCGCCGCAGGTCGATATCGGAGCCGCGCGTCGCTTCCAGCCGATCGCGCTCGACAAGGCCGCGATGCACGACGCGCGTGTGCTGCCGGAGCTCGACGATGCCGGCGCCTTGCGGGCCTACAAGATCCTGCGTACTCGTGTGCTGCGGCGGCTCGAGGCCAACCAGTGGCATTCGTTCGCGGTGACCGGCGTCACGGCGGGCGAGGGCAAGACGCTCACGGCGATCAACCTGGCGATCGCGCTGGCGCAGGACGTCAGCACCTGGGTGGCGCTGATCGACCTGGACCTGCAGCGGCCGCGCGTCGCCGACTATCTCGGGCTGCGCAACTCCAACGGCGAGCGCGGGCTGAGCGACTTCCTGCTCGGCAACGCCAGCTTCGAGAACATCATGTACTGCCCCGAGATCGAGCGCCTCGCGGTGATCCCGAACTTCTCGCCGATCGTCAACTCGTCGGAGATGCTGACCTCGCCGCGCATGACGGAGCTGATGCAGGCGCTGGACGCGGAGACGCCGCGCCGCATCCTGATCTTCGACATGCCGCCGGTGCTCGCAGCCGATGACGTGCTGGCGTTCGCGCCGCAGATCAACGGCCTGCTGCTGGTCGTGGCCGAGGGCACGACCGATCGCACGCAGCTCAAGCGCGCCAAGGAAGTGCTGGCGGAGATGAACCTGCTGGGTGTCGTGCTGAACCGCTCGGCGGAGCGGAATGACAGCGCGTACTACTCGTACGGCAAGTCAGGCTGACGAAAGTCACGAAGTCACGAAGTCACGTGACTCCGTGACCGCGTGACTGCGTGACGGGCCTGGTTCGCGGCGCCTCGCCGACGACCGGCAGCACCGGCTCTGCAGGCGGCTCCGCCGGCGGGCGCATCGCGCCGGTGCGTGCAACCAGCAGCAGCCACCACGGCAACCACACCACGATCTGGAACACGCGCGCCGCGAGCGACAGGGCCAGCGAGTCGTCCGGCCGCATGCCGCTCAGGGTCATGATGCCGATGAAGATGCCCTCGTAGACGCCGAGGCCGTCGATCGAGATCGGCAGCCGCGAGATCAGGATTGCCAGCGGCACGGCCGCGAACAGGAAAATGGCGTTGAAGTGCAGCTGCAGCGCCAGCGCGACCAGGCCATAGCAGATCGCCATCAGCAGCTGCTCGGCGATCGTCAGGACGAAGAACAGCGTGAGCCGGCGGCGATCGGACGCGAGAGAGCGATACGCTTCGTGCAGGCGCGTTATCAGCCGTGCCGCGGCACTCTGCGCCGCGCGTCGCGGCAGCAAGTTCAGCACCGCTGTCGCAGCCCGGCTGTTGAACGACAGCAGCAGCACTGCTATCGCCGTGAGCAGGCTCGCGATGCTGATGATGATCGGCGCGTCGTATGCCCCGGCATCCGGCACCACGAATCGCAACACCAGCAGGCTCATCACGGCCATCAGCAGCGCCGAGACGAAACCCAGGCCGCGCTCGACCAGGATCGTCGCCAGCGCGTCGTCGACGCGCACGCCGAAGCGTCGCACCAGCACGATCCTGATGCCGTCCGCGCCGACCGTGCTCGGCAGCGCCAGGCCCCACATCATCGAGCTGCAATAGACCATCAGGCGCTCCGTCAGCGTCACGCGATAGCCGCGGATCGCCAGCAGCAGCCCCCATTTGTAGCTCATCAGCACGCGGTCGAGCGTGAACACGCCGAGCGCGACCAGCGCCCACAGCGGATCGCAGCGGGTGAGCGTGCGCCATACATCGCGCACGTCGACGACGTAAATGAGCAGCAGCGCGCAGGCGAGCACCGTGATCGAGACGCGCAGCCAGTTCTTCATGATTTCAGCCGGCGCGCCGCGCCTGGTAGCCGTCGGCTACCAGCTCGCGGCGCATGTCTTCCTTGTTTTGCCCGAGAATCGCCATGCGATACCAGACCTCCGCGTTGATCAGCAGCCACAGCCGGTTGCCGTGATCGGCGCGCCGGGCCAGGTGCTCGTCGATCAGCCGCGTCATCACGGCGCCGTCGAGAACGCGATCCTGTGCGAGACGCGAGTCGCGCAGGCATCTCGTGTAGAGCTGCGCATACTCCTTCTGCAGCAGGTAGGGCAGGGCCGAAGAGAATCCCTGCTTGGGTCGATTCAGGATCTGCGGCGGCAGGTAACGCGCCGCCAGCTTGCGCTGGATGTAGCGCAACGTGCCGCCGCGCACCTTGAGAGCAGGCGCCAGGCGAGCCGCGAACGTCGCGAGCTCGTGGTCCATGAACGGGCTGCGCGCCTCCAGGCCGTGCGCCATGCAGATGCGGTCGGTGATCATGACCGGGTGATTCGGCAGGCGAACCATGCTGTCCGCGAACAGCATCTTGTCGAGCGCACCGCCTTCGCAAGCTTCGTAGGGAGCCCGGATCGCCGCCTCGGCGTCGAGCTGCTGCCACTGATCCCGGACCTGCGGCGCAAACAGCGCTGCGCGCCGCTCGCGATCGAAATAGAAATACGAAAGGCTGGCTGCATAGCGATCGCCGCCGGAATGGAACGACAGGTGGTGCAGCCAGCGCAGCTGGTGCCCGACGCTCTTGTACCAGCCCGACTCCGGGATCAGCGCGACCGCGGGCGCGAGCACCCGGCGGCGCAGCGCCGCGGGCACCTTGCCGTAGTGCGAGGCATACAGATTGCCGTAGTAGCGGTCGTAGCCGCCGAACAGCTCGTCCCCGCCATCGCCGCCGATCACGACCTTGACGTGGCGGCGGGTGAACTGCGCGAGCAGCCATGTGCACAGCGACAGGGGATCGGACGGCTCGTCGAGCGCTGCGACCAGGTCGGGCAGCAGCGCGGTGATTTCCGGCTTGACGCGCTCCTCGTGATGAACCGTGCCGAACAGCTGCGCAACGGCGCGTGCCGCCGGCGCTTCGTCGAAGCGCTGGTAGTCGAGACCCATCGTGAACGTCGGCAGCTCGCGAACGCCGAGCTTGCGCGCGAGCATCGCGACCAGCAGGCTCGAATCCATGCCGCCGCTGAGGAACGCGCCGACCGGCACGTCGCTCACCAGGTGCAGGCGCAGCGCTTCTTCGACGCGCGCTTCGAGCTCGTCGCACAGCTGCTCCTCCGAGCCGGTCAGCTTCGGCTCCTGCACCAGCTGCCAGTAGCGCTCGATGCGCGGCGCCGCATCCGCTTCGAGGATGAGACAGTGCCCGGGCGGCAGCTTGTGAATGCCTTCGAACATCGACAGCGGCGCGTCGATCAGTCGCAGCGCCAGGTACTGGTCCAGGGCCGCGAGGTTCATGCGCGGCGGCCGGCCTGCAAATGCGAGCAGCGCCTTGATCTCGGAAGCGCATGCGAAGCCGCTCGCGTCGTACGAGTAGTACAGCGGCTTCTGGCCCAGGTGATCGCGCGCCGCGAGCAGGCGGCGGCGCCTGGTGTCCCACAGCACGAACGCGAACATGCCGCGCAGGCGGTCGAGCAGGCGCTCGCCGTGCCGCTCGTAGAGCGCGATGATCACCTCGCAGTCGCTGTGGGTCAGGAAGCGATAACCGTCGCGCTCCAGCTCGCTGCGCAGCTCGCGGTAGTTGTAGATCTCGCCGTTGCACACCAGCAGGATCGAGCGATCCGCGTTGCGCAGCGGCTGCTGGCCGCCGGCGAGGTCGATGATCGACAGGCGCCGATGGCCCAGCGTCGCGTGCGCGTCGTGGTAGATCCCTTCGCCGTCCGGCCCGCGATGCGCGAGCGCGTCGAGCATGCGGCGCATCGCGCCGTCGCGCGCCGGGTCAGTGTTTACGATGCCTGCGATGCCACACATGAAGGACGGGAGCTCGGGGACCCGTGAGGATCGTTGCCAGTTTATTGACTCGTCGACGCCACGCCGCGGCCCGCCGCCAGACGCCGGTCGATGGCAGCCGCGAACACCTGCTCATAGCGGGCGGCGCAGCTGTCAATGAAATAGTTTTCGACCAGCTGTCGGTTCCGTTGCCCGAGACGGCGGCGTAAATAAATATCGGTATGAATTGCACGGACGGCGTGCACGAAGGCGGCAGTGTCGTTCAGTCGCACCACGAAGCCGGTCTCGCCGCTTGCCAGGAAGTCGGTCTGCCCGCCGCGGTCGTAGCACACGACCGGCAGGCCGCACGCCATCGCTTCCAGGAACACCAGGCCGAAGCCCTCGTGCTGGCTGGTCGAGACGAACGCGTCCGCGAGCGCGAGCGCAGCATATTTTTCGGCTTCCGCGACCTGCCCGGGCAGGTGGACGCGGTCCACGACGCCCAGCTCGGCGGCGCGTTGCCGCACGGCCCCGGCATCGGGACCATCGCCGATCACCAGCAGATGCGCGTTCTGCAGCTTGCCTGCGGCCAGCACGTCGACGAGCTGCGTCGTCGCCTTGCGGGCGACCAGCCGCCCGATCGTGACCATGACGAACGCGTCGCGAGGCAGGCCGAAGGTCGCGCGCGATGCGGCCACGTGCGCCGGCGGCCGCTCGATGCCCAGCGGGATGAGCCCGACATTGCGTTGCACGCCGTACAGCTCGGTGACGTGCCGCACCGTGTCGCGCGACTGACCGACGACCTCGTCGGCTGCGGTCAGCATCCAGCGCACAGCGGCGCGCAGCGGCGCATGCAAGTGCGGCGACGAGCGCTTGCTCGGGTCGTACAGGTCGCCGCCGTGGACCGAGAGCACGTTCGGCAGCCGATGCCAGCGCGCCAGCGCATGTCCCAACGGTCCGGTCGGCACGACGAAGTGGGTGTTGACGACGTCGAACGCGCGGCCGCGCAACGACATGCCGCGCGCGAAGCCGCTCGGCAGGTACGCGAGCATCGAGGGGAAATTCGCAACTGCGAGCTGGCGACGAAAAAACACCGGCACGCGCACGACGTGGACGCCGTGATCGTCGCTTGCCGCGGCCAGAGTGCCGGCGCGCGAGGTCAGCACCGTCACTTCATGGCGACGCGCCAGCTGGCGCGCCAGGGCCGCCATCACGACGCCGCCGCCGCCGCCGAGCGGCGGATACTCGTAGTTGCAGAACAGGATGCGCATCGGTAAGACAGGAGCAAGTTCTGTGCCGGAAAAATCCCGCGGCCATGCCGGCCGACTGGCAGCAGAACGAGGGAACCCGGCATGGCGTTCCCGGATTTACACGGGACCATTTCCGACGGCCACTCTCATGAACGTCCAGCCATTGACGCCCCAGAAAGGCCCGGGTACCCGCCGCGTCCTCGCTGCCCGCCTGGAGCCGTTCGACTCCTATTGGCAGGCGCCCAAGGACATCGAGGCGGGCTACAGCTCGTTCGCCGCGTATTACCGCGCGAACTACCTGCAGCATCTGCCGTCCGATCGCGCTGCGCGCATCCTGGTGATCAGCTGCGGGCCCGGCTACCTCGTCAACGTGCTGGCGCAGGCCGGCTATCGTTCGGTCGTCGGCATCGACTCCGATCCCGGCAAGGTCGAGCACGCGCGGCGCCGCGGCCTGCCGTGCGAGGTCGCGGAAGCGTTCGGCTACCTGGAGCGCAGCCGCGGCGAATTCGACGTGATCATTCCCGAGCAGGAGCTCAACCATCTCACGCACCAGGAAACGATCGAATTCCTGCAGCTGTGCAACGCCGCGCTGCGCCCCGGCGGGCGCATCGTCGTGTACGCCATGAACGGCGCGAACCCCCTGGTGGGCTCGGAGAACCTCGCGCACAACATCGACCACTTCTACCTGGTCACCGAGTACAGCCTGACGCAGCTGCTCGAGCTGGGCGGCTTCCGCCAGGTGCGGCCGTTCGCGCTCAGGCTGTACGTGTTCTGGAAGAATCCGCTGAACTACGTCGGTCTCGCCGTCACCACCGTGCTGGAGGTGGCGATGCGCGTGATCTTCATGCTCTATGGCAAGAAGGTGCGCGTGCTGAGCAAGAAGGTGGCGGCCGTGGCGGTGAAGTGATCGGGAGCTGATCGCTCGCTGGAGCTGATCACTCGCTGCCCGTGATCGTCGCTTCGGCGTCGTCGTCCTTGATGGTGGCCTCGGCGCTGGCGATCGCGCCGAGCCGCGCGTTCTGCGGCGACAGCAGCTTCACGATGAACGTCTCGTCGCCTTCCTTCAGCAGGTCGTTGCGCAACGGCACGTAGATCGCCCGCTGCGCCTGGCCGTCCGCGAATTCCACCGAGCCCGAGGCGTTCGACGCGAAATCGATGCCGGCATCCGCGGTGCCGCTCTCCGCCTTCCATTGCACGCGCACACGGCCGCGCAGCGGCTGCGAGCGCTTGATCAGGAACACCGCCGCCACCGAGCTTTCGGTGGTCACGATGGAAGCGGACTCGAACGAGATCTCGCTGAGCGGCCCCGGCGGCGTCGAGCGCTTCGGCGGCGCTGCTGCCGGGGGCTCCGGATTGGCAAGCGGCGACAGCGCGGCCGTGGATGCGGCCGGCTTGCCGTCGGCCGCGAACGGCTCGCTGCCCGCCAGCGGCGACAACGGCTCACGCGCGCGCTCGACGGATCCAGCCATCGAATTCGACAGCGGCGGCAGCGCAGACTCGGTTGCGATGCTGTCCGTCGCAGCGACAGCCGGGTCGTCGTCCGGCCGGTTCTGGCGCTGCGCGGCGATGAAGATCACCACGATCGCGCACGCGACGAACACGAAGAAGCCCCAGCCGCGCTGCGACTGCATCAGCTCCGGCTGCAGCTCGGTCACGACCACGTCGCCGCTCGGTCGAATCGGCGGCGCCACCGCGATCGGCTCGGACTCCCCGAGCAGCGACTCCAGCAGCGTGTCCAGGTCGGGCGGGCGCTGCTCGCGATCCCACGCGAGGCCGGACAGCAGCGCCAGCCACTGCGGCGCCGTGAGATTCCAGGCGCGCGTCGGTGTAGCGCCCGCATCGCGGGCTTCCAGCGACGAGCGATGTTGGAACGGATGCTGGCCGGTGAGCAGCTCGTACGCGACGCACGCGAAGCTGAAGACGTCGTCGCGCCGGTCCGGAGTTTCGCCGCTCAGCACCTGCGGGCTGGCGTAGGCGGGCGTGCCGGCCGGAATGCGCGAGCTGCCGCCGGAGAGCGCCGCCGCCGCGCCGAAGTCGACGATCTTCACTGCTTCGTCGCGCGTCACGAACACGTTGCCGGGCTTGAAGTCGCCGTGCACCACGTCGTGCTCGTGCGCGTGGATCAGCGCCTGCGCGCAGGTGTGCAGGATCTTGTTGGCCAGCGCCCGCGGCAGCATGGTCCAGTCGCGCACGAGGGTCGAGAGCAGGCGACCTTCGATGAGCTCCATCGTCATGAAGCGCGTGTCCGCGTACTCGTGCAGCTCGAAGACGCGGACGATGGCGGGATGCGAAAGCTTGCGCGCCTGCTCGAACTCGTGTTGCAGGCGGCCCGCGGCGCGCGCCCGATCGCGGTCCGGGCGCGGCGCCTTGAGCGCGATGCGAACGTTGCCGGATCCGTCGTCGCTCGCCGCCATGTCGCGCGCCTGGTAGACGACGGCCGTGCCGCCGCTGCCGACGACGCGCTCGACGATGAAACGGTCGAGCAGCACTGCACCGGTCGTCAACGGTTGTGCTGCAGGCCGCCGCGACGGCGCAAGCCCCGGAATCTCGCGCACCGCGAAATCGGTGTCATGCGTACGGGCGTTGCGGTCGAGGAGATCCGAGCCGCCGTCGTCGACGCGCCGCAGGCCGGAGGACGCGACGACGCTTGGATCATCGATCGAAGCATCGAGGGGACCATCGATGTCGCTCGTCACGGGCGAAAGGTCCGTCGTGTGTGCGCCTTGCAGGTCCATGGTCGACTCGATATCGGTCGTGGACATCGCCCGCTCGTGCGATGAGCGATCGTGCGCCGGCGCTTCGGGATCGTATGTTAGGGACATGGTGTTTAAGCTGACTCCACCCTGGCGACTTCACCTGCTGCGCGTGCCGCCAGCAGCCCGCGCGAGCGATACCAGCGCGCCGTGTCGGCCGCGCCGGACTGGAAGTCGATCTCTGGCGTAAATCCCAGCAGCCGTTGTGCCTTCACCGTCGAGAAAACGAACGAGCGGCGGAAAAAGTCCAGGCGTCGCCGATGCAGCGGCGGATGAATGCGCAGCGGCTGCAGCGTCGCTTCCATCACCGTGGCTGCGGCGAGGAACGGCCACAGCGGCAGCTGCGTGCGCGGCGGCTTGCGTTGCAGGGCGGCTGCGATGCGCTCGACCATCTCGTTGGTGGTCATGACTTCCCGGCCCGCCATGACGAACGTCTCGCCGACCGCTGCCGGGTGCTCGGCGGCGAGCATCAGGCCGCGCGCCAGGTCGTTCACGTGGATGCACTGCCGGCGGTTCGTGCCGGGGCCGATCATGAAGAACTGCCCGCGGTCGATCGCACGGAACAGCTTCAGCAGTCGCCAGTCGCCCGGGCCGTAGGTCTCCGCGATGCGCACGATCGCGGTGTCGAAATCGTATTCGCGCGCGCGCACCAGCGCTTCCGCCTCCAGCTTGGTTTGCTGGTAGGGATTTTCCGGACGCACGGCGCTCTGCTCGTCGAGCTGCTGTTCGCTCGCGTCGCCGTACACGCCCATGGTGCTGCCGTAGACGAAGCGGCGGATCGCAGCGCCGCGGCATTCGTCGAGCAATTGGCGCACGACGTCGACGTTCACCGCGCGGAAGTAGGCAGGCGGCATGTGTGATTCGTGCTGGGCCGCCGCCAAATGAATCACGACGGTGCGATCGCGCACCAGTCGTCGCACGAAGCCGACATCCTGCAGCGAGCCGATCTCCACCGGCACGTCCGCAGCGCGCAGCTCCGCCAGTCGCTCGCGCTCGACCTCGATCTCGGCGCGGCCCGTGCCGAGCACATCGATGCCGTTACGGCGCGCTTGCAGCGCCAGCCGCGAGCCGATGAAGCCCGTCGCACCGGTGATCAGCAGACGCATCGTGGATTGTGCTTGTCGATTGTTCATGGTTTGCGACTACATCCGCCTTGCTTCGACCCGAGCGACGACGCTCGCGCGGGAGTTTGCAAGCATCGCGCCATGCGCGGCAGGCACGGCGTCTGCGGCTGGCGTCAGGTGCGCTGACGTCACGCGCGCCAGATGGCGCGACAGCGTGCGCTCGGTCGCCGACAGCTCTTCGCGAATGCGGCTGTCGGACCATCGCAGGTGCTGCCCCATCGTCATTGCTGCTGCCTCCAGTGCGTGTCGGCCGGGATGCGAACCCGCAGCCAATTCCGTGCGACGCATGACGACGTCTTCAAGTTTCACCGCCATCTCTTGTTCCATCGCATAGCGGATTTCAGCGAGCAGCGTCGCGCTATCCGCAATGCATGCGCCTGCATGCGCATCCGCGGCCGTGCGTTGCATTCGCAGCACCTGCATGTAGCGGCTGCCATGGTTACGCAGCAACGCCCGCATACTGGCCGGGTTGACGTCAGCAGGTCTGGTGCGCAACGCCTGCGCCTCGAACGCCGCGAAGTCCTCGATATCGCCTCCGGCGATCGGCAGGCGGGCGGTAGCGGCGGTGCGCGGCGCCCGCGGCAGTTGTTTCAGCAACATTTCCAGCGCGCGTGCTGCATCTGCGCGCGCGGTCGTGAAGCGAATGCCCACGAGGCTCACCAGCCCGCTCACGCCGTGCGCGGCGCGATGGTCGATCAAGCGCGACTCCTTGCCGAAGCTCAGCTCCGTCGCGGTGGCGGTCTCGCCGAACGGCACCAGCCCGCAGTTCGCGAAGCACACTTCGTCGGGCGTGAGCTGCAGAGCGGGGTACACCGCATTGAGCTCGCCGATCCAGGTCGCGACCTCATCCGGCTGCACCTGCGCCGCATCGGGAAACTCCGGGAACAGCCGGTGCCATACGCCGAGCAACGTCTTGTCGCGCCAGGGGACTGCGAACAGATGCCGGGTCGCTCGCCCGAGCACCGCATCCTTGTCGCGGCTCAACCCCTGGACGGCAACGCCGTATTCCGAGGTCGGCGCACGGTCGACGATGAAATAGGCGTCGCGCGAAAACGGCGGACGGCGCCACGTGCCGAAGCGCTGCGGATCGTTCTGCAGGTAGTCGGCCCACGGTCCTGCGGCGTTCAGCGTCAGCCGCGCGCGCACGTCGAACTCTTCACCGCTCAGCCGGTCGCGGGCGCGGACTCCGCACACCGCGGCGCCGCTCCACAGGAATCGCGTGGCTTCGACGTAGTTGCATGCCGTGGCGCCGGCGTCGACTGCCGCGCTCACGAACGCCAGCACCAGGCGCGCCGGGTTGTACATCTGCCCGTCCTCGAACACTACTGCGCCGCTGAGGTCCGCGGTGCGCAGATGCGGGAACAAGTCGAGGAGCCGCTCGCGAGACAAGAAGCGGCTGCGACGGATCTGCCGCTGCCGGTCGCTGATGCCGTTGTTGCGGTCGATGGTCAGCAGATCGTAGGCACACGCGCCCGCGGCCAGAAATGCGCGTCCGCGACGACCGTGACCATAGGTCGGGATTGCGATCGGCAACGGCTGCACGAGATGCGGAGCGATGCGCAGCAGCGCCGAGCGCTCGTGCGAGGACGCACGCAAGCGAGGCACATCCGCGTGTTGCAGATAGCGGATGCCGCCGTGAACCATCTTGAAGCATTCCGCGGAAGTCGCGCCGCCGAAGTCGCTGCGCTCGATCAGGGCGGTGCGCAGGCCGCGCAGCGCAGCGTCGCGGGCAGCGGCGGCGCCGAAGGCCCCGGCACCGATGATCAGGACATCGAACTCGCGAGCGCTGAGCTGACTGGGGTTGCGTTGCATTGAGATTCTCGGCAATGACAACGCTCACGATGCACGTTCGGTGCCCGCAGAGAGCGTCGCAAGTCCGCGTCACGCGCCGGCGACGGCGCATATTTCTATGTAAGCGTTGCAACCACGTTGTAACGTTTTCCCCGGCACCGCGGCTCGCGTGCGCTCCATTCATGCTCCTGCCGGCGGGAAACTTTGCTTCTGCCGCGTGCGTTCACACGCGCAGTCATCGACTGGCGTGAGGTCGGTGAAGCATGTACGCGCCGCAGCCGGCAGCTCACGCGCGGCGACGGCGCGGATTTACATGATCGGGGTCGCAGCGTATGGAGCGCAGTTGCAAGTGAACGCGACATTTCTGCGGTGGTACACATCTTGCTCCTTCGGGACCGGGACGCCCTGACGGCGTCGCGTGCCCGAGCGCCCTTCCCGAACGCGAGAGTCGATGTCTGCTCAGACAGCGGATTGAGCCATGCAAGATGCTGTGACCCGAGCCGCGATGCCTGCCATCACCTTACTGAACGAATGGCGCGCCGACGTGCTGCGCGCGCTGGCAGCGCTCTTCGAGATCACGGCGCCCGCCGAGCGCGAAACGCTGCTGCATCGTGTGCTGCTGTTCGGCGTGCTGGGCGTCGGCGCGGTGGTGCGCTTCTGGGGACTCGGCGATCCGGGGCTGCACGGCGACGAGGAAACCATGGCGATGGCGACCATGCACATCGTGCACGACGGCCTGCCGATGCTGCCGAGCGGGATGTTCTATCCGCGCGGTCTCACCGAGCTCTACCTGATGGCTGCGTCGGTGCAGATCTTCGGCGAATCCGAGTGGTCGTTCCGGCTGCCGTCGGCGCTGTGCGGGATCGCCGTCATCGGCCTGACGTTCGTCGCGGGACGCCGCTTCCTGCGGCCGCAGTGGAACCTGGGCCTGGCAGCCACGGTCGCGTTCCTGCCCGACATGATCGAGTACTCGCAGACCGCGCGCATGTACATCTTCATGCTGGCGTGCGTCGCCGCGTGCCTCGTGTGCATATTCGCGTGGGAGCGCAACGACCGCCTCGGCTGGCTGGTCGGAGCGATGCTGGCGCTCATCGTCGGCATCGAGCTGCACGCGCTCGCAGTCACCTGCGCCTTGCTGTTCCTGCTGCCCGGCGTGCTGCAGGCGGATCAACGCAAGCTCGCCTACGGACTTGCGGCCGCGAGCGTCGTGATGGTCGCGTATCTCATCATCGACGGCTGGGCGAATGCGCAGTACCCGATTCCGCCGCCTGAGTACGGAGCCGACGTGGCTGCGACCATCCGGCACGGCGGTGCGGCGATTCGCAACTTCCCGGTGTCGTTCGACGTCGCGCTGTGGATCACCGGCGCCGCCACGGCGGCGTTCGCCGTGCATTTCGGCCGCGTAGTGCACCAGCGATTGCCGTCGTTCATCGCGACCGCATTGCTGCTCGCTGCGCTCGTCGCGCAGCTGGCGCTGTACTACCACATCGCGGCGCTGCTCGCGCTGGCGGGCAGTGTCGTCGCGTTTCGATTTCGTGCGCAGCGCGCCTGGCGCAGATTCCTGCGCTATGCGCTGGCTGCGGCGATCATCATGCTGATACACGTGACCTTGCTGGCGGCACTGCCGGGCTCGGTCATCAAGCTCACCGGAATGCTGGTCGGCCAGCCGAGCGTATGGCAGTACGTGCGCATCGCGGAGTTCTCGGCGGTTGCAGCCGTGCTGACAGCTGTCGCAACGCTGTGGGGCTTGTGGCGCATGGGACGGCGGGAGCGCGTTCCGGACTATTGGCTGCTCGCCGTGCTCGGCGTGTGGGTCCCGATGTTCATGCTCGGCTGGTTCCGCTGGAATCTGCCGTCGCGATACACGTCCGCGTCGCTCCTGCCGATGATGATCTGCGCATTCGCGATCGCGCAGCATGCGATCGACGCGCTGTCGCAGCGCTTGAAGAGCAGCAAGGCCGCAACGCCGTTGCAGGCATTCGCGCTGGTGGCTGTCATGGTCCTGATCATCGATCCGGCCACCGCGAACGCGAGGTTCGGGCGCGAGCGGATGCCGCTGCCGGATCACAAGGGCGCCGCGCTGTTCATGCGTACCCAGCACGTGACTGCGGACGACATCGTGCTGGCCGAGGACGTGCTGCAGCAGACGTACTATCTCGGCAGCGTCGACTACTGGCTCATCAGTCGCAAGCACGCGCGGCGCTTCGTCCAGCAGGTCAATGGCGAGATCCGCGATTTCTACACCGGCACGCGGGTGATCGACACCGGCGACAAGCTGCGCGAGCTGCTCGAGGACAATCCGGGCCGTCGCATCTACGTCATCGGCAGCGGCGAGAATCGCTCCGACGATCGCCGCGAGATGCGCGGCGACGGCATCGGCAGCGTGCTGAAGTCGCAGCGCTTCGAAGCGTTGTACCTCGGTCGTGACGGTTACACGACAGTGTGGCGCGCGCGGCAGCAACCGGCGGTGACTCATGCGGCTCGCTCCACGAACTGAGCTGCCGGCGGCGATTACGAGTGGAGCGCGCCATCAGCATCACGCAGCGAGCTTTGATCGTCTCGGGCACGCGGCTCATGAACCGCAGCCTGCTGGTGATCAGTCCGATCATCCTCGCGCGGGTGCTCACGGTCGAGAGCTACGGCCGCTATCGCGAGTTCCTGGTGTACGTGACGATGCTCACCGGCATCGCCGCGTTCGGCATCAACAGTAGCCTGCTGAGCTTCGTACCGCGCGATCCCGCGCTCGGCTGGCGCTACGTCAACCAGTCGATCGTGCTGACGATGGCGAGCGCCACGCTGGTCGCGCTCGGCGCCTTGCTGCTGCACGTGACGACCGGCTCGCATCTGCTGGGCGAGTTCCCGGTGGCCGTGGCGCTCTACACCTGGCTGTTCGTCAATTTCGACTTCTGGGAAAGCCTGCTGATCGCCGAGCGGCGGCCGATGCACGTGCTGCGCTATACCACGGTGCGGCTGCTGGCGCGCATCGGCGTTGCGACCATTGCCGCTGCGCTGACCGGCGACGTCACGGTGATCGTCTGGTCGCTGGTCGCCATGGAGTTTGTACGCGTGCTGATCTCGATGAGCGTCTGGCGCGTGCGCGATCGGCGTGTGCCGCCGGCGCCGCCCGAGCCCGGCTCCTGGCGCACGCAGCTGGAGTATTGCGTGCCGTCGGGTCTGGCTTTGATCCTGGTGACGCTGAACGCATCGGTCGGAAGCCTGTTCGTCACCAAGGTGCTCGGCGCAGCTGCGCTCGCGCAGTACGCGATCGGCGTGTACGTGCAGCCGATCATCACCATCGTGCGCAACTCGCTTTCGGACGTCCTGCTCGGGGAGATGTCGGCGCGGCGGCGCGACAACGAAGCGGGCGCATTGGCGCTCTGGCAGCGCAGCACCATCGTAACGATGTTCGTGCTGCTGCCGTGGGGCATCCTGCTGGCGCGCTATGCAGACATCATCGTGACGACATTGTTCGGCGAGAACTATCGTCCGGCCGTCGTCGTGTTCCAGCTCTTCACGCTGGTACTGGTGCGCCACACGTTCGATTTCGCGGTCCCGCTGCGTGCGCGCAATCTCACGGCGCCGATCCTGCGCAGCAATCTCGTGGCGCTGATTCTCAACATCGGGCTCATGGTCGTGATGCTGCCGCGCTGGGGACTGGTCGGCGCCGTGGGCGCCTACGTCATATCGCGCATGCTGGAAGGTGTGTACATGGGTGCGCAGACCATGCGGGCGTACGGTATCGGCCTGAGCAAGCTGGCGCGCTGGCGCGACCTGGGCAAGATCGCCGCGGGCGGCGCTGCGTCCTCGATCGTCCTCTATGGCTCGTTCTGGACGGACCTGTTGGGTCGCGTGCCGGGCGCAATTGCGGGCAGCATCGTCTACATGATCGTGTTCGTCGCGCTGCTGCGCCTGACGGACGTCGGCGAAGTCGGCGATCTGTTACGGCGAGTGCAGGGTTTCTCGCGCGGCCTGCTGTCGCGCTTTCAGGCCTGAAGCTGCAGGCTCACTTGGTGGCGATCAGGCAGGTGTCGAGCAGCTGGCGCAGCGTGCCGTTGCATGCGCGCTCGCGCTGCGAGGCGGACATCACGCCCATGCCCCACTCGATAGCGCTAGCAATGGCACCAGGCAGGCGCAGGTTCGTCTTGCCACAGCGCGCATACTGCACGACCGTGCGGAAACCCGCCTTGCGCAGGATCGCGCGCAACTCGCCCAACGTGTGCGGCGGACCGTTGTGCTCGAGTCCGGGTGCATCGAGCAGTCGATTGCGGGCGCAGCACACGAACACTCCGCCGCGCGCCAGCGAGCGATACACGTTGGCGAACTGCTCGCTCGCCTGTTTCGGGTCCAGCTGGTCGACCAGCCCGTTGCTGTACGCCAGGTCGATGCTTGCCTCGGGCACCGGGATGCAAGTGCCTTCGGCCGCCACCAGATGAAAGTTGGCCGGAAAACGCCGGGCGTCGGTGATGACGCCGGAGCTCGTGACGGCGAAGGCGCGCTTCACGCGGTGAGCCATGCTCAGCGCAAACGAGCAGTCACTGGCGGCAATCTCGAGGAACGCACTGTTGTACCTGAGGAGCGTCGCGAGCAGCTCCAGCGGCGACGCGCCGGTGCTCGTGCGCACAGCTTGCCGCACCGGGCCAGGCTCGGGTGCGATACCCCTGCGCAGCACCGCGAAGCGGTCGGTCCGGTCCTCGCACGTGGACACATCCGCCAGCACGCCTTCAGCTGCTTTCATGCTTCCCCCACCACCCTGCAAGAAATGCCCGGCTCCCGTGGAACCCGGCCGGACCATAGGGAGTTGTCGGACGACTCCCGCGTTCCAAACGCTCGCCGCAGCCCAAGAGGTCCAATGCCGACAATCGAAAGCGTCGCCGGTCGCGCCGCTCAGCAGGCCGACAGCTGGACCGGCCCGCTGTTCATCATCGGCATGCCGCGCTCCGGGACCAAGCTGCTGCGCGGGCTGCTGGAGCAGCATCCGCGCGTGCGTGTGCCGCGCGCCGAGACCGAATTCTTTCCGTTCCTGCTGCGCTGGGTGCAGCGTCATGGGCAGCCCGAGCAGCCCGATGCATTCGCTGCGCTGTTCGCGCAGCTGCAGACTGCACCGTACTTTCAATGGCGCGCGCCGGAGCAACGGCCGTTCGAGTGGCGCGAGTGGCGCGAGTACTGCAGCGGCCGCTACGACGCTGCAGGGCTGTTCGAAGGTTTCGTGCGCTACGAGACGGGCGCCGCCGCGCACACCGGGCTCATCTGGGGCGACAAGTCGCCGGCCTACATGCGTCACTTCGCTACGCTGCTCGAGCATTTTCCGAGCGCGCGCGTAGTGCACATCGTGCGAGACGTGCGCGACCACTGCGTGTCGATGCGCAATGCGTGGCACAAAGATATTCGCCGCGCCGCTTTTCGCTGGGGCCGCGATGTCGGTCACGCGCATCGCATCTGTCAGCAGCATCGCGCCCGCTGCCTCGAGCTCAAGTACGAAGACCTGCTGCAGGCGCCGCACGTGCACATGCGCCGGCTCAGCGACTTTCTGCAGATCGACTTTTCCGAGGCGATGACCCGGCTGGAGCGTCCGGTCGAGCGCCGCGGCTATGCCGCCGGGCACGCGGAGGTGGTCAGCGGGAATCGACAGAAATTTGCCGAGCGGCTCACACGGCGCGAGATCCGCGCCGTGGAGTCGCTGGCATGGGACACGATGCGCCTGCTCGGTTATCAGCCGCTGTATGCGCAGCGGCAGCGGCAGCTCAACGCGTTCGAGCAGCGCGTGCTGCGCCTCAAGGACGGAATTCAACTGCTGGTCCACGACGGCCGCAAGAGCGGCTTTGCGAGCGCGCTGCGCTTCCACTGGCAGCACACGCGCGTCGTCGACTAGCTGCGGAGCGAATGCATCCATGCGCTACATGCTGATCGCGCTGATCGGGTTTCTCACCCTCTACATGGTGTTCGCGTTCGACCCGGGGCCCGCGCCCGGCCTGAACATCAAGAACGCGATGCTGTACGTGATCATGCTGACGCTGCTGCTGCGCGTGAGCATCGACCGCCGCTATCGCATCCAGATGCCGTCGATTCCCGTGGTGTTCATCGTGCTCATCACGTATGCGGTCCTGTCGTACGGCGCGGTGGTGCTGGTGGTTCATTATCCGCGCTACGACTGGCTCAACAACGGCATCTATCTGAAGAACTCGCTGTTCGACCAGATGATGTTCTTCCTGGTGTTCTTCTACGGCCTGCGCTCCGACGAGGAAGCAGTGCAGGTGCTGAAGGTCGTGCTGTTGTGCTGGGTGCTGTCGCACGTCATGGCAGTGCTCGGCGCGGTCGGCATTGCGCACTTCGGCCGCATCGAGCAGGACGAGGAGGGGCGCGTGCAGGGCCTGGTCGGCGAGCCGAACCAGTACGGCGCGTTCGTCGCGCTGACCGTGCCTGCGGTCGCGTCGGTCATCATGATCACGCGCGGCTTCTGGCGCCTCTTCTGGATCGCAGCCACCGGAATCAGCGCGCTGACGTTGCTGATGACGGTGTCGCGCGGCGCGTTCGTCGGCACCGTGTTCGCGATCGCCGTGGGGCTGTACATGTTCCGTCGCTATGTACCCACCGGAAAGCTGCTGACGTTCGTCGGCTCGTTCGTAGCGGCCGCGGGCGTGGTCATGGGGGCCGCCGCGGCGCTGGGGTTCGGCGGGCTGATCGTGAAGCGCATGATGGGTGGAGCGCGCGTCGGCGCCGATATCGAGGGCGTTTCTTCCGGTCGCACGCAGATCTGGCTGCATGCCCTGGAAGTGATGTGGGAGAAGCCGCTGACCTTGCTGACGGGCTACGGCTGGCAGATGTATCCGGCGATGCCGTTCCGCCTCGCGACGCACAACCACTACCTCGCGAGCTGGTTCAACCTCGGGGTCGTCGGTTTGACCTGCGCGGTGCTGCTGCTCGTGCTGCCGATCCGCTACGCGCGCCGCGCGGCGCCCATCGCCAGCAACACGACGCGCCCGTTGCTGATCGGCTTCGTCATCGGCGCGCTGGCGCTATCCGCGTCGGTGTTCTTCGTCGATCTGTACATGCCCTGGCACTATTTCTGGGCGTACACCGGCGTGATCATGCGGCTCGCAGTCAACGCCGTGGAAGGCGAGGTGACGGGACTTGCGCCAGTGGCTGCAAGCGCGCCGCCACCGCCGCGGCCGCGCAGGGATCCGCATGGCTGGACTACGGCCCGGTAGCGCAGCGGCGTTCGTCGAGAGCAGCTATCAGGTGATGATCTTGCGTCCGGCGTTGGAGCGGGCGCTCTCGTGGCCGTGGCTGTTGATTGCCGTGACCGCGAAGTAATACGTCGCCGGCGCGAGCCCTTCGATCACGTACGACAGCACGCCGGCATTCTTGACCTCGATCGTCCTGTTCATCCGCGCGACCTCGGTCCCGTAGTAGATCCGATAGCCGGCGAGATTGGTGAGCGTCGAGCCGTCGGTCATCGTCTGCGGCGCCAGCCACTCGACGGTCGCCGCGCGTGCCGTGGAGACCGGAGGAGGCTGCTGGGGCGGGGGCGTAACAGGGGCAGGTGCAGGCGGCGCTGTGCCGGTGGTGGGCGGATTCGCCGCAGTGGCGGACTTCTTGTCGTCGTCGCCGCCGCAGCCACACAACAACAATGCGAGCACCGCAATGCTCGCGCCACGCGTCGCCAGACTTCGGATTCGATCGTCGCGCATGCAGGCCCCCAGTGCTGACCAAGGGCGTGACGCGCGCGCAGAGACGGCATGCTCTGCTCGATTGGCGGCTCCGCTATCGTAGAACCCGCAGGTTCGGTAGACCGGAAGCTTTGCGTCCCCGCCTTTCGACGGGTTTGCCCTTTACAATTTGCGAGGCTCTTTGTGCCGCATCCGGCCGCGGCAATCCGTGACGGGCTCCACACTGTCGGCCGCAGTGGTGGATTCCCTCAACCGGCGTCGCAACGGCACGACAGCGCGTGCCCGTGCCGGGAAATTACCCGCCGCAATTCCGGAACTTCAGTCGCCGACCGCACGTTTTCGGGGCTGACCTAACCACACTCATGCAGCCGGCCAACGATGACGTCATCTCTGCCTGGCGTGCTGGTCATGGTGAACACCCTGGCGTTCGGCGGCGCCGAGAAGCACGCGGTTTCGCTCGCCAATCATCTCGACCCGGCGCGCTTCCGTGTGAGCTTCTGCCATCTCAAGGCCGATCCTCCCGTGGCCGCTGCCGCGACGCTGGCGGATCAGCTGGATCGCTCGCGCGTCGAGGCGCTGCTGTGCCTCAACGTCCGCAGGAAGCTCGACTGGCGCGCCGTCACCGAGCTCGCTCGCGCCATCGATTCGCTGCACATCGACGTCATCCTCTGCACCAACGGCTATCCGTTGCTGTACGCGCTGCTCGCTGCGCGGCTGGCGCGTCGGCCGGTGCGGCTGGTCGAGGTATTCCATAGCACCGGCTTTCAGACGCCGATCAAGTCGCGGTTGCGGATGCTGGTGAACGCGCTGGCATTCCGGCAGTGCGCGCTGATCGTCTACGTGAGTCAGAGGCAGCGCGAGTACTGGCACGCACGCGGCCTGCGCGGCCAGCGCGACATGGTGATCTACAACGGCATCGACACGGCGCATTTCACCGATCGGTACAGCCCCGAGCAGAAGACCGCGCTGCGTGCGCAGTTCGGCTATGCGCCGGACGACTACGTCATCGGGATCTGCGCGGGCCTGCGGCCCGAGAAAGCACATGGCGATCTGCTGCTCGGCCTGAGTCGCCTGCGGGCCGCCGGCGTCGCCGCGCGGCTGCTGATCATCGGCGACGGCCCGCAACGGCCGTTCATCGAGCAACGCATCGCCGAGCTGCAGTTGCAGGATTCGGTTGCGATCACCGGGTACCAGCGCGACGTGCGCCCCTACATCGCGTGCTGCGACGTGATGACGCTCACTTCGATCGAGACGTTCTCGATCGCCGCGCTCGAAGCGATGTCGCTCGGCAAGCCCATGGTGATGGGTTGCATCGGCGGCGGTGCCGAGCAGGTCGCGGACGGCACCAGCGGTCTGCTGTTCCAGCCGGGCGACGTCGAAGCACTGGCCCGGCATCTGCAAACCCTGGCCGATCGCGAGCGACGCAGCACGATGGGTGCCGCCGCGGCGCAGGCCGTGCGCGAGCGCTTCACGATTCAGCGCATGGTTGCGACCTTCACGGCGGAGCTGCAGAAGCTGACCGATGCGAGCTTGCGGCTGACTTCGACCGTCCCGAACTGACATGCACAGGGTTCTGCCAGCTTCGAGCCGTGACGCCGGAACGTCGGCGGAAAGCCAGGCGCCGCATGCTGCTGCGGCGCCGCCGGCCGTGCGCGTGCTGATGCTCGGCCCGGATCTGCAGGTTCGCGGCGGCGTCGCCATGGTCGAGAACGCCGTGATGGCGCACATGCCCGCCGACATCAAGATGATGCACCTGGCGACGATGGTCGAGGGATCGAGCTGGCGCAAGCTGCGGTGCTTCGGGCGCGCCCTGTTTCGCACCTCGCATCACATGCGGCGCATGCGGCCGCATCTCGTGCACATTCATTTTGCGAGCCGCGCGAGCAGCGTGCGCAAGATGCTGCTGGCGCGGCTGGCGATGGCGCGCGGCGCGCGGGTGATCATGCATGCTCACGGCGGCGGGTACCGCGACTATTGGGCCAGCCTGTCGCGCAGCGGGCGCGCAGCCACGCTGGCGACGCTGCGTCGGGTCGATCGCCTCATCGTGCTGGGCGAGGGCTGGCGCGAGTTCTTCAGCTCCCTCGGCGTCGACCCGGGGCGCATCGAGGTGGTTTCCAATCCGGTGGCGCTGCCGCGTGCGCTGCCTGCCAGGCTGGCGCGCAGCCAGGTCCGGCTCGTCTATCTCGGATTGATTGCTCGCAGCAAAGGCACGTTCGATCTGATCGACGCGCTGGCTGCGCTGCCGCCGGCCGCGCTGGCTCGCGTCAAGCTGGTGATCGCTGGCAACGGAGCGAATGCGGAGCTGCGCGAGCTCATCGCGGCGCGCGGCCTGCGGCAGGTCGCGGAGGTGCTGGACTGGGTCGGTCCCGCGGAGCGCGATCGCCTGCTCGCATCCGCCGACGCGTTCGTGTTGCCGTCTTACGCCGAAGGACTGCCGATGGCGCTGCTCGAAGCGATGGCGTGGGGACTACCCGTGATCTGCAGCGACGTCGGCAGCATTCCGGAGCACGTGCACGAGGGCGTCGAAGGAATTCTCGTGCAGCCGGGCAACATCGCGCAGCTTGCCGGTGCGATCCAGCAAGTCGTTCAGGACGACGTGCTGCGCACTCGCATGGGCGCTCGCGCCCGTGCGGCGGTCGAGCCGCTGAGCGTCGATGTGTTCTCGCGGAAGATCGCGGCCATCTATCGATCGGTCGCCGGCGTCGAGCGCGTCGCCGCGTCGAGTGCGCCATGCACCCGTTCGTAAAAAAGCTCAAGACGCTGCGCATCGGCGATGCGGCGATTCGCCGCAATCCGATGTTCTACCGATCCGTCGGCGAGCAGCTGCGTGCGTGCGAGCGCGCCGATTTGCAGGAACGGCGCGACTGGACGCGTGCCCGGCTCGGCCAGGCTCTGGCGTGCGCCGCACGCTCGCGCTACGGACGCCGCGTCGGCGGCGGTGCTGAGCTGGAGAGCTGGCCGCTGCTCGAGAAATCGAGCGTGCGCGATGACCCTGCCGCATTCTCGATCGGACCAGCGCTGTTCGCCGCGCGCGCCAGCACGGGCGGCACGACCGGCATTCCGTTGCAGTTGACGCGCTCGCTGCGCTCGATCGTGTTCGAGCAGGCGTGCATCGACGAAATGATCCGGCGCCTCGGCGTCGACCCGCGGCAGGCACGCGTCGCGGTGCTGCGCGGCGACAACATCAAGGATCCCTCGGACTTGCGACCGCCGTACTGGGCGAGTGCTGCCGGCGGCCAGCGACTGGTGTTCTCGACGAATCACCTGAGCGCCACCACCGTCGCGCATTACGCTGGCGCGTTGCGCGAGTTCCGCCCGGACGTGCTCTGGGCATATCCGACGGCGCTGGAGTCCCTGTGCGTATTGCTGCAGCGGACGCGGGTGGAGCTGAGCATTCCGCGCGTCCTGACTTCCTCGGAGATGCTGCATCCGGGCCTGTGGCAGCTTGTCGTACGTACGCTCGGCTGCGAGTTGCTGGACTATTACGGCCAGGCGGAGCGCGTCGCATTCGCTTATGCGCAGCGCGCGCAGGAATACCGCTTTCTACCGGGCTATGCGCACGTCGAGCTGCACCGCGTCGGCGCGGAGGGCGAGCACGTCGACTACGAGATCGTCGGCACCAATCTGTGGAATTTCGCGATGCCGCTGCCGCGCTATCGGACCGGCGACCTGCTGCGGCTGCCGGCGTCCTGGGGCGCGGCGGAGCTGGAGGAGCTGGCGCTCGGCCTGCGCACTTTCGCCGGGGTGCTCGGCCGAGACAGCGACATCCTCGTGTCGCCCGATGGCGTGCGCCTCACCGGCATCGATCATTTCCAGCGCGACGTGAGCAACATCGTGCGCATCCAGGTCATCCAGGAAGCGGCCGACGAGGTTCGCATCCTGGTGCTGCCGGACGCCGGCTATGGCAACGACGACGCGGCGCGCCTGCTGGACAACGTGCGCGCCAAGCTGCCGGGCTCGATGCGCGTCAGCATCGAGAGCGCGGCCGCGTTGGAGCGCAGCACGTTGGGGAAGATACCGTTCGTCATTCATCGTCCTGCCGTGCGCGAGCTGCTCAACAGCACGCGCGACCGCGGAGCCGCGGCGTGAGCTTGCGCTGGAAGCTCAATCGCCTCGCAGCCATGGATCGCCGCGAGATCGCCTATCGCGTCGTGCAGCGGCTGCACGCTACGGCGGAGCGGTTCGGCGTATTCGCGGCACGCGTGCCGCCTCGCTCGCGAGAGGATTCGGGTCGCGCCTGGCTCGCCGAGCTGCCGCAACAGTTCGACGCGCAGCATTACACGCGAGCCGCGGATCGTATCATCGCCGGCGAGCTCGATGTCTTCGCGCTGCGGGCGGCGCAGCTCGGCTTTCCGCCGGTGTGGAACCGCGATCCTAAGACCGGCCGCGTAGCGCCGCTCGAGTTCGGCAAGACGCTCGACTATCGCGACGAGCGCAAGGTCGGCGACATCAAGTACCTGTGGGAGCCGAGCCGCCATGCGCAGCTCGTGACGCTCGCGCAGGCGTGGCACCTTTCGCGCGAGCCGCGCTACGCGGACGCCTGTCGCGTGCTGCTCGATTCATGGATCGAGCAGTGTCCCTATCCGCGCGGCGTGCACTGGACCAGCAGCCTCGAGCATGCGATCCGCGTCATCAACTGGTCATTCGCGTGGCATCTGCTGGGCGGCGACAAGGCGATCCTGTTTGCCACTGCCGAGGGTCGTGCGTTCAAGGAGCGCTGGCTGAGGTCGGTCTTTCAACACTGCCACTTCATCGCAGGCCATTTCTCGCGTCACTCGTCCGCCAACAATCACCTGCTCGGCGAGCTGACCGGGCTGTTCATCGCCGCGACGACCTGGCCGCTGTGGCCGCAGTCGGCGCAGTGGGCGAGCGTCGCGCAGCGCGGCCTGGAGCGGGAGGCTCTCGTGCAGAACGGCGCGGACGGCGTCAATCGCGAGCAGGCAGTGTGGTATCACCACGAAGTCGCCGACATGCTGTTGATCGCGGGACTGGCCGGTCGCGCGAACGATCATGCATTCACGGCGGGGTACTGGCAGCGCCTGGAAGCGATGCTGGACTTCATTGCGAGCATCATGGACGTCGCAGGCAACGTGCCGAGCTATGGCGACGCCGACGACGCGATCATCGCGCGCCTCGACCCGGCGCCTGACATCAACGTCTATCGCTCGCTGCTTGCAACGGGCGCGATCCTGTTCCGCCGTGCCGACTTCAAGCTCAAGGCCGGGCAGGTCGACGACAAGACCCGCTGGCTGCTCGGCGACGAGGCGTCGGAATACTTCCGCGCGCTGTCCGCAGTCGAGACGGTCGCGCCGCGTCGCGAGTTTGCGCAGGCAGGCTACTACGTTCTCGGCAGCGCGTTCGAAACTGCGCGCGAGGTCAGGTTGGTCGCGGATGCCGGACCCCTCGGCTATCTGTCGATTGCGGCTCACGGCCATGCCGATGCGCTGTCGTTCACGCTGAGCGTTGCGGGCAACGAGCTGCTCATCGACCCGGGCACGTTCGCGTACCACACGCAGCGGCAGTGGCGCGACTATTTCCGCGGCACTGCGGCTCACAACACCGTGCGCGTCGATCAGCAGGACCAGTCCGTTGCCGGCGGCAACTTCCTCTGGCTGTCGCATGCGCGTGCGCGCGTCATCGAATTCTCGGCTACGCCGCAGCTCGACCGGCTGATTGCCGAGCACGATGGCTATCGACGCCTGGCGGATCCGGTCACGCATCGACGCGAGCTGCGGCTGGAGCATGCAACCGGGATGCTGACGGTCATCGATGAGTTGCGCTGCGAAGCCTCGCATCAGGTCGAGATTTTCTGGCACTTCGCGCCCGGCTGCAGCGTGGCCCAGGAGGGCGACGCGATCGTCGCGACTGCGAACGACGCAGCGCTGCGCCTGGTCTTGCCCGCGTCACTGACGTGCGAGCTGGCTCGTGGCTACGAAGATCCGCCGCTCGGTTGGGTGTCACCGCGCTTCGACAGTCGCGTGCCCAGCCCCACGCTGGTCGGCCGTGCAGTGATCCACGGCACTGCGCAATTCGTTACGCAGCTGCAGGTATCGCCGCTTGCCGCGCGATCGGAAGTCAAACGCTCGTCGCAGACGGATCCAGACTGCGCAGGTACGGCTGCAGGACAGCGGCTTCGCCATAGTGCCGCTCGATGAATGCCAGGCAGCGCGCATGCACAGTGCCCCATTGCCCTTCCTCGCGTGACAGAAGCTGCACCGCTGCGCTCATCTCCCCGGGCGTCTTGACCGCCATACCGAGCCCTTCGCGTGCGATGACGCCGTCCGGATCGAAGAACGCCACGACCGGCGTACCGCTCGCCCACGCTTGCAGGTAGGTGTTCGGAAAGCCTTCCACGTCAGATGTATTCACAAACACGCGGGCGCGCCCGTACATCGCGCTGGTCTCGCGATAGGCGACGGCGCCATGGAAGCGCACTCCGAGGCTTGCAGCGCGCGTGCGCGAGGTTTCGAAGAGCTCCGGCGCGCGGGGCAACGGACCGCCGACCATGTGAAAGCGCAGCCCCGGCAGGCTCTCGGCGACGTCCAGCAACACGTCGGGACGCTTCACCGGACGCAGGTTGCCGACCCACAGCGCATCGATGTCGCGCTCCGCGAAGGCGATGTCGCTGCGTCCGGCGTCGATGATGAGCGGCGCAATCGAGCTGTGCGCGCCGAAATTGCGCAGCAGCAGCTCCTGCTGGCGTGCGCTCTGCACCAGGATGCCGTCCGCCCGCCGCAATGCGCGCTGATACATCCATTTGTCGCGCCAGTACCAGTGCTTGATGATCAGCGCGTCGGGCATGCAATCCGCGTCGCTCGCGATCCGGAACACGAAGCGCCGGGCGTGGCGGCTGCAGAACATGGCGATCTGTCCGGCCATGGCGCCGGCGCAGCTCGCGTAGTAGACGTCCGCGTCGGCGCGCTTCAGCGCGGACCACAATCCGGTCCAGCGTGGATGCACGAAACGCACGATCGGCAGGCCGGCCTTCTTGGCAAAGGCCTTGTAGGTCGTGACGCCTTCCCAGCTGGCGCCGTCCGGCTGACCATGGTCGGCAACGACCATGCGCACGTCATAGCCGTGGCGCGACATCGCGGTCGCAAGAAGCGTCTGTTGCAGGGGCTCGCCGGCGACGCCGCTGGCGTCGTATTCGGGTGCGAGCACGGCGAGGTTGTTCAGGCCGACGAAGCAAATGCGCGGGCGCGCGCCGGCCGCACGCCCGCTGGAGCTGTTGGGTTCGCGAACGGCTGCAGACATCCTGCAGCCGAACGGCCCGTCTATGCAGAAAGTTCCTACTCGCGCCGGGGGCGGCTCAGCGCACGGCGGTGAGCTTCGGCGCGCTCGGCAGCGGCTGCGACTTCACCCGCAACAGGATGATGCCGTCGCGATCGTTGAGCTTCACCGTGCGGCCCGTCTGGCCGTTGTTCACGCCCGGCGCCTGCTTGCCGGAGATGCGCTTGAAGTCGCCTTCCAGCTCGACCTCGACCGGGCCGTTGCCCTTCGGGTTGACCAGCGCGATGCCGTTCTCGAAATCGCGGCGATACACGCCTTTCTGCCACGGCGCCATCGACGGCGGCGCGACTGCCTGGCCGAGGTTCGCGTCGTACTCGTCGAACCAGTCGACGCCATGGTAGCCGTCGCTCGTGAACGCGTAATAGCCGTCATCGAGCAGGCACGAGGCGAGCCCGTAGCGCATGGCCTGGTAATCGGTCGGGTCGCCGTGCTGATCGAAGATCAGCAGCTTCGGGCCGGCGAGCGCGTCCATGGTCTTGCGATACCAGCGCATCATCTCGGTCCAGTTCGCCCATTTCTCGGGCGAGTAGCTGGTGCCGAGAATGCCTTCGATGACGCCGCCGTCGAGCGTGCCGGCGAGCTCGGTCAGCACCGCCTGCTTGGAGCCCCAGTCGGCGACGTTGCCGATGACGTACTTGCCGGGCATCAGCTGATGCATGAGGTTGAAGCGCTTGTTGTAGCCTTCGCGCAGCCACTTGCCGGCGTTGGGGCTCTTCTTCCCGTCGATCACGCCGTCGCGATTCCAGTCGGCGTCGACGCGCGGCGTCCAGAACACGTTGTCCTCGTACAAGCCGGCGATCGACGGGTTGGGCTTGAAGTAGTTGTCCACGGCCCAGCGCGCGTGATACTCCCACCACTGATAGCCGTTGTTGTCGCGCGGCGTGAACAGCGTCGTGTTCGTGAGATGAATCGGCTTGTTCTTGTTGGCGCCGAACGTGGTCTGCAGGCGATCGCCGCTGCTGCCGGAGGCGTACGCCCACCAGTGCATCTGGTCGACTTTCGCGCGCAGGTCCGCCGTCGACCCGGAGCTGTCGTCCACCTGCATGCTGTTCTGATACAGGAAGACCATGGTGTCCGGATTGAGCGCCTTCATCTTGCGCACGACCTGCTCCATGGTCGAGCGATCCTCGCCGCGCCAGCCCGGCCAATAGCCGAGCACCGACATGTCGAGCTTGGCGAGCTTGGTGTAGTAGGCCGGATCGTCGTAGTTGTGCGGCGAGCCGATGTTGACGCCGGCAGTGCGCGGGAAGGGCGGCTTGTCGGCCGCGCTCGCGGCCGTGACGACCAGCAGCGCGGCGCAGCCCGCTACGAGAGATTTGATTTGAAACATGATCGGTCCCTGTAAGTCAGCTCGATGCGTGACAGGCGTCACGCAACAATGAACCGTCAAGGGACGCACGCGATGAGCTTCGGCGTGCCGGCAGGGGAGTGACGACTGCCGCGCGGATGCGGCTGGCCGGTAACCCCGCTGTCGTGGGCCCGAAGGCCGTTAGACCGGAAGCTTTGCGTCCCCGCCTTTCGACGGGTTTGCCCTTAACGTAAGCCGGGAGCATAGCAACCTCGCGCGATGGGTGAAAGCGAGCAGTCGGCGCGACTTCGCCTGCGGCCGATGACTAGGCAACACTCAGCATTCTGCCGCCGGCTCTTGCGTCGCTCAGGGCTTGTAGCCCCAGCGCAGCAGGCTCTGCCGCAAGCACTCGGAAAGCACGCTTTGCTGCGCGGGGCTCAGGCCCTGTTTCCACTTGTCGTTCTGGCTGCGCAACCCCAGCGTGGCGATGCCGCGCTCCAGCTCGCGCGACCACTGCAGGCCGGCGAATCGCGTCGCGGAGCGCGCAACTTCGATGGGGTTCGCGCACAGATCCTCATAACGGATCTCGTGTAGGCGATCCGCCGGCACGGTCTGCTTGGCGCGCTGGTACGCGTCCATGAGAATTTCCCATTCGAGCCCGGCGAGCGCCACGAACGAGCGATCGTATTTTTCCCAGCGTGCCTGCTGGTCCGCGCTCAGCGGGCCCCAGCCCCAGGACTCCGGGCCGCGAAAGCCGCTCCAGAAGCCCACGCGCAGCAGCGAGCTCGCGACAGCGCGGCCGTCGCGGATCACGTTGATGAACTTCGCGTTCGGAAACACCGCGTGCAGGAAGCCGAGCCGCGGCCAGCCGGTGATCTTGAGCAGCAGCGTCGGGCGGCTCGGCGTGACGCAGGCGCGCGCCATCTTCTGGATGCTGGCGATGGCGTACGGATAGGCGTCGTCCGCCGTGAGATCGCGGCACGGCGCAGCGAAGCCGTGGAAGTGATGTTCCCAGAAGGGATAGCCCTCGACCGGCGACACGTTCTTGCGCACCAGCGAGCCGGCGCCCGGCAGCCCGGCGAGCCCGAGCAGCATGCTGTTGTAGCGCGGCTTCTTCGGATACTTGTTCACCAGGCGCGTGAACCAAGAAACGTCCGGGTGATAGGCCAGCAGGTCGTGAAACACGGTCGAGCCGCAGCGCCCGGTGCCGATGATGAACAGCGGATCAGGGGAGCCCGCCGGGGCGGGGGCGGCAGACAAAGGTGGAACCGGCCTGGCTACGGCATTCATTAATAGAGGTCCTGCGGCTGAGGAACGCGTCGGGAAAACTCTCCCACCCGGCTCGATGTTCCCTCGAAGCCCGGCGGGGCCGGCCCGCGTGCGCGCTTCAGGGTTTGCGCACGGCGGGTCGTAGGTAAGACCGAAGACTAAGAGATATGCCCCGCGGCGGCGTCTGCGCCGCATAGCAGGGGATGTCTTATTGCAAATCGCAATTCACCGCAGTCTTCCGCATGAAACGCGCGCCGCGCCGCTCCCGCCGCGGCCGCGCAGCGACACTGTATGTAATAACTGTTCCTGTGATCGATCGGAGACAGTTGTTGCACAAAAACTCAGTGGCTAGATTCGCGCCCGGCTTCGCAGCGGGCAGCCGGTTCGAAGCCACCACACGAGTCGAAACTGGAATTTGAAGCGACCGTCGCGAGTCGCGTCGACCAGTCCTAGATGATTTAGCAACGATCCGGTCCGTGAAGCGAAAACGGCCGGTTTTGACCCCGTGGGGAGATCAGCATGAAACGCAGATTCATCGCATCGCTGTGCGTGGCGGTCGGCACGACCGCGCTCGTCGGCTCGGCACAGGCCGCCAATCCGATGGGACTCGCCTACACGTCCACGACCAACGTATCGCTGTACGGCAAGTCGACCGGTCTCATGATCACCGGCCGTTGCAACCGCAACAGCAGCGTGTTCCAGCAGGTCCGCAACCGCGGCGGTGAAGTGCTGTTCTACATCTCGCCCGCGGCCGTTCCGGACAACGACACCTGCACGCTCGACCAGCAGTACTACATGGGCAACGCGGGTCGCGTGCCGCTGTGGCCCTGGCCGAGCTACGGCCAGCGCATCATGCGGCCGGGCAATCATCTGGCCGACATCCGCAAGGGCTCCGCGTGGAGCAACCACATCGTCAACTACGTCACCAACATCATGAAGACGCGCAAGTTCGACGGTGTGTTCATCGACACCTGCGGCGGCCGGCCGTGGACCTCGTACAGCAACTGGACCAAGTGGTCGGCGACGGAGAAGAACGCCTGGACCGACGGCTGCGCCGACCTGGTCCGTCGTCTCGACGCCAAGCGTCGCGCCATCTGGCCGAAGTTCATCATCGTCAACAACAACACCTGGGATCGCAGCGACGGCAGCACGCGCGGCTATGCGGCTCACAAGTACATCGACGGCATCGGGCTCGAGCATCCGGCCGGCCTGACGACGTATTACAAGAACTACGCCGCGAAAGCCTTCAGCAACCTGGGCCATCGTCGCATGTTCGTCATCGCACGCAGCGCCAGCGAGGCGCGCGCCTGGGCCAACGTCAAAGGCGTGACCCACGTGTCGAGTCAGGCGAAATACAACAATCCGACGGTGCCGCCGGTGCCGTTCCGGGCGCTCAGCGATCGATAGCCAGAGCGAGTGATGGAGTGATGGAGTGATGGAGTGTCAGCCATCACTCCCATCACTTCCTCGCCATTTCCCGCTACCATCGTGCCGCTCCCTCTCACGGACCCGCGGCATGAACAGCGACGAGCTCCAGAGCACGGCGGACATCCTGATGATCCGTCCGGTGCGCTTCGGCAGTAACCCCGAAACGCTCGAGTCGAACCGTTTTCAGACGGCGCAGTCGGAGCTCGCCGCGGGCGCGCAGCTCGCTGCGGCTGCAGAGTTCGACGGTCTCGCCGCGGCGTTGCGCGCAGCCGGTGTGAACGTGCACGTGTTCGAAGACACGCCCGAGCCGCACACGCCGGATTCGCTGTTCCCGAACAACTGGGTCAGCTTCCACGCCGACGGCTCGGTCGTGCTGTACCCGATGCTGGCGCCGAATCGCCGCGCCGAGCGCCGCAACGATCTGCTCGAAGCGCTGAGCGCGCGTCACGGCTTCCGCATCCGGCGCGTCCTCGATCTCACGCCTCACGAGGGCGCGGGCAAGTTCCTCGAAGGGACCGGCAGCCTGGTGCTGGATCGCGTGCATCGGATCGCGTACGCCTGCGTCTCGCCGCGGACCGACCTGGACGTGCTCGGCGATTTCGCGCAGCAGCTCGACTACGAAGTCGTCGCGTTCGAGGCGGTCGATGCCGGCGGGGCGCCGATCTACCACACGAACGTCTTGATGTGCATCGGCACGCGGTTCGCGGCGGTCTGCTCGGCATGCATTCGCGAGGATGAGCGGGCGGCAGTGCTCGACGCGTTGCGCACCACCGGCCATACGCTCGTCGATCTCAGCATGGAGCAGCTCGGCGCCTTTGCCGGCAACATGCTGGAGCTGCGCTCGGCGCGCTCGGGCCATGTCGTCGCCATGTCCAGTCGCGCCCTCGACTCGCTCTCGCCGCAGCAGCGCGGGCTCATCGAGCAGCACGCCGGCCCGATCGTCGCCGCGCCGATCCCGACCATCGAGACGCTCGGCGGCGGGAGTGTCCGCTGCATGCTCGCCGAGATCCACCTCCAGCGGAAGTAGGTCGGGCTTTAGCCCGACCCCAAGCCGTTCCATTACACTACGCCGATGCTCGAACTCGGCGTCAAGGCGCTGCTCGCATACCTGCTCGGCTCACTCATCGGCAGCTTGATCGTCGGCCGGCTGCGCGGCGGCGTGGACATCCGTACCCTCGGCAGCGGCAATCCCGGCGGCACCAATGCGTTGCGCACGCAGGGCGCGGCCTTTGCGCTCTGGGTCATGCTGATCGATGCCGGCAAGGGCTGGCTTGCCGCGGCGGTGTTGCCGGAGCTGCGCTTGCCGCTGATCGGCATCGATCCCGAGGTGGACCGGCTCTGGCTCACGGTCGCGTGCGGATCGGCAGTCGTCGTCGGCCACGTCTACCCGGTGTGGTACGGATTCCGTGGCGGCAAAGGCGCCGCCACGCTGGTCGGCGTGCTGATCGGCTTGAAACCTGTCGCGCTGATACCGGTCCTCGCGGTGTGGGTGATCGTGGTGATGCTCAGCGGGTTCGTCGGCCTGGCGACCATGGTGGCTACGGCCACGTTCCCTGCGTACGTCACCTTCGCGGGAATCGATCCGTCGCGTGCGCTGCTCAGCTTCGGCTGCGTGATGCTGGTGTTCGTCTGCTATACGCATCGCTCGAACATCGAGCGGATGCGTGCGGGCACCGAGCATCGGGCGCAGCGGCTGTGGCTGCTGCGCAAGCGGTGACGTCATGGCGCCTGCAAAGAGTCGCAACGTCAAATTGCGCGCCCAGGCACGGCGCAGCCGCTTGCTCGCGCTGCTCGCCACGGGCGAGTTCTACTCGGGCGAACGGCTCGCGCGGCGTCTGCGGATCTCGCGCGGCGGTGTGTGGAAGCTGGTGCGCACCCTGCAGGCGCTCGGCATCGACGTGGAATCGGTGCCGCGGCAAGGCTATCGGCTGCCGCGAGCCGTCGATCTGCTCGACGCTGCTGCGATCACGGCGGAGATGTCGCCGGCAATCCGCTCGCTGGTGAATCCCCTCGAGGTGCTGCTCACCGTCGATTCCACCAATCGTCATCTCACCGAGCATGCCGCGAATCCGCCCGGCACCACGCACGTGTGCGTCGCAGAGGTTCAGAATGCGGGCCGCGGTCGCCGGGGTCGCAGCTGGGTCGCGCCGTTCGGGTGCGGCCTGTGCATGTCGATGGCGTGGCAGTTCGCGGAAGCACCGCCGACTTTCTCGGCGCTCAGCCTCGCGGTCGGGGTCGCCGCGGTACAGGGGCTGCGCCGGCTCGGCGTCGACGGCGTCGGCCTGAAATGGCCGAACGACCTGATCTGGCAGCAGCGCAAGCTCGGCGGAATTCTCATCGAGATGCGCGGCGAGTCCGCCGGCCCGGCGCAGGTCGTCATCGGGCTCGGGCTCAACGTGCGCATGCCGGCAAGCGTGCGCCTGCTGCTGGCGGAACAGCAGGCGGCGCTGATCTCCGACGTTCACGAGATCGTCCGCGAGCGCACGCCGACCCGCAACGCGCTGGTCGCAGTCCTGGTCGAGGAGATCACGCGGATGCTGCAGACGTTCGGCGAGCGCGGCTTCGAGCCGTTCGCCGACGAGTGGCAGCGCCTCGACACGCTGGCCAATGCGCCGGTGCGCGTCATCAGCGGCACCGAGACCGTTTTCGGTCGCTCGCGCGGAGTCGATCACGACGGGACGCTGCTCGTCGACGTGGACGGTCAGCTGCGGCGCTTCGCTTCGGGCGAAGTGAGTCTGCGGCCGGTGCGCTGACGATGGCCGACCTGGTCATCGACATCGGCAACACCCGCATCAAGTGGGCATCGCTGGATCACGGCAGGTTGCAGCCGCAATCGGCCGCGCCGCATGCCGATTGGACCGCGCAGATCTTCGTCGAAACCATTCTGGCGCCGCAGGGCAGCGGCGGACGCGTATGGGTCAGCAATGTCGCCGGTCCCCGCATGGCGGACGTCGTACGCACGGCGCTTGCGCAAGCACGGCGCGACCCGGCGGAGTTCGTGATATCGACTGCGGCAGCCGGCGGCGTGCGCAATGCTTATCCGCAACCGATGAAGCTCGGCGTGGATCGCTGGCTCGCGATCATCGGAGCGCACGCGCTCGAACGCGGCGCGGTGTGCATCGTCAGCGTCGGTACGGCTATGACGATCGATGCAGTCGATGCGCAAGGCGTGCACCTCGGCGGCGTGATCATCCCGGGTCCTGACCTGATGGTGTCGAGCCTGCTGAAGAACACGAGCGACATTGCGCAACGCGCGGAGCAGGGCAGCACTTCGGACGGTCTGTTTGCGGACAATACGCTGGGTGCAATCCGGCAGGGCGCGGATCACGCCGCTGCCGCGCTGGTCGAACGCGCGGTCAATGTGCTGCGACAGCAACTGAACGAAACACCAACGTTGTTGTTGACCGGCGGCGCGAGCGCCCGCCTCGAGAACTCGCTGGCGCTACCGTACCGGATGGTTTCCGACTTGGTGCTGCAGGGCCTCGCCGTGATCGCGACCGAGGCGCAGCGCTGACTTGATTCCGCCGCTGCCGCTGCGTGTCGCAACCCAGCGGGCGATCGCGTAGCGCCACAAGCGGGCCAGCGGTATCGCGGCAAAGATCGCCAGCAGGAAATCGATCGGCAGCCGATAGCGCATGGTCGGCAGGAATACCGCGAACGGCGCGACGAACACGATGATGAGCGCGTAGACGGGAATGAGCTTGCGCGCACACTCCCTCGCCGACATCCACAGTCCCACGCAGGCCAGCAGCAGCACCGGCAGATAGGTGATCGCGGAGATCGCGTCGCGCCCCGAGCCGCCGCGCGCCGTGCCGGTGTGAACAGCATCCGGCCACGGACTCCAGAGCGTAATGAACCTGCGGAACGAGAGGCCGATGAACTGCGCCGGCGACTCGCGCACGAACTTCATACCGGCCTTCCACGCGGCCTGCTCGTGCGCGAACACGTAATCGACGCGCGAGAGGTTGCGCTTCTGCAGCTCCGCCTGGATCTGGCGATGCTCCAGGCAGTAACTGGTGACGCCGTGCGGGCCGGTGCACATCGGCACGCTGCCCTGCTTGCCCCAGCGCGCATAGGCTTCGTTGTTCGCAGCCCAGAAGTTCACGCCGCTCGCTGCGTTCACCACCACCACGTGACCGTAGGCGAGATAGTTGCGCAACGTCCATGAGCCGACCGTGATGATCACGCCGGCGGCCGCGGTCGCGAGATAGAGCGCGTTGCGCCGCCAATCGACGTCGCGTCGCAGGACCAGCAGCGCGAAGATCGGCACGAAGATCAGCAGCGTCGGCAGGCTCAGGATGGTTGCGCCGAGCATCAGGCTGGCAATGAACAGCGTAGCGGGGCGCCGGTTGTCGAGGAACTTGTACAGCGCCAGCAGGAACGACGCCATGAACAGGATCCCGAGCGTCTGCGGATACTCGAACAGCGCAGACAGATAGACGAGATGAGGATAAACGGCTACCAGCAGTCCCGCGAACACGCCGGCGACGGGTCCGAACAAGCGCCGGCCCAGCAGATAAGCGATCACGCACGACAGCGCGCCGAGAACGGCACTGACGATGCGCAGAGCGAGGTAGCTCTTGCCGAATACGCTGTACACGGCTGCGATGAGCAGCGGCTGGGTGGGAACGGAGCGGCGATTGTCGTCGAGACTGCCGAAGCCGTGGTCTTCGAGCAGGTTCATGGCGACCCGCTCGTAGCGGTTGCCGTCCGGCCAGACCACGTGCTCGGGCAGCCACAGCGCCATCGGAATGCGCAGCGCGAGCGCCACCAGCAATACGATGAGCATCATCCGGCCGGTCTCACGGCGGCTTGCGCCTGTCATCGCATTCTCCCGGGTGCTACTCGATGGAGCGGCCGAACACGAAGCGCCGCGACGCGAGAAAGTTCCACAGCAGCCCTGCGATCGACCCGCACGCCACGGCTGCGACCGGCGCGACGTGCTGCGAGAGTAGAAGCGACGAGACACCGAGATTGATCAAGCCGCCGCCGCTGTTGGCGCCGAGGAACAGCAGCCACTGGCGCCACAGCGCCGCGTCGCGATTCCTGAAAGTCAGCGTGCGGTTCATCCACCACGTGGAAGTGGCCGCGACCAGCCACGACAGCAGGCGCGCGACATAGACATCCATGCCGAAGACCTGGTGGAGCAGCAGCAATGTGCCGGCGTCGACGAGGAACCCCGCCCCGCCGACGAGTGAGAACAACGCAAGTTGCTGCAGCATCCCGCAGCCTTGTCAGCCCAGCCGCCGTACGTCGACCGTCCTGGGCGAGGCAAGCGGCGAGGAGGCGAGCGGCGCCTGGAAAGTTCGCAACGGCGTGGCGAGATACTGCAGGCGCTTCAGCTCGATGCGCCCGCGCGTAACCGTGTCCAGCACGAGGCCGCAGGTCAGCGACAGGAAGCCGAGCAGCATCATGCCGGTGCCGAGCACCGCCGTCGGCAGACGCGGCACCAGGCCGGTCCGCAGGTAAGTGAGCACGATCGGCACTTCGAGAATCACCGCGCCGGTCGCGAGCAGCAGGAAGAAGAAGGCGAAGAATTGCAGCGGCTTCTCCTCCTTGATGAGCCGGATGATCATCATGAGGATGCGCCAGCCGTCGCGATAGGTCCGCAGCTTGCTCGTCGAGCCTTCGGGGCGCTCGCGATAGCGCACCGGCGTCTCCGCGATCGGCAACCGCAGCTCCAGCCCGTGCACGGTGAGCTCGGTCTCGACTTCGAAGCCCGACGAGAGCAGCGGGAACGACTTGACGAAGCGGCGCGAGAACACGCGGTAGCCGCTCAGCATGTCCGTCAGGCGCTTGCCGAAGACGGACGCGACGACCGACGTGAGGAAGACGTTGCCCCAGCGATGACCGGGCCGGTACGCGCCTTCGCTGGTGGCGATGCGCGATGCGTTGACCATGTCGAGACAGCCGGTGAGCAGCCGCTGCACGAGCTGCGGCGCAGCCGATGCATCGTAGGTATCGTCGCCGTCGACGAGAATGAACACGTCAGCCTCGACGTCGGCGAACATGCGCCGGACGACGTTGCCTTTGCCGGGTTGCGGCTCGTGCCGCACGATGGCGCCGGCCTTGCGTGCCTCGGCGGAAGTCTGGTCGGTGGAGTTGTTGTCGTAGACGTAGATCGCAGCGGTCGGCAGGGCGCGCGCGAAGTCGCTCACGACCTTGGCGATCGTCGCAGCTTCATTCCGACACGGGATGAGCACGGCGATGCAGGGTTCGTTCGCGCAAGAGGTCATTTCGGCTGCGTCCATACCCACCCTGTCGTAGAAAACGCTGGTGTCGTGAGCCCATCAATTACTGACTGGCGGGTAATGTTCCGCAACGCGCTGCGTCTACCGTACAAATGCGCGGCCGCCTGCGGCGTGCAGCCGTAGGTTGTCGACCTACGCGCGCCCTCATGTATCATGCACGCCATGTCGCGAATAATTTTTACAACGCTCTGGATCGTCGCGTGCTTTGGCGCGAGCGCGATGGTGCGTGCGGCCGACGTGCAGGCCGGCCGTGCGGCGGCGCAAAGCAAGTGCTCGCAGTGCCACGATGCGGACGATTGGGAAGGCGAGGATGCGGCGTCGCTGGAAAGCCTGATCCGCGACATCGTCGCGGGCAAGGTGAAGCACAAAGGCAAGCTCGAGCTGACAGCTGAAGAGATCGCGAACATCGCGGCGTACTGGGGCCGCGGCGGCAAATAACAGGGCGGTCGTTCGTAGCATGCGTACTCTGTGTCTGCTGCTCATCCTCGCCAACGTTCTCTACTTCACGTGGACGCAGATGCTCGACGCGAGCGTCAGCACTCTCGATCGCAGAGGAGCGAAACCGGTCGAGCCGCCGGTGCGCATCGTGCTCGCGCGCGAGATGCTCGAGGCGAATCCCGAAGAGCGCGAGGTCGGTGCGATTCACGACGTGCAACCGCCCGCGGTCGAGCCGCTCAGCACGCAGCCGGCTCCGACGACCGACGCTCAGACCGCGCACCTCGACTCGCTGTCGTGCACCAGCGTTGGTCCGTTCCCCGATCTGCCACAGGCATCGCAGGCACAGGCAGCATTGCGCACGGCCGGCTTTCAGCCCCGGCAGCGCATGGAGCAGGGCGAGATCTGGGCGGGCTACTGGGTCAGCGTGCAGGGGCTCGCAACGCGCGAAGCGGCGGACGCAGCGTTGAAGACGCTCGCCGCCAACGGCATCGGCGACGTCTATGTCATGCCGGGATCGGATCCGCCGAACGTGTTGTCGCTCGGCGTGTTCTCGGATTACCAGCGCGCGCAGCGGCGTCTCGATGAAGTGCGCGCGATCGGCCTGACGCCGCGCATCGACGATCGCAAGCGTGCCGGCTCGGTGTACTGGATCGACGTGGACCTGCAGGAGCCGGGGCAAGTGGTCGACAGCAGCATCTTCCAGACCGACCCGGGCAAGATCACCCGCCTGGAGATGCGCGCCTGCCCGGCCGGCGCCGCGGCCGGCGCAGGATGAAACCGCAGCGGGCGGTCAGTAGAATGGCGGCCGGCTACATATATATGTAGCGCGCCATCCAGGCGTCCGGAGCCGGCTTAGCTCAGTTGGTAGAGCACCTGATTTGTAATCAGGGGGTCGTGGGTTCGAGTCCCTCAGCCGGCACCAGCTGGCGCTCGGCGCGTCCTGCCCAGCGCACTCAGGACCGCACTACTGAGCCTCGAGACCCGACCCGCCGCGCACGCACCAGATAAAAAGGAACCTGTCCTTATTGCCGATGAGGCCATTGGCCGAATCGCCGTCGCTGAAGCGCAGGACGAATTTGTTGTCGAGGTCCCTGGAGTCGGCGGTGGCCGTGAAGTAGTAGTCGGACAACTGCACATTGCTGAAAGGATGGCCGGCGGGAAGGGAAGGATTGGACCGGCTCGGATCGAGCAAGCTTGCCAACTCCTTGCACTGTCGGCAGTCTCCAGCCGCGGCGATTACCGGCCGTCACCTGTTCGTTGCACCGAGTGCGACCAGCGCTCCAGTTAAGGAGCTCAGTACTCGGTGAGCGCTCCCAGACGAGCCCGGTCTCCCGATCGAGCACCGCTTCGCTGTTGAAGTTCGACAGTACGACGAACCGCGGGCAGTTGCTCAGTGAGCTGCACGACAGTGTCTGGTCCCATGATGGCGTTGCGTAGTACGGTCCCGGGGCTGCCGTCTGTGCATACGCACCGACATTCGCAAGCACAGCTGCCAGGCCGCTCAAGATTATGTACTTCATGTTTTGTCCTTCGGCGAAAACCCACGCGTGTGTACACAGGGTTAGTCGAAATCGAAGGTTGAAACATGACACGGGCTTCGGCTACTACGACCGCCCCGCCGCCGCTCCGAACGCGCCCGAAGGAGTTCGCCAGGCCCAGCACCGCGCGACCGCGCTCGCGGCACTCCTGGCCTGGTGAGACTGCTGATGTCTCACGTGTGTTGCGTGAAGTCTGTGGAAGGGCCGCTGGCAATCGACGCACGACCGAGAAATTCGATGAGCATCCGCTCGATCACGCGGGGATCGACCGGTTTGGTCAGGTGTGCATTGAAGCCCGCTGCTTGCGCCTGCAGTTTGTCTTCCTCCTGTCCCCACCCGGTGATGGCGATCAGCAGGGCTTCGCGGCCCCAGGCCTCGAGGCGGATGCGCCGTGCGACCTCGTAGCCGTTCATGCCCGGCATGCCGATGTCGAGCAGGACTACGTTTGGTCGCTCTTGCGCCGCCAACTCCAGTGCTTGCGCTCCGTTGAATGCTGCGCTCACGCGATACCCGGAAAGCTCGAGCAATGCGGCGAGCGACTCGGCCGCCTCGCGGTTGTCATCCGCGACCAGGACCTTGGCCAGGGGTCGCGGGATGACGACCTCGGCCGGGCCCCGGCCCGCTTCCAGTCGCGCGCTCTTCGAGCCGATCACCGAGGGCGGCAGATGCACCAGGAATTCGCTGCCGCGCCCAAGTCCTTCGCTGCGCGCTTCCACGGTGCCTCCGTGCAGGCCGACCAGGCCTTTGACGAGACCGAGGCCGATACCGAGTCCACCTTGTGCACGGTCGATCGCAGTACTGATCTGGGAAAACATGGCGAACAGATCGGGAATCGTCTGTGCGGCGAGACCGATACCGGAATCCTTCACGGACAGCGTGAGCCCGTGATTGCCGAGCACCGCCACCAGCGCGATGCGGCCACCCGGATCTGTGTACTTCGCCGCGTTGGTGAGCAGATTCGCCAGCACCTGCGACAGACGCAGCGGGTCGGCTTCGAGCGTGAGCTCCTCCGAGGGCAAGGTCACGGTCAAGCTGTGCTGCTTGCTCTCGATGAGCGGTCGTGCGGTTTCGACGGCGACCTCGACCACGGTGCGCAATCCCACGTACTCCTTCTTCAGCTCCAGCTTGCCGCGCGTGATGCGCGACACATCGAGCAGATCGTCCAGCAGCAACGCCATGTTGCGAACCTGCCTGGCGATGACGTCGCGGCCCCAGCGGCGCTGCTGTTCGTCGCTCGCGGGCATTTCGAGAATACGCACGGCGTTGCGGATCGGCGCCAGCGGGTTGCGCAGCTCGTGCGCCAGCGTTGCGAGGAACTCGTCCTTGCGCCGGTCTGCGTCGAGCAGCGCCTCCTCCGTCAGCTTGAGGCGGTTGATATCCAGGTTGATGCCGGCCCAGCGGGTGATCTGGCCATCGTCATTGCGGATCGGCACACCCTGCGCCAGGATCGAGTGGTAGCGCCCGTCCGTGCCGCGGACGCGATGCTCGCGATACCAGTTGCCGCCGGTACGCACGCACTCTGCCCAGGCCGCGATGGTCGCGTCCCGGTCGTCCGGATGAAGAATGTCCGCCCAGCCGAGCTCGGAGCACTGCTGCTGCGTCAGGCCGGTGAGCTTCAGGAACGAATCGCTCGCGTACGTATTGCGTCCGTCGGCGGAGCACACCCAGACGCCATACTGAATGGATTCGCCGATGGCGCGGTACAGCTTTTCGCTGGCGTGAAGCGCTGCGTTGGAGTCTTCCAGCGCCCGGGTCCGTGCCTGGACTTCATCGAGCATTTCATTGAATGCGTCGACGACGACTCCGAGCTCATCGTCGGTCGTCTTGGTGGCGCGCAGCGAGTAATCGCGCCTGCCCACGACCTGCCGTGCGGCGCTCGCAATCGACTCGAGCGGCTCAGTGATGACGCGCTGGAACTGCACTGAAACGAGCAGCGCCACCAGCAGGCTCAGCACGAACACTGCTGCAACGACGCGTGCATAGGCCTTGATGCGTTGAGTGGTGTCGTAGCGCGCCTGCAGATAAATGGTCCCCAAGGTCTCGCCGCCCTGAACGACAGGTCGCAGCAACTCGACCCGATCCCCGTGCACCTGCGCCTTGATGCCCATGCCGGGCAGCTGCGTCGGCGGGGCAGAGTCTTCGAACCGCGCATAGTAGGTATAGATGTCGCCGCGGGGGGAATACAGCGCTGCGATTGCGATCGATGGCTTTGCCTGAAGGGCGTTCAGACTGCGTGCGGCGGCAGGGCGATCGTCGAATGAAAGTGCGGGCGCCACGCTGAGCGCGAGGATGTCTGCTTCCGTAGCGATGTCTTCGGCCCACGTCTGGCGGCTGTCGCGCAGATCGGTGATCAACAGGCCGGCGCCTGCGAGCAATAATGCAAGCGCTGTAGTCAGCAGCACCACAAGCATCATTCTGCCGCTGATGGAGTATCGCGACCGCCGCAGTGCCATCAGTGCTCGCCAGATCCGGCTGCGCGGTACGCCAGCTCGCGCGGCCGGCGGACCGTCGGATCGCGCCAAGTGCTCCCCCATCAGCTTGCCTTCCACCGGGAAATGCGCTCCACTGCGCAGCCGGCTCGCAAATCCAACGTTAGCAGAGCGATCCCGGGCACGCAGGCAATTTCTTCGATGTCGAGCTCAGTACTTGCGCGGATCGCGCTGGTTTGCCTCGTTTGCGCCTTCGGCAGTGCCTGGGGAGCTGCGGAGCCTGCCTATTCGCCCGCCGCCGTGAAGGCGGCCTTCCTGCACCGCTTCGCCTCATATATAGAGTGGCCCGATACGGCGGCGAGTACTGATGCTTTCACCATCGCGGTGACCGGAGCCGACGAGGTCGCGGATCAGCTCGAGCAGCTGCTGCCGCAGCTCAAGATTCAAAACAAGCGCGCACAGCTTCGCCGTGTGGAAGCGCCCGAGGATCTCGCCGGTGTTCGAATCCTCTACATAGGGCCGACTGCCACCCAGCGCGCGCGCAGCCTGCTCGCTGCCGCCAGCAAGCTCCCGATCCTGACGATCACCGACGATGCCCGCGGCCTGGCGAGCGGCAGCGTGATCAATTTCGTTCAGGTCGGACGCAACATCCGCTTCGAGGTCTCCTTGCCTGCTGCCGAGCGCAGCAAGCTGCGGATCGATTCGGGTCTGCTGTCGGTGGCGGCGCGGGTGGAAGAGCAGCCGCGGGCAAACGCTGCGCAGAAGAAGAGTTACCTGGCGTACTCCACGGATCGGCCGCCCCGCTATCGCGAACGAGGCCGCTCATGATCCGCATCCTGCATCCCTCTCGATTCGGACTGCATGGCGCGCTCGCGGCGAGCGCGCTCTTGCACGCCGGTATCCTCGTCGCCGCCGAGGCACCGCAGTTCGCACAAGTGCAGGAGCTCAGTCGCATGTCGCTGGAGGAGCTCGCGAACGTCGAAGTCACTTCCGTGTCGAAGTCGGCGCAGTCGCTCAGCGCTGCGCCTGCCGCGATTTACGTCATCACGCGCGATGAGATTCTGCGCTCGGGCGTGTCGAGCGTTCCCGAGGCCTTGCGCCTCGCGCCCAATCTGCAGGTCGTCCAGGTCAGCGCCGGCAGCTACGCGATCACCGCACGCGGGTTCGGCGACAAGCGCGAAGTGCAGACGCAGGCGAACAAGCTTCTGATCCTGATCGATGGCCGCACGGTCTACTCCCCGCTGTTCTCGGGCGTCTTCTACGATGCGCAGGACATCATGATGGAGGATGTGCAGCGCATCGAGGTCATCAGCGGACCGGGCGCAACCCTATGGGGTGCCAACGCGATGAACGGAGTGATCAACATCATCACGCGCTCGTCGGCGGACACGCCCGGCGCGGTGCTGCGTGCGGGCGGAGGCAATCAGGAAGCTGCAGCCAGTGCGCGATACGGCGGCGCGCTCGGCGAGAACGCGTCGTATCGTGTTTACGCCAAGGCGTTCGATCGTGCGTCGCTCGACCTCGAGGATGGATCGAGCGCGCGCGACCATTGGAGCAAGGCGCAGGGAGGGTTCCGCGCCGAATGGGCGGCCGGCCGCAACAGCTGGACCGCGCAAGGCGACGCTTACGAGGCCGAACAGAACGTCCTGGGTGCGTCGGACCTGTCCTTTTCCGGGTCGAACGTTCTGGCGCGCTGGCAGCGCAGCGGCGAGAGCTCGCAACTGTCGATTCAAGCGTATTTCGACCACAGCGAAAGAGAAGCTCCGAGCGATGGCGCAGCGTTCGAGCTCGACACGTACGACGTGGAGATTCAGCACAGCTTCGCCCTCGGCACGCGGCACCGGATCGTCTGGGGTGCGGGCAAGCGCCGCCACGACTACGACATCGAGAACGTCGGCGCCCTGCAGTTCATACCGGCGCACCGGACTTTGGACCTCGGCAATGTGTTTGCGCAGGACTCGATCGCTCTGAATGGCTCGCTGGAGCTCACCGTTGGCCTGAAGCTGGAAGACAATCCCTATTCTGGCTGGAGCGCCATGCCGGATGTGCGCCTGTCGTGGTCGGCAAGCGATTCCACGCTCCTGTGGGCAGCAGCTGCGCGCGCAATCCGCTCGCCGACGCCGTTCGATGCCGAAGTCGCCGAGCTGGTCGGCGGCACGCCGTTCCTCGTCGGCAACCCGAACTTCAGGAGCGAAAAGGTAACGGCGTATGAACTGGGCTATCGCGGCCAGCTCGGCAGCACCGTGACGTTGTCTGTCTCCGGATTCTACGGGGCGTACGACGATCTTCGGACCGTGGAGGTGACTCCGGTCGTCGTCCTGCCGCTCATGTGGGGCAATCGCATGCAGGGCGATACATACGGCGTCGAGGGTTGGGCCAACATCCAGGTCACGCCGTGGTGGCGGCTGTCACCTGGCGTTCGCTCGCTACACAAGGATCTGCAATTCAAGTCCGGCGCCAGCGGCTTGCTCGGCGTCGAGCAGGCCGGCAACGATCCCAGCTGGAGTGGACAGCTGAAATCGTTCATGGACTTCGGCCACGATCTGACGCTGGATGCGTTCCTGCGTTACATGAGCGAGCTTCCCGATCCGCAGCAGGATGCCTATTTCGAGCTGTCCGCGCGTCTCGCCTGGGACGTGTCCCCTTCGCTGCAGCTGGCAGTCAGCGGCTTCAATCTGCTGCACGATCGGCACACCGAGTACCCGTCGCCTATCGGGGAGCAGATCCCGCGGAGCTTCTTCGTCGAGCTGCGGTGGCGGCGCTAGCGGGCGCATTGCCGGTCGAGCCGCGGTGGAATCCGCGGCCCCCGCCGCACAAACCGCAGAAATTCTCCGTCGAATCGACGAACATCTGGGCACATCGCTCGTGCTCGAGCCCTCAGGAGCAGTCTAGATGTTTCTCGCGCTGGAAGACTTCCGGGCCGCCTACCAGCACATCCGGCCCCACATCAATCTCACGCCTGTCCTGACCTCCGAGACGCTGAGCAAGCGGGTCGGTGCAAACGTGTTCCTGAAGGCCGAGCTGTTCCAGAAGGCGGGCTCGTACAAGGTGCGCGGGCCGTTGAACGTCCTGGCCCACATGTCGCGCGAGGAGAAGGCCCGCGGCATCATCTGTTCGTCAGCGGGCAACCATGCACAGGGCGTCGCGCGAGCTGCAAGAATGCATGGCATCCCCGCGACGGTCGTAATGTCGCGCGCGGCCAGGTCCGTGAAGATCGAGGCGACGCGCGGCTACGGCGCCGAAGTGATCCTGCACGGCGACATCTGGGACGATGCGTATGCGCATTCGCAAGTGATCGCGGCAGAGCGCGGACTCACGTACATCCACCCGTTCGACGATCCGCGGCTGGTGGCGGGGCAGGGCAGCGTGGGCATGGAGTTCATCGAGCAGGTCCCGCAACTGGACGCCGTTCTGGTGCCGATCGGCGGCGGCGGGCTCATTTCAGGGTGCGCCATGGCCATCAAGGCGATCAATCCGAAAGTCCGGATCATCGGTGTCGAGGCGGCCGGCGCTCCAGGGATGAAGCGCAGCGTCGAGGCCGGACGCGTCGTGACGCTCGACAGCGTCGGGCCGATGATCGATGGTTTGGTGGTGCGAAGGGTCGGCGAATACAACCTCGAGGTCGTACGGGCCTATGTCGATGACATCGTGCTCGTGCCCGAGGACCGCATCTTCGCCGCTGTCGTGTTCATGCTGGAGCGATTGAAGATCGTGGCCGAGGGAGCGGCCGCGGCGCCGGTCGCTGCCTTGCTCGAAGGTCTCGTGTCGCTGCCGCCAGGCGCCAATGTCGGCTGCATCGTCAGCGGCGGCAATCTCGATCTGACGATGCTGCGCGACCGGAGCTTCAACTAGAGCAATCGACCTCGACTAGCGCTTCAGCATCACGCTGATGCCGTACGTACGCGGCGCGCCATAGTTCGAGCCGAAGCCGACGCTGGAGAACAGCACCTGCGTGCGATACCGCTCGTCGGCGAGATTCCTGGCCCACAGCGAAACGTTCCAGCGATCGTCCGCCGAGCCGATGCCGATGCGCGCATCGGCCAGCCAGTAAGCGTCCTCGCGCGCCTCGGGTGGATCGCGCACGACGTCGAACGTCACGTCGCCCTGATAGTTCGCGGCAAAGAGCGCCTCCGCGCGCAGGGTGCTGCCGACCGGCCACTCGTAGCGGACCATCGTGTTGAACGTGACATCCGGCGAGTTCGGCAACTCGCTGCCCGTCGCCACGCCGGCGACGACTGACTTGGTGATCTTCGTGTCGAGCAGGCCCAGTCCCAGCCGGATGTCGAGCCCGCGCGCGGGACGCCACCACAGGTCCGCCTCGGCGCCTTTCACTTCCGCGTCGCCGACATTGGTGATGCCGAACAGCACGCCGACCGGCGAGTCGAACAGGCCGCCGTAGAACTGCAGGTCCTGGTAGTCGTAGAAGAATGCCGAGGTGTTGAGCTGCAGCGTATTGCCCAGCAGCCGCGTTTTCATGCCCACCTCGTACGCGATCAGGTTCTCGTCCTTGAAGGGCTGCAGCACCGCAGGATCGAACGTGAGCTGGCCCTGGAAGCCGCCCGACTTGAAGCCGCGGCTCACGCTCGCGTAGAGCAGCGTGCGCTCGAAGCCGGAGTAATCGATGCCGACCTTGCCCGAGACGTCGTTCACTTCGTAGTCGTTCGACACCGAAGGATAGAGCGGCACGTCGCTGCCGCCGGTGGGAATGATGTACGTGAACGCGTCATGAAAATCCTTGCGGTCGTCGGTGTAGCGGGCGCCGGCGGTGAGCTTCCAGGACGGCGCAAACTGCCACTCGCTGTGCAGGAAGGCCGCGGTCGATTTCGTGTCCTGCTGGTACTCGTTGCCGAGCGACGCGACTCCGTTCAGGCCGAGCAGCGGCAGCAGGTCGGCCGCATCGAAGCGGTCGCGAGTGCTCACTTCGTCCTTGCCGTAGAACAGCCCGCCGATCAGCACCAGCGACTCGCCGAGGTGGGTCAGGCGCAGCTCCTGCGAATACTGCTCGATGTCGTTGTCGAAGTAGCCGTCGAGCTGTTTGAGGCTGACGCCGTCGCGGTCCTCGATGTGCAGGCGCGAGAACTTCTCGTAGCCCGAAACGGACGTGAGCGTCAGAGTCGGTGCAAGCGTCCAGTCGACCGTCACGGCCGCGCCGTGCGACTTGATGTCGAGCCGTGAAGGATCCGAAGCGCCGGAGCGGTACGGGTTGCTGTCGCCGTCGTCCTCGGCGGAGAACGGATTGTCGATCTTCACCAGCCACACGTCGGATTGATCGCGGCCGCCGTGCACGTTGAACAGCACGTTCACGGCATCGTTGGGCCGCCAGTCGAGCTGGGCGCGCGCGGCCGTGCGATCGACCTCGCCGATCTTGTCGCCATTGAGACGATTGATCTGCCAGCCCGAGCCCTGCTGCACGGTCTGGAACGAGACCCGGCCGCTCACGGTGTCGCTGAGCGGTCCGCCGATGCCGCCCTCCGCGAGGGCGCGCTCGTAGCGGCCGTAGTCGAGATTCAGGTAGCTCTGCAGCTGTTCGCTGGGCGCGCGGCTGATGAAGTTGACGGTGCCGGCCGTGGTGTTGCGCCCGAACAGCGTGCCCTGGGGTCCCTTGAGGATCTCGACGCGCTCGAGATCGAACAGGCCGAAGGTGAGCATCGCAGGCGAGACCAGATACACGTCGTCGACGTAAATGCCGGCCGCCGGGTTGTTGTTGGTCGCGTAGTCGTTGAGGCCGACGCCGCGGATCGTGATGTTCGGCACGCTGTTGGCGACGACGTCCTTGATCTGCACGTTCGGCGTCTGCGACGCGAGATTGCGCAGCTGCTCGAAGCCGAGCTGCGCGACCTCATCGCCGCTGAACGCCGTGACGGCGATGCCGACGTCGCTGAAGTTCTGCGCGCGCTTCTGCGCGGTGACGACGACTTCCTCGATCTGGTTGCCGCCCGGTGCAGTGCTCTCCTGTGCACTCGCGATGGCGGGCATGATCGTGGCCGCGGTGAGCGCCGCGACGGTGATTCGGGATGAGCGCATGGAGAGACCTCGTTATGAGCGGACGGCCGCAGCCGCCGCGTTGAACTCCGGAAGCGTGTAACCCTGGATCTTCTTCCTGCCCGGCTGCGGATAGGTGCGCTTGCTGTGCGACAGGCCGGTCTTCACCAGCGCATCGGCCATCTGCACCGCGAGCGGGATCGGATCGATCACCGGCACGTCGCACCCCGCGTCGAGCAGCGACTTGCGCATCGCGCTCGCGCAGCCGAGGAAGCCGGTGCAGCCGAGCACGATCGCATCGACATGGTCTTCCTTGACGGCCGCGATGGCTTCGCGCGCCAGCGCCTGCTGCAGGACGCCGGGATTCTTTTCGATCTCGAGCACCGGGATGTCGACGGCGCGAAACGAGCCGTAGGTGTCGTTGAGCCCGTAGCCCGCGACGAGCTTGGCGATGACGGCGCGCAGCCGCTGCAACACTGTGATGAAGGCGAAGCGATGTCCCAGCATGCTCGCTACGTGCATCGCCGTCTGCGCGGGACCGACGACCGGGACCGTGACCGCCTCGCGACAAGCAGCGAGACCCGGGTCGCCCATGCAGTCGATGATGATTGCATTGGCTCCGCGCCGCTCGGCTTCGATCGCGCGCCGGATCGTGTCCGGCACGCACAACGCCTCGTCGAACTCGGACTCGATCGAGGCGGGACCGCTCTCGATCAGGCAGTGCGTGATCCGCAAGTCGTCGCGCTCGAAGGGATGCACCTCGTCGAGGGTACGGATGCCGGCGGTGATGACCGGCGTGATGAGCTCGATGTGCGTTTTCATGCCGACTCCCGCAGTGCCCGGTGCGCAATCCGCTCCAGCGGCACGAAGGCATCCTTCAGTCCGAAAGCCTGCGGGCCGAAGACGGCGAGCGCCTCGCGGGTGCGCATGATCGGCGCCGCGCTCAGTGCAACCACCTTCACGCGCTGGCCGTATTTCAGCCCTTCGGTGGTGATCGGCTCGGCCGTGGCCGAGTCGAGGATCGCGATGAGGTCCGGCACGATCGCCAGCACCTCATCGCCATCGCGCGCGACCAGGTGCTCGTTCTGGAACTGAACGCAGAGCTGGCGGCCCGCGCACGCGCCCGTGCCCTCGACGATCACCTTGCCCATGGCCCATCCGGCGCTCGTCTCCCGCAGCAGGTCGACCGTCTTGCCTTCGAAGATGACGTGGCAGTGCTTGTAGTACTCGGTGCCGCGCAGGTAGCTCAGCAGCGCAACAAAGGGATCCGAGCTCTTGCCGCGCGCCTCGCGCACGGCGCGGCCGAGGCCCAGCGCGAGCGACAGCGTGCTGCGGACCATGGATCGCTTCGCGTCGCGGCCGCTCATGGGGTAGAGGCAGATGTTCGTCGAGCCGCCCATCGCCACGACCATGCTGCGACCGAGCCGCTCGACTTCGATCGACCGGTCGGACTGCACCACGACCGTGTTCGAATACTCGTCCGCCATCACCATCGGCCCGGCGTTGATGCCGAAGATGTGATACGTGGTCATCTGCAGCTGCGGGAACGCGCGTCCCATGCCGTCGCCATCGACCACGGGCAGCCCGCAACGCGCAGCCAGCACGAGCGGCAGGAGCGCATTGAGCCCGCCGATTTCCGCGCACAGCACGGCGCGCGACTCCCGGCCGCAGAACTTCTCGAGCGCACGCAGCGCCGCGACCATCTCCTCGCCGTTGGGAATCTTTTCGACGATGACCGTAGGCGCGCCCATCATTGCGAAGGGCGCGACGAAGTCCTCGTCACCGAGCCGCTCGACGTCGATGAGCTCGACCCGCAGTCCATCGAGCAGCACCTGCCGCAGCATCAGGCTGCCGAGATAGGGATCGCCGCCGCCGCCGGTGCCGAGAATCGCAGCGCCGCGCGCCAAGTCGTCGACTTCGGCCAGTGTGATGCGCACGCTCATGCGGCACCCGCCAGCTCGAGCTCGCCGACCGCCTTCACACGAACACGCACGGAACGACCGGGCAGGTAGGCCAATGGCAGCTCCTCCACTTCGATGATCTCCACGGAACGATCGCTTGCGCCGGCCGCGACGGCGTTGCGAACGGCTTCGTCGCGCGCCTGTCCGAGCGCCGCTTCGCGACCGGCGGTTTCGTACGAGTAGACGCGATCGACGGCGCCGCTCACCTTGGCGATGGCGGCGCCGATCGCGTTGGCGACACCCGCATGCGCGGGCATCGAGAGTGCACTTGCGCCGCGCAGCTTGCGGTCGATCAGCACGCCGCCGCCCCCGACCAGGATCACCGGCACGTCGGCGGAGCTGGTCTTCATCCGGTCGAGCGCATCCTCGGCGAGGCGGTGGATCTCGTCGACCGCCGCTGCCACGAGCTTGCGGTCCAGGCTCGCGACGCGGCTGCAGTCACCCACGTCCGCATAGCCGGCCGCCACCGCGATGTCCGTCGCAGTCAATTGCCTGCCGCCGAAGATCAGCGCCTCCTGCGTGATGCGATAGCCCACGGATTGCGGCCCGACGCGGACACGGCCGCCCTCGGCAATCACGAGGCTGCCGCCACCGAGGCCGATCGACAGAATGTCGGGCATCCGGAAATTGGTGCGGACGCCGCCGATGTTGACGGCGACGGCCGATTCGCGGGGAAAGCCCTGCGTCAGCGCGCCCACGTCGGTCGTCGTGCCGCCGATGTCCATGACCAGAGCCTCCGTCGCGCCGGAAAGATACGCGGCGCCGCGCATGCTGTTGGTCGGGCCCGAAGCGAAGGTGAACACCGGGTAGCGGGCGACGACCTCCGGGTCGAGCAGCGTCCCGTCGTTCTGGCTGACGTAGAACGGCGCCCGCACCCCGAGATCGGCGAGCGCCCGGCCGAAGGCGTCGACGACGCGCTCGGCGGTCGGCAGCAGCGCCGCATTCATGATCGCGGCGTTCTCGCGCTCGATGAGCCCGATGCGCCCGACCTGGCTCGAAAGCGAGACGCGCACGCCGGGGATCGCGTCCTGCACCAGCCGGCCGGCCTCCTGCTCCTGATCCATGTTGACCGGGGCGAACACCGAGGAGATCGCCACCGCCTCGATGCCGCGCGCGGCAAACTCCTGAGCCGCCTTGCGCACTTCGCCCGGGTCGAGCGGCGCGATCGGCCGGCCGTCGTAGTTGAAGCCGCCGCCGATGATCGCGACGTGGCCATGAACCGCTTCGCTGAGTGCGCCCGGCCAGTCGACGAAGGGGCGCACGGCGAGCGTGGCCGGCCGGGCGAGCCGCAGCACGCCGACGCGGCAGAGATGGCGCGCCTCGATCAGCGCATTGGTGAAATGAGTGGTGCCGATCATCACGGCCGCGATCGACTGCGCCGGGACGCGCGAGGCGACCAGGACCTGCCTGATGGCCGAGACGATTCCGCCGCCGACGTCGGAGGTGGTGGGCGCCTTGTGGCTGGCGAGCACTTCGCGTCCGCGCAGCAACACGGCATCCGTGTTGGTGCCTCCGACGTCCACGCCGATCCGCAGCAGATCGCTCAAGCTGGTTTCCTCCGTTGGCTCCGTGACGCAGGGTCGGCGCGAGGGCTTGGGACGTCAACGCGCGCGGCGAGTAGTTCGCAGCGCCACGGCACTACCCTGGCGGGTAGGGGCCCGGACGGGCGGCCGGGAATCCGGCGCGTCAGTGCAATAGACCGCGCGCCCGCGCGACCTGCAGTGCATCGGCGCGGTGGCGGACCTTGAGCTTGTTGAAGATGTTCTTGAGGTGATACTTGACGGTGTTCTCCGTCATGTGCAGCACCCGCGCGATGACCTTGTTCGGTGCGCCGCGCGCAAGCTCCACGAGCACTTCCAGCTCCCGCGCGCTCAGCTCGTCTGCCCGCGTGAGTGCAGTGGCCGCCGCCGCAAGCACGTGGCGGCTGCTCGAGCTCGACCAGTTGTCGCGGCTCCAGGACCACGCCCGCTGCAGCAGCGGCAGCAGCACGGGGCCGAGGTCGATGAGGTACTGAGTGGCATCCTCCCGCACGGCTCCATCGAGCGTGCGGAGGAACTCCTGGATGTGCGCATCCTGGAAGCCCGCCTGAAGATGCGCCGCCGCGCGCAGCGCGGCGAGCTCGAGCAACTCCCGGCGCCGGTCGCCGGAGCGGGCCGCGGCTTCCAGGTCGTCGAGCACGACGTGAGCGTCGTCCGGCCGGCTCGCCTGCAACGCATCGATCACCAGCGCGATGCCGAAGGCGCCGTGCTCACGCCACACCGAAGGCGTTTCCCGCCACTGGCCCGCTTTCCAGTCCCGCGCGCTCGAAGGCGACACGCGCGCGCGAAATGCCCGGGCGAGGCGTTCCAGCCGAACGAGCCCGCGGCGTTCGGCCGTCAGGCTCATGCGCTCGCACACGGCGAGCGCTGCGGCTGAATCGCCGCGCGTCAGCGCCCCTGCGAGGGCGACCTCGTACGCTTCCGCGTAGATGTCCAGCCAGCCATCGGCCGTCTCGAGCTGCGGCAGCGAAGGCGACAAACGATCCGCTGACTCCGCGACTGCGCCGCGCGCATGCAATGCCAGAGCGAGGTGCACTTCGGAGATCGCCTTGAGCCCGCTGTCCGCACCGAAGCTTTCCTCGGCCATGGTGACCGCGTCGCGAAAGGTGGCCTCCGCCTCGCGTCGCTCGCCGAGATGCAGCTGAGTGAGCCCGAGATGCAGCAGGCAATAGTTGATGCCCAGCACCGAGCCGATGCGGCGCATCTCGCGCACGGCGCGCAGGCAGGCATCGTGTGCCGCCGGCATGTCACCTGTCGCAAGCGCGATGAGGCACGCGGTGTTGAGGAGCGTCGCCTTGGCGATATCTGCGTGCGGCGGCAGCGCCGCGAACTCCCGATAGAGCGCGGCAAGATCGCCGGATCCCACCGGCAGGTCCGCGTAACGGCCGATCAGATGACCGACCACCGTCAGATCGTGAGCCAGCAGCGGATCCGGATTCGCCGCTTGCGCCTGCCGGACGGATTCGAACAGCCGCAGACCGCGCGCCAGATCGCCTTCCTTCGCAGCCACGAACGCCTGGAAAACCTGGACCCGCGGAAATTCGCCGAGCCGGTCGGCAGGCAGCGCCTTGATGAGCGCGCGCATGCGCACTGTTCCCCCGAACAGCACCATCTGCCAGCCGCCGCTGCGCTCCACGAGAGCGACGGCGGAGGGGACGTCCTCGGCCTGCACGTGATGCCGCACCGCTTCGAGCAACTCCGCCCGCAACTCGAACCACGTTGCCGCCCTGGCGTGCAGGGCGCGCAGGTCCTCGCCCCGCTCGCGCTGTCGCGCGCGCAGGAAGTCGAGCAGCAGATGATGCAGCCGGAACCAGTAACGCTCCTCATCCAGCGGCACGAGAAAATGCTCGAGGCGGCCCTCGTCCACCAGCGTCCGCCACGCACCGGCATGGCCGGTGACCGTCGCCACCAGCTCGGAGTTCACCGAATCCAGAATGGCGCAGTGCTCGAGGATCTGCTGCACCTCCGGCGGCAGCTCTCCAAGCACCTGCTCGGCGAGATATTCGGCGACTTCGGTCGTACGTCCCGAGAAGGAGTCGATGAGAGAGGAGCGCTCGGGCCTGGCTTCGAGCCACAGGCGAGCGAGCTGCAGCGCCACCGGCCAGCCTTCGGTGCGCGCCAGCAGCTGCGCGAGCTGAGCCGGCGACAGATCGGGCAGAAAGGAGCGCGCCTCGTCCGCGCCGAAGCGCAGCGCATTGATGTCGATCTCGAACAACTCGCCGCGCGCTCGCAGACTGGCGCGCGCCAGCGCGCTGCAATCGCGGCCGGTACACGCGAAGCGCATCGACGGCGGCGCTTCGGCGATGAGTCTCGCCAGCACATCGTGCACGGCTTCACGCGTGAGACGGTGCAAGTCGTCCACGAAGACCGTGACCGCGGCATCCGCGTCCGCAAGCGCTGCAGTGATTGCAGTGACTGCGGATCGCACAGGAACGTCCGCGAAGCCCTGCTCGGCAAATCCTTCGAGGGGCCCCAGGTCGAGCCCGGCACGTGCCAGTCCCGAAACCACCATGGCGAGAAACTGCGCGGGATCCGCTTCGTCGATGCCGACCCACACGACCCGCTGGCCGGCGGCGCGCAGCTCCGAGTACCACCGTCCGAGCAACCAGGTCTTGCCGTATCCGGCCGGTGCGTCGATGAGAATGACCCGACGCTCGCCCGCCGCACGCAGCTGCTCCCGCAATCGCGGACGCTCCGCCAGCGCCACCCGAAAGGTCGGCGGCGCCGTGTAGTGATGGACGGTGGCGGAGCTCGGGCTCATGGCACATAGGTACCACAACCCGGGGAGGACTCAAGGGTGCTACCGTCTCAGCGATCCTTGGTGAGAACGTACTTCACGGTCGTGCTATCCGAGAAATTGAGGACGAACAGCGTGTAGACGCTGCTGGCGCTGAGAGACTGAGTGCTGGTGTACGTCGTGAAGGAGATGGCCGGCGAGGTCACCACCAGCTGATTCGAGCCGGCGGAGATCGACGAGTAGGTGGAAGCGTCGCCGAAGACGACTTCCGAAACCAGCGAAATGCTGTTCGCGCTCAACGACAGGCCCGCGGTCGGCACGCCGGCGTTGACGAGTCGGATCCGGACTCCGGAATTCGCCGGCAGCCGGTTGTTGTCGGTCAGCACGTTGACGTCGGCAGCTGCCGCGCTGCCGCCGTACGCCACGATCGTATAGTCGCCGCCGCTCGAGAACGTATGAGGCGGAAGCGACGCCAGCGGCACCCCGTCGATCTGAACGTCGTAGCTGGTGGCGCCGGCTGGAACCAATCCATAAGCGCTGCCCACGGAAGGTGCGGTCACTTGCCCGAGCGCGCTGCCGCCGACCCTGGCCACGATGACCGGGTTCTGGCCGGTGCCGGCCGGCAATGCAGCTGCGACGCGCACGCGTGCACTGGGATTGCGCATGAGCGAGATCGAGCCTTGCTGCCTGACCAGCGCTCCATCGACGAGCGCTCCGCCTGTCGTCGGGGTGAGTATCAGGTTGATGACTTCTGCGTCTGCCAGCTGCACCGATGGCAGCCGCAGGCGCACGTCGGCCGGCTTGCTGCTTGCCGTCACGACCAGGTCGTACGTTCCCGCACTGACCGAGTTGCTGGTGCTGGCACTGCTGACCGAAATCGAGAACGTCGGGCTGCGATCCGTGATATCTGCGCCGGGCGCAACGACGTACACGTCCAGGTTGCCGGCGTCGGCATCCGCGTTGTTCACCGTTACGAGCGCGAAGCCGCTCGACGGGGTAGTGTCCGTCTCCGTCACCACGAGCAGCTTGATCTGCCCACCCCGTTCGTAAGCAACCACCGAGTAGTCGGTATCGCCGGCGAAGGCGGTACTGGAAGTGGCTGAAGTGGACAGCGCGGCGCCCGCCGAGCTCGCGAACACGCCGACGGTCTCGGCATCCACCGACGAGTACGCGCTGGCTGCCCCGGAGGCGACGGCGCCTCCCCGGGAAGTGTCATCGACCGTGAGCGTGAGATCGCCGGCACTCGTCAGGTTGACGAGTCGCACGGATGCGGTGCTGGAAGCGCTGTCACTGTCGCCACCGCCGCCGGAGCTGCATGCGCACAGCAACGCGGAGATGAGGAAGAGTGCGGTGAGATTTCTCAAAAGCAGACGTGTGGCCATGGGATTTCCTGCCGGGACGAGGGGGACTGCGGGTCGAGCGTTGCTCATCGGTAGCGACGATCCCGGGTCTTGAGATCGACACGTGCGCCGAAGTGATAAGCGAATGCGAGGCTGATGGTTCTTACGGAGTCGCCTTGCGCGTCGAGGGTGCTGAAGGACAGCGAGACGCTGGCGAGCTCTCCAAGGATCTCCGGCTGGTGCTCGATGGCGAATCCGTACTGCATTCTGCCGCCGACGCGACCTGCGCTCGCCGAGACGCTCAGGTCGGTGATCGGGTACCACGCAGCAGAGACGATGTCCGCCACGAGCTCGCTGTCCTCGCCGAAGGAAGTGACCGTGCGTCGCGCCGTGAGCGTGAGCTCGGGGAGGTAGTATTCCGCGGCGAGCGCGTAGCCGTCGGAGTCCAGGGTGGCGCTGTTGCCGGCAAAGCCGCTGGCACCGCACTTCGATTCGAGCTCGGCGGTCGAGTAGCTGGCGGTGATGCGGCCGAGCGAGGGGCGTCGCGCGAACAGCGCTGCGGTGCCGCTCAGCGCTTCGTAGCTGCACACTGTCTTGCCCGGCAAGTCGACGGGCAGATCGATCTGCGTGTCGGCGCTCGCAGCGCTTGCGCTGAGGCTCGCACCGAAAATGGATGTCAGCGCCCTGGTGATGCGGAAGTCCGCTGCGGCCGACTTGTTGCTGTTGCTTGCCGAATCGACCGTCGTGAACGTGGCACCGACTTCCGCGCTCGATGAGTTACCGGGTTCGTCGGCGGCGCGGGATGTACCGGCGAGCGCCACCGATAGCAGCGCAGTCGCCGCGCACAGCCGAGGCAGAAATCGTTGGCAAGCGGATCGGGAATGAATCATCAGTGTGCGACCGGTATGACGCTGATGGTGTCGAGACCTGCGAGGAAGACCGCGTCGCCGACCGCGGAGACGGCGATCTGTGGGCTGCTGCCGGGGTCCCCCGTGATGTCCGTCAGCGTGTCGATCAGGTTCAGCACTGACGTGCTTCCTGGCGACGACGCCGAGTCATAGACCAGCACTGCGGCCGCGCCGGAGTCGTATGCATACGAGCGGGCGCCGTCCGGGCTGAAGGCAACGGCAAGCGTCGTGTCGGGCAGCGTTCCGAGCTGCACGTACGAGCCGCTATAGACTGCGGCGCCATTGAGAGCGAGCCGCGTCGCGTATCGATCGAGCGCCGGCGCAATTGCGTTTCGATTGCCGCTCAGTCCCGTCGTGGCCAGGGATCCGCGCGCTGTCGTGAAATCATAGAGCGATGGGGTCGTGGCGCCCGTCGCGTCCTGCTGGACGATTACGGTCAGAGTTCCATCGCCTGACGCCGCCGCAGCGGCGTTGGCGAGCGAGATCGGCGTGTCGAAAGCGCCAGTGCGCGGATTGAAAAGGTAGAGCGGGCTGGTCGTAGCGTTTGCCGCGGTGGTTGTGACGATGGCATTGCCGTCGTTGTCGACAGCAATGCTCGTCAGTGTCGTTCCGCTGCTGACAGGGGCATCCCAGGCAGAGCCTGGTGCAAGGGTGTTGGCATCGATCGGTACGACGCTGCCATCGGTGATTGCAAGCAGGGATCGCCCATCCGCAGACAGGGCAATGTCGTGCAGCGTGTTGATCGGCAGAGTTTCCGCCGTGCCCCAGCTGTCGCCGGCGTGCTGGAAGCGCAGCAGCTCGCCGCCGCCCTGAGTCGTCACTGCGAGCACGGCGTTGCGTTCAGCGTCGTACAGGACTTTGCTGACTGTAGTGTTGACCGTCGGATAGGGAAGGGAGGCGGTGACGAATGCAGGCCAGCCGACGACGACCAGCTCCGCGTCGGACTTCACCGGCAGCGACGCTCCATCCACCTGCAGCTGAACGGGATAGCGGCCGGCCGCCAGCGGCGGATATGTCGCCTGGATCTGCGTGTCGCCGGTGACGGAGAACGACGAGGCCGGCAAGTTGCCGAACAGGACGCTGGTCACCGTGAACCTCTGAAAGCCCGCGCCGCGGATGATCGCGCTGCCTGCAGTCTGCTCCTGTGCGACGTATGGCGAGATCTGCCGAATGACCTGCGGAATGGAGTACGTCACGTCGATGGATTGCGCGGGTCCGCTGGCGAGCTGCGAGCAGCGGGCATCGGCGCAGACCTGGCCGAAAACGGTGACTCGCGACTGGTGGATGCCGGGTCCGAGCGCGGCCGGCGATTTCGGATACACCGAGATCGTGGCGATCTTGCCGGCGAGGGAATAGCTCACGCGCTCGACTGCCGTGCCCTCGGTGAGCGCGCCCAGGTACACCGCATCGACATTGAACGTGCCCGCGAACGTTTGCGGCGCGGGCGTCGGATCGTCGGGAGCGGTCACGCTGAACGCGAGGGATTGTCTCTGGAGGCTGACGACCGGCAAGGTGACATCGCCCGCTTCGCCGCCGCAGGCAGAGAGCAGGACAGCGCACGATGCGAGGATCGGCGCAATGCGCGTATCGGACATGCTTTGCCACATGCAGTGACGGTACCGGCCAGGAGAGATGCTCCGGTACTTGATGCAGCAAGGGGCAATTTGGTCGCAGCTCGCGACTTTGTAACGAACCGTAACGGCGCGCCGGGTCGGCGGCGCGTCCGGTTCACTCGCTGGCGATGCGCTCGATGACCCGCGTCAGCAGGTTTGCGCCCAGCTCCAGGTGGTCGGGCTCGGTGAGCTCCGCGGGGTTATGACTGATCCCGCGGATGCTCGGCACGAAGATCATTGCGGCAGGGCAGATGCGCGCCATCATCTGCGCGTCGTGACCGGCCCCGGAGGTCATGCGGCGGATATCTGCGTGCCCCATCTGCGCGGCGACGTCCTCGATGATCTGCACGACGCGCTCGTCGAAGCGCACTGCCGGCGTTCGCGCCAGGCGCCTGGTCTCGACCGTCACGCCTTCGCTGCTCGTCAGCTCTTGCAGAAAGCGCGCCAGCTGTGCTTCGGCTTCGTCGAGCAGCTCGTCGTTCGTGTTGCGCAGATCGACCGTGAGCCGCGCTTCGCGAGCAATGACATTTACCAGGTTCGGTTTGAGCTGGATCCTCCCGACCGTCGCGACCTGCGAGCCGCCGAAACGCTGCGCCAGCTCACGGACGAAGACCGCGACGCGCGCCGCGCAATAGCCGGCGTCGTGCCGCAGGCGCATCGGTGTCGTGCCCGCGTGATTCGAGACGCCGCGGATCGTCAGCTCCTGCCACGAGATGCCCTGCAGATCCTGCACTGCGCCGAGCGTGCCGCCCTCGCGGTCGAGAACCGGTCCCTGTTCGATGTGCAACTCTACGTAGGCGTGCGGGCGGATCGCGCCGCAAGCCAGCGTGCCTGCGTAGCCGATGCGCTCGAGCTCCTGGCCGAGGGTCGCACCGTCGTCGGCGGTGCTGGCCAGCGCGCTGCTCAGCGACAAGCCGCCCGCATACACGAGCGATCCCATCATGTCGGGCTGGAAGCGCGCTCCCTCTTCGTTGGTGAAGGCTGCAACGGCGAGCCCGCGATGTGTCGCGACTCCCGCTTCATGCAGCGTTTGCAGCGCCTCGATCCCGGCGATCACGCCGTAAGCGCCGTCGAAACGACCGCCCGTCGCGACAGTATCGATGTGCGAGCCGGTCATCACGGGCGCTGCGTCGGCGCCGTCGGAGCGCACGCCGATGATGTTGCCGATCCGGTCGATCTGCACGTGCAGCCCGGCGTCCTTCATCCAGCCGACGACCAGGTCGCGGCCCTCGCGGTCGGCATCCGTCAGCGCCAGGCGGCAGCAGGATGAATCGTCGAGGCGGTTGACCGCCGCCAGGCGCTCGATGCGATCGAGCAGGCGCGCACGATTGATGGAGGCGGGGAGCGTCATGCGCCCGCGAGTGTACGCCGCAGATCGAATGAGGTCAGCGTGCGCCGATACCCGGCAGCATGTTGAGTGCCACCCGCCGCTTCGCCAGGCGTGCATCCTGGATCTCGTCGAGATATCGCAACTGCCTGGACGACAACACGCCCGCGGCACCTTCGCGAATCCGCCGGTCCTGGTCCGCCATCCAGTCGAGCTCGCGTTCGACATCGGCCTGCGTCGCGATCGGCTTCTGCGACGATGGCTGCGGGACGCGCTCGCGCTCCGCGACCAGCAGCGCAACCAGGTAATGCTTCTGCTCCTTGCTGAGCGGGGCTCCCGCGGCGTCCAGCTGCATGCCCACGTTGGCGACGCGGGTGTACTCCTCGATGTTGCGCAGATATCCCTCGAACAGCGGCGCCTTCTCGAACCCGACGATGGCGTTGAGCTTGTCGTTGCGCTCCCGCTCCCATTTCGCACGATTGGCACGCAGCTCGGCGATGCCCGGATCGGCCATCATGTCCGCGACGACGACCTCCAGAAACTCTTCCTCTTGCTGGGGTGACAGCTGTAGCAGCTCGAACAGCATGCCGTACTCCCTGCGTGCCATCATTCGCTCTTGCGCTCGATGTGCCGCAACATGCTCTGCCGAGAGAGCCGCCTTCGGCGTCGATTTTTGCAGACGTTCCAGATCGTCCAGGGTCAGCGGCTTGCCGCCCGGCGTGGCTTCGCGCTGCAGGACCTGAACCACGGATGGCGCTGCCTGCGCGTGATGTTCGGCTGCGGCAGGCGGGCCTGCTGCGGCTTGCGTTGGAAGTTGCGAGCCACGCTGTTCAGTGCGCTGTGAAGCCCGCTCGCGATTGAAGGCCAGCACCACCGACAGGCCCGCGAGCACTCCGACCAGTCCTATCGACAATACTCTGTAGTGCCTTTGCATGTGCGAGTCCCTCGCCTGCTCAGCCGTCGATCCATCATAGCTCGCCGGTGCTCAATTGAGCTTCGGAGTTCCACCTTTCAAGACGTCCCTGACGATCCGGTCGAGCTCTTCGCCATTGGGTGGTCTGGGCAGGAGCCAGCCGTTCACCAGCAGGGTCGGCGTGCCGCGCACGCCAAACTTGCTTGCCAGTCGCGTGCCTTCCACGACACGCTCGATGCGTTCCGTGCTGTCGACACACACCTGGAACTGCTCGAGATCCGGCACGTTCGCCTGCCGACCCAGCTCGACCCATGAGAGCGCCCCGAAGGACGCCTGCTGCTGGAAAAGCACGGCCTTCATCGGGTTGAAGCGCCCTTGAGCATGGGCACATTCCGCGGCGCGGGCAGCAGCCACTGCGTGACCGTGAGCGGGCAGGGGCGAGTGCACGAATGTAATCGCCAGCTTCCCGCCATGAGCTCGACCGACGTCGCTCAGGCGCTTTTCATACTGAGCGCAGTACGGACACTGAAAGTCCGCGAACTCGATGATCTGCACCGGTGCCTCGGCCGGCCCGGTTCGAATACCGTGCTGCAGCGCTTCCCGCCAGTCTTCCAGGAAGGTCGGCTTGGATGGCAGGGCCTGTGCCGTCTGACGTTCGGCCACGAACTCGCGCCGGACCACGAGTCCTGTCGTGATCAATGCACATGCCAGGACCACGGAGGTAACGAGGCCGTTGACGATGCTGTTGAGGCGGGTTCCCTGCATGACACCTGCTCCTTCATGGACACGGCATATCGGGGCCGCCGATGTAGCAGGTCACGTAACCGCGCGTTTGCCCCCACTCGCAGGTTTGCAGGTTCACGCAGAACCCTTCGCAGACCGAGCAGGGACAGGTGATCCCCAGGATCTGTCTGCAGATGGTTCTCCAGTTCTGCTGAGTGCACGGCGTGTCCTCGCACCACCCCTGATGGCTGACGCAGATCGGCTCGGCATGCGCCGGTGGTGGCGACCACAGCGCAAGCGCCGCATTGGCGATGACGATCACCAAGGCAAGCTGGACTCTTCTCGTTACGCCCATGACGCTGCTCCTTAACGTGGCTTGTGCGTTCGAAGCAGCCGTACCCGATCACAACGGGCGTTGCCAAGTCAATAGGGCGCGCCGTGACCTGCGAGCGCCGGCCGCGGCGCTGTGCCCTCAGCAATCCGCACCGGGTCAATCTTTGATTGTGTCGGAGGGCGTGCGCCGCCGGTGCGTCTGCGGCATCTCGTGCGCCGCGTCGCTCAGCGCAGGAAGCTCGCGGGAAACGGTGCGCCCGCGGGCCCGTTGCGATCGCGCAGGTCGTTGCGGGTCCCGGCGTCCGCGCTGAGCGGAATCGCCATCCCTTGCGTCTGCTCGAGAATGTCGAACAGCTTCGTGCTCATGCGCTGCGCGAGCGCTTCATGTCCGGGCCGTGCGAGGAGGTTGTCGGCCTCCTGCGGATCGCTCTGCAGATCGTAGAGCTCGTCGAGGTCCCAGATGCCGTGGAAGTGCATGTACTTGTAACGGGCTTCGCGCAGCGCGTGGACGGTGGGCGTCTGGGGAAAGTTTCGCTCCCAGTAGTATTCGTAGAGCAGCTCGGTGCGCCACGGCACGCGCTCGCCGCGCAGCAGCGGCATTGCGTTCTGGCCGGCCATGTACTGCGGCGCTGCGAGGCCCGCAGCGGCAAGCAACGTCGGCGCGACGTCGATGTTGGCGACGACCGGGTCGATCGTCCGCCCGCCGGCGAACAGCGCGGGACAGCGGACGAGCAGCGGAATGCGCATCGATTCCTCGTAAGCCGTGCGCTTGTCGATGAGCCCGTGCTCGCCGAACTGGAAGCCGTTGTCGCCGAGGTACACGATCAAGGTATCGTCGAGCTCGCCGCGCCGCGCGAGCAGCTCCATGATCTGCGCAAGCCCTTCGTCGACGGCCAGCAGCGTCTCCATGTAGCGCTTGTAGTAAGTGCCGATGTCGAGCTTGCCGTGATAGGCATAGTCGACGCCGTGCCAGCTGTTGCGCTGGTTCTCGACCCACATCGGCCGTCCCGGCGCCTTCGCCGCCATCGTGCGGGGATACCGGAACGTCTCCTTCTCATAGCGTCCCGCATGGCGCGGCGCCGGGATGAACTCGGAATGCACGGCCTTGTGCGCCAGGTGCATCATCCACGGCCGCTTGCGGTCGCGCCTGGCGATCCAGTCGAGCGCGTAACCGGTGAGCTCATCCGTGATGTAGCCCTTCTGCGGGACGCGCCTGCCGTTGACGTTGAGCCCGGCTTCGTCCGGCAGATAACTGCCCTGTCCCTTGAAGCTCACCCAGTGATCGAAGCCGGGCTGCGGCTCGTCGCCGGCGTCGCCCATGTGCCATTTGCCGATGAACGCGGTCTCGTAGCCCGCTGCCTGCAGGTACTGCGGATAAAAGACGAGACCGGGCGGAATGGGATGGTTGTTGTCGACGACCCGGTGCTGGTGAGCGTACAGGCCGGTGAAGATCGAAGCTCGCGACGGCGAGCACAGGGCAGTCGTTACCAATGCGTTGCGTACGTGCACGCCTTCGCGCGCGAGGCGATCCAGCGTCGGCGTGTCGCCGAAGCTCTGGGCTTTCATGAAACCCAGCGCGTCGTAGCGATGGTCGTCGGTCAGGACGACCAGGATATTGCGAGCACGGCCGCCCTCGAGCTTCTTCAGCGACAGGCTCTGGCGCTTCTGCGCCGCGGCCGCGGCAGCCCAGGAGAAAAGACCGAACGTGCCGAGGGTCCCGGCAAGCAGGACGCCGCGGCGAGTCACATCGTTGGTCATGTCAACGCCTCGAACAGCTGCGCGCCGGAATCGGCCGCGGACGCCGGATGATATCGGTAAAGCCCGGTGCGTGTCGGACGAGGACTATCCGGCGAGTGCGATGCAGCTCGGAACATTCGCAGCGGACGGCCGCTTGCAGTTGTAGCCCGTCGCTATCGTTCCCTCGGAACGGGAGGACTCATGACGCGACCATCGACCTTGCTGGCAGTGCTGGCCCTTGGAGCGGCGACCTGTGCGCTGGCGCAGAATCCGCCGCCTCCTGACGATCAGACCGCTCCGAGCGCCGCATCGAGCCCGCATCAACGCGAAGCCACCTCCACACAAGCGCCGGAGGCGAATCCGACCCAGAGCCCGGAGCCGTCGTCCGCTTCCACGCCGCATCAGCGCGAAGTCACGGGTCAGGAACCGGGCGCGGTGACCCCGCAATCCTTCGCCTCGCAGGCAGCGATCATCGGCAAGGCGGAAATCGAGCTGGGGCAGATCGCGCTCAAGAACACCAAGGACCAGAAGGTACGCGACTATGCGCAGCGGATGGTCACGGACCACAGCGCTGCAGACAAGAAGCTGAAGGCGATCGCTGCCAAGGAGAACCTGCGGCTGCCGCAGTCGCTGGATCCCGAGCACGACGCGCTGAAGCAGAAGCTGCAGGGCCTCAAGGGCGAGGACTTCGATCGTGCCTACGTGAGCGCGATGTCGAAGGGTCATGACAAGGCGGTGGCGCTGTTCGAGTCTGCCTCCCAGCAGCCGCAGATGCCGGACGAGCTGAAGCAGTTCGCGGCCTCGACTTTGCCCACCCTGGAGCAGCACCAGCAAATGGCGCACTCGCTGCACGAGTAGATCCGCACGAGTAAATCCGCGTTTGTATGCGCGTTGCATGATCGCGCGCACACAACGCGCTGCGCATTCGCGGCGAATCGTCGGGCGGTTCGCCGCGCGCATATGAAACCTTGACCGTCCGCTTCATCAACGTTTCACACGCGCTCCTCACTGTTGATCCGGTCAGCGCCACGTGGCGCTGTCTCATTGCAACGGGAGGAATCTGGATCATGCGTATCTTGAATGTGTGTGCAGCGGTAGGCTGCGCCGCTCTGTTTTCCGTGGGAGCCTCGGCCGCCACGATCGAGAGCTTCGACAACGGCTGGTACTCGCAGGCCAACGGCACCACCGGCGACTTCACCGCCGGCGTCAGCAACATCAACGTCGGCTGGAACACCGTCACCGGCGCGACGTATCGCAACTGGCTCGCCTTCGACCTTGCGTCGCTGGCCGGCCAGACCATCACGTCGGCCACGCTGACGTTCTACGGCGGCAATGGCGACTACGATTCTCCCAAGGCGAGCGAGACGCTGGGGTTGTTCGCTTATGACGGCAGCATCGATGCTCTCGTCGGCGATCGATCCGGTGTCGGCGTCTACAACGACCTGGGCACCGGCGCCAGCTACGGCCAGGCGAATGTCTCCGGTCCGCTGGCGATGTTCACGATCACGCTCACGGCAGCGGCAATCGATGCCCTGAACGCTGCTGCGAGCGATCCGTCCGATCACCGGTTCGCAGTCGGCGGCTCGCTGCTGTCCGTCGCCGCCGTCCATGACGGAGCGAACTGGTACGACGACGGGCAGCTGTTCCGGATCAACGGACCGACACCCGCGCTGGATCGTGCTGCGTACCTGAGCGTCGAAGTGGCGCCGGTTCCGCTTCCTGCCGGGCTGCCGCTGCTGCTCAGCGGTCTCGGTGCGATGGGTCTGCTCGGCCGTCGCAAGAAGGCGCAGGTCGCCTGAGCTCCGGGCCGCGTGCGAAACGAAAAAGGCCGCCTGCAGGCGGCCTTTTTCCGTCGCGTCAGGTCTCGCTGGCGCCGCTCAGTGCCGGGACGACGTCGGGCTGCAGCCGGGCGCGCGCCTCGCGCTCGATCTCGGGGTACACCATGTAGAAATACAGGACCTCCGCGACGGTCAGCATCACGAAGAACGAGACGACCGTATCCGAAAAGAAATGCGCGCCGGTAGCGACGCGGCAGAACGACACGACGACTCCGAAGCCCGCCGCCGCGACGAACAGCGCGCGGCGTCTGCCGAACGCCAGCGCGAGAGCCAGCGGAAAGAAGCCGCCGGCTGCCTCGCCCGACGAGAAGGAGCAGTTCTTGTCGCATTCGCCGCTGACGACGAAAGGCGGCGTGTACTGCCTGGACCCGCCGAACTCCGCGATATCCCGCGGCCGCGCGCGTCCGAAATTGTCCTTGAGAGCGACGTTGACGATCAGGCCGGCGCCGACGATCAGCACCAGGAACAGGTACACGACCCGCTTGCCGTCGATTCCGCAGAGGTTGCGCTTCGACAGCTTGTTCCAGGCATACAGGCCGACGACACCAGTCAGGCACAGGCAGAGAAACCAGCCCATGCTCTCGTGCATGAACGTCGCCCACCAGCGTTGCCGCAGGTAGAAGCTACCGTCGAAGAACAGGCGCGAGACGCCGATGTCGACGCCGGGAAACGCCTTGAACAGCAGTGAGGAAGCTGCGAAGCAGGCCAGAATCATTGGAATACGCCCGCGCTTCAGCCAGTGCATTGCATACCCGCCTCCCCGACATTCGCGGTTGGACGGGGCCGCCGGCGAAACCAATCGCGACTTTCGAAAATCGGTCAGCCGCGGCAATTCCCTGCGCGGTTGACGCTATAGTCGCGCGGCCATCCCAGGAGAGCCGGCATTGTCAAATTCGCGACTGAGATTCCAAGCCTCCCACCTCAGGTTCTCGCTCGGGTTCTCGGCAGCGCTGTACGCGGTGTGCAACGCCGTCAATTTCGACAAGCTGTCCCGCTGGTTCCGCCACGGCGACCAGGTCGATTACGCGGCGCTGGCCGCTTACCTGGTCGCCGGGCTGTGCCTGTTCACGGGCTTCTTCACGCTCCTGGCACATCGCCGCACGATCAAGCCGTTCGCGATCCTGCTGACGATCCTGAGCGGCGCCGGTACCTACTTCATAGCGAAATACGGCGTCGCCATCGACACCTCGATGATCCAGAACACCGTGCATACGGATGTCACGGAGGTCGGGCAGCTGCTGTCGCTGCAGATGCTTCCATACGTAGTGTTCCTGATCGTCCTGCCCGTGCTGATCATCTGGTCGGCGGACATCACGTTTCAGCCGCGGGGCCGGTATCTGCTCGGCTCGCTGCTGCTGGTGCTGGCTACCTTCGGCATCGCGCTGGCAAGCCTGTACCTGCAGTACAGCGCCATTCTTCGGGCCGGCAACGTCTCGAACAAATACATCGTCTACTCGCTGGTGCCGGTCAACATCATCTCGGGCTCGATCAATGCGGCGTCCAAGGCGATCAAGCCGCACTTCCGCAGGAGCGGGCAGGAGCCCGCAGTTGCCGCGCGCGTAATGACGCCGGGCAACCTCGTTGTCGTCCTTGCAGTCGGCGAGAGCTCGCGAAGAAAGAGCTTCAGCCTCTACGGCTACCAGCGACGCAAGACGAACCCGGTGCTGGAAGGCATCGACGGACTGCATCTGCTCGATGCTGTTGCCACGCGCGGCTCGACTCTGTACGCGCTGCCGAAGATCCTGGAGAAGAGCGCCGTCAAGCTGACGACGCTCGTTGCGAAGGCGGGCATCCCGACGGCGTGCTTCGTGAACTACACGCTCTATGACAATTGCGCTGCGGTCGGCGAAACGAAAGTCAGCAACTGCGGTCATGCCGGCAAGTGCTACGACGAAGACGTCATCCCGCTGCTGAAGAGCAGTCTTGGCAGCTACACATCCGGCTACCGGTTCGTCGTGCTGCACCTCGGCGGCGGCAGTCACGGACCGATCTACAGCGACCGGTATCCGCCCGAGTTCCAGCAATTCCAGCCGATGTGCACCGATGCCGACGTAGCGAACAAGTGCTCGCTGGAGCAGCTGTACAACTCCTACGACAACACGATCCTCTACGTCGATCACGTCGTGGGGCAGGCGATCCAGGCGCTCGAGAGCTCGGGGGCTCCGTACGTCTTCATCTATCTGTCCGATCACGGCGAGTCGTTGCTGGAGAACGGCCTGATGTTTCACGGCATGCCGCCCGGGATGTCGCTGCCGCCCGAGCAGGCGGAGATTCCCCTGATCGTGAAATCGTCGCTGCCGATCTCGGTCGTGCGGCGCCGCGAGTATCAGCAACCGGACGTGTTCGACACCGTCCTGGACCTGTTCTCCATCGACTCGAGCGGATTCGACAAGGCAGGAAGCTTCATCAAGAAGCGCGCGCCCCCGGCCGCAGCCGGCGATTCCTAGCCGCTCGGCCCGCACCGCTCCAGCGTAGCGGTGAAAATCCCGGAATCGACCGCCAAGAAGTTGAATAAGCGCGGCCCTGGCCGGCCGACTGCTGCAATTTCCAACCACCCGCCGCCGGAGAATGCTGCCGACGGCAACCCCGCCCCGATGGCAGGCGAACGGAATCACCGTCAGGCCTCCGATTCCGAACAGCTTGGTTACAACAACATGCGGGAGATTCTCAATGGCCAGTCCTACCGTTCGCCGCGCCGTTAGCGCCGCAACACGCACCGCGGCAGCGTTGCCGGACAAAGCGTCCGCGGCAATCGTGCTGTCGCTCCTGAGCATTGCGTCGGCGCCCGCGCAGGCGCAGGTGGCGGGCGAGGGCACGCTGCAGGAAGTGATCGTGACGGGCGTGCGCTTCAAATCGACCGACCCGGTCAGCGCGCTGAAGATTCCGATCGCGGTGAAAGACACGCCGCAGACCGTCATGGCCGTGACCGGCGACGTGATCGACTTTGCGAGCATCAAGACGTTCCAGGACGTCTACAAGATCGATGCGTCCGGCGGCACTTCGCACTCGATCGACAGTTTTCCGCGCAACTACTACCGCGGCTTCTTCAAGCGCCAGGACAACAACGCGATCCGCGTCGACGGCTTCCGCATGCCGGCCGACCTGCAGCTCGACCTGGAGCCGTACGAGCGCTTCGAGATCGTCAAGGGCCCGACGTCGACGCTCTACGGACAGAATTCGGTCGGCGGCGTGCTGAACGCGATCTCGAAGGATCCGCAGGACGAGTTCGGCGCGCAGTTCTCGCTCGAGGGCGGCAGCTTCGACCACCGGCGCATCACCAGCGACCTGTACGGGCCGCTCACCGACAGCGGCAAGCTGCAGTACCGGCTGGTCGGCGCGCTGATGGACGAGGAGTCGTTCCTCGATCTCGCGTTCAAGAAGGTCAGGCTGATCTCGCCGACGCTGCGCTACGAGATCGGCGAGGACACCTCGCTGACCGTCCGCGCCAACTACCAGGATCACCGCTTCCGCTACCATTTCGGCAGCGGCGTGCAATGCCTGTGCGCCGACCTTGCGGCGGCGCAGCCCGGCGACTTCGTGATCCGCGGCGTGGACCGCTCGACGTTCTTCGGGCAGCGCTGGAACCGCGCGGAGAAGGAAGCGCTGTTCACGCAGGGCGCGCTCGAGCACCGCTTCGAGAACGACTGGAAGCTGCGCGTCGGCGTGCAGTCGATGGACGTCGACGAGTACTCGGCCAACGACTCCGAGCAGGCGCCGGATCGCGACGGCGTCTCGATCTACGGCGCGCTCTACACCAACGAGAAGGAAGACACGCTGTACGCCGGCGAAGTCCAGCTCTACGGCGACGTCGAGGCGTTCGGCACGCGCAATACGCTGTTCTTCGGCGCGGACTACCAGCATCACGAGTCGACCTTCCTGCAGGGCTTCGACGGCCCGTTCACCGGCTTCAACGTGTTCGCGCCGCGCTACGACATCGTCCCGCCGCGCCTGCGGGTCGCGGACTATTCGTTCTTCATCAACAACCTCAATACCATCGAGGAGTTCGGCGTCACGGCGCAGGCGTTCCTGCGGCCGACGGACGCGCTGACTCTCAGCCTCGGCCTGCGCTATTCGGATGCGCAGCTCACGTCCGATCGCAAGGCCGACACGGCGCCGACGCTCGACCAATTTCTCGCGGAACCCTTCACGCGCTTCGAGAACGGCACGACCGAGGTCACCCGGCAGATCGGCGTCACGTATGCGCTCACGCCGGAGCTGAACGTCTATGCCAGCTACGGAGAGACGTTCGAGCCGCAGGTCGGCGTATTCATCTTCGACCCGAACAATCCCGCCGGCAGCAAGGCGCCGCCGGAAGAGGGCGACGCCTACGAGATCGGTTTCAAGGGCGAGTTCTTCGACCGGCGCTTGCTGGCCTCGCTCGCCGCATTCGACATGGAGCGGACGAATCTCACGCAGCCGCACCCGGGCTCGAACCTGCAGGACGTGCTCGGCTCGCAGACCAGCAAGGGGGTGGAGCTGGAGATCCAGGGGGCGATCTCCCGCGCCGCGAACATTTTCGTGTCCGTGGCATCGATGGATCCGAAGTACGAGGGCGGCCGCTTCGACGGTCTGCAATCGGCGAACGGCGCGAAGTTCGGCGCGTCCATGTTCGCCAGCTACCAGGTCCAGGAAGGGGCGCTGCAGGGGTTCGGGGTCGGCGGGGGCGTCGTCCACAAGAGCGGCCGCAAGTTCTTCGGCTCCGACCGGCGCTACGCCAACGGCGACTTCGTGGTGTTCGACTTCGGCGACTTCACCGAGGTGGACGCACGGATCTTCTACGACTTCGGCAACTGGCACGCCCAGCTGGCGGCGACCAACCTGTTCGACGAGAAGTACTACTCGCCGCCCCGGGACGTGCTCGGGTTCGGAGTGCACGTCAATCCGCCGCGGGCCTACACCTTCAAGATCTCGTACCGCATCGGGAGCCGCTGAGCTGCGCCGATTCCGGAATCGGCAAGGATCCGTCCGGAATCGGCGAGGCTTCTGCGACGCGCTGGGGGAGGGTTCGGGCACCCCCAGCGCAACCTTCAGCGAGCATTGACGTGTCCAGACCAGCCTTCGCTTCGTCGGTATTGATCTCCGTAATGCTGCTTGCCGCGACCGCCGCCACTGTGGTGGCTGCGGACGCGCACGGCGCGACCAGGACAGTCGGCAGCCTGCCGCGCGTCGGGAACAAGCCGCTCGAAGCGCTGCCAGGCGTCGACACTGAATATGGAGAGCTGCGCATCGACGACGCGACCCGTCTGCGCACCATCGTCACCAAGCCGCAGAACAGCACCGGCAGGCTCCCGGCCGTGCTGTTCATTCAGTGGCTGTCCTGCGATTCCATCGAGCTGCGGCCCGACGCCACGGACGGCTGGGGCACGATGCTGCGCCGGCTGATCACCGAGTCCAACATGCTCTGGCAGCGCACCGACAAGTCCGGCGTGGGCGACAGCCTGGGCGTTGCATGCGACAAGCTCGACTACGAGACGGAGTTGTCCTACCACCGCGCGGCGCTGCGACAGTTGCGTGCGCGACCGGATGTCGATCCCAAGCGCATCGTCGTGTACGGCGCGAGCATGGGCTCGAACTACGCGCCACTCGTGGCTGCTGGCGAGGATGTTGCCGGCGTCGCCGTCTGGGGCGGCGGTGCGACCACCTGGTTCGAGCGCATGCTGCGCTTCGAGCGCAACGCGCTCGAGCTGGGCGATACGCCGCCCGAATCGCTGTCTGCTGAAGTATCCGCGCGCGCCGCGTTCTTCGAGCGCTACCTGCTGAAGGGCGAGACGCCGGCGGTCATCGCACGCGCCGATCCCGAGCTGGGCAAGGTCTGGTCGCGCATCGTCGGCACGAGTGCCGAGGGGCATTACGGGCGGCCGTTCGCGTTCCATCAGCAGGCGCAGCGACAGAACTGGCCTGGCGCGTGGGCGCGTGTGCGTGCCCCGGTGCTGGTGATGTACGGCGAATACGATTGGTTCGAGTCGCGCAGCGCCGCCGAGCTCATCGCCAATATCGTGCGGCGCCAGCCGCAGGGCAAGGCTTCGTTTCACGAGCTTGCCGGACTCGATCATCACTTCACGCGGTTCGAGAACGCACGCGAGGCTTTCCGCGACAGCAACGGCAAAGCTGACGCTTCGCAAGCAGTGACGACGATGCTCTCGTGGCTGAGCGAGATCGGCGTCCGGGACCGCACGTGAGCACCAGACGTGCGACGAACATGCGCCGCCGCCCGTTTGCAGTCAGCGCGGCCGGAGCCGCAGTTCCCCATCGATACCATGTTAGGTCCACGACGCGGCGATTGCTGCGCATTCGAGCGCCGGTAACGTGAACTTTTCCACGCGCGCAGCATCCGCAGAGGCTCCGTCCATGTCCCAGCCGATCCATCCGAAACTCGATCGCCTCGACCTGAAGATTCTCGCTGCTCTGAATCGCAACGCGCGCATGACCAAGACGCAGATGAGCGACGAGGTCGGGCTCTCGGCCACCCGGTGCACGGAGCGCATGCAGCGGCTCGAGCGCGCGTCGATCATTCGCGGCTATCACGCGGACATCGATCTGCGGCTGCTGGCGCGCCTGTCGTTCTTCATCGTCCAGGTGAGCCTGTTCGATACGACGCCGGCCCGCATGCGGCAGTTCGAGCAGCTGGTCGCGCGAGTCGACGTCGTGATCTCCTGCCAAGCGGTCCTGGGAACGGTCGATTACGTCATGGTGGTCGTCGCTTCGAGCACCGAGAGCTTTCAGACGATCATGGACGACATCAGTCAGCGCGAAGGCGTCAAGTTCGAGTACGTCACCTTTCCGGTGGCCCGGCACGTGAAATCCGCTCACGGCATCTCGCTGCTGTCGCTGTTGTCGCAAGTCGAGGTCTAGGCCGCGCGGCGGAAAGCGCCGTATTCGCCCGCGCTGCGGGGACAAGCGCCGGTTTGCACCCCGAGATCGCCGGAAACAGCGCCGGCGGCTAAAGAACAATGCATCGTCCCTTCTCTCCATAGAGACGACGCATGACCAGTAGCGGAGTGAGCAGGCAACGCGGCGCTTTGCCCGGCGCGGCGGGCGAGGCTTGCGCGCTGTTGCGCGAGCAGGCTTTCATCGCAGGCGAATGGAGCGATGCCGACAGCGAGCGCACGCTGACCGTCGCCGATCCCGCCACCGGCGCCGGCATCGGCTGCGTGCCTGACATGGGTGCGGCGGAGACGCGTCGCGCCATCGACGCGGCGGCAGCTGCGCAACCGTTGTGGGCCGCGCTGACCGCGTGGCAACGCGGAGCTTGCCTGCGGCGCTGGGGCGATCTCATGCGCGAGCAGCGCGAAGCGCTCGCACATCTCATGACGCTCGAGCAGGGCAAGCCGCTCGCCGAGGCGCGCGGCGAGATCGACTATGCAGCGAGTTTCCTGACCTGGTTCGGCGAGCAGGGCGAGCGGCTGGATGGCGAGGTCATCACCAGTCATCTGCCTGGGCGCAAAATGTTCGCACTGCGCGCGCCGATCGGTGTGACCGCGGCGATCACGCCATGGAATTTTCCGAGTGCGATGGTCACGCGCAAGGCGGGCGCCGCGCTGGCGGCGGGTTGCGCGATGATCGTGCGCCCCGCGAGCCAGACGCCATTCTCGGCGCTCGCGCTGGCGCTGCTGGCCGAGCGCAGCGGCATTCCGCCGGGCGTGTTCCAGGTCATCACGGGCAGCGCGCGTGCGATTGCCGGCGAGCTCATGTCGAGCGCCACGGTCCGGCACGTGAGCTTCACGGGCTCGACCGAAGTCGGGCGCCAGCTGCTCGCGCAGGGCGCGGCCACGGTGAAGAAGATGGCGATGGAGCTCGGCGGCCACGCACCGTTCATCGTGTGCGAAGACGTCGATGTCGAGAGCGCAGTTCGCGGCGCGCTCGCTGCGAAGTTTCAGACCAGCGGACAGGATTGCCTCGCTGCCAACCGCATATTCGTCGCGCGGCCGATCTACGATGAGTTCTGCGCGCGCTACGCCGAGGCAGTGCGCGCGCTGAAGGTCGGCAACGGCTTCGAGGAAGGCGTCGACATCGGTCCGCTGATCGACGAGAGCGCGGTGCAGACCTGCCAGGCTCACGTCGATGACGCCGTCAGCAAGGGCGCGCGCGTGCTGGCAGGAGGCCCTGCAGGAGCAGTCGCCCGTCGGTTCTTCCGGCCCGCAGTGCTCGCGGATGTCACGCCCGACATGCGCATCTTCCGCGAGGAAACCTTCGGTCCCGTCGCTGCGCTGCTGCCGTTCGACAGCGATGCCGAAGCAGTGCAGCTTGCGAATCGCACGGAGTATGGCCTGGCCGCCTACGTGTTCGGGCGCGATCTCGCGCGCCTGTGGCAGCTCGCCGAGCGTCTCGAGTACGGCATGGTCGCCGTCAACACCGTGAAGATGACCGGACCTCCCGTGCCGTTCGGCGGCGTGAAGCAGTCGGGCCTCGGGCGCGAGGGCTCGCGCCACGGCATCGAGGAGTACTGCGAGATCAAGTATCTGTGCGTGAACGGCCTGGGAGTCCCGCATGCCTGAGACGAACGACACTTCGCTGGAGGCGATCGACCGCCGCTCGCTGATCCATCCCTTCACCAACCTGAAGCGATTCGGCGCCGGCGAGCTCGGCGGGCCGCGCATCATCACCGGCGGCTCGGGCATCCGCGTGCGCGACCGCAACGGGCGCGAGAGCATCGACGCGTTCGCCGGGCTGTACTGCGTGAACGTCGGCTACGGTCGCCAGGAGATCGCCGACGCCATCCACGCGCAGGCTTCGCAGCTCGCGTACTACCACAACTACGCGGCTCACTCGAACGAGCCTGCCATCAGGCTGTCCGAGCGCGTGCTCGCGCTCGCGCCCGCCGGCATGAGCCGCATTTTCTACGGCCTGTCGGGGTCCGATGCGAACGAGACCCAGGTGAAGATCGCCTGGTACTACAACAACGTGCTGGGTCGCAAGCACAAGAAGAAGATCATCTCGCGCACGCGCGGTTATCACGGCGCGACGATCATGAGCGGCAGCCTGACCGGGCTGCCGCTCTACCACAACGCTTTCGACCTGCCTGTCTCGCTCGTGCATCACACGACCGCGCCGCATGCGTACTGGCAGGCGCCTGCGGAGGTCGGCGAGCTGGAATTCTCGCGGCGCTGCGCGGCCGACCTCGAATCGCTGATCCGTCACCAGGGCGCAGACACGATCGCGGCGTTCATTGCCGAGCCGGTGCTCGGCACCGGCGGCTTGATCCCGCCGCCGCAAGGCTACTGGACCGAGATCCAGCGCGTGCTGAAGCGGCACGACATCCTGCTGATCGCCGACGAGGTCATCTGCGGCTTCGGGCGCACTGGCGCCAACTTCGGCTGCGATCTGTACGGCATCGAGCCCGATCTGATCACTGTCGCCAAGGGGCTGACGAGCGGCTACCTGCCGCTGTCGGCGGCGATCGTGAGCGACAAGGTCGCGCGCGTGCTGGAGCAGGGCAGCGATCAGTTCGGCATGTTCTCGCACGGCTACACGTACACCGCGCACCCGCTGTGTGCGGCCGCGGCGCTTGCGAACCTCGCCATCATCGATCGTGAAGGTCTGACGGCGAACGCGCGCGATGCCGGGGAATACCTGCAACGCTCGCTGCGCCAGGCATTCGGCGGGATGCGCCACGTCGCGGAAGTGCGCGGCGTCGGCCTGCTCGCAGCCATCGAGTTCGCGTTGAGCCCGGCGGAGCGCAAGCGCTTCCCGGCCGAGGCGCAAGTCGGGGCAAAGCTGGCAGCCGCATGTCTCGAACGAGGCGTGATTTCCCGCGCCATGCCGCACGGGGACATTCTCGGCCTGGCGCCGCCGTTGATCGTCACGCACGCGGACATCGACGAGATCGTCGGGCGGATGCTCGAAGCGGTGCGTGCGACGAATTTCCCGGACTGAGAGATGGCGCCGCCAGTCTCGTCGTCCAGTCTCGTCGTCTACTTGCGCCGGATCGTCCCCGCGCGAATCTGCTCCGCCAGCGCGAGCACCGCGCGAGCGTGGCCATGCTCGAGGTCGGCCGGCGGGAAGACCTCGAGTCGATGATGCGGCGGCACGCCGACGGCTTCGAACAGTTGGCCGCTCGGGTCGAGGTAGATCTCGTTCGAGATGCTGAAGTCCGAGCCGTCCGGCAGCACCTTGGTGAGGCGGTCCGAGAGTGCGCCGCGCGTGGCAGTGCCGACCTGCGTAACGTTCGGCAGCACGCGCATCGTCATCGTAAGAATCTCGCCGCCGCTGACCGTGATGTCGCTGGTCAGCAGGTAGACCGGGCCGGTAAAGCGCCGGCCGTTGCTCGGCACGACATACAGCTCATCGACGATGGCCGGCTCGACGCCGAACGGGCGTTTGGTGTACGCGAGCATGCGCTCGGTGGCGAAGTGACCCGAGATCTCGCGCGCCAGCCGGTCGTAGCCGCCGGTGTTGTGCGTGATGTCGACGACGATAGCCCGCACGCCGTCGAGCTCGGCGAGGATGCGATCCAGCAGCGCGTTGACGGTCCGGATGTTGTCGCCGAGCGAACCCGCAGCGAAATCCTCCACCGCGGCGATGTTGATGTAGCCGATATCGCTGCCGATGCGACCCCACACGAGCTTGTCGTTTGCGCCCTGCTGGAAGCGGCCGCCGAGAATGGAGTCGCGAATCCCGCGATGATATGCAGCGAGCCAGCGGCTGCGCGCCTCGGCAGGCTCCTGGCCTGCCTGGAGCGCGCGATCGTGGAGCAGCTGCATGGTCGGCCCGCGGCCGGTGCGGAAGGTCAACGCTGCGCCGTCCACCTTGGCATTCAGCGAGACGTGCGCGTCGCCCAGGCCGTCGAGCAGCTGGCTGAAGGCCGTGAACAGCTCGCGGGGCGAGGTGTTCTCGGTGATCTGCGGGCGCTGCAGACGCACGCGCCCTTCGAAGTCGAGGTTGTGCTCGCGGAAGAACGCGTAGTGCTCGCGATAGCTCGCGACGAAATGATCGAACAGCTGCGGCGCGGTCCAGCGGGCCTGGCTGCACTCGGCGGGCAGCCGCGGCAGGCGATCGAGCACGTAGCGATTCTCGCCGGGATAGCTCGTGATCATGAGGACCTGCTGCGACGAGGCCGTCGAGCGGTAGCCGAACTGCGCCGCGAAGTTCGTCGTGCGCGGATCTTTCGAACAGCCCGCTTGCGAGATCTGGTAGACCGCAAGCTGGCGCGGCTGGATCTCCAGGATCCAGCCGTAGCCGCGCGAGCGCCAGATGCCGCGAGCGCTTGCCGCGTTCTCGCCATCGACCGCGAGCGGCTGGAAAGAGCTCGGTGACTGCGCAGCCGCCGCGCCGACCGAGGCAGCCATGCCGAGCAAAGTGCAGGCGAACAGGACCTTCATGGATCAGCGCTCCTGGAACCCGTAGAGACGTGCCGGATTGTCCACCATGATTCTTCGGCGCAGGACGGCATCCGGCACCCAGCGCGCGAACAGGTTCATGAGGTGGGCGTCGTCCACGTCGATGAATGGAAAGATCTCGTGCGGCGGCTTGCCTGGCATGTCGCCGTTGGTGTGCGGCCAGTCGCTTGCCCACAGGATGCGGTCGGGATTCGCGCCGATCAGCTCCCGCGCAATCGCGCCCATGTCCGGGAAATCGGGCGAGCGCCCGGAGAAGCGATACGCCGCAGAAACCTTGACATAGGCCGCTCCCGCAGCGAGCAGCGCAACCAGCGACTGAAAGCCCTGCTGAGCGACACCGCCGGCGCCGAGTGCGCCGCCGAAATGATCGATCACCACAGGAACCCCGGCGTCCGCGATGACGCTCTCGAGTGCGGCAATCATCATCGGGTTGGCAAAGATCTGCACGTGCCAGCCAAGAGGCCGGACGCGAGCGATCAAAGCGCGCAGGCGCGCGCGCGAATCTTCCGGATCGGGCGTGCCGCGGGCCAGGTACAGCCGTGCGCCGCGGACTCCGGCCTCGTTCATCGCATCGAGGTCCGCGTTAGTCGCGTCGTCCGCGATGACCACGACTCCGCGCGCGCCAGCGCCATACTCGCGGATACCGTGCATCGTGACATCGTTGTTCGTGCCGTAGGCGCTCGACGTAACGATGACCACGCGCTGCACGCCGAGCGAGCGATGCATGCGCAACATGTCCGCAGGCAGCGCTGGCTGCGGCGTGAATGCGCGAGTGGGGGAGAGGGCGAAGCGCGCCGGGTCGAACACGTGCGTATGGCAGTCGCACGTGCCGGCAGGAACGTCGAATGACACTCGAACGGTTGGTTGCGGTGTGGCAGCGCGCAGCGCTGCAGGTCCCAGCATGCAGGCAGCCGCGCCTGCCAGCATGACTTCGCGACGCGTCACCATAGTGCTGCCACTGTAGTGCGCAGCGACGGTGATTGAGTCGCATCGGCGGCGCCAAAACCGGAGAAATCGCAACCCGCACCGTGACTATGCTCCGGCGCTCGCAGCCTGGAGTCCGTCGTGACGCGCATATTCGTGTTTCTGTGCCTGCTGTGGATCGCACCCGCTCAGGCCGAGTCGATCGTGATCTCGGCTGCGCGCCTCGTCGATGTCGTCGAGGGCCGCGTGCTCGAAAATCCCGTGGTCGTGATCGCAAACGACCGTATCGTGCAGGTGGCAACGCGCGGCACCGCTCCTGCAACGGTGCCGGCGGGCGCACGGCGGATCGATCTGGGCGATCGCACGCTGCTGCCCGGGCTGATCGACATGCACGTGCACCTGACGGTCAACCCACGCTACTCCGGCTATCGCGGCTTGCAGTTCACGGACACGTTCTGGGTTGCACAAGGAGCAGCGAATGCGGCGGCGATGCTGAACGCCGGATTCACGACAGTGCGCAACGTCGGCGCCAAAGAGTTCGGCGACGTCGGCCTCAAACAGGCGATCGACGATGGCTTGATCCCGGGGCCGCGCATCGTGCCGGCCGGTAATCCTCTCGGTGCTACCGGCGGTCATTGCGACAGCACGTTTCTGCCGCCGTCACTGCGTGCAGTCAATGCGGGTATCGCCGACGGACCCGATCTGCTGCGCAAGCGAGTGCGAGAGCAGCGCAAATATGGCGCGGAAGTCATCAAGGTCTGCGCGACCGGCGGAGTCTTTTCCCGCAACACCGAGCCGGGACAGCAGCAGCTCACCGAAGAGGAGCTGCGCGCGATCGCGGACGAGGCGCACATGCTCGGCATGCGCGTGGCGGCGCACGCGCACGGCGCTGCAGGGATCAAGAGCGCGATTCGGGCGGGCATCGATACGATCGAGCACGCGAGCTTCATCGACGAGGAGGGCATGCGGCTCGCCAGGCAACGCGGTACCTGGTTGTCGATGGACATCTACAACACCGAGTACGTGCAGGCCGAAGGCGCGAAGAACGGCGTTCTCCCCGACAACCTGCGCAAGGATCGCGAGGTTGCCGCGGTGCTGCGCGACAACTTCCGCAAGGCGCACGTCGCCGGCGTGCGCATGGTGTTCGGCTCCGACGCCGGCGTCATGCCGCACGCCACCGCCGGCCGGCAGTTCGCCACGATGGTGCAGTTCGGCATGAAGCCGCTCGAGGCGATTCAGTCGGCGACTCGCAATGCCGCGCAAGCGCTCGGGCGCGAGCAGGATCTGGGCGCGGTCGCCGCGGGGCGCTACGCGGATCTCGTTGCCGTCGATGGCGATCCCACTCGCGACGTGCGCCTGCTGGAGCGCGTGAGCTTCGTCATGAAGGGCGGCGCCGTGGTCGTCAGCCCGTAGCGAAGCACCCGAAGGCCCATACCTACATATACGGGGAGAAACCGGTCGTATGCGTATCGTCCTGGCCGTGGTGCTCGCCACCGCGTTGGTAAGCGAGGCCGCGGCGGAAACAGTGGTCGTCTCCGCCGCGCACCTCGTCGACGTGCTGCGCGGGCGCGTGATCGACGAGCCGCAGGTCGTGATCACCGACGGTCGCATCGTCTCCGTAGGTCAGCGCGGTGCGGCAGTGCCCGGCGGCGCTGACGTGCGCCGCATCGACCTCGGCGGTATGACGCTGCTGCCGGGCCTGATCGACATGCACGTGCATCTCGGGGATCACCCGACTCACGAGGGCTACCGCAGCCTGCCCTATACGGACTCGTATTGGGTTGCGCAGAGCGTCGGCACCGCGAAGATCATGCTGGAAGCGGGGTTCACCACGGTACGCAACCTCGGGCGCGATCTTGCCGACGTCGGCATCAAGCAGGCGATCGAAGAAGGACTGATCCCGGGTCCGCGCGTGATCCCGGCCGGCTATCAACTCGGGCCGACCGGCGGGCATTGCGACTACGGCGCGTGGCTGCCGCCGTCCTATCACTGGACCGCGCCCGGCATGGGCGACTCGCCGGACGAGCTGCGACACCAGGTGCGCGCGCAGCGCAAGAACGGTGCGGAAGTCATCAAGGTCTGCGCGACCGGTGGCGTCTTCACGCGCAACCCGGGGCAGCAGCAGTTGAGCGAAGCGGAGCTGACGGCGGTCGTGAGCGAAGCGCACATGTGGGGCCTGCGCGTTGCTTCGCATGCGCATGGTACTGAGGGAATCAAGGCATCGATTCGCGCAGGCGTCGACACCGTGGAGCACGCGAGCTTCATCGACGACGAAGGGATTCGCCTCGCGCGCGAGCGCGGCACGTGGCTGTCGATGGACATCTACAACACCGAGTACGTGCAAGCGCACGGCGCCGAGAACGGCGTCTCTGCCAACAGCCTGCGGACCGATCGCGAGGTGGCGGTCGTACAGCGCGCAGCATTTCGCAAGGCGCATGCAGCCGGCGTGCGCATGGTGTACGGCACCGACGTAGGCGGCTCGATGCCGCACGAGCTCGCGGCGAAGCAGTTCGCAACCATGGTCGAGAATGGGATGACGCCGCTGGAGGCGATTCAATCGGCCACGCGCAACGCTGCACAGGCACTCGGTCGAGAGCGCGATGTCGGCGCCGTCGAAGTCGGCCGGTTCGCCGATCTCATCGCTGTGCGCGGGGATCCGGCGCAGGACATCCGCCTGCTGGAGCAGGTTGCATTCGTCATGAAGGGCGGCCAGGTCGTGCGGCCGGCCACGCCCTGAGCTTTCACGGAGCACGATCATGAAGCGGTGGTGGGTGGTGCGGCTTCTGGCACTGATCATCGGCGCGCTCGGCGTATCGATGACCATCGGCGGCGTGCAGCTCGCGCTGCTCGGCGGATCCGTGTACTACGCGCTGGCCGGCGTCGGGCTGATGGTCTCGGCAGTGCTGCAATGGCTGGAGCATCGGTGGGGAGCGTGGTCCTACGCAGCAGTGCTCGTGCTCACGCTCGTGTGGTCCGTGTTCGAAGCCGGTTTCGGAGCATGGGGTCTCGCTGCGCGATTGGGCCTGCTGGCGGTTCTCGGGTTGGGTGTGCTTGCCGTCAACGCGCGAACGTGGCTGCCGTACGTCGGAATAGCTCTGGTCGCGAGCGCGCTGCTGGGCGTGACCGCTCTGCGCTCCGGCGAACGATCCACCGCCGGGATCGCGGCACGAGCGGCGACGGCTACGAACGTCCCTGGCGAGTGGTCCGTCTATGGCGGCAACGCACGCGGCACCCGGTTCGCCCCTCACACGCAGATCACGCCGGAGAATGTCGCAGACCTCGAGCAGGCATGGGTCTATACCAGCGGCGATCTTGCCGCGGGCGGCGACGAGCCCATCGACGCGCTCGGCGGACTGCGCGGACTGTATGGCATCAGCGGCTTGCAGGCGACGCCGGTGCAGGTCGGCAATCGACTCTACAGTTGCACCGAGCGCGGCATGGCGATCGCGCTCGATGCGGAAAGCGGGCGCGAGTTGTGGCGATTCGATCCGCAAGCGCATCCGCGGGTACTGACGCATTCGAGTTGCCGCGGCGTGGCGTATTACCGTGCGCCGCAGGCCTCCGGTCACTGTGCAGCGCGCATCCTGTTCGGCAGCCTCGACAGCAAGTTGTGGGCGATCGATGCCGGGAGCGGCGCGCCGTGCACCGACTTCGGCAACGCGGGCAGCGTGTCGCTGCGCGAGGGCCTGAACAGCCCCGAGATCGGCTATCACATGACCTCGCCCGGCACGATCGCGGACGGCGTGATCGTGGTGGGCGCATGGATTCCCGACAACCAATTGGTCGTGGCGCCCTCCGGCGTAGTGCGCGGCTACGACGTCATCACGGGCAAGCTCGCGTGGGCCTGGGACATGGGCCGGCCCGATCGCGCGCAGGCGCCGCCCGAAGGCGAGACGTACACGCCCGGGACGCCGAACGTCTGGTCGTTCGGCTCCGCCGACGAAGCGCTCGGCCTGGTCTTCGTGCCGCTCGGCAATCCTTCGCCCGATCTGTGGGGCGGCAATCGGCGCGAGTTCGACGAGCGCTACTCGAGCTCGGTCGTCGCGCTCGACGTGCGCACGGGCCGGCCACGCTGGTCGTTTCAAACGGTGCACCACGACATCTGGGACTACGACATCCCGGCGCAGCCGGTGCTGTTCGACATTCCCTTCCCGCAGGGCGCGCGCCCTGCGGTCATCCAGCCGACCAAGCCCGGGGACATCTTCGTGCTCGACCGGCGCAGCGGCGAGCCGATCGTTCCCGTCGAGGAGCGCGCGGTGGCGCAAGGCGCGGTACCGGGCGATCGCGTGTCGCCGACGCAGCCGTTCTCCGCGCTCTCGGTGCGGCCCGCCGACCTCAGCGAACAGCAGATGTGGGGCATGACGCCGCTCGATCAGCTGTGGTGCCGGCTGCAGTTTCGCCGCGCCCGGTATGAAGGGCCGTATACGCCGCCCGGCGAGCAGCCGACCATCAATCATCCCGGCTCGTTCGGCTCGGTCAGCTGGGGCGGCGTCACGGTCGACGAGTCGCGCAGCATCCTGGTGACCAACAAGACCTCGGTTGCGTACTACATGCAGCTCATCCCGCGCGAGGTGGCGCCGGAGTCCGCGCGCAAGCGGCGCGATCCGACCAGCTATCAGTGGCTGCCGATGGAACAGACACCGTACGTGGCGCGCATTCGTCCGTTCGTGAGCCCGCTCAAGATTCCGTGCAACGAGCCGCCGTGGGGGCACGTGGAGGCGTTCGACCTGGTGAGCGCGAAGTCGCTGTGGAAGCGGCCGCTCGGCACCGCCCGCGACAGCGGTCCGTTCGGCTGGCCGACGCACGTGCCGTTGCCGATCGGCACGCCGATGCAGGGCGGGGCGATCACGACCGCGAGCGGTCTGACGTTCATTGCGGCGACGACCGACAACTACCTGCGCGCGCTCGATACGCAGACCGGGAAGGAATTGTGGCGAGGCCGGTTGCCGGCAGGCGGGCAGGCGACGCCGATGACCTATGTGTCGCCGGACTCGGGCCGGCAGTTCGTCGTGATCGCCGCAGGCGGTCATGCCGGCATGCGCACGCGGCGCGGCGACTACGTCGTCGCTTTCGCTCTGCCGCCGCGGCGCGGTCAGGGCATGTAGTAGCCGCCGGTGATATCGAGGATCGCTCCGGTGACGAAGCTCGCATCCTCGGATACCAGGTACATGACCGCGGCCGCGACGTCCTGCGGTGCGCCGATGCGGCCCATCGGCGTCTTGCCGATGTACAGCTGATCGATCGCTGCGCTTGCGTTGAGATTGCGTGCCATCGCGGTGGCCACGCGCGACGGGCTGACGCAGTTGACCGTGATGCCATGCTGGCCGAGCTCGCGAGCGAGCACGCGCGAGAAGCCGATGACGCCGCTCTTCGAGGCGGCGTAGTAGCAGCTGGTGACCTCGCCGAGCGAGCGGCCGGCGAGCGAAGCGAGGTTCACGATGCGCCCCCAGCGGTTCTCGACGAGGCGCGGCACTGCTGCGCGGCACACGAGGAACGTCCCGGTGAGATTGATCGCGAGCGTGCGCTGCCAGACCTCGAGCGGCGTCTCCACCACGAACGGCCGCTCGCCATTGACGCGCGGCGATACGCCCGCGCAATTGATCAGGATGTCGAGCCGCTCGTGGTCGCGATCGAACGCCTCGAACAGCAGCGCGACCGAGCTTTCGTCGGTGACGTCCACGCGCAGACCCGTGACGTTCTTGCCGAAGGACGCGGCGCTGCGCTCTGCGGCCGCCTGGTCCACGTCTGCGATGACGACGCGCACCTGCGCGGCCAGCAGTCGCTCGACGATGGCCGTGGCAATGCCGCCGGCGCCGCCTGTCAGCAGCGCAACGCGAGTTGAGGTCGACATGGCAGCGATGCTAGCGGGCGCCGGGTTCGAAAAGCTGCCATTTGTCGGGCAGAATCGCAGCAAGTAACCGACTGGAGGCGATGATCGTGTCCAAAGCCAGACCGCCGTCCGCGGGCCGCACGCTCGGCGATGTGGCGTTCGAAAGCCTGCGCGCCGACATCGTGCGCGGCGTGCTGGCGCCAGGGTCGAAGCTGCGCTTCGACTCGCTGCGGCGCCGCTATCAGCTCAACGTTGGCGCGTTGCGCGAAGGGCTGTCGCGGCTCGCCGCACAGGGCCTGGTCATCGGACGCAGCCAGCGCGGCTATCATGTCGCGCCGCTCTCGGATACGGACCTCGCGGATGTCACGGCGCTGCGCAGCGCGATCGATTCACTGGCGCTGCGGCTCGCCCTGGAGCGCGGCGACATGGAATGGGAGAAGCAGGTCATCAGCGCGTCGCACGAGTTGTCGCGCACGCCGCGCCGCGATCCGCGCAAGCCGCAGGAGCCGAACGAGCAATGGCAGGAGAAGCATCGTGCGTTTCACTTCGCACTGCTTTCCGGATGCGCCTCGCCGTTCATTCTGCAGATGCACGCGACCCTGTTCGATCGGGCGGAGCGCTACCGCCGCGCCGCTTTCAAGCAGCGCCTGGCGACGCACGACTGGAGCAGCGGCCACGAGGCACTGGCGCACGCGGCGCTCAATCGCTCCGATGATGCCGTGCAGCTGCTCCTGCAGCACATCAGCGGTGTTGCGCGCCGTCTCGGTGGCCGGTCGCGAACACCGGCACGCGCGCCAGCTGCCAGCCAAGCCGCACGCGCTCGCCGATCGCCCACTTCGCCTCCTCGGCGCGCAGTTCGGCGCTGAGCGCAAGCTCGCCGACGCGCAGCGACAGGCGCAGCAGCGATCCCAGGAACGTTCGATCGACGACGACGGCTTCCACAGAGAAGTCGACGTCGGTCAAGGGACGATCGAGCGGCCCGATGCGCACCACTTCTTCCCGCACGGACAGCGCGACGGTCTGACCGCGCTGCAGCCCGGCCGGTCCCTGGCACGGAATCGCCGCCCCGTTCGCGACGACGCGGAACCGGCCAGGCTCGCTGCGATCGTCGATCGTGCCGTGGATCACCGTGGTGTGGCCGATGAACTGCGCGACGAACAGCGATGCCGGACGGTGGTAGACCTCCTGCGGAGTACCGATCTGCTCCAGCACGCCGTCCTTCATCACCGCGATGCGATCCGCCATCGCCATTGCTTCGTGCTGATCGTGGGTGACCACGACGAACGGGCTGCCGAGCGAGCGCTGCAGATGGCGCAACTCCGTCTGCAGCTCCATTCGCAGCCGCAGATCGAGAGCGCCGAGCGGCTCATCGAGCAGCAGCACGGCGGGATCGTTGATGATCGCGCGGGCGATCGCCACGCGCTGCCGCTGTCCGCCGCTCAGCTGATCGATCTGCCGGGTCTCGAAGCCGCTGAGCCGCACGCGCTCGAGCACGCGCGGGATGCGCTGCGCGATCTCCGCTTCCGCGACCTTGCGCATCCGCGGGCCGAAAGCGATGTTGTCGCGCACGTTCAAATGCGGGAACAGCGCGTGATTCTGGAAGACCATGTTGGTGCGCCGCTCGGCCGCCGGCCGCTGCGTCACGTCCTCGTCGAGCAGCAGCACGCGCCCCGAATCGGGCGTCTCGAAGCCGCCGATGATCCGCAGCAGCGTCGTCTTGCCGGAGCCGCTCGGACCGAGCAGGCACAGCAGCTCGCCGTGCGCGACGTCGAGGGTGACGCGGTCGACGGCAACCACGCTGGCCGAGAAGCGGCGCGTGACCGCTTCGACGCGAATCGCCGGCGCTGCAGCGCTCGCAGCGGCGCTCAAGCTGCTTTGAAGCGAGCCCATGCTTCGATCCACAGTGGCAGGTGACGAGGACGACCGAGGCGCACCAGCGGCACCGAGCGAGTCACCGTTTCGTAGTCGGGCAACCCGGTCGCAACGACGGGTTGCGCGTTCGCTGCGGGTGAGAACACAGCTGCCTCCTGGTTGAGCACGGACGACACGTCGGGCTGCAGCAGGAACGAGACCCATTGCGCCGCCGCGGCCGGGTCGGCGGCGCTGCGTGGAATGAACGCGGACTGCACGAACACGAGCAGCCCTTCGCGCGGCAGCGCCGCGGCGACGTCGAGATCCTGCGCGCGCAGTGTATGGAGCATCAGCGGATAGCCGTACATCGCCTGCACCTCGCCGGTCGCCATGAGCTGAATCGCCTCCGCGAACTTGGTCCACAGCGAGCGGAAGTTGCGCTTCTTGCTGATGAGGAACCGCGTCACTTCGCGCAGGTCGGCCGCGTCCATTTCCAGCGGGTGCGGATGGCCCATGTAGAGCGCGGTCGGCACGATCGATTCGTGCGCGTCGTCCTTGAGCGAAACCCTGCCGCGGAAGCGGTCGTCGAAGATCAGTCCCCACGAGCTCAGCAGAGGCTCGTCCGGCGCAAGCGCTTTGCGGTTGTAAAGCACCGTGTCGTAACCCCAGTACAGCGGCACCGAATACGTCTTGCCGGCGCTCGTGAGCAGGTCGCCGGCGAACTGCGGCAGCAGCTGTGCGGCGTCCGGCGGCTGTGCTGCGTCGAGCGGCAGCAGCAAGCCGCGCGAGATCGCGTCGGGCATCACAGGGAGGAACAGGTCTGCCAGCGCGATCATCATGTCGATGCGCGCATTCGCCGAGAGCAGCTTGCCGAGTGCGTCGGTCGGCGATATCCACGCGCCCGCACGCACCTGGACCCCGGTGTTGCGCTCGAAGGTACGCAGCAACCGCGGGCGCAGTGCGCTCGGCGGCGCCAGTATGTCGATGAAGCGCGGGCTCGCGCATGCGCCGAGCAGCGCAGCAGCTCCCGCACCGCTGAGTGCCTGCAGCAGCGCGCGCCGCGAGAGCGGGAAATCGCCCACGCTCATGCCTTTGCCGCCGAGCGGCCCGTGATGGAGTAGGCGAGAAACGACGTCGTCACCGAGATCAGGATGATGATGACCGCCATCGCCGGCGCTTCGGGTGCGAAGTTCTCGACTACCAGGTACCAGAACTGGATCGGCAGCGTGCGCTCATAGCTCGTGAGCAGCAGCGTGCGCACGAACTCGTCGAACGACAACGAGAACGCGAACAACCACGCGGCCACGATCGCAGGCCGGATGATCGGCAGCACGATGTGCGTCAGCAGCTGCCGGCGCGATGCGCCGAGATCCGCGGCCGCTTCTTCGATCGCCGGGTCGAGCGCATGCAGCCGCGGATGAATGTTCAGGAAGGCGAACGGCAGCACGCAGGTCACGTGCGCGCACAAGGCGCTGGTCCACAGCGAGATCGGCAGGCCGAGGATCTGGAACAGCACGAACAGCGTCGCGCCGGCGATGATGCCCGGCAGAATGATCGGGATCAGCAGCAGGTTCAGGATCGCGCCCTGGCCGGGCAGATCGCGGCGCAACGCGAGCGCCAGGGCGAGCGCCAGCGCGGTCGCCAGGGTCGCGCTGACGAGGCCGAGCGCGATGCTGTTGCCGATCGAGCGCAGCAGCGCGTCGCTCGTGAACACGACCTCGAACCAGTGCAGCGTAAAGCGGCGAAATGGAAATCCCGTCGCCGGTGCATCGTTCACCGCAAGCACGGCCACCACCACGATGGGCAGGTAGAGCAGCGCGGCGATCGCGACGGTGTACGCCTTCAGCAGCGGCGATGTGCGTGAGTGCGCAGCCACAGCGTCACGACCTGCGCAGGAACATGCGCTGCAGTCCCACGGTGCGGCCCGTCAGCAGCAGCGCCGCGATGACGAGCCCGGTCATCAGGATCGACAGCGCGGCGCCGAACGGCCAGTTGTTGTCGGCCGTGAACTGCTGCGCGATGAGATTGGAGAGCATGATGCCGGACGGTCCGCCCAGCATCGCAGGCGTCACGTACGCGCCGAAGCTCAGCAGGAACACCATGATGCAGCCCGACGCCACGCCGGGCAGGCTCAGCGGCAGCAGCACGTAACGAAAGGTCTCGAACGGGCCGGCATCGAGGTCGGCGGCAGCTTCGCGCAATGAGCGATCGATCGCGTCGAGCGACAGGTAGATGGGCAGCACCATGAACAACAGGTAGCCGTTGACGAGCCCGACATAGACGGCGCCCTCGTTGTAGAGCAGCCAGTCGATCGGCTGCTCGATCGCGCCGAGCGACAGCAGTGTCTGGTTGATGAAGCCGTTGCGGCCGAGGATCGGCAGCCACGCGAACGTGCGCACCACGAAGCCGACCCAGAACGGCACGAACAGCAGCGTGATCGCGATGCGCCGCCGGGTCTCGCCGAGCTGGCTCAGCAGCAGCGCGACCGGGTACGCGATGAGCAGGCTCAGCAGCGTTGCGACCAGCGCGATGCGCAGCGTCTTGAGCAGCAGGCTCAGGTACAGCGTGCTCTCGAACAGCCGTTGCCAGTGACGCAGCGTCCAGATCGGCTGCAGGCCGTAGAGGTCCGACTCCCACAGCGATACGACGCAGATGATCGCCATGGGCACGAGCACGAACAGAGCAAGCCAGGCGAGCGCAGGCAGCACTCCTGCCAGCTCCCACAAGCGTTGCGTAAGGCGCTCGCCGGCACGCGCGCGGTCACTTTGCCCGGTCACCACCTGCGTGCTCCCCCGTTATCGCTCCACCGAGCGCTGCTTCTGCCCAGCGGCGCCAGTCATTGTAAGGACGCGACTCGGGGTTTTGGCGGCACAGCTCTTCGGTAAAACGGAGGATTTCTTCGTCCGCGAGCGTCAAATCGAGTTCTCGCGCGAACGGTTGTGGCATATGCCAGGGAGTGTCGACGAACACTTCGATGCGGTTCAGCTCGGGATCGTGAAAGTAGATGCTCCAGGCGTTGCCATGAGTCAGCGGCGTGACCTGACTGACCTGCGCCGTGGCGAGCCGCGCGTGAAACGCACGCAGGTCGCTCAGCGCGGGGAGACGGAAGGAAACCTGGTTGAGCCCGCCGGGCGCCGGCGGCGCCGTGCTCACGCGTCCGGACACGATCACCAGCTGGTGATGCGCGGCGGCGGAAGCGGTGAGGAACGCATAGCGCCGCGTTCCCTGCCGGCCCTGGTCGCTCACCCAGAAGCCGAACAGCCCGGTGTAGAAGCGCACCATGCGCTCGAAGTCGAAGGTCCACAGGCCGGCATGCGCGAGCTCGATGCGAACGGGCGGAGGGGTCATGACGCTGCGACTCCAGTGACGATGAGCGGCGCACCATAGAGCTGCCTCTCGGCGGTTGTCAAAAATATCGAAACGCGGTAAGAATTTCGAAAATACGTCAATCGCAGATCGAATCGAGGAGCAACGGCGAATGCAACTGGCGAGCTACCTGGTGCGCGGGCGCGCGAGCTACGGAGTCGTGCACGGCGCGACGGTGCTGGACGTGGGCGGATCCGCGGGAAGTCCGGCGACGTTGCGCGAGTTCATCGCCAGCGAGGGCTATCGCGAGCTGCTCGCGGTGCGCAGCTGGAGCGCGCTTGCCGAGGGCATGCATGCACAGACATTGGAGCTCGCACAGGTGCAGCTGCTGCCACCGATCCCGGATGCCGGTGCGATCATCTGCGTCGGGCTCAACTATGCGGAGCACGTGGCGGAGACGGGCCGCAAGCGCCCGCAGCATCCCTCGACGTTCTTCAAGCTCAACCGCTCGCTGGTGGGGCACGACCAGGCGCTGCGCCGTCCGGCGGTGTCGTCCAGGTTCGACTGGGAGGCGGAGCTCGGAGTCGTCATCGGCCGCTACGCGCGGCACGTCGATGCGGCGAGCGCACTGAGTCATGTCGCCGGCTACACCTGCGTGAACGACGGCACGATCCGCGACTGGCAGCACGAGCGCGACGTGACACAGGGCAAGAACTTCCTGGCGTCGGGCTCGTGCGGCCCGTGGCTCGTGACCGCGGACGAGATCGCGGATCCCCAGGATCTCACGCTGCTGTCGCGCCTCAATGGCGTCGTCATGCAGCGAGCCAGCACGCGCGACATGATCTTCTCCGTCGCACACCTGGTCGCCTACTACTCGACGCTCACGGCTCTCCACCCCGGCGACGTGATCTCGACGGGCACGCCGTCGGGCGTCGGACATCGCCGCACACCGCCGCTGTACATGAGGGCGGGCGATGTCATCGAGGTGGAGATCGGCGGGATTGGCATTCTGCGCAACACGGTGGCCGACGAATGAGCACGACTTCCGTTTCGAATGAGATCGCGTGCGAGCGCGCGCTGGCGGCCTTCATCCAGGCTTTCGATGCGCGCGATACGCAGGGCGCACTGGCGCAGCTCGCGCCGGATGCAGTCTGGTTCCGGCAGGGCCAGCGGCTCGAAGGGCACGCGCAGATCGCGCCGGTGATCGAGAGCCGGCCGGAGAGTCGCATCGTCCGCCATCATCTTTCCACTATCGTTGCGCGGCTCACCGGCGCGACCTCGGCGCGAGTCCGCGCCTACTACGCGGCATACGCGCACGAAGGACCGGAGCGTCCACGTCTCGTGCGCGGTGCGGAGCGCGTCGGCGACTATCACGCCGAGCTCGTTCTGCTGAACGGCGAATGGCGCATCTCGATGCTGCGCGCGGAGCGGCTGTTCGAGGTCGGCCAATGACTGCGCAGGAACGGCAGGCGCGCATCGAGCTCACGGTTGCGTTTCGCATGGCCGTGCACTACGGCTGGACCAATCTCATCTACAACCACATCGCGCTGCGCGTGCCGGGCGAGCCGCAGCATTTCCTGTTCAAGCGGCACGACCTCCTGTTCGAGGAGGTGACAGCGGGCAACCTCGTGAAGCTCGATCTGGCCGGGCGCGCCGTGAACGAAACGCAAGACAACGTCAACGCAGCGGGCTTCAACATTCACGGCGCGGTGTTGCGCGCACGGCCGGATGTGAACTGCACGTTGCATACGCACACGATCGCCGGCATGGCCGTGGCGGCGTCGCGGCGTGGACTGCTGCCGCTGTCGCAAGGATCGATGCGCTTCTACGACCGGATTTCCTATCACGACTACGAGGGTCTCAGCGAAAGTCCGCAGGAGTGCGAGCGCATCGCGCGCGACCTGGGCCCGTCGAACAAGGCGATGATCCTGCGCCATCACGGCCTGCTCACCTGCACGGCAAGTGCGGCGCAATCGATTTTCATGATGAAGCAGCTGGTCACGTCCTGCGAAGTGCAGGCGCTGCTGCTGGCGATGGATGGCGAGCCGGCGATGCCGCCAGCGGAGGTCTGCGAGTTCACGGCGCGGCAATGGGAGGCGTATGACCAGGGCGGCGCACTGGCGAACTTCGATGCCTATCGTCGCATCGTCGAGCGCGCCGATCCGGCTGCGCTCGCCGCACCCCGCCGCGCATGATCCTTGTCGCCGATGCGGTACCCGCGACGATCGTCGCGGCGCTGCGCGAGCACTACCGGCTCGTGATGTGCAAGGGGGCTGCCGACGCTGAGGCGCTCGCGATCGATCGTCAGCAGGCGCTCGACGTCCGCGCCCTCGTCACGCCAGGCGGAAGACGCGTATCGCGCGCGATGATCGAAGCGCTGCCCCGGCTGGGGCTGATCGCTTGTATCGGCGCCGGCTTCGACGGTATCGATCTGGTCGCGGCGGCTGATCGCGGGATTCAGGTCACGAACAGTCCGGGTGCACCGGCGAGCAGCGTAGCGGATGTTGCCGTGGGGCTGCTGATCGCGTCCCGGCGCCAGATCGTTATGTCAGCCAGGTCTCTGCAAACGTTCCGGCAGCCGCGACGCTGGCCCGCTACTGCGGGCCTCACCGGCGCGCGTGCCGGAATCTACGGTTACGGCGCGATCGGTCGCAAGGTCGCGGCGCGACTTGCGGCGTGCGAGATGGAGATGGGCTACTTCAGTCGCAGCCCGCAGGCGGATTCGCCGCACCGTGCCTTCCCTTCGCTCCGGATGCTTGCTCAGTGGGCCGATGCGCTGATCGTCTGCGTGCCGGCTACGTCGGCGACGGTTCGCTCCGTCGACGCCGAGGTCCTGCACGCGCTGGGCGCCGACGGTCATCTGGTCAACATCGCGCGCGCATCGATCGTGGATGCCGATGCGCTCTACGCGGCGCTTCAGGACGGCTCGATCGCCGGCGCGGCGCTCGACGTGGTCGCCGCGGACGACCTGCCGCGACTGCTGGACTGCCCGAACGTCCTCATCACGCCGCACATCGCTGGCTGCACGCATCAGGCCGAAGCGATGATGTGCGAGCACGTGCTGCGCAACGTGGCCGCATTCCTCGCAGGGCACCCAGTGCGCGATCCCGTGCCGCGGGAGAATCAGCCGTAGCAGCGCGAGAAACGAGGATTTCCGCCGTTTTGCAGCGGTCGACTGGCGCCTTGGCGGCTTTGCCCTGCCTAGACTGCTCATCAGTGCCGCCGTCGCCGGGAGCTCTCGTGCACCTTCGCATTGCCGCAGTCGCATTCCTCTGCACGCTGTGCTTCTGCAGCCAGGCACGCACGCTCGCGCCGACAGAGCAGCTCGCCCGCGACATCTTCGCGGAGCTGATCGCGATCGATACCACGGACGAGACCGGAAGCGTCACGCAGGCCGCGGAAGCCATGGCCCGCCGGCTGCGTGCTGCGGGCATTCCGCAAGCAAGCATCTTCATCGGCGGTCCGCACGAGAAGCGTCACAACCTGGTGGTGCGCCTGCCGGCGAGCCGCGACGCATCCCCGGCGCGCGGCCGCCAGCCGGCGAAGCCTATCCTGTTCATCGGGCATCTCGACGTCGTCGCGGCGCCGCGCGTCGACTGGGCCACGGAGCCGTTCCAGCTGGTGGAGCAGGACGGCTATTTCTATGGCCGCGGCACGCAGGACATGAAGGGGAGCGACGCCATTCTGGTGGCGAACCTCATCCGGCTCGCACAGGAAGGCTATCGGCCGCAGCGCGACATCATCGTCGCGCTGACCGCGGGCGAAGAGAGCTTTCGCGACAACGGCATGAAGTGGCTGACCGAGCAGCAGCGGCAGCTCGTCGACGCCGAGTTCGTCATCAACCCGGACGGCGGCGGAGTGCTGATGGAGAACGCTCGCGCCGTGGCAGTCGTGGTCGACGCGGCGGAGAAGCTGTACGCCGACTTCCGGGTGACTACGATCCATCCGGGCGGTCCGAGCGCGCTGCCGCCGCAGGACAACGCGATCTATCGGCTGGCTCACGCCCTCGCGCGACTGGACCAGCATCGCTTTCCCGTCGAGCTGAATCCGGTCACGCGCGCCTACTTCGAGGCGACGGCCGCCAGCGCCGACGAAGCACGCCGCAAGGACATCGCGGCCATTCTCGCGCCGCGGCCGCAACAGGATGTAATCGACCGCATGAGCGCCGCCGTCCACGACAACGCGAGCCTGCGCACCGTTTGTACGGCGACGCGCTTGCAGGCAGGGCACGCGAACAACGCATTGCCGCAGCAGGCCGAGGCGCTGATCAACTGCCGCATCCTGCCCGGCCACTCGCCGGAAGAGGTCCGGCGCCAGCTGCTCGCGCTGTTCGACGATTCGCGTCTGCAGGTCCAGTACGTGCGCGAGTTCGACGGCAAGGTCTTCGACGTGGCGCCGCAGGAAGTCGCGATGCCGGCGACGGCGCCGCGGCCCGACGTGTTCGATCCGCTGCGGCGGATTGCAGGTGCGATGTGGCCTGGTGTGCCGATCATTCCGGCCATGTCCGTCGGCGAGTCCGATGCGGTCTGGACGCAGGCCGCCGGCATGCCCACCTATGCTATCTCGGGACTCGCACGGGATCGCAACGACGTGCGCGCGCACGGCAAGGACGAGCGCATCGCGGTGGATGGCTTCTACCAGGGCCTGGAGTTTCTGTATCGCTACATGAAGGCGCTGACCGGCGGTACTTGAGATGCGCAGCAGGATGAGTCGAGCGCTGTCGGCAGGGGTGCTGCTGGTTTCGTTGCACGCGCTCGCGGCTTCTGCACCGCCGCCCGCGGCACCTTGCAACGTGCAGCAGCTCACCGGAGAGTGGCGCAGCGTCGGCTACAACAACCTGCTTGCCATCACGCCGCAGAAGGTCACGCAGTTCAACGTGACGGCCATCAGTCGCATCGCCGTGCGCGAAATGAGCCCTGCGCAGTTCGCGCAGCGCTTCGACCGGCTCACCTGTCGCGGCGTCGATCGCATCGCGCTGTTCGATCGCGGCGGCAACACTCCGTATGAATTCGTACGCGCGCCATCGCGGCCGGCTGCCCTGCGTGTCGATCTGCCGCAGATGGCGACGGTGAACGACGACCCGCTGGCGAACTTCGCCGTGTTCAGCCAGTACTTCGCGGAGAACTACGCGTTCATGCGCGCCGGCGAGGTCGACGTCGACTGGAGCACGCTGAGCGCAAAGATCGGCGCGAGTCTGCGGCCGACCTCATCGCAAGCGGAGCTGCTGGCCGCGCTCGAGAGCGCGATCCGGCCGCTGCGCGACGCGCACGTGCGCGTGACGGACGCTGGCGATACGCGGATCGCGAGCAGCCTGCCGCTGCAGGAGCAATACCTTCTCATGGGTTACATCGCGGATTCGGGTATCGATCCGGCGACGGTGCCGCGCGCGGCGATTTCTACACGATTTCATGAAGCAACCCGCAGTCACGCAAGGTCGCAGGCGCGTGTCCAGCTGCGCGAGCAGCTGCGCGAACAGCTGGTCTCGGGATGGCTCGATCGCGACCTCGGCTACATCGCGGTGCATTCATTCGCCGGGCTGGCGAGCGAAGACAGCACGGCCGAGCCGGATCGCGCGGCCATGCACGCTGCAATGCTGAACGTGCTGAGCGATCTGCGCGGCGCGCGCGGGATCGTGATCGACCTGCGCTTCAATGGCGGCGGCTACGATCCGGTGGCGCTCGAGTTCGTGGGGTTCTTCACCGCTCAGCGGCGACTTGCCTATACGAAGCAGGCGTGGTTCGAAGGCCGCACTGTGACCGACACGCCGATCTATCTCGCGCCTGCGACGCAAGCGCCTTACACCGGCCCGCTGGCGGTCCTCGTGAGCGACGGGACTGCGAGCGGGGCGGAGATCGCCCTGCTCGCGCTGCGTGAGCTGCCGCGGCGCACGTTCGTCGGCCAGCCGAGCCGCGGCATCCTGTCGGATACGCTGCCCTCGAAGCTGCCGAACGGCTGGAGCGTAACGCTTTCGAACGAGATCTATGCGACGCCGCAGGGGGTCGTCTACGAGCGGATCCGGATACCGGTCGACATCGCGGTGCCGGTGCTGGTGGAGGGAAGCTGGCGTCGCGGTCTTGACGCTTCGGTTGGCGCGGCGGTCGAGGCGCTCCAACGGGAAGTGAGCGCTAGCAGTCGTCCGGCGGAAGGACTTCGGCAGCACGCAGCAACGCAATAGCCGGCTGCAGCTGCTCGGCGTAGTTGCGCCAGCGACCGACCGAGGAGGCGTAGATGGGCTGGCGTACCTGCCAGCGGCTCGGCGTGTCGACGTGACGCTGCGTAGCGAAGAACTGCAGGCAGCGATCCGACCACGGCAGTCCGCAATGCTCGATCAGCCGCCGGCCTTCGCTCTCCAGGTTCTGCACCAGCGCCTGGTAGTCGACTTCGTGAATCGCGAGCGGCAGCGCTGCGCGCCAATGCTGCATCCAGCGCGATTCGAGCGCGATCGCCCGCGCGATGCCTGCGAGATCGGTGAAGTCCTGGTCGCGGATCGCGAACATCTCGATGAAGCAGGAGAGTGCCACGTCGCGCGGATCGCGCCGGCAATGGATTATGTGCGCGCCCGGGAACAGCGTCGCGATCAGCCCGAGGTGGCGATAGTTGGTCGGCAGCTTGTTGGTGACGCGTTCCGCCTGCGCCGGCGAGATCTGCTCCAGCTGCTGCAGATAGCGCTGCGCGGCCGTCGCGATGCTGCCGGCATCGGCAACATGAGCGGCGCCGGCCATTACGGACATGTCTGGGAGTTCGCCGCCGCCGTGCACCAGCGGATGGCTTGCAAGAATCTGCTCGACGAGCGTCGTGCCGGAGCGCGGCATTCCCACGATGAAGACCGGCCGCCGCGACGGGTTGCCGAGCCCGCGTACCGCAGCGAAGTGCTCGGCGTCGAAGCGTGCGGCCGCGGCCGTGAAGTCTTCCGGCGCCAGCACCTTCGCCGCCAGCCATTGCTTCTGAATCGCGTTGCTCTGCGCGAAGTGCCCGAAGGCTGCGCGAAAGTGGCCGCAGCGGTCGTAGTGCTTGCCGAGTCCCTGGTGGAGCTTGGCCCGGGCCTCGGGATTGACTTGCGAAGACGAAGCAAGCACGAGCGCACGTTGCAGCAGCTCGGCATCCGGCTCGAACGAGGGGAGCCCGAGGAGATTGGCGAGCGAGCGTGCATGCTGCGGCTCGACGCGCAGCGCGCTCACATAGTGATCGTGGGCGGCGGCGAAGCGCCCCAGCTCCTCGCAGCACAGTGCAAGCTCGTAGTGAGCGCGATAGTTGCCGGGGCCGGTGCGGATCGATTGCTCGAACGCCTGCACTGCCTCATCGAACATGCGCAGGTCGCGCAGCAGCTTGCCGAGGTTGTAGTGCGCTTCGTTGAGGGCGGGATCGCTGGCCAGCGCGCGACGGTACAAGTCGAGCGCCTCCTGCGGGTCGGACAGGCGGAGCACGTTCGCGAGATTGTTGAGCGTGCGTGCGGCGTCCGGATCGATAGCCAGGGCCTGACGAAAGCATGCTGTCGCTTCACGCAGCTGCTTGCGCGACGCATGGATCTGGCCGAGGTCATCGAGCGCGCGCGCGTTGCCCGGCTCGATCTCCAGCGACCGGCGGATCAGATCGACCGCGGTCTTGGTGCGCCCCGTTTGCTGTGCGAGGACGCCGAGATAGTGCAGGGCGGACGCATCGTCCGGTTCCTCGCGCAGCAGCTCGACGTAGGTCGCATACGCAAACTCCAGGTCGCCGCTCCTGTGTCGAGCCCACGCCTGGTCCAGGCGCTGCCGGCGGCCCACCGACATCAGGACTCCACTCGCGGAGGAAACTTCCGTTCCAGGCGCTGCAAACGGGGATTTCTCCCGCGCCACGGCCGGCAACCCGCGTCCGCGCGCTCGCGCCGCTCTCTAGAATGAAGACCGGCACCCATCGAAGCGATCGTAGATTCGCAAGGGCTGACGTGCAACGCGGTACGAGACCCCTCGGTCCGGTCGAGTGCGCCACGCTGCGCAGCCAGACGCTCGCGCTCAGCGAGGCGATCTGGCAGGAGGACGAGCTGCGCCAGGCGCGCTTCAACAACGTTCACTCGCAGACGCAATCCGTGATCCTCATCTTCTGCGACGGCTGGCCGGACGTGCGCATCTCGTACCATCGCGGCTGGACGTATCTCGGCGCCGCCGCGGCGAGCGTCATGACGAGCATCGTCGCAGCCCACTATCCGCGCGGCGGCAAGGTGCTGCGGGCGATGATGGCGCGCTTGCCGGCCGGCGCGCGCATCGGCAGGCATCGCGATCTGCATCCTTCGTTCGCAGCTTCGCATCGCATCCACGTGCCGCTGCTGACCAATCCGGATGTGCTGTTCGTGGTCGGCGACGAGCGCGTGCCGCTGCAGGAGGGGGTTGCCTTCGAGCTCAACAACGCGTTGCCTCACGAGGTGCTCAACAACGGCGAGTCGGCGCGGATCCATTTCATCTTCGACTATGCACCCGCGCTCGATGGATCCTGAGCGCGCGGCGCTCATCGTCTCCTCGGTGGTACGCGGTGCGCAGCTGCGCGAAAGTCACGGCGGTCTGTACTGCCTCGAGCTGGGCAGCGGCAGGCAGCGACAGCTGATCGACTGGAATACGACCGACATCGACGTCGAAGGGCGCGGCGGCGATCGCGGTCTGCGCGGCATCGCGATTCATGGCGACAGCATCTTCGTCGCCGCGAGCCGCGCCTTGCTGCACTTCGACTCGGGCATGCGGCTGCTGCATGCCTACGTCAACGACTACCTGCGTCATTGTCACGAGGTATCGATTCACGCCGGGACTGCGTACGTCGTCTCGACGGGGTTCGACTCGGTCCTCGGCTTCGATCTCGAGCGGCGCGAGTTCACCAGCGGGCTGCACCTGCGCCACGACGCCGCAGGCCTGCGGGTGCTGGCGTTCGATCCGCGACGCGTGCCGGGCCCCGGGCCGGGCAACGCGTTTCACCTCAACGGCGTGCACTGCGACGCGTCCGGGATCTATTTCTCCGGCCTGCGCACGCCGGGGCTGTTGCGAGTTGCGCAGGGACGGCTCGCATCGCACGCACCGCTCCCCGCGGGCACGCACAACGCACAACCGTGGCGCGGGTCGGGTGTCGTCTACAACGACACTGCGAACGACTGCTTGCGAGCGCGCAGCGCCGACGGGGAAATTGCGATCCGCTACGCGGCGCTCGACGGTGCGGCGCACGACTGGACGCACGCAGAGGATGCCAGGCTCGCGCGGCCGTTGTTCGGCCGGGGCCTGTGCGTGCTGTCCGATCGCTACGTCGCCGGCGGCCAGTCGCCATCGACCATCACGCTCTACGATTTGCAGGAGCAGCGCATCGTGCAGCAGCTGGCGCTCTCGCGAGATGTGCGCAACGCCGTTCATGGCTTGACGGTCTGGCCGTTTGCAGTCTGATCCGGGGGAGCGCGCAAACGCGAATTGCGATAGCCGTAGCCGAAGTAGATCGCGAAGCCGAGCGCGAGCCACGCGGCCAGCCGAACCCACGTGTCCGACGGCAGGCTCAGCATGAGCCAGACGCAGACTGCCGCGCCCACGATCGACACGGGTACGCCGCAAGGAACGCGGAACGGCCGCGGTGCGTCGGGTCGCGCGTAGCGCAGCGCGAGCACGCCGAGGCAGACGATGGCGAAAGCGAGCAGCGTGCCGATCGATGCGAGCTCGCCGAGGAGCTCGATCGGGAACACGCCGGCGATCGCCGCGGCGCCGATTCCGCAATACCACGTGCCTTGCACGGGCACGCGCAGACGCTCGTGGATGCGGGCGAACGACGGCGGAATGATGCCGTCCCGTCCCATCGCATAGAAGATGCGGATCTGGCCGTACAGCGTCGTCAGGATCGCGGAGGCGAGGCCGACGACCGCCCCGATGCTGATGACAGGCTTGAGCCATGCGAGCGCCGGTCCTGCCTGATTGACGGCTTCGAACACCGGGTGCGGCACGTTGAGCTTCGTGTAGTGCGCCATGCCGGTCATCACCAGCGTCATGGCGATGTACAGCGCCGTGCACACGCCGATCGTGATCAGCAGCGCCAGCGGCACATCGCGTCGCGGGTTCTTCGCTTCCTGCGCGCTGGTGGATACCGCGTCGAAGCCGATGTACGCGAAGAACACGATGCCTGCGGCGCGCACCACGCCCGACCAGCCGAACGACCCCGGCTCGCCGGTATTCGCCGGCACGAACGGCGTCCAGTTGTCCGCGTTCACGTACCAGACACCGCACGCGATCACGAGCACGATGACCAGCACCTTCACCAGGACCATCGCGTTGTTGACGATCGCCGAGCTGCGAATGCCGGCGCTGAGCGCTGCAGTGAGCGCGAGCACGATGCCGACCGCGGGCACGTTGACGACGACTCCGCTGAAGATCCAGTGCCCAGCAACGCTGCGCGCGAGCGGCGGAGTGGTCAGTGCCGCGGGCAGGCTCAAGCCGTAGTCCTGCAGCAATGCGCTGAAGTAGCCCGACCAGCCGACCGCCACCGTCGAGGCCGAGATCAGGTATTCGAGGATCAGGTTCCAGCCGATGATCCACGCGACCAGCTCGCCGAGGGTCGCGTATGCATAGGTGTAGGCGCTGCCGGAGACCGGAATCATCGCGGCGAGCTCGGCGTAGCACAGCGCGGCGAACAGGCAGGCGAGGGCTGCGAGCAGGAAGGACAGCGAGACGGCGGGACCGGCGTACGTTGCCGCCGCGGTACCGGTGAGCACGAAGATGCCCGCGCCGATGGTGCAGCCGACGCCGATGGAGGTCAGGTTCCACAACCCCAGGCTGCGCCGCAGGCCCGATGCCGCCGCCGCGGAGGATTCCGCTTCGCTCACCAGCACGTCGATCGACTTGCGGGCCCATATCGACATGACGGTCCTCTCTGCGGCTACGCGACTCGGGTCATCGTAGGGCGTCGCCGCGGAGGAAATGCGGCCGCCGGCGGGCGCGGCGCGGGGGAAATCCCCGTTACCGCGCCGCTTGCTGCTGCGGGTACCAGAACTTGACGTGACAGGTCTCGCAGACCTGATCGAGCGCTCCGGAAACATCCGCGAGCTTGGTAGCATCCTTGGTCTTGGTCGCGCTCGCGAGCTGCTCCATCGAGACGGCGAGCGCTTTCGAGTAGGCGCGGAACTGCGCCGGGTTCGCATCGATCGCGGCCTGCACCTGCTGCGCGCCGAACGCGCCCGGGTTGCCTTCGCCTTCGAGCTTCACGCCAGGCGCCGCCGCGAGGACGTGCTCCGACTGCGCCAGCGCCTGCGCGGCCTGGCGTACTTTCTCGCCGGCAGCCATGATCTTCGTCCAGTCGCCGGCTGCCAGCTTGGAGGCATCGGGATTGCCGGCGTCATCCTGCGCCTGGTTGCTGACGTCCCAGACGACCTGCGCCTGAACTGCGACGACGTCCTTCATCAGGTCGTGCACATTCGCAGGCGCTGCGGCCGAATGAACTTCGTATGCGATCGCCAGCAGCGCGATGGCGCCGGAAACGTAGCTATGCGCTTTCATGGACATCCCCTCGGGTTGCCGCCGATTCTGCGGTTCACGCCTGCGCCCGACGATTACATTTGCGTAAGGCGCGCGACCACTTCCGCATAGGCCCGCGTGAGCGCCGCGACGAAGCTGGCGCTTTCGCGCAGCTCCTGCGGAAAGACAGTCAAAGCGAGAAAGGCGTTGACGTCGTGCTCCGCGTCGCCCGTGCACGCGGTGCCGATCGCGAGCAGCTGCGCTGCAAGCGGATCGTTCAGGCGCTCGCCGCTACGCGCTTTGCGTCGCACGAAGTGGAACCAGGCCGCGATCGGCAGACACAATCGTTCGAGCGGCCGCCGCGCCGCGACCGCGTCGACCACGGTGCCGAGCAGCCGGAACGGCAGCTTCTGCGAGCCGTCACCTGCGATCTGCGCCAGCTGGTACGACAGTGCCGGATTGCGGAACCGGCGCAGGATCGACTCGACGTACTCGGGCACATCCAGCCCGCGAGGCGCGATGACGGCCGGCGTGATGTCTTCGATCATCAGCTGCCGCACGAGCGCCGCGATCGCCGGATCGCGCATCGCCTGTACTACGGTCTCATGGCCGGCGATGAGCCCGAGATAGGCGAGTGAAGAATGTGCGCCGTTCAGCAGCCGCAGCTTGGCGCGCTCGTATCCGGCAACGTCCGGACTGATCGTTACATCGAGGGCAGACCAGTCCGGCTGCGGGCCGCGCATACAGTCTTCGACGACCCACTGCGAGAACGCCTCGCGCTGTATCGGCCACGCATCGCTGACGCCGAGCTGCCCGGCAACGTCCGCGCGCAAGCGATCGTCGGTTGCCGGAGTGATGCTGTCGACCATCGTGCGCGGAAACGGGACCTCGCCTTCGATCCAGCGCGCCAGGTCTGCATCGCGCCGCTGCGCGAATTCCACGACGGCTCGCCGCAGACGTGGCCCGTTGTCGCTGAGGTTGTCGCAGCTCACGACGTTCGGCGGCGCAATGCGCAGCGCGCGGCGTCGGGCGAGTCCGCTGCAGAGATGTCCGATCAGCGTGCGAGGCGCGTCGGGATGTGCGAGATCGTGCGCGATCTCGTGATTAGCCCAATCGAGACTGCCGTCCGCGCGCAAGCAATAGCCCTTCTCGGTCACCGTCGACGTGATCAGCGCGACGCGCGGATCTGCGAGCCGATCCGTAACGATGGCAGGCGCCTCCGGTGAAACCAGCAGCTCTCCGATCGCGCCGATGATGCGCGTGTGGGAGTGCTCATCGCGTATGGCGAGCGTGTAGAGCCCGTCCTGCGGGGACAGTGCATCGCGCACGCCGGCGCTATGCAAAGAGACTTCCGTGATTCCCCAGCGCGGATCGGCTGCGAGTGCAGCGTCGAGGTAGCACGCCTGATGCGCGCGATGAAACGCCCCGGGGCCGAAATGCACTACGCCGGTTGCAACGCGCTCGCGATCGTATGCGGGCACCTGGACACCGCGTGCGGCGAGCGCACGCAGCTGTGTCTGCTGCAGCCGTGCGCTTACCAGTTCCACATCGTGCCGTCGGTGAGGCGGGCCACCGGCAACGACGCGGAGCGATACGGGAACCTGGCGGCGAGCCGCTCGTCGATGTCGACGCCATGGCCCGGCGCTTCGCCGGGATCCAGGTAGCCGTCCTTGAAGGTGTAGGCGTGCGGAAAGACTGCGTCGGTCTCGTCCGTGTGGCGCATGTACTCCTGGATGCCGAAGTTCGGAACCCAGATATCGAAGTGCAACGCCGCGCCCATGGTCACCGGCGACAGATCCGTCGCGCCGTGCGACCCGGTGCGCACCTGGTACAGCGCAGCGAGGTCGGCGATGCGGCGCAGGTGCGTAATGCCGCCGACGCCGACGACCGTCGTGCGGATATAGTCGATCAGCTGCTGCTGAATGAGGTCCTTGCAGTCCCAGATCGTGTTGAAGACCTCGCCGACCGCGAGCGGCGTCGTCGTGTGCTGGCGGATCAGCCGGAACGCTTGCTGATTCTCCGCAGGCGTGACGTCTTCCAGCCAGAACAGTCGATACGGCTCGAGCGACTTGCCGAGTTGCGCGCCTTCCAGCGGCGTGAGCCGATGGTGTGCGTCGTGCAGCAGGTGCACGTCGAAGCCATAGGTGGCGCGCAGCTTGTCGAACAGCTGCGGCGCGTATGCCAGGTACTTCGGCGTGTCCCACACGCACTCGGTGGGGAGCGCGGCGTCCGCGGGCTCGTAGTGGAGCTTGCCGCGTCCGACGCCGTAGGCGAGATCGAGGCCCGGAATTCCGGACTGCGCGCGAATCGCCTTGTAGCCCATCTCGATGTAGGCGCCCACCGCGTCGACCGTCTCCGCGGCGTCGTCGCCGCTCGCGTGACCGTAGACGAGCACTCCGTCGCGGCTGCGTCCGCCGAGCAATTGATACAGCGGCATTCCGGCCATCTTGGCTTTGATGTCCCACAGGGCCGTATCCACCGCAGCGATCGCGCGCATCGTCACGGCGCCGCGCCGCCAGTATCCGCCGCGATACAGGTACTGCCAGGTGTCCTCGATCCGGCGCGGATCGCGTCCGATCAGGCAGGGGATCACGTGGTCCTGCAGGTACGACACGACCGACAGCTCGCGGCCGTTGAGGGTTGCGTCGCCGATCCCGTAAACGCCCTGGTCGGTGACGATCTTCAGGGTGACGAAGTTGCGTCCGGGCGAGCAGACGATGACGTGTGCGGAAGTGATCTTCATAGTGGTCATGCCAGTTTCGAAGTTGCCGCATGCTGCTGTCAAGCGGCCCGGCAGCGGCGCAAAGCCCGGTTTAGGTGGCGCCGGCGCAAGGCGGTCAGACGAACCGCTGACAGAATTCTTGCCGCCGGCCGCTGCATGCACCAGAATGGTGGCCTGACCACTAATACGCGGTTGGCAGACCAGTATCAAGGCCCCGTTCAGCGTGCCAAGCAGAATTCCCGGCTCCGACGCTGCTGCGTCGAGCGACGCACCAAAAGCGCGCGTCCGCTGGTGGCAGGACGTCACCGCGTACCAGTGGTTCGTGTTCGCCGTCGTCGCAGGCGCCTGGCTGTTCGACAATCTCGATCAGCGGCTGTTTTCGCTCGCGCGCATTCCCGCCCTGGCGGATCTGATGAGCGACGGCGCCGGTGCGCTCGAGATCCAGGCCTTCGCCAAGATCGTGACCGCGCTGTTCCTGGTCGGCTGGGGCGTCGGCGGGCTCATGATCGGCGCGCTGGGCGATCGCTTCGGCCGGGTGCGCCTGCTGACGATCGCGACGCTGATCTATTCGATCGGTACCGGCCTGACGGCGGTCTGCGAGACCGGCTGGCAGTTCGCGATGCTCCGGCTCATCACCGGCTTCGGCATCGGCGGCGTATTCGGTCTTGCGGTCGCGATCATCGCCGAGTCCGTGTCGAATACTGCGCGGCTGGCCATGCTGGCGCTGCTGCAAGTGCTGTCCACGGTCGGCAACATCGGCGCCGCGCTGGTCAAGATGGGCGTCGACTCACTCGCCGCGAACGGCGTAATCGCCGCGCAGGGCAGCTGGCGCTGGCTGTTCGCGCTCGGCGCGCTGCCGGCGCTGCTGGCAGTCGCCTCGGGCTTCTACCTGAAAGAATCCGCAAGCTGGTTGCGATTGAAGGAGACGAACGCTCTGCCCACCACCTGGTTCGGTTCCTACCGCACGCTGCTGTCGCACCGGGACGAGCGGCGCAATCTGCTGCTCGGAACGGTGCTGGCGATCGCGGGGGTGGTCGGCCTGTGGGGCATCGGCGAATACGCGGTCGATCTGCAACACGCGGTCTTCACGACGTACTTCACCGCACGCAATCCCGGCGCCGACGTCGCGGCCCAGGTGGCGGACGCGAAGAACTGGGCCTACCTGCTGCAGATGATCGGCGCAGCGTTCGGCATGCTCGGCTTCACGTACATCGCCGGGCGCTTCGGGCGCAGGCCCGCCTTCATCGCCGGTTTTGCCGCGGCGTTTCTGATCACGCTGTTCGTGTACTGGCGCCTGGAAACCCCGCTCGATGCCTACTGGATGATGCCGCTGATGGGTGCCGCGCAGCTCAGCGTCTTTGCCGGGTTCTCGATCTACCTGCCGGAGCTGTTCGGCGCCAAGGCGCGCGGGACCGGCGTGTCGTTCGCGTATAACCTCGGCCGCTTCGCCGCGGCCGGCGGCAGCTTCGTTTCGGCGCTGCTGACGACGCGCCTGTTCGACGGCTTTGCCTCGCCCGCGCCGCTGCGCTACTCGGCCATGACGATGTGCTCGGTGTTCCTCGTCGGGCTCATCGCGGCGTGGTATGCGCCCGAGACCCGCGGCCAACCGCTGCGCGACTGAGCAGTGACATGAAGAAAATTCGTATCGGCATTCTCGGCTCGGGCTTCTCCGCGCACTTTCATCTCGCGAGCTATCGCAAGATCCGCAGCGAGACGTTCGAGATCGCCGCGATCTGTGCGCGTAACGCAGCGAGTCGCGGCGCGCTCGCCGCACAGTACGGCATAGCGCGGCAGTTCGATGACGTCGATGCGATGCTCGCATCCGCGGAAGTCGATGCGCTCGATATCTGCGTGCCGAACATGCTGCACGTCCCGATGATTCTCGCAGCCGCGCGCCACGGCAAGCATGTGATCTGCGAAAAGCCGCTGGGCGGCTACTTCGGACCGGCGAATGCGCCGCCGGACTGGTCTGCCGAGGGCTACTCGCGCGAGGCCATGCTCGAAGCGGTTGCGGCGCAGATCGCGGCCGTGCGTGAGGCGGTCACGCGCGCCGGCATCGCGTTCTGTTACGCGGAGAACTGGGTGTACGCGCCGCCGGTCGTGAAGCTCAACCGGCTCATGGCTGCGAGCGGCTCGACGATATTGCGCATCGAAGGCGAAGAGTCGCACTCGGGGAGCCACGCGCCGTATTCGCGGCGTTGGCAGACTGCCGGAGGCGGATCGCTGCTGCGCTTGTGCGTGCATCCGATCGGCGCGGCACTGTTCCTCAAGCAGGAAGAAGGCCGCCGCCGCGCTTCGCAGCCGATCCGGCCGAAGTCGGTAACGGCGCACGTCGCGCGCTTGACCGACATCGAAGCCTTCAAGGCGGAGCCGCGCAAGCACATCGTCACGGGTTGGCAGGATGTCGAGGACTTCGCGACGATCACGCTCTCCTTCGCGGACAACTCGGTCGCGCAGCTGACGTCCACGGACACGCGCCTCGGCGGTATCCGCAACTATCTGAGCGCCTACGGCTCGACCGCGACGGTGACGGCGAACATCAACCCGAACGATGCCTGCCAGGCCTACACGCCCGACGCGAGCTATTTCGCGTCGGAGTACCTCGTCGAGAAGCTCGAGACCAAGGCCGGCTGGTCGTTTCCGGCGCCCGACGAGGACATGATCACCGGCTATCCGGAGGAGCTGCGGGATTTCGTCGGCGCCATGAGCGAGGGGCGGGCGCCGCAAAGCGACCTGGTGCTCGCCAGCGATGTGCTGCTGACGGTCTATGCCGGCTATCTCAGCGCGGCCGCCGGACGGACCATCGAGCTCGCGCCGTACCTGTAGGTAAACTGGTCAGACCGACCCCCGGCCGACAGGCCGCTGCCGTGCCGCATGTTCCGGGAATTGTCCCTTATTATTGCCGGGTAACCCATATATAATCTGGCCATACCGGACCGGCCAGTACATCGCTCGAACATGAACCGCAAAGTGAAAGCCAACGGGGCGACGCGGGCAAAAGGCGCAAGGAGGCTTTACGCAAAGCTGGCCGACGCCCTGTCGAAATCCATTGCCAGCCACAAATACGCGGTCGGCGACCGGCTGCCGTCCGAGCGCGAGCTGGCTGCGAAGTTCAAGGTGAGCCGGCCGATCGTGCGCGAGGCGATCTTCGCGCTCGAGGCCGACGGGTTGGTCGAAGTGCGCACCGGCTCGGGCGTTTACGTGAAGTCGAACAAGCTCGGGGCCAACTCGGCGCGCCGCGGCGACGTGGGGATGTTCGAGCTGCTCGAAGCGCGGCGCGCGTTCGAGGGCGAGACCGCCGCGCTCGCCGCCAGCCGCATCACCGACGAGGAAATCGAGGAGCTGCGCCGGCTCGTCGTCGAGATGAAAAGGAAGAACGCGAGCGACATCGAGATGTCGGAAGACGCGGATATGCGCTTTCACCTGCTGATCGCCACCGCGACGCGCAACCCCGCGATCCTGCAGACGATCGAGAGCTTCTGGCAGGCGCGGCGCTCGTCGGCGCAGACGCAGTACTTCCTGAAGAAAGTGCGCTCGCTGGGCGTGGCGCCGAGCATCCAGGAGCACTCGGAAATACTGTCCGCGCTGGAGCAGCGCGATCCGGTCGCGGCGCGCACGGCCATGCGCGGCCATCTCTCCGCGGTCATCGAAGCCGTGCTGAAGGCGACCGAAGTCGAGACGCTGGAGCGGGTGCAGGCGGAAGTCTCCAAGAACCGCGCCATGTACCTGGTCGAAAGCTAGCGGCGGGCGCGCAGCCGCCGCCCGCGAACTGGCCATACCCGATCGGTCAGTCTGGATTGACCGGATTAAGATTTCCGGTAATGCCACCACTTGCATCAGGATGCGGTATCCTGCAGATTCGCGGCTCCGGCGGCCGCCGGCAGGAGATGCACCATGTCCATCATGCAGAGGGTGAGCGACGCTATCGCGCAAACCGATAGCAGCCTCGCGATTGCCTCTACGGACTGGGTCATCCCGACGGTGCAGGCCGTCCACATCGTCGCCATTGCGATCGTCATGTCGGCGACCGCCATGCTCAACCTGCGCCTGGCCGGGTTCATCGGCCAGGAGTCTTCGGTCCGGCGCCTCGCCAACCGCTCGCTGCCGTGGCTGTGGTGGACGCTGCCGGTCCTGCTCGCGACCGGGCTCGTGATGATCGTCGGCGAGCCGGCGCGCGAGCTCACCAATGCCTACTTCTGGTCGAAGATGGCGATGGTGCTGCTGGCCGTGATCCTCACGCTGGTGCTGCAGCGGCTGCTCGACGATTGTCCGTATCGCGAGATGTCGCCGGCGAAGCGCCGCGCGACCCGCGCACTCTCGCTCGTGTCGCTGGCCCTGTGGCTCGCAATCATCTTCTGCGGCCGCTGGATCGCTTACTCCTGACCTTTCGCATCGAGAGAACTCTGGCGATGGCTCTTCAAGAAAGCCTGGCGTGGCTCGAGGCGCAACCGTTCGCAACCGCGGTCGCGGAATCGGGGTGGCTGTTCCCGGCGATCGAGGTCGTGCACGTCGTCGCCCTGACGCTGGTGGTCGGCTCGATCGCGATGCTCGACCTGCGCCTGCTCGGCGTTTCGCGCAAGGACTACGGCGTGCTGGAGCTCGCCGCGCAGACATTGCCCTGGACCTGGGGAGCGTTCGTCGTGGCGCTGGTCAGCGGGCTGCTGATGTTCGCGTCGGCGGCGACGACGTATGCGGCCAACGTACCGTTTCGCTTCAAGCTGGTCCTGATCGTGCTGGCCGGCATCAACATGGCGGTGTTTCACGTGACCGCGTATCGCACCGTGCATCGCTGGAATCATCAATTGCCGACGCCGCTGGCCGCACGCGTGGCCGGAACGCTCTCGCTCGCGTTCTGGATCGGCGTCGTGTTTCTCGGCCGCTGGATCGGCTTCGTGTAGCGGGGGAGTGCGCGTGAGACGACTGACGTATTGGCTGGCGCTGGCGGTTGCGCTGTCTGCCTGCGACCGGACACCCGCGAAGGCCGTGGCCGCTGTCGATTTCGTCAAGGCGCACGACATCCATCACCTGATGGAGGTCGTGGTCGAGCCGCAGGCGGACGTCTACTGGAATTCTTCCGGCTGGATCACCGACGCGACCGGCGAGCACGATCTCACGCCGACGACCGACGCGGGCTGGCTCGCAACCCAGAGCGCTGCCGCGACCATTGCCGAGGTCGGCAATCTGTTGATGACGCCGCAATTTGCCGAGGGCCGCGGCAGCGACTGGAATCAGTTCGCGAAATCGCTGGTCGAGATCGCCATGGTCGCGGAAAAGGCTGCGGTCGACCGGAATACCGCCGCCGTGCTGGAAGTGGGCGCCACGATGGATACGGTGTGCGAGGCCTGCCACAAGGTCTACCTGCCGGGCGCCGGCGGCTGACGAGGCGACCGTGAACGCCGCCGAAGAGTGGATCGTCGAGCCTCCGGAGGAAGTGGTCGCGGCGGCGGAGCGCATTCGCGCCAGCGGCATCCTCGGCAAACCCGGCCCGTTGACGCGACTGTTCGAGTTCCTGCTGGCGCGCAGCGGCGGCCGCGCGCCGAAAGAGCTCGAGATCGCGATCGCCGTGTTCAACAAGAAGGCCGATTTCGACATCGCGCAGGACGCACTGGTGCGCGTGTACGTGCACAAGCTGCGCCGGCGGCTCGAAGAGCACTACCTGCGCAATCCGGATGCGGCGCGGATCGTCATTCCCAAGGGCGAGTACCGGTTGCTGGTCGAGCTGCCGCAGCAGGCGGAGACAGCCGGGCCGCAGCCCGCGCGGCGCAGGAGAATGCGGCTTGCCATGCCTGCACTGGCGTTCGCGCTCGGGGCGCTGCTCGCGGCCGGCGCAATGCTGCTCATCGGTGGCGAGCGTGCCCGGCCGGATACTGCTGCGAGCATACGCTCGAGTCCGGTCTGGTCGGATCTGCTGGCCGACGATCGCCCGGTGACGATCGTCGTCGGCGACTCCGAAGCCGAGTTCATCGACAAGGTGCACCAGTACCGCAACCTGCGGCACACGTACCTGCCGATCGGCACCGCGCTCGCGATGGCGGAGCTGTCGAAGCTGCTCGCCGGCCGCAAGCAGCCGCGCATCGAGCTGATGTCGGAGCTGGACGGGGAGACGCTGCTCACGTCGCACGTGATCTACATCGGCTACCTGAGCGGGCTCGGCATGCTCGGCGACCTGGTGCGGGAGCGCTCGCGCCTGCAGCTCAACGCCCCCGGCCAGGTCGTTGATTCGGCAACCGGACGGGCATACGCCGCCCACATCCCGGGCACGAGCGAGCACGCCTTCGTCGACTACGGTTACTTCGCCACGCTGCGCGGTCCCGTCGGCAACCGCATCATCGTCGTGGCGGGCGCGCGCGATGCCGGCGTCATGCAGAGCGCCGATGCGGCCACGGATGCGCGAACCCTCGCCAAGTGGGTCGCGCAAGCAGGCACCGCGCAGTCGCTGGAGTCGCTGACCGAGGTGAAGGGGGTCGACCGCACCAACCTGAGCGCCAGCGGCATTTTCGTGGCGCCGCTGCACTGAGCGCCGCCGCCGCCGTCGTCGCGCTCAGTATTTCAGCCGGTCCGGGTCGCGCGCGTCGCAGAGCTCCACGAGAGCGTAATTCGTGGCGTAGGGCAGGCGCCGCCACGTGTAGTCGTAGACGTAGGGCTTCTCGAGAAACTCGGGCTCGGTGATCGTGACCCGCGCCTTCAGCTCATCGCCGTTCCTGGCGAGGCTGAAGCGCTGCGTGATGCGGGTCGTCGGACGGAACGGCAGGGTCTTGATCGATCCATGGCCCGGGCGATCCATGAAGCCGACGGAGTCGACGACCAGCTCATCGCCCTCCCAGCGGCCGACGGAATAACCGTTCAGGCTCGGCGCGACCTTGGCCGGATCCGCGGCAGCGCGGCCGATGTAGACGTGCATCGGCGCCGAGCGCTTTTCATAGATCAGCACCATCTTGTCGCCGTCGTGCACGATGGAGACGGGCACGGACTGCTCCAGCATCCACGGCTGCCGTCGCGGATGGCAGTTCGCGTCGTCGGTGCCGATGCCGTGCTCGGCCCAGCTCTTCTCGCCCGGCGTGAGCGTGGGATTCAGCGCCTTGAGAGCCGCCGCATTGAATGCGGCAGGCGCAAGCTCTTTCATGGGCCGGGCCGTGCGCTCCCAGATACCCGAGAAATTGGGATGTGCCTTCGAGCTGGCCGCTGCCGCCGCAGGATCCGCGCTGCTCGGGCCGCACATCCCGAGGGCGAGCGCGATCGAAGCAGCAAGCGCCGAACGCCTGGCGCTGAACACGAATGATCGGGACATCAGGCTCACTCCGGCTTGCTGGATCGCGGATCCTCGCCGGGCGGATAGTTGCCTACGCCGTTTGCCTGAGGATCGCAGTGAAAGAACGACGCCGTGTAACTTTCCGGGAGCCTTTCGTAGGTCCAGGTGTAGGTGTACGGGGTCTTGAACACGTCGGGATCGGTCCAGGTGGCGGTGATGGCCAGCTGCTTGCCGTCCTTGGACACCTTGAACCGCTCGACTACCTTTGCCTTTTCGGTGCGCGGCGCGCCCTCCAGGCCGACGCCGGCGGTGAACATGTCGGTCGTCACGACGAGGCTGTCGCCGCTGAGCTGTCCCGTTGACAGACCAACAGCGGTGAAATCGAAGATATCCGCCGTCGGCCGCTCGGCCAGCTTGAAGTAGATGTGGCGCGGCACCGCGAGACGCTCGGCGAGGATGACCGTCTCGCCGGCGGACTGGCGGATCTCGATCGGGCCGGCGCTGTCCATCACGTAGGGCATGCCTTGGAAGATGCACCAGCGATCGCTCTCCAGATGCACGTCGCCCTTGTGGTCGGGCTTGCTCTTCTCGGTCTGCGCCCAGGGCGTGAGCACCGGCTGGGCGGTGCCTTTGTCCTTGAGGCGCCAGTAGCCGCTCAATCCTGCAAGCCGCTGGTCGCCGGCTGCGTGCGCGGCAGTCGCGGTCAACGACACGAGCGCCAGGCACGAGACTGCGGCGCGGCAGGCGCGCGCGACGGCTTCACTGAGTCGGGCCGTCACCGGACGCTCCTTCGCTGTACTCGCCCTTGCGCTCGGTGTCGTGGTAGAGCTTGCGACCGCTCTTGTCTACCGCGTAGACGAGCGCGCCGCCCTTCTCGCCGCTGCGCAGCGGGTGAATGACCACCGTGATCTTGTCGCCGGCTTTGAAGCTGCTCTTGTTCCAGCCCTGGCGCGTCATGATCGCGATGCTCGCCGACTCGATGTCCCAGGTTCCGGCGCTGGCCGGATCCTTGGCTCCGTCCGCAACCGTAATGACGATGTGCGTGTGCGGGTTCTTCCAACGGTATTCGACGACGACGGCGCCCTCCAGCGTGACTTCCTTGTTCATGTCGAACATGCCGAACGAGTGATGAGCGGTTGCCGCACCCGCCGCCAGCAGGGCGAGGCAGGCGCCGGCAATGAGCCCGATCTTTGCAGCCATCTTGAGTGTCTCCAGCTAGGAATCGAAACGTGCTCGTGCCAGTGCGGCGGTCGGACCGCGGGTCAGCACTCGGTTGAAAACCGCACCGGAGCCGACGCGCTGCCATGGCCTGACCGCCACTCGAGCCGCCTGAGCGACGATTGCCCAACGATTCTCGGTGAGGTCACTGTGCACTTGTCAGACCTTCTTATCATACATAGGCAGACCACAAAAGCCGCAGGCCCGCCGCGGGCACAAACTTAATTCCACTGCGAGCAGCGCGACCCGGCGGCGATCATACAGCACGCGCCGCAGAGCGAGCTAGCCGACTGGTCAGACCACTATGGAGCCTTCGGACAGACCACCACATGCAAACCTGTAATTGACACGTATGGAACCGCGTGACAAAGTGGCCTGACTTGGGCGGAACGTCGGCTTCGATCCACTTTCGCGCCGACGACAACCAAAGAATTCAGTTCGCGAGGGGGCGGAAATGCGAATCTCAACGTCTGACGGCAAGTCGCCGCGCTTGGCTCTGTTGGCGACCTTGCTTCCAACATTTTGCGGTGTGGCCATGGCGCAGACGCCGGCTGCCGGGTCGCAGTCCAGCGCCGAGCGTCTCAGCTCGGAGCTCGAAACAGTCATCGTTACCGGCACGCGGCGCGAGTCGGACGTGCAGGACGTGCCGGTTACGGTATCCGTGGTCGGCGCGCAGGAGATCCAGACCGCCGGCATCAACAATCCGTCGGACATCGAATACGTCGTGCCCGCGGTGACCTTCAATCCGCAGATCGGCGCCGGCTTCCTGGTCCGCGGCCTCGGCAGCCAGAGCTTCGAGTACAACCTGGAGAAGGCCGTCGGCGTCGTCGTCGACGACGTCGTGCAGGGGCTGCCGCGCAGCATCGGTCTGAGCACGCTCACCGACGTCGAGCGCATCGAGGTGCTGAAGGGCCCGCAAGGCACGCTGTTCGGCAAGAACGCGACGGCCGGCGTCATCTACGTCGTGACGCGCAAGCCGCAGCTCGATGAGTTCGGCGCGCAGGGCAGCCTGCGCTACGGCACCAACAACGAGACGGTCATCGAAGCCAACGTCAACCTGCCCATCTCGCCGACCACGGCGACGCGGCTGTCAGCCGCATACCAGCAGCGCGACGGGTATCTGCCGAACCGGTTCAACGGCATCGACGGCGGCGCATTCCAGGACGTCGCGCTGCGCGCGAAGTTCCTGTGGCAGCCCACGAGCGATCTCGAGGTGTACCTGATCGGCGAGTACCAGGATCACGAGGACGAGGGCACGAACGTGCTCGAGACCATCACCAGCTGGCCGACGCCGACCACGCCGATCTCGCCGACCAGCACCTCGCTGCTGGATTTCGGCCTGCTGCTCGGCCAGCGCTACGGCATCCAGTTCGGGCCGGAGAACCGCGAGTACGCCGACAACGACCCGACGACGCAGAACATCCAGCAGAAGTCCGGGCAAGGCACGCTCACGTGGCGGCTCGGCGACTACACCCTGACCTCGATCACCGCATACAAGGAGCAGAACAGCGGCAACCGGACGGACGGCGACAAGACCCCGACGGATTTCAACAAGTACAACGTCGGCGAGCTCGAAGGAAAGCAGTTCACGCAGGAAGTGCGGCTCAACTCGCCGGTCGGCGGGTTCATCGACTACGTCGTCGGCGGCTTCTACTACGATCAGGATGTCTCCGCCCGCGAGAACCAGGGCGGCCTGCGCGGCCGCACCGACCTGCCGCCGAATACGTATGTCGGCACCGACGGCGGCACGCAGAACTTCACTTCCCGCTCGGAAAGCCTCGCGGCCTTCGGTACGGCGAACCTGCACTTCACCGACTGGCTGACGCTGGTCGCCGGCGGGCGCTACACCGACGACGAGGTCGGCGGCTCCTATTACTACTCGACGGATCCGCGCTTCAACTTCGTCGGTCCGCACCCGGCCGATATCGAGCGGACAGCCACGGCGAGCGACTTCTCGTACAAGGCGGCGCTGCAGATCCAGGCCAACGACGACCTCATGTTCTACGGCGGCTACACGCAAGGCTACAAGGCGCCGGCGATCGGCACTTCCGCCGGCGCGGCGCGCAAAGTGGAGCCGGAGACCGTCGACAGCTATGAAGTCGGCATGAAGAGCCAGTGGTTCGACCGGCGCCTGACGCTGAACCTGGCGCTGTTCCAGCAGAAGTTCAACAACATGCAGACGACGACGATCGTCTTCCAGCCCGACGGCAACTTCCTCACGGTGCTGGACAACGCCAAGGGCGTGGAGTCCAAGGGCGCCGAGCTCGAGACCGTGGTGCGGATCACGGACGACCTGTCGTTCAACGGCCGGTACGCGTACAACCCGGTGGAGTTCGAGGAATTCCTGACCACCTGCTATCGCGGCCAGGTCGTGAATCCCGCTCCGGGCCCCGGTTGCTACCGGCCGACCCCGACGAGCGGCACGGTCAACGACGTGACCGGCCTGCCGTCGATCAACGCGCCGAAGAACACCTTCAACGTCGGCTTCTCGTACAGCCCGCAGCTCACCGCCAGCTTGCAGGGGTTCGCCAACTTCATGTACTCGCATCGCTCCGAGGCGTGGAGCGTGGCCGGCGATCCCAACACCATCCTGCCGGCGTACGGGCTGTTGAGCGGCAACATCGGCGTCGGCACGCTGGACGGCAAGATCCGCTACTCGATCTACGGTCGCAACATCCTCGACGAGCAGTACCCGATCCGCATCCGCAGCCTGAGCTTCTCCGGCCCGGGCAGCTATCGCACGACGTTCTCGCGCGACTCCGAGCGGACCGTCGGCATCAGGATGGACTACTCGTTCTGAGAGCCGAGCCCGTCCAGTCATGGCTAACGAGACGTCGTCGATGAACCGCCGGATGTTCTTCAGCGCATGCTGTGGAGCAGTGGCCTGTACCGCCGCAGGCGCCTGGGCGCAGCCTGCGGCGATTCCACCGGACCAGTTTCCGCCCGACAGCCAGGAGCAGCGCATCGCGGACCTGGTGATCGCCAACCACATCCTCGCCGACCAGGGCGTGCTCGACAGCTACGGGCACGTCACCGTCAGGTCCTTCGACGATCCGAAGCATTTCCTGATGTCGGGCAACCGCGCGCCGGCGCTGGTGACGCCCGAGGACATCATGGAGTTCGACGCGGACAGCATGCCGGTCGATCAGCGCGGCCGGCGCGTCTACAACGAGCGCTTCATCCATGGCGAGATCTTCCGGATGCGTCCCGACGTGGTCGCGGTCGTGCACAGCCACGCACCCTCCGTGCTGCCGTTCACGGTCACCGACACCGTGCCGCTGAAGGCGCTGATCCACATGGCGCACTTCATCGGCACCGAGCCGGCCCCGATCTTCGACCTCGAGGCCGTCGAGGGCGCGAACAACAACATGCTCGTGCTCAATCCGAAGTCCGGCGCAGCGCTCGCGCAGAAGCTGGGCGACCGCAACGTCGTGCTGATGCGCGGTCACGGCATGACCGTCGTCGGCCCGAACGTGCGGCGCGCAACCTACAACGCGGTTTACACGCAGGTGAACGCGCGCGTAGAGATGGAAGCCGTGAAGCTCGGCAAGCCGAAGTTCCTCAACAAGTTCGAAGCGGAGCGGGTCGGCCAGATCAACCGGGCGTGGGAGGCCTGGGCGAGCCAGGTGAAGGGCGCCCGCTCCTGACGCAACGCCGGCGCGAGTAATGGAAGGGGCGAAGCGTGAAGCTAGTCAGCTTTGATCAGAACCGGTTGGGGATCGTTCGCGACGAGCAGGTCATCGACGTCTCCGACCTGGTGGCCAGCGCCGCCGGAGACTGGCCGCCGGTCGGCATGAATCGACTGATCCGGCGCTTTCACGGCGCGCTCGCCGAGCTGGAAGCTGCCGTCGCAGCACGCTCCGGCCGGCCGCTGAGCGAAGTGCGGCTGGGCACGCCGGTGCCGTGGCCGAACAAGATCATCGCCTATCCCGCCAACTACCACGCCCATGCGCAGGAGATGGGGCGCGAGTATCGCGCCAACACGCAGGGCTTCTTCCTGAAGCCGCCGTCGGCGCTGAGCGGGCCGAGCGATCCCATCGTCCTGCCGGTCAATGCCGGGCGGCGCATCGATCACGAATGCGAATTCGGCATCGTCGTCGGCCGCACCTGTCGCGACGTGCAGCGCGACGACTGGCGCGACGTCGTTTTCGGTTACACGCTGCTGATCGACGCCGTCATTCGCGGCAAGGAAGAGCGCGTGGCACGCAAGGCGTTCGATACGTTCTGTCCGGTCGGCCCGTGGATCGTCACCGCGGACGAGGTCGGCGAGCCCGACAATCTGCGCGGCCGCCTGTGGGTGAACGACGAGCTGCGCCAGGACGCCAACACGCGCGACCTGGTGCTCGACGTGCCGGGCATGATCGAGATGGCTTCGTCGGTGATGACGCTGTTCCCGGGCGATATCATCGCCGCGGGCACGCCGGAAGGCGTCGGCCCGATCCGCGACGGCGAGACGGTCACGATCGAGTTCGACCGCATCGGCGCGATGAAGCTGCGAGTCGTGCAGGGCGACACCGGCAAGCTTTCGCTGTTCGCGAAAGAGGCGGCGCCCTGATGCAGCCGCTCGAGCAGTTCTCCCGCGAGATCGGCAGCATGGACATGATGCCGCTGTGGGAGCGCGACGCCAGCGCGATGACGCCGGGAACCAAGTGCGTGCCGCGCATCTGGCACTACGCCGATGTGCGCCCTGCGCTGATGCAGTCCATCAGCCTCATCAGCAAGCGGCAGGCGGAGCGGCGCGTGCTGGTGCTGGAGAATCCGAGCCTGCGCGGCAGCACGTACATCGTGAACTCGCTGTATGCGGGCTTGCAGGCGATCGCGCCGGGCGAGATCGCGCCTTCGCACCGGCACACGCCGAACGCATTGCGCTTCGTGATCGAAGGCGAGGGCGGCTACACCGCGGTCGGCGGCGAGCGCGCGACGATGCGGCCCGGCGATTTCGTCGTGACGCCGAGCTGGGCGTGGCACGATCACGGCAATCTCGGCAGCGGGCCGATGGTGTGGCTGGACGGCCTGGACACCGCGATAGTGAAGTTCTTCGGCGCGGCGTTTCGCGAGGACCACGCGAACGAAACGCATCCGGTCGTGCGAGTCGAAGGCGAATCGCTGGCTGCCTACGGCGCCAACATGCTGCCGCTGAGCGGTGACGCCGCGAAAGCTCATTCGCCGATTCTCCTGTACCCGTACGAGCGCAGCCGCGCGGCGCTCGAGCACTTGAGAGGCGCCGGTCGCATTCATCCGGCGCACGGCGCGAAGCTGCGTTACAGCAATCCCGTCACGGGCGGCTATCCGTTTCCGACGATGTCCACGTTCATGCAGCTGCTGCCTGCCGGCTTTCGCGGCCGCAGCTACCGCAGCACGGACAACGCCGTTCTCGTCATCGTCGAGGGGCGAGGAGTCGTGGAGATCGCCGATCGGCCGTTCGAGTTCGCGCCGCACGACGTGGTGGCGGTGCCGTCATGGTCGCGCATTCGCTTCAGCACCGATGAGCAGGCCGTGATCTTCAGCTATTCCGATCGCTCGGCGCAGGAAAAGCTCGGCTTCTGGCGCGAGGACGTGCAAGGCGACGACGGGTCGCCCGATGCTTAAGGTCGCGGTTCTCGACGACTACCAGGGCGTCGCGGAGCGGTTCGCGGACTGGAGCCGTGTGCGCGCGCACTGCGCGGTGCAGTTCTTCGATCAGCCTCTGCGCAGCATCGACGAAGCGGCGGCGGCGCTGGCCGACTTCGACATCATCTGCCTGATGCGCGAGCGCATGCCGGTCCCCGGCGCGCTGATTCAACGCCTGCCCAGGCTGAAGCTCATCTGCGTGACGGGAGCGCACAACCGCACGCTCGATCTGCAGGCGGCGACGGCGCGCGGCGTCGTCGTGTCAGCCACTGAGAACGCATCGACCGAGCATCCGACGAGCGAGCTGACCTGGGCGCTGATTCTGGCGGCAGCCCGCGGCATCGTTCGCGAGAGCCGGAGCGTCAGGGCCGGCGGCTGGCAGACGACGGTGGGTCACACGTTGCACGGCCGCACGCTCGGTCTGCTCGGCCTGGGGCGCGTGGGCAAGACCGTGGCGCGCATCGGCGCTGCTTTCGGCATGAAGCTGCTGGCGTGGAGCCCGAACCTGACGGCCGAGCGCGCTGCCGAGGTCGATGCTCGTCTCGTAGCCAAGTCGGCATTGTTCGCCGAGAGCGACGTAGTCACCGTTCATCTCGTCCTGGGCGAGGGCACGCGCGGAATCGTCGGCGCCGCAGAGCTGGCGCTGCTGCGCCAAGACAGCATCCTGGTCAACACGTCGCGCGGTCCGCTGATCCAGGAAGCTGCGCTGATCGACGCGTTGCGTGCCGGACGTCCCGGCGTCGTCGCGCTCGACACGTTCGATACCGAGCCGCTGCCCGCGGATCATCCGTTCCGCTCGATGGACACCGTGCTGGCGACGCCGCATCTCGGCTACGTCACCGCGGATACCTATCGCCAGTTCTACGCGAGCACGGTGGAAAACATAGAGGCGTTCCTGGCGGGTCGGCCGATCCGCCTGCTGGGTCATTGAATGCTGGTCGCTCCAGTCGACAAGTCGGAAGAAGGCATGAAAGAAGCTGAGGCAGTCACCCGCACTCTGGCCAGCTACGTCGTAGCGGCCCGCTATTCGGACGTTCCGGAAGCCGTCCGCAAGGAAGCCGTGCGCTCGCTCCTGAACTGGGCGGGCTGCGCGATCGGCGGCAGCCGCCACGAGGCCGTCGACCGCGCGCTTGCAGCGGTGCAGCCGTTTGCGGGTGCGCCGGAGAGCGGCATTCTGGGCCGCACCGAGCGGATCGACGTACTGAACGCGGCGCTGCTCAACGGCATCTCCAGCCACGTCTTCGATTTCGACGACACCCATCTGAAGACGATCATCCATCCCGCGGGTCCCGTCGCGTCGGCGCTGTTGCCGCTGGCAGAGCGGCGAGCGATGACGGGCGCCGAGCTGCTGCATGCATTCATCCTGGGCGTCGAGGTCGAGTGCCGGATCGGCAACGCCGTCTATCCCGCGCACTACGACATCGGCTGGCACATCACGGGAACGGCCGGTGTGTTCGGCGCCGCGGCCGCGGTCGGCAAGATCCTCGGGCTCGACGTCCAGCAGATGACCTGGGCACTGGGCATCGCTGGCACGCAATCGTCCGGCTTCCGCGAGATGTTCGGCACGATGTGCAAGAGCTTTCATCCGGGCCGCGCCGCGCAGAACGGCCTGCTCGCTGCGCACCTGGCCAGGCAGAACTTCACGAGCTCCGACCGGGTGCTCGAAGCGCCGCGCGGGTTCGGTTGCGTCATGTCGGCCGCGCGCAATTTCGCCGAAGTGACCCAGGGCCTCGGCGAGCACTTCGAGATCTCGCTCAATACCTACAAGCCGTTCGCGTGCGGCATCGTCATCCACCCGGCGATCGATGGCGCGATACAGCTGCGCAACGCGCACCAGCTGACCGCGGACATGATCGAGCGCATCGACTTGCGCGTGGCCCCGTTGGTCCTGGAGCTCACCGGCAAGCGCACGCCGCGCGTCGGGCTCGAAGGCAAGTTCAGCGTGTTCCATTCGGTGGCCGTCGCGATCATTCACGGCGCTGCGGGTGAATCCGAATACTCGGATGCCGTCGTTGCGGATCCGCGGGTGATCGCGTTGCGCGACCGCGTCGACGCGGTCGTCGACCGCAGCATCCGCGACGACGAGGCCCACCTTGCCATCACGCTCAAGGATGGCCGCGTATTGGAGAAGCACGTCGAGCACGCCCTCGGCAGCCTCGAGCGCCCGATGAGCAACACCGACCTGGAAGGCAAGTTCCTGCGCCTGTGCGAAGGCGTGCTGCCGGCCGACCAGGCGCAGCGCGTGCTCGCCGCGTTCTGGTCCGCCGAGCGCATCGAGAATGCAGCCGACCTCGGTCGTTCGACAGTCCCCGCGGCGAAACGCTCATGACTGCAGCAGCACTCAGCGTCGCGAAGCTGATCGACGAGCGGCCGCTCAGCGCCTTTCAGATCCGGGTCGTCGCGCTGTGTGCGCTGATCGCATTCGCCGAGGGCTTCGACGCCCAGAGCGCCGGCTTCGTGGCCCCGACGCTGGCGCGCACCTGGTCGCTGTCCCCGAACATGCTGGGACTGTTCTTCTCGCTGGGACTGGTCGGGCTCATGCTCGGCGCGCTGCTCATTGCTCCGCTCGCGGACAAGCTCGGGCGCCGGCCGCTGCTCATCGCCTGCCTCATCGGCTTCGGCCTCGGCAGCATCGGCATGGCGCTGAGCCCGTCGATCCACGTCCTGTACATCTTCCGCTTCCTGACCGGGCTGGGGATCGGCGCCGCGATGCCCAACGTGATCGCGCTGACGACCGAGTACGTTCCGCACCGCATCCGCTCGTTCATGGTCGTGCTGATGTTCAACGGCTTCATCCTCGGCTCGATCACCGCCGGCCTGACGGCGGCGCGGCTCGCGGTCAGCATCGGCTACGAGCCCGTGTTCCTCATCGGCGGCATCACGCCGCTGGTTCTCGCGGGCGTCATGTTCTTCCTGTTGCCGGAGTCCATTCACTTCCTGGCGACGCAGGAAGGACGCCAGGAAAAAGTCGCGGCCTTGATGCGCAGGATCGACGCGTCGTTGCCCGCGGGCGCCCGCTTCGCGATCGAGGAGCGGCGCGCGCAGCGCATGTCGGTGAAGGCGCTGTTCCGCGACGGTCGTGCAGCGCGCACGCTGCTGCTGTGGATCCTGGTGTTCTGCAGCCTGCTGGATCTGTTCCTGTTGACGAACTGGCTGCCGACGCAGATCTCACGTCTCGGCGTCGCGCTCTGGATCGCAATTCTGATGGGCGCGCTGCTGCAGCTCGGCGGCATGGTGGGCGTGGTGCAGGGCTGGATGATCGACAAGTGGGGGCCCGCGAAGACTCTCACGATGTCCTACCTGATCGCCGCGTTCGCGATCGCCGGCCTGGCTCACGCGGGCAGCAGCCTGCCGCTGCTCATTCTCTCCGTGTTCTGCGCCGGCTTCGGCATCATCGGCGGGCAGACGGCCGCCAATCCGGTTGCGAGCATGGCGTATCCGACCGAGATCCGCTCGACCGGCGTCGGCTGGTTCCTCGGCGTCGGGCGTCTCGGATCGATCGTCGGGCCCGCGCTCGCCGGCCACCTGATCACGATCGGCTGGACCAACAAGGAGATCTTCCTGTTGGCGACCATCCCGGCGCTGATCGCCGCCGCCGCTGCGTTCGCCCTGTCGAAGTACGAAAGCGAGATCACCGCAGGGAAATGAGCACATGATTCGTTTGCTGATCTGCGGCATCGCATTCGCATCTTGCGCAACGACCGGAACTGCGCTCGCCGAGGCGACATCCGAGCAGTTCTCGCCGCGCGTGCGTGCACTGCTCGAAGCGATGACGCTCGTCGAGAAGACGAATCTCATCACCGGCGCGGACGATCCGGACGATCGCGGGCAGTCGGGTTACGCGCCTGGAGTGCCGCGCCTGAACGTTCCGCCGCTGCGCTGGGGGAATGGGCCGATCGGCATCGAGCTCGCGGCTGACGCCACTGCAATGCCAGGAGGCTTGCCGCTCGCGTCGAGCTTCGACGCCGATCTGTCGCGACGCGTCGGTGTCGTGTTGGGCCGTGAAGCGCGCGCGCTGGGTCTCGATGTTCTCAACGGTCCCCAGGTCGATGTCGCACGCAATCTGCTCTGGGGGCGCAACTCCACCTCGCTGGGCGAAGACCCGTTGCTGGCAGGCCGCCTCGGCGCCGCCCAGGTCGAGGGCATCCAGACGCAAGGCGTCCTGGCAACTGCCAAGCACTACTTCCCTTACTCGCAGCGCGAGCATGTCAGGAGCAGCACGCGGCCGAATACCAATCCGTACGACTTCATCGTCGACTCGCGCACGCTCCACGAGATCTACCTGCCGCCGTTCGAAGCCGCAGCGAAGGCGGGATCGGCTTCGTTCATGGCGGCGCACACCGTCGTGAACGGTCACTACGGCTCGGAGAACAAATTCAATCTCACCGATATCCTGCGAGAGGAGATCGGCTGGCAAGGATTCGTGGTCTCCGACTGGCACGGTACGCACAGCTCCTACGCACTGGCTGCGGGCACCGACGTCGAAATGCCCGGCTACGGCACGGACGACGGTCCCGGTCGCCCGCACTATTTCGGCGACAAGCTGCTGGCCGCCATCGAAGCGGGGCGGATGCCGCAGGCGCTGGTCGATCGCGCGGCCGGACGGCTGTTGGGCCAGATGGAGAAGTTCGGATTTCTGGACGGCACGCGCGTCCAGGGACCGACCGCCGTGGAGGTCGAAGCGGGCGCGCGACTTGCCCGCGAAGTCGCGACCGAAGGATCGGTCCTGCTGAAGAACGATGGGATCCTGCCGCTGCGCTTGCAGCGCAGTTCCGCGCTCGCGCTGATCGGGCCGACCGCGGGTCAGCTTGCGGTCGGGCGAGGTGCCGGACGGGCATACGGTTTCGAGGATCGCGAGATCTCTCCGCTGGCCGTGATACGGCGCATCGCGCCGCGAACTTCGTATGCAGTGGGCGATTCACTGACCGGCGAGGCCATTGCCACGACGTTCCTTGTGCCGCGCTCCGGTACAGGCAGCGGTCTCACGCGCACATCGAACGCGGCCGTATCGACCGATGCGACGCTGGATTTCGTGGCCAACAAGGCGTTGCCGCCGCGGACCGAGGCGAGCTGGGCCGGCGCTCTGTCGGCCCCTGAGACCGGCACCTACCTGTTGATGATTCAATCGTGGGGCGGGTCTGCCTCCCTGGCTGTCGACGGCGTAGAGAAGGCCACGTCGGCCAAGTTCGCGCGCGGCTTCGCACGCAAGTCGACCAGCCTGATGCCGACTACCGACGGGCTCGACAATGCACAAGTCACGATGCGACTCGAGGCGGGGCGGGCGTACCGGATCGATGTGCGGGCGAAGGCAACGGGCGACGCGCCGGTACAAGTGAGGCTGGCGTGGGTGACGCCACAGATGCGCCGCACCCACATCGCTGATGCCGCGAAGGTCGCGCGCGGGGCGGACACTGCGGTCGTGTTCGCGTGGGCGGAGAGCGTCGAAGGCGTCGCTGCCGAGGAGCGCCTCGCTCTCGCCAACGATCAGGATGAGTTGATCGACGCCGTTGCCGCCGCGAATCCGAACACGGTCGTGGTGCTGACCACCGGCGGTCCGGTCCGGATGCCGTGGCTGAGCCGCGTGCGAGCGGTCCTCATGACCTGGTACCCGGGTCAGGAAGGCGGATGGGCGACCGCCGATCTGCTGACCGGGCGTGCGAATCCCAGCGGCAAGCTGCCGCTCACTTTTCCCGCGAGGTTCGAGGATTCGCCGACGGGAGATCCCGCGCATCCGGAGCGCTCGGTGGGCGTCGACCGGAAGATCGTGCACACCGAGGGGCTGTTCATCGGCTATCGCCACTACGATCGCTACGACATCCAGCCGCTGTTCCCCTTCGGCCACGGTCTGTCGTACACGCAGTTCGCGTACTCCGACCTGAAGATCGGCAAGGCAGAGGGCGGGATCGACGTCGAGTTCACCGTCAAGAACACCGGCTCGCGTGCCGGCGCCGAGACGCCGCAGGTTTATCTCGGGCCGTCGAAGGCGGATATCCCGATGCCGCCGAAGGCGCTGGCCGGATTCGCGCGCATCGAGCTCGCGCCCGGCAAGGCCGGGCAGGTTCGCGTCCACGTTCCCGAGCGGCAGTTTGCGTACTGGTCGGTCGAGGACCGCAGCTGGATCCGGCCGGCCGGCCCGCGGCCCGTTTACGTCGGCGCATCGTCTCGCGACATTCGCCTGAACGGGGTGATCGAATGAACCGCCGCGAATTCATGGCGGGCGCAGCCGCGCTCGGTGCCCTGGGCCCGGCCGGCGCTTTCGCCTCCGCGTCCACGATCCGCGGCGTGAAGATCGGACTGATCACCGGCTCCTTGAAGCCGTGGCCGAAGGTCGCGGGCAAGGACGACGCCGACATCGTGATCGAGCAGTGCCTGTCGATGGAGGTCGAGAACGTCGAGCTGGGCTCGCGGTTCTTCGGCCCGGAAGTCCTCGGTATCGTCCGCGGGCGTGCGCCGGCAGTTCCGACGCCGGAATACCTGCGAACGCGCGCCGTGCAGCGCCAATGGCGCCTTTCGGCGGATTCGCTGCGCGACTTCGAGGCCGTGAGAAAGAAGTTCGAGCGCGCGCGCCTGAACCTGTTCTCGATGTCCAACACGTTCTACGACGACTACCAGGACGACGAGATCGACGCGATGTTTCGCCAGATGCAGGCGCTCGGCCTTCGCGTCTTTCAAACCGGCCAGACGCGCGTGCCGATGGGCCGGCGCCTCGCCGCGCCGGCGCAGAAGTATGGAATCACCCCGGCGTTTCATCCGCACGCGGAAGTGCAGGAGCCGGACGAAGTCGCCTCGCCGCAGAGCCTGACCGGGCTGCTGGAGTATTCGCCTGCGTTCCGCGTGTGTCTCGACATCGGTCACTTCGTCGCGGGCAACAACGACCCGGTCGCCTTTCTGCGCAAGCACCACGAGCGGATCACGCACCTGCACGTCAAGGACCGCAAGCGCGACAAGGGAGCGCACATGCCGTGGGGGCAGGGCGACACTCCGATCAAGGAGTGCCTGCAGCTGATCCGCGACAACGGCTGGCCGATCATCGCGCTCGAAGAGCGCGAGTACGACGACGGCGTGCGAACGCCGTACGAGCAGACTCGCGCAGACATCCAGGCCATGCGGGACATGCTGAGCTCGTGAGCCGGATCACCCGAAGAACCTTCGTCCAGGGTGCGGCTGCCGGCGGCGCTGCGCTCGGCACGTTGGCAGCAACTGCCGCCACGGCGGAGAAACCGGCAAGCGAAGCGCCCGAAGGATATTCCGCAGACCAGCGCGAGCACTACTTCGTCGAATCGCCCGGCTCGGATTTCATGGTCGACGTCCTGCAGCGGCTGAGCATCGACTATCTCGCCATCAATCCCGGCTCCACCTTTCGCGGCCTGCACGAGTCGGTCGTGAGCCATGGCGAGAACGCCAGGCCGCAGATCCTGACGTGCCTGCACGAAGAGCAGGCAGTCGCTCTGGCGCATGGGTATGCGAAGGCAGCGGGCAAGCCCATGGCCGTCGCGTGTCATGGAACGGTCGGCCTGCAGCATGCCGCGATGGCCGTCTACAACGCGTGGTGCGACTTCGTCCCGATCATCATCATCGCGGGCAATCACGCCGACGGCGCACACCGCCCCGGCAGCGTCGCGTGGGCCCATTCCGCGCAGGACCCGGTGGCGATCGTGCGGGATTTCACCAAGTGGGATGCCGCGCCGGTCTCGCTGGAGGATTTTGCCGAGTCGCTGGTACGCGGCTATCGCATCGCCCTGACACCGCCGATGGGTCCGACGGTGCTGGTCGCGGACGCGGACTTGCAGGAATCGCCGATAGGGAAGCAGCCGCCGATCCCGAATCTCACGGTGCCGCGGCCGCCGCAAGGCGACTCGAACGCGATCAGAGAAACTGCGCGGCTGCTCCTCGCGGCGCAGTCGCCGGTGATCGTCGCTGATCGCCATGCGCGCACGCAGGTCGGCGTGGATTCGCTGGTGGAGCTCGCGGAGGTGTTGCAGATTCCGGTGATCGACGAGGCGGGACGCATGAACTTCCCGTCCAGTCACTATCTGAATCACAGCTTCGCGCCCGGCAACCCGCTGCGCAACGCGGATCTCATCCTGGCGCTGGAGGTGAACGACGTCTGGGGCTTGCTCAATCGAATTCCCGAGGTTGCGGATCGTCGCGCGGAATTCGTCGGCGCCGCGAACGTCAAGGTCGTCACGATCGGCACGCAGGATCTCTTCTACAAGTCGAACTATCAGAACTTCCAGCGCTATCTGCCGAGCGAGCTGGCGATCGCCGGCGACAGCGAAGCGACCCTGCCTTCGCTCATCGAGGCGGTGCGCAAGGAGCTGAAGAGCTCGCACAAGAGCCAGATCGGCAGGCGCAGGCAAGCCGCGCTGGATGCGTTCGCCAAAGGTCGCAGCAAAGCGCTGGACGATGCGCGCTACGGCTGGGACGAGTCGCCCGTCAGCATGCCGCGACTCAGCATGGAGCTGTGGCGCCAGATCAAAGACAGAGACTGGTCGCTCGTGTCGCGGGCGGATTTCCAAAGCTCCTGGCCGCGCAAACTGTGGGATTTCGACAAGCACTATCAGTACCTGGGCGGCTCGGGCGGAGCGGGCATCGGCTACGGCGCGCCCGCCGCCGTCGGCGCGGCGCTGGCGTTTCGCAAGCGCGGCGTGCTGCCGATCAACATTCAGTCGGATGGCGACTTGCTGTACGGCCCCACGGCGCTGTGGACGGCGGCGCATCACAACGTGCCGCTGCTGTCGATCATGCACAACAACGGCGGCTACCATCAGGAAGTGATGCATCTGCAACGGATGGCGTCGCGCCGCCGCCGCGGCATTCAGTCGACTGCGAAGATCGGCAATACATTCGACAGTCCGCCGATCGACTTCGCCGCGATGGCGAAGAGCATGGGCGTCTGGTCGTCGGGCCCGATCGTCCACCCGCAGGAGCTTGGCGCTGCGATCACCCGCGCATTGGAAGTCGTCGGCGCGGGAGAGCCGGCGCTCATCGACGTCGTATGTCAGCCCCGCTAGCGCACAGGCTCGGGATTGCTGCCTTGCTCGTCGCCGCGTTACTGGTGGCAGCCGCAAGCAGCGCCAAAGAGGAACAACGCGATCCGCGCCCGTTCGTTGCGTACGGCTGCTATCAATGCCACGGCTATTCCGGTTACGGCGGGAGCTCGGGGCCGCGCCTGTCGGGCGACATGCCCTACGAGGGCTTCGAGCGCATCGTGCGCTTTCCATACGGGACCATGCCCGCCTATCCGCGCGAGCTCCTGAGCGACGAGGAGCTGCGCGCCATCTATTCCTTCATCCAGAGCCGGCCGCCGCCGCCGCTGCTCAAAGACCTGCCGATGCTCAACGTAGAAGCTCAAGGGACCCCGCGATGAGAATTGTCGCCGCACGAGTGATCGTGACCTCTCCAGGACGGAATTTCGTCACGCTGAAGATCGAAACCGACCAGGGCGTGCATGGCATCGGCGACGCGACGCTGTGCGGGCGCGAGCTGTCGGTCGCGTCGTACCTTCAGGACCACGTCGTGCCGGTGCTGATCGGCAGAGACCCGCGGCAGATCGAGGACACCTGGCAGTATCTCTATCGCGGCGCGTACTGGCGCCGCGGCCCGGTCACGATGCGCGCAATCGCCGCAGTCGACGTGGCGCTGTGGGACATCAAGGCGAAGATGGCGGGCATGCCGCTCTATCAGCTGCTCGGCGGGCGCAGCCGCGAAGGCGTGCTGGTGTATGGCCATGCGAACGGCAAGGACATCGGCGAAACGGCCGAAGCCGTCGGCCACTACATCGACCTGGGCTACAAGGCGATTCGCGCGCAGAGCGGCGTGCCCGGCATCAAGGACGCGTACGGCGTCGGCCGCGGCAAGCTCTTCTACGAGCCCGCGGACGCTTCGTTGCCCAGCGAGACGGGCTGGAACACGCAGAAGGCGCTCAACTACGTGCCGAAGCTGTTCGCCAGGCTGCGCGAGACCTACGGCTTCGAGGTCCAGCTGCTGCACGACGGACATCACAGATACACGCCGCAGGAAGCTGCCACCCTGGGCAAGATGCTCGAGCCCTATCGACTGTTCTGGCTCGAAGACGCAACGCCGGCAGAGAACCAGGAGGCGTTCAAGGTGATCCGTCAGCACACCGTGACGCCGCTGGCGGTCGGAGAAATCTTCAACACGATCTGGGATGCGAAGGACCTGATCGAGAATCAGCTGATCGACTTCATCCGCTGCACGGTCGTCGGCGCCGGCGGCATCACGCATCTGCGCCGCATCGCCGATCTCGCCAGCCTGTATCAGATCCGCACCGGCTGCCACGGTGCCACCGATCTGTCGCCGGTGACGATGGGCACGGCGCTGCACTTCGATACCTGGGTGCCGAACTTCGGCATCCAGGAATACATGCGCCACACGGAAGAGACCGACGCGGTGTTCCCGCACGACTACCGCTTCAAGGACGGCATGCTGTTCTGCGGCGAGCGTCCCGGCCACGGCGTCGACATCGACGAAGCACTGGCCGCGAAATTTCCGTACAAGCGCGCTTATCTGCCGGTTGCCCGGCTCGACGACGGAACGCTGTGGAACTGGTGAGCCCGCTCGCCGCTGCCTTCACAGCGAGCCGGCGTTGACGAGCAGGCACTGCTTGGTAAGCATGCGCGCGGCATCCGAGCACAGGAACACTGCCGCTGCGGCGACATCCCGGGGCTCGACGCGGTCCGGCAGGCATTGGCGCGTGAGCATCTCGCGCTCGGCGGCAGGGTCGAACCACTCGCTGCGCTGACGCGGCGTTGCTACATAGCCTGGCGCAACGGCATTCACACGGATTCGCAGCGGCCCGAGCTCCCGGGCCAGCGAGTTGGTGAAGCCGATGATCGCTGCCTTGGCGGCGCTGTACAGCGTCAGGTTCGCTACGCCGCGCAGCCACGCGACCGAGCTGGTATTGACGATCGAGCCGCCGCCCAGCTCGCGCATGTGCGGCACGACTTTCTGCGCCGCGAACACGACGTGGCGCAGATTCACATTCATCATCCACTCGAAGTCGTCGGCCGTCATCGCTTCGAAGCCGTGGCGCTGATCGACGGCGGCATTGTTGATAAGAGCGGACACCGGACCATGAGTCGCGCGCACCTGGTCGATGGCAGCACCCAGTGCAGCGAGGTCCAGCAGATCGCAGCCGATGAACGTGACGGTGGCGCCTCGTGCGCGCAGCTCTGCTTCGAGCGCACGCCCGGCCTCGATCTGTCGGTCCAGGAAAATCACCCTGGCTTGCTGCTCGCAGAAGCCTTCGACATGCGCGGCGCCGATGCCGCTGGCTCCGCCCGTGATCAGCACCACCCGGCCTGCCAGATCGAAGTAGCGCGTGGCGGGAATCATGCGATACGTTCCTCCGATCGTGGATCGAACAGGCACGCCTTGCTCATGTCGATCGACAGCCTGGCGGTCGAGCCGACGGCGGGGCGCGCGTCCGGGCCCAGCCGGGCCATCAACTCGTGATCGCCCAAGCGGATCAGTGCCATCGTCTCGGCGCCGGTCGGCTCGATCATCTCGATGCGCGCGTCGATTTGCTGCTCGAAGCCGCGGGCGCGGACGGCGTCCGGCTGCGTGATGCACTCCGGCCGGATGCCCAGCATCACGTCGCGGCCGAGCCACTTTTGCAGATTGCCGACGGGCCGTCCAAGGCACAGCGCAACCCCTGAGGCGGTACTCACCACGGCACGCAACTCGCCGTCGGCGACCTGCAGCCGGGCGGCGAACGTGTTCATGGGCGGCGAGCCCATGAAGCGCGCGACGAACAGATTGGCCGGCTGATCGTAGAGGGTCTGCGGATCGGCGAACTGCTGAATCCTGCCCTGGTGCATCACCGCGATGCGGGTTGCCAAGGTCATGGCTTCGACCTGGTCGTGCGTCACGTAGACCATGGTCGTGCCGAGGCGCTGATGCAGCCGCTTGATCTCCATGCGCATCTCGACCCGCAGCCTGGCATCCAGGTTCGACAGCGGCTCGTCGAACAGAAACAGCGCCGGGTTGCGCACCAGCGCACGCCCCATCGCCACGCGCTGGCGTTGACCGCCGGACAGCTGCGAAGGCTTGCGATCGAGCAGCGACTCGATCTGCAGCAGTTTGGCGACCCGGTCCACTGCCTGGTCCTGCTCGCGCCGCGCCACGCCGCGACACTGCATGCCGAAGGTGATGTTGCCGCGCACGCTCATCGCGGGGTACAGCGCATACGTCTGGAACACCATCGCGATGTCGCGGTCTTTCGGCGGGATGTTGGTGACTTCGCGCCCGCCGATCTCGATGCGCCCCTGCGTCGCGCGCTCCAGGCCGGCGATGATGCTGAGCAGCGTCGACTTGCCGCAGCCCGAAGGACCGACCAGCACGATGAATTCGCCGCTGTCGACCCGCAGGTCGATGCTCTCGAGCACCTCGACCGCGCCGAAGCGCACCTGCAGTTGCTGCACGCAGAGTGCCGACATTATTTCACCGCTCCTGCGGTCAGGCCGCGCACGAAGTACTTGCCGCCGAACAGATAGACCAGCAGCGTCGGCAGCGCCGCGATCAGCACGGCGGCGCTCTCGATGCCGTATTCGCGGGCCTGGGCAATGTTGGCGCTGAGCGCCATCAACGCCGCGGTGACCGGGCGCTGCGGCCCCTCGGAGAACGTGATGCCGTACAGGAACTCGTTCCAGATGCCGGTGAACTGCCAGATGATCGTCACGATCAGGATCGGCGGCGACAGCGGCAGGATGATCCGCCGGAAGATCTGCAGGAAGCCGGCGCCGTCGATCCTGGCGGCCTTGATCAGGTCCTGCGGCACGTTCACGTAGTAGTTGCGGCAGAACAAGGTGGTGAAGGCCAGCCCCTGAACGACGTGCACCAGCAGCAGCCCGTTGATCGTGTTGGACAGCCCCAGCTCGCGCAGCACGATCGCCCAGGGCACGAGCTTCATCTGCGCGGGCAGGAACACACCGAAGGTGATCACACCGAACACCAGGCTCGCGCCGCGAAAGCGCCAGAGCGACAGCACGTAGCCATTCAGCGCGCCGAGCAACGTCGACAGCAGCGTAGCGGGAATCGCGATCAGCAGCGAGTTCCACATGTAGGGCTTGATGCCCGTGCACGCTCCGGCGAGGCAGTACGTTCCCCATGCTTGCGCCCAGTTGTCGGTGCGCAGGGCCGTCGGCAAGCCGAGCACCGAGCTGCGCGTGATCTCCTCGAAGCTGCGGAACGAATTCAGCACCACGACCAGCAGCGGCATCAGGTAGAACAGCGCGAAAACAACCAGCACCGCATAGAGCGCAATCCGGCTCCCAGCATTCGCTCGTGCGTCAATCATGGCGCTGCTGCCTGCGTTTCTGCAGCCGCTGAAACAGCGCGTAGGGCACCATGACCAGCAGCAACGACAGCAGCAGCATCACTGCAGCGGCAGAGCCGGCGCCCATCTCTCCGCGCTGAAACATGTAGTCGTAGACGACGTTCGTGGGCAGCGTGGTCGCGATGCCCGGACCGCCCGCAGTCAATGCTCGAACCAGGTCATACGTCTTGATGGCAATCTGCAGCAGGATCACCAGCACCGACACGACGATCGGCCAGATGGCCGGCACCATGATCCTGAGGTACATGCGCGCCGGGCTCGCGCCATCGATCTGCGCTGCCTTGTAGATGTCGGCATCCAGCGAGCGCAGTCCGGCGAGCAGCAGCGCCATCGCAAACCCCGAGGCCTGCCAGAGTGCCGCGATGACGACAGCGTAGATCGCGAGGTCGGAATCGATCAGCCAGTCGAAGCGAAAATTGTCCCAGCCGAGGCCGCGCACGAAATTCTCGATGCCGATATCGGGATTGAGCAGCCACGCCCAGACGGTGCCCGTGACCACGAACGACAGCGCCATCGGATACAGATAGATCGTGCGCAGCGCATTTTCCGCGCGGATCTTCTGGTCGATCAGGATCGCCAGCAGCAGCCCTGTCGCAGCCGCGCCGACGATGAAGCCGACGCCATAGATCGCGAGATTGCCGTACGCCACCAGGAATACGCGGCTGCCCAGCAGGCGCTCGTAATGCTTGAAGCCCACGAAGGTGTAGTCGGGCAACAGGGCAGAGTCGGTGAAGGAGATCCAGGTGGTCCACGCAGTGAAGCCGACCACGTAGCAAACTGCAGTTGCCAGCACCAAAGCGGCGAACAGCCGCGACAGGCCTTCGAGGACGTCGCGCGTTCGCCTTGCAGCGTTCAACGCACTGCGTCCGCGGCCTTGACCAGACGCTGCTGCGCCTGTTCGGCCGTGATTCTCTTGTTGTGCACGAACTCGGTCAGCACATCGCGCAGCTCGCCGGTCACTCCACTGGGCTGCGCCATGTTGTGTCCCAGGCTCATGAGAACCTGGTTCGCGGCGATGGCTTCCTTCAAGTTCCGGGCGGCATCGCGCTGGCAGTCCTGGTAGCCGGCATCGGCGAGATCGACGTCGGTGCGCACCGGCACGGAGCCGTTGATCTGCGTGAAGGTGCGCGCGAACTCCTTGCCCATCACGACCTTCGCAGCGATCTTCTGGCCGGCGAGCAGGTCGGGGTTCCTGGTATCCCAGAACACCAGGCTGTCGGCGTTCATGTCGAAGGCCGGTCTTTGCGAATCGTTCGGCGTCGGACCGCACAGGAAGTCCTTGCCCTCCTGGAATTTGCCGCGCTTGAGCACACCCGACGCCCAGCCACCCATCATGAGGAAGCCATATTCGCCCCGCATGAGCGCCGGCAGAAACACGCTCCAATGCTGCCCGGCATTCGACGGATTCATCCACTGCGTCAACTGGCGCAGCTGCCTGAGGCCGGCCAGCACCTCGGGTCCACGCAAGGCCTGGTCATCGAGTTGCATGATGGCGCGCTGGTACGCATTGGGCGAGATGCCGGCGAGCACCAGCTCGAAGTACATCGTGTCGCCCCAGGCGATGCCGCCGTGCGCCACGGGCGTGATGCCGGCTTCGGCCATTTTCCCGGCCATCGAATTGAACTCATCCCAGGTCCTTGGCAACGCGGTCGCGCCTATCCGGTCCAGCGCCTTCTTCGAGGCATACAAGGTGTTCACGCGGTAGATGTGCAACGGCAGTGCGATCCAGTTGCCTTGGGGCTTGTGCAACTTTGCCAGGTCGGGCGAGACGTTCTGCGGGAAATCGCTCGCGGCAACCACATCGTTCATGTTGACTGTCGGCGCAATGGCGGACCACGCCTTGATATCAGGGCCTTTCAGCTGCGCGGCGGCCGGCAGGTGCCCCGCGATGATGTCGGCGCGCAGCTTGTTCATCATGTCGGTGGTGAAGCCGGAGACAGGACTGTGCTGCCAGGTCACGCCTTCCTTCTTGACGAGATTGCCGAACGCATCCATCGCCGCACCTTCTGCGCCGGCACTCCACTGCGAGATCACGGTGAGGCGCGGCTCGGCGTGCAGACTCGTGTGCGCGAGGCCCAATGAGCAGGCGAGGAGCAGGGCTCTGCGATGGTGCCGCGTCACTTCATCGCCTCAGCACCGTCTGCCGACGATGTTCAGGCGGATTCGCGCCAGGAAGTGCTGCGACGTCATGTAGAGCGTGCGGCCGTCATCGCCGAATGCGCAGTTTGCGATGGGCGTGCCGGTGCGGATGCGGCCCAGCCGCTTGCCGTCCGGATTCATGACCAGCACGCCGCCGGGAGCAGTTGCGAAGATGGTGCCGTCGGGGGTGACGCGCAGGCCATCCGGAACGCCGGGAGAGTCGGTGCCCATGAGATCGCTCGAATCCGCGAACACCCGCTTGCCGAGCGCTTCGCCGCGCTCGTTCAGCGCGAACGCCATCCAGACCGGCTGTTTGCGATCCGAGTTGGCGACGTACAGCGTGCGCTCGTCCGGCGCCAGCGACAGGCCGTTCGGAAACGTCATCTCGCGGTCGAGCAGGTGCACGCTGCCGTCGAGATCGATGCGATACACGCCATTGAAATCGAGCTCCTTGAGCTTCGAGTCGTTCAGGCCGGCGAGTCCGTACGGCGGGTCGGTGAAGAAGATGACGCCGTCGCTGCGGCGGATCACATCGTTCGGGCTGTTGAAGCGCTTGCCGTCGAATCGCGTGGCGAGCGGCGTCTTGCGCTTCGTCGCCAGGTCGAGCCGCGCCACCATGCGATTGCCGTGATCCGCAAGCAGGATCGTACCTTCGCCGTCGGGGAACAGTCCGTTGGCGCCGGGCTCGCGAAACGCGCTGGTGTCGGGACCTTCGTAGCCGGAGGGCTCGAGGAACACGCTCAGGCCGTCGCGCTCCGACCAGCGATACAGCGTGTTGCCCGGGACGTCGGTGAACAGCAGATACTGGCCCGACGCGATCCACACGGGTCCTTCCGACCAGATGAACCCTGCGGCGAGTTTCTCGATGCGCCAGTCCGGCGGCATGATGGCGTCGAAGGCGGGATCCAGGCGTTCGATGCTGCCGAGCGGCGGCATTGCGGCTGCAGGGTTCATGGGTATGGAGAGTCGCTATGCCGGAATCCCCGACGATGTTATTGTCAACATTAATGACAATTTGGCAAGACACTGCGACCGGATGCCGGAGAACGCGATGACCGTGACCCCCACAGCCCTCAGCCCGAACGTGTTCAAGCGCAACCTCGCGCTCGGCAGGAAACAGTTCGGCGTGTGGCTCTCGCTCGAAAGCCCCAACGCCACCGAAGTGCTGGCCGGCGCCGGCTACGACTGGATGCTGCTCGACATGGAGCACACGTGCGTGGACACCTCGCAGGTTGCCGATCATCTGCGCGCGGCCAGGGGCGGCACGGCGGAGCTGGTGGTGCGCATCCCGTGGAACGAGCCGATCATCTTCAAGCGCCTGCTGGACGCGGGTGTGCGCTCGATCATGGTGCCGTTCGTGCAGAGCGCCGACGAAGCGAGGCGCGCTGTCGCGGCGACCCGCTATCCGCCGCACGGTATCCGCGGCGCCGCCGGCAACATGCGCGCCAACGCGTTCGCTCGCATCAAGGACTACAGCCAGCGCTATCACGAGGAACAATGCATCATCGTGCAGATCGAGTCGCCGACCGCGGCGGCGGCGATCGCCGAGATCGGTGCGGTGGACGGTATCGACGGCCTGTTCGTCGGGCCCGGCGACCTGGCGGCGAACATGGGCCGGCACGGCCAGCTGGGCGCGCCCGAAGTGCGCGCAGCGATCGCCGAGATCTACCGGGCCATTCGCGCCACCGGCAAGGCTCCGGGCACCCTGAACTTCAACCCGGCAGAAGCGCGCGATCTGCTGAAGCTCGGCTACGACTTCATCGCCGTCGGCTCGGACCTGGCGATCCTGGCGCGCCGCAGCGAAGCGCTGCTGGCCGAACTGAACGCCTGAGCCGATGACCCGCAAGAAGATCGAGCTGTCGCAGCTGCGCAGCCAGCGCTGGTTCGGCGCCGCCGGCCAGCCGGGCAATCACAAGTCCTATCGCACCAAGCAGATGGGCTTCACCAGCGAAGACTTCCAGGGCAAGCCGGTCATCGGCATCCTCAGCACCTGGTCCGATCTCAACAGCTGCCACACGCACTTCCCGCAGCGTATCGAGGAGATCAAGCGCGGCGTCTGGCAGGCCGGCGGCTTTCCGGTCGTGATGCCCACGCTGAGCGTCGGCGAGACCTACGTGCGGCCGAGCACGCTGATCTATCGCAACCTGCTGGCGATGGACGCCGAGGAAATCCTGCGCTCGCATCCCATCGACGGTGCGGTACTGCTCGGTGGCTGCGACAAGACCACGCCGGGCCTGGTGATGGCCGCGGCGTCGATGAACATCCCGGCGCTCTTCGTGCCCGCAGGCGCGATGCTGCGCGGCCATTGGCGCGGCCAGCAGATGCTGGGCACCGGCTCGAGCACCTGGCAGGCGCTGGCCGATTTCCGCGCCGGCAAGATCGACGAAGCTTCGTGGCGCTCGTTCGGCGAAGGCACGGCGCGCTCGCCCGGCACCTGCAACACCATGGGCACCGCCTCGACCATGACTAGCCTGGTCGATGTGCTCGGCCTCACGCTGCCGGGCGCGAGCTCGATCCCGGCGGTCGACGCGCGGCATTCGCAGATGGCGTCGACCGCTGGCCGCCGCATCGTGGAGATGGTGTGGGAAGACCTGCGCCCGCGCGAGGTGGTCACACGGCAGAGCTTCTTGAACGCGGTGCTCGCCGACATGGCTCTGTCGGGCTCGACCAACTCGCTCATCCACTTGGTGGCAATGGCGCGCCGGCTCGGCGTGGAACTGTCGCTGGAAGACTTCGCGCAAGCGAGCGAGGCAGTGCCGGTGCTCTGCAACCTGCAGCCCAGCGGCGCCTTCCTGATGGAAGATTTCTACTACGCCGGCGGCCTGCCCGCGTTGCTGAAGCGGATCGAGTCGCAGCTCGACCGGTCGTGTCGGTCGGTGAACGGCCGCACGCTGGGCGAGAACCTCGCGGGCGTCGAGGTCTACAACGACGAGGTGATCCGGCCGCTCGTCAACCCGGTCTACGCGGCTGGCGGGCTCGTGGTCCTGCGCGGCAACCTCGCGCCGCGCGGTGCAGTTCTCAAGCGCGCCGCCGCCGAACCGCGACTGTTGCAGCACACCGGGCCGGCCGTGGTGTTCAGCAACTTCAAGGATCTGCTGGCGCGCATCGATGACCCGCAGCTGCCGGTCACGCCCGACAGCGTGCTGGTGCTCCAGGACAGCGGCCCGGTCGGCGGGCCCGGCATGCCGGAGTGGGGCATGCTGCCGATTCCCAAGAAGCTGCTCGCGGCAGGCGTGCGCGACATGGTGCGCATCTCCGACGCGCGCATGAGCGGCACCAGCTATGGCACGTGCGTGCTGCACGTCTGCCCCGAAAGCCGCGTCGGCGGACCGCTCGGACTGGTGCGCAACGGCGACCTGATCACACTGGACACTGCGGGGCGAAGGCTCGACTTGCTGGTGGCCGCGGAAGAGCTAGACGCCCGCCGCAAAGCCTGGGTGGCGCCGCCGCCGCACTACCAGCGCGGCTTCGGCTCGCTGCACATCGAGCATGTGCTGCAGGCCGACGAAGGCTGCGACCTCGACTTCCTCGCCCGCCCGGGCGAAACGCCGGACCCGGAGGCGCGGTTCTCCTGACGATGTTCCTGCGCGTCAGCGCGAAGGCAGCAGCGATTCGCTGCTCTGCTCGATCCGCTGCAGCGCCTGCAGATACGCCTGTTTTGCCGGCCGCTTGTGCTCGGAGATGAGCTTGACCAGCGCGGCACGGCTCGTCTCGCCGCCGCGCATCAGCTTGATGATGCGTGCATGCTCTTCGCAGACACGCGCCAGCAGCTTCGCGTCGCCGATCGTGTAGGAGCGGATCGCGTGCGTCTTGAAGGCGAACTGCAGGATCGCCTCGCTGAGCGGCACGTTGCCGCAGGCATCGAACAGCGCCTTGTGGAAATCCAGGTTGAGCCTGAACACCTCGCGCAGGCGGCCTTCCTTGGTGGCTTTGGTATGACGCTCGTGCAGGTCGGTCAGGGTCTGCAGTACCTGCGCGCTCGCCGGTAGCGGCATCACTTCGATCGCGGCACGCTCGAGCAGCTCGCGCACGAAGTAGAGCTGCTCGATCTCCTCCCTGCCGATGTCGCGCACGATCGCGCCGCGGTTCGGCGGGCGGCTGACGATGCCCATGGTCTCCAGGTCCAGCAGCGCCTGGCGCACGACATGCCGCTTGGCCTTGAAGCGCGTCAGCAGGTCGTCCTCGACCAGGCGCTCGCGGGGACGCAGCACGCCGAGCGCGATCTCTTCCTCGAGGCGCTGCACGATCTCGGCGGTGGTGACGCTTTCCGGAGCGTTCGCGGGTTTGGTGGTGCGCATGTCCCTATACTTTAACTATGTCAGGCCTCGCTTATGCACGAACTTCGTGTTGAGGTACTCGCGCACGCCGATCTCGCCGCCCTCGCGGCCGAAGCCGCTTTGCTTGATGCCGCCGAACGGCCCTTCCGGCAGAGCGACGGCGGCGGTGTTGATGCCTGTAAGGCCCGCCTCCAGCGCTTTCGATACATGCTCGGCGCGTTCGGCCGAGCGCGTGAACAGATACGAAGCCAGCGCCGCTTCGGTCGCATTCGCGCGCGTCACGGCCTCGGCGGCATCGGCGACGGGCACGATCGCCATCACCGGCGCGAACGGTTCCTCGTGCAGGATGGCCGCCGCGTCGGGTACGCCGGCGAGCACCGTGGGCTCATAGAAGTAGCCGCGTCCGAGCCCGGGCGGGCGACGGCCACCGCATAGCAGCCGCGCGCCTTTGGCCAGCGCGTCGGCGACCAGCCTCTCGCTGCGCGCACGCTGACGTTCGGTAGCGAGCGGTCCCATGTCCACACCCGGCGAGCGGCCGTCGCCCACTTTGAGTTGCAACGTCCGCTCGGTCACCGTGGACTCGAAGGCTTCGAGCACGGGACGGGCGACGAAGAAACGGCTCGGCGAGGTGCACACCTGCCCGGCATTGCGGAACTTGCTCTGCACGGCGACCGCTGCGGCCTCGGCGACATCGGCATCGTCGAGCACGATGAAGGGCGCGTGACCGCCGAGCTCCATCGTGAGCCGCTTCACCGTGTCGGCGCTCTGGCGGATCAACAACTGGCCGACGCGCGTCGAGCCCGTGAAGCTGATCTTGCGTACCGCGGGCTCCGCCATCAGCGGCGTGACGATTGCTTCCGGCGGACCGATCAGCAGGTTGACCGCGCCAGCCGGCACTCCCGCGTCGTGGCAGCAGCGCACCAGCGCAGCGATGCTGCCGGGCGCTTCCTCGGCCGGCCGGAGGATCAGCGCGCAGCCCGCAGCGAGCGCCATCGCCAGCTTGCGCGACGCGAGGTTGATGGGGAAGTTCCACGCCGTCAGCGCGAGCACGATGCCGACGGGCTCGTGCCGAACCTCGAAGCGACTGCCCTCGCTGCGCCCGTCGAGCGACAGGCCGTAGATGCGGCGCGCCTCGTCGGCGCACCAATCGAAGTGCTCGGCGGACACCGCGACCTCGGCACGCGCCTCAGCGAGCGGCTTGCCGACCTCGAGCGTCAACAGCAGTGCCAGCTCTTCCGCGCGCTCGCGCATCAGGCGGCCGATCTTGCGCAATACGCGCGAGCGTTCCCAGGGGCTGACTGCGCTCCAGCGTTTCAGGCCGCGTTCGGCGGCTTGCAGCGCGGCCGACACTTGCATGGGACCTGCAGCGACGACTTCGCCGAGCTTTTCTTCCGTGGCCGGATTGACGATCGGCACGATCGGTCCTGCGGTGGCGGCGATCTCCACGCCGTCGATGAAATGCACCGGTGACGGGTACACGCGAATTCCTCAGCGTGCGATCGCGCGCCAGGGCGCCACCGCGTATTCGTCGAGCCGGCCGGCGTCGAAGTCGAAGCCGAGTCCGGGTCGCGTCGGCAGGCGCAGCGTGCCGCTTTCGCAGACCAGTTGCGCGTCGAGCAGGCGCCGGAAGTTCAGCACCGTGTCGTCGGGGAAGAACTCGACGTAGCGCGCGTTCGGCGTCGCTGCGACCAGATGCACGTGCAGGTCGTGGAACCAGTGCGGATAGAGAGTGACGCCATAGGCAGCGGCCAGCGCCGCAATGCGCCGGAACTCGGTGATGCCGCCGCAGACGCACGCGTCGGTTTGCAGAATCGCGGCGCCGCCCTGGTCCAGCAGCTCCTTGAAGCGCCAGCGGCCGGCCTCGATCTCACCGGTGGCGACCGGCACCGGCGTGAGTCCGGCGAGCCGGGCGTGGTTGGCGATGTCGTCGGGACCGAACGGCTCTTCGATGAAGTGCGGATCGTATTTTTCCGCCATGCGCATGAAGCGCTGCGCGCTCGGCAAGTCGCGCCAGGCATTGTTGGCATCCAGCATCAGCAGCGGGCCGGCGCCGATGCGCTCGCGGACCGCGGCCAGG
>DATEJG010000166.1:0-13597 GCA_035278165.1 Steroidobacteraceae bacterium
CAATGTCGGCTTCCGCATCCGGGCGGACGATGAGACGCAAAATCAGCTCCTCTTCAGAATCCTTTCCTTTACCTCAGACCAGGGCGAGCCAGCCTCCGGGTCCTTCTCGTATTCGTCTAGCCGCCGGTCCAACTCGGTGCGCTGTGCTTCTGTCAACTGAAGCGCTTCCGGTGCCTCAGCAATGCTGTCCCAGATCGCTTCCACAAGCTTCAACCGTTCAGCAACGGGCAGCTCCAGGACATCGGAAATGCGAATTGGCTTCATGAGTCCGACTGTAGCACCGGCAGGCGAGATGGTGAAATCGGAACTCTTCAGACCTCTAACGCCGCGAATGAGCCGCGAGCAAACGGCATCGCCGTTTGCGAGTCGGGCGACCGAAGGGAGCGAACTCGATTCGCTTGTTATGCATTGCTAACCACGCACGTCACGATGCGCTCTTCGATATCCATGTGCAGCGCGGCCTTAACCTGGATCCCAACCTCCAAGTCTCTGCGCGATCCTGAGGCCAGAACGGCTGCTTCGTCTTTCAAGAGTAGACCAACAATCGGATCGCCAAAGTCCACAAGATAGTTCCCGTCCTTCATTGGGATGACGCGAAAGTCGACGTGCTTGTAATTCAATGCCTCGAGCTTTTCATTTGCCGCATTCTGGTCAGGCGCCAGCCCCGCCTTGAAGAAACAAAACGTTCCATTCTTGAAGAGGACAAAGCTAAGTTTCCCCTCCATGTACTTCGTCATGGCTTCGATAGCCACCCTTTGCCGTTCTGCTGCTTCCTTATGCATAACGATTGAGTTGAGCCGCGCCGAACCCGACGCCAAGTGAAGGCGCAGTAGTTTTCAGCGTCGGCTCGAACGACTTGTTGGGCGATTGATCTGACCAGCACAAGCGCAGCCTACGCATCCGGGAACCTCGCACTCACTTCAACGCCAGCAAAACACGAAACGGCAAGCGCCGCGTACCCCAACACTGAACGGAGCTGCGCGCAGATCGAAGCCGCCCGACCGGACCGAAGAACAGAGTGAACCCTAAGCACGATCTCAGTTGCTGAACGAAGCCGCAGCAGAACCTCACAGGCGACCGCGAGCCCGGAAACCCCAACCGACCAGCGCCCTGACATAACTGCCGACCGCTCAAGTGCCGTTCCGGCTCCACCAACACCAAAGGAAGCTGCGCGCCGATCGAAGCCACCCGATCGAGCCCAAGAACAGGCTCGACGTTGAGCGTGCCCTGCACTGCCAAACGAAGCCACGAGAGGACGCCGCAAACAACCGCTGACGCGGAAACGCCCACCGACCAGGCGCCCTGATGCACACGCCGGCCTTTCAAGTAGCGTTCTGGCTCTGTGCTCGTCTTCATCCGTGCCTTTCACGCCCAACTTGATTTAGAAATGCCCCTCATGACGAATAACCTACCACGGTGACCAATAACCTGTACGCCGGCTAACACATAAGCGCCTGAACGCCAACAAACTGGCGGCTGACTGCGCTCTTGGATGCGGTACTAACCCATCCATGAAACCAGGCACGGCCCGTCCGTTGAAATCCACCCGTCTGCTCGACCAGCTGAGGGAGCGCATCCGCTACTGCCATTACAGTCTGCGTACCGAGCAAGCCTACGTGTTCTGGGTGCGCCGCTTCATTCGCTTCCACCGACTACAGCATCCGCGGTCGTTGGGGTCTCCGGAGGTCGAAGCCTTTCTCACGCACCTGGCGACCGAACGGCACGTCGCCCCGTCCACTCACAAACAGGCGCTGGCTGCCCTGCTCTTCCTCTATCGGCAGGTGCTGAATATCGAGCTGCCGTGGATGCAGCAGATCGGCCGGCCGAAAACTCCGATTCGAATTCCAGTCGTGCTGTCCCGGCCTGAGGTTTCGCAGCTCCTCGATCACGTGGAACCTGCGTTCACATTGCTCGTCGCATTGTTGTACGGCGCCGGCCTCCGGCTGATGGAAGCTCTGAGACTCCGCGTAAAGGACGTGGACTTCGATCGCAAGGTTCTCATCGTGCGCGAGGGCAAGGGCCGCAAGGACCGCGTCGTCATGTTGCCGGAGCCACTGATCCAGTCCCTGCACCGTCAACTCGAGTATTCGCGCGCGCTATGGGCAGAGGATCGCGCTCGCCGAGTGCCCGGTGTTTGGATGCCGGATGCCCTGGCCCGCAAGTACCCGCGCGCCAGTGAAAGCTGGGCCTGGCACTGGGTGTTCCCGTCCCCCCGCGTTATCTCTGGACCCGCGCTCCGGTATTCGCCGCCGACATCATCAATACGAGCAAACGGTCGGCCGAGCGATCGCCCGCGCCGTCGCGAAGGCGCAGATCCCCAAGAAGGTCACAGCCCACACGCTGAGACATTCGTTTGCCACCCATCTACTCGATTCCGGCATCGACATTCGCCGTGTGCAAGAGCTCCTCGGACACAGCGACGTGAGCACGACGATGATCTACACGCACGTCTTGAGCTCATCAGCCGCCGGCATCCGCAGCCCTCTCGAATCGCTCAGCAGCGCGCGGCTCGCCTGACGAACATCCGCGCACCCCGTAAGCGTCATCGCCGCTCCCAGCTCGGCCCGCATCGTCTTGAGCATCTCTTCCACCGCCGGCCCGCCGCCCGCGCCAAGCGCGTACGCCCACGCACGTCCGATCAGACATGCGCGAGCGCCCAACGCGAGTGCGCGAAGCACATCGAGCCCGCTGCGCACGCCGCCATCCATCAACACCGGCACGCGGCCGGCGACGCGATCGGCGACTGCGGGCAGCGCGGCGATGCCCGACGCAACGCCGTCGAGCTGCCGTCCGCCATGATTCGAAACCACGAGCGCATCTGCTCCTGCAGCGATCGCGTCGTGAGCATCGTCCGCATCGAGGATCCCCTTCACGAGAATCGGCCCGTCCCAGCGCGCACGCACCCATTCGAGATCCTTCCAGGTGATGCTGGGGTCGAAGTTCTTCGCGACCCAACTTGCGAACCCGCCGATGCCGCCGCGCGCAAGAAACTCCTTCGGAATGTTGCCGAACGAATGCGGCCGGCCGCGCAGCCAGACGTCCCACAGCCAGCGCGGGTGAAGCGCGGCCTCCAATCGCCTCCATTGACCGAGCAGCCCGGGCGGCCCGGACATGCCGGTGCGGAAGTCTCGATAGCGCGCGCCGGCGACGGGCAGATCAACGGTGAGCATCAGGACCGAGCACTTCGCCGCCTTGGCTCGCTCGATCATGGCGGCGCAGAACCCGCGATCACGCAGGAGGTACAGCTGGAGCCAGATCGGCCGTTCGCAGGCCGCCGTGACTTCCTCCAGGCTGCAGATGCTGAGTGTCGACAAACAGAACTGCAGGCCCGCAGCATGCGCCGCACGCGCCGCCTGAACTTCGCCGCGTCTCGCGTACATTCCCGAGAACCCCACCGGTCCCAGCGCGACGGGCATGGCGAGGCGCTGGCCGAGCAGCTCGACCTCCTTCGACAGCCGGGACGAATCGCGCATCACGCGCTGGCGCAGCGTCAGGGCCTGCATGTCCTGGACGTTGCGGGCGAGCGTGACCTCGTCGTAGGAGCCGCCGTCGATATAGTTATAGAGCAGGCGCGGCAACCTGCGCCGTGCAGCCGCACGGCAGTCCGCAACAGGCAAAGTCATATATCGGAATGTTCGTGCAGTTCGGCAGCGAACTCAATGGCTTCCTTGCCGCCAGGCGAGCGTCACGGCGCTTCGTCGGCACACCGAAGCGGCGCCCCGATCGCCGCGGCGGCCACCGGATCGCTCCCGGACAAGTAGTCTTCCCACGTCCAATCGACTGGGACATCCGGCTCGAGATCGCGCACCCCGATCTCGAAGTGCAGATACGCCTGCGCGTCCTTCGGCAATGGAGTGTCGGAATAGTGATGCAACCCATCGGCGTAGTGCACGACGACACCCGAGTTCGGCAGCGTCACGTTGCCGCCCTCGGACCAGTACACCGGTCGATCGCCCGGCTGTGTGCCGACGAGAACCGCCTTGCTTCGGGCTCGCAGCCACGCCGCCGGAGTGATGCCCGCCGAAAACGTGCTCGGGCCGATCAGCACCGCGATACCACCCGGCTTCCGTGCAAGCTGCGACTCGGCGAGCGCCTCCATGAACGGCCGCGCTCGTTGCAGATCGCCGCCGGTATTGAACCGCAGGTCCAGCACGAGCTTGCCCGGCGGCTGAGCGGCCATGGTCGCGAGCACTCTTTCGCCGAACGTTCGCACCGTTTCCTGACCCGGAGCATCGGCGGCACGACTATAGCGAACGTACAGCACGTCGCGCTCACATCGCGCGTAGCTGTAGTTCAGCTCCGGCGAGAGCAAGACCTGCGGCAACTTGCGCGCTGCCAGTGCGTGCGTCCATCCCGATGCAGCCAGGTGCTGCGGCGACAGGAACCACCAGCTTTCTTCCGGACTGGTGCGTGCGTCGAGCGGATCGGGCTGCAGGCGCACGGATCGACGTGTGCCGTCGATCTGCACGACGACCTCCGCAACATCGGTATCGAGCACACCGACGCTCAGCAGTGCATCCGGGCTCGTGAGCGTGTACGTGCCCATGTAAGTCGCCCACTGCGCGTTGCCTGCATAGAGCGGGCGAACTCTCTCGAACGCCTGCTCGATCGGCATACCTTGAACATGCGTGATCTTGCCGCCTGCCAGCGGCGCGGCTGCTGCCCGCGCGGCTATGACGTACCAGCCATCGGCGAATCGCCAGATCCGAATCGGGTACCGGCGCCAGTAACTTCGATTGCGCAACAGATAGACGCGCGTGTGCGCGTTGTCCGATAAAGCCGCCGCCCGAGCGAGGCTGCCGACGATCTGCTGATCGGTGAGCTGATCGATGCGCGAGCGTGTGCGCTCGATCTCGTCGCGCGCTGCGCGTCTTGCCTCAGCGGAATAGCTGCGGTCCTTGTTCTGCAGCGTATCGCTCGCAACAGTGAGGTCTTCTTTCCAAGCGGAATGGCGGTCCTTGCTCTGCGCGCCAGCCGCCACGGTGAGTATGGCGACGGCGGCGATAATGAGTCTGCCTGTATCCATGGACCGTAGATGCGCTTCCGACGTCAAGGGTTTATCGGAACCTCGTGGCTTTTCTGCCGGAAAGTGGTTAGCTGTCCAGGCTGAGAGACGCAGCGGAGGAGAGATGCCTGACAAGACTCGCCGGCTGTCGCGGCGCGATCTGCTGAGCGGCGCTACTGCTACCGGTCTCGCGCTATGCTGCCCCACGTTGTCGCGTGCAGCTTCTGATTCACCGAGCCGCTTCCGGGCAAGCAACATGCGTCGCATCTTCATCACCGGTTCGACTGACGGCCTCGGTCGCGCAGCGGCGCTCACTCTCATGGCTGACGGTCACGAAGTCGTGTTACACGCACGCTCCGAGCGACGTGCGGCCGAAGCTTTTGCCGACATGGCCGCGCGCTCAGCGGGTGTCGTCATCGGGGATCTGAGCAGTGCGGCCGCGACGCGGTCTCTCGCCGACCAGGTCAACAAGATCGGGCGCATGAACGCCGTGATCCACAACGCCGGCGTTTCGGATCAACCGGGTCGCGACACCACGCCGGAAGGTCACGCGAGAACCCTCGCGGTGAATACGCTCGCGCCTTATATGTTGACGGCGCTGATCGAGCGTCCCGATCGCCTGATCTATCTCAGCAGCAGCATGCACCGCGGCGGCGACGGGTCGCTGCACGATGTGGATTGGCAAACGCGTCGCTGGAACGCAGATCGCGCCTATTCCGACAGCAAGCTCTACCTCACCGTGTTCGCATTCGCCGTCGCACGGCGCTGGTCGAATGTCCTGAGCAATGCGGTCGATCCAGGCTGGGTGGCGACCAAGATGGGCGGCCCGTCAGCTTCGGACGATCTCGAGCAAGGACACCTCACACAGACCTGGCTCGCCGTCAGCGACGATCCTGCGGCGAAGGTGAGCGGCCGCTACTGGTATCACAGGAAGCAGCAGAAGCCGGCCGCGGAAGCGCTCGATGAAGGATTTCAGGATCGGCTCGTGGCGAAGCTTGCGGAGATGACCGGCGTCAGGCTCGCGTGAGACCACCGCGATCGAGCTACAATTTCCGCTATCCGCTCGGCACCGACGGCATGAACGACGAGTGGCTGCGCGCGGTCGGCGAGGTCGGGTAGCTTGCTGCGCCTGCAGCGCGCGCCGTGTAAGGCCTCCATGCCTGCAATCCAGCTGAAACAGAGGATTTTCCGCCGGGAAGCGCGACGGATTTAACGCCGCGCCGCCGTCCAACCAGGATGCAGCATGTGCTGCGGGCCCGGCTTGGAGTGAGGCGGCGATGACGCACAGGGTAGTGATTCTCGGAGCCAACGGCTTCATCGGCAGCGCACTGACGGCCGCGATCCTGCGCACGCGCGACTGGGAGGTGTACGGCATCGACCTGTCGGATCACAAGCTCGGCAGCCTGTGTGCTGCGCCGCGCTTCCACTTCGTCGAGGGCGACATCACCATCAATCGCGAGTGGGTCGAGTACCACATCAAGAAGTCCGACGTCGTGGTACCGCTGGTCGCGATCGCCAACCCGGCGCAATACGTGCGCGATCCGCTGCAGGTATTCGAGCTGGACTTCGAGGCGAACCTCGAAGTCGTGCGGCAGTGCGTGAAGTACCGCAAGCGCCTGGTGTTCCCTTCCACCTCCGAGATCTACGGCATGTCCGCGGATGCGGTGCTGGACGAGGAGACCAGCCCGCTGGTCTACGGGCCGGTCAACAAGCAGCGCTGGATCTATGCCGCGTCGAAGCAGCTGCTCGACCGCGTCATCTACGCGTACGGCGAGCGGGACGGCTTCGACTACACGCTGTTCCGCCCGTTCAACTTCATCGGCCCGAATCTCGACAACATCGACGAGCCGAAGGAAGGCAGCTCGCGGGTGTTCACGCAGTTCCTGTCGAACATTCTGCACCGCAAGCCCATCCTGCTGGTCGACGGCGGCGAGCAGAAGCGCTCGTTCACGTTCATCGACGATGCGATGGACTGTCTGCTGCGCATCATCGAGAACCCGGGCGGCGTCGCGACGCGACGCATCTTCAACATCGGCAATCCCGCCAACTGCGCCTCGATCCGCGAGCTGGCGCGCCTCATGATCGAGGTCGCCCAGGAGTTTCCGCAGCTGCGCGAGCGCGCGCGGGACGTGCGGATCGAGACGGTCGCCTCGGCGAGCTATTACGGCAAGTACTACCAGGACATCCAGCTGCGCGTGCCCGCCATCGAAGCCGCTCGCGAGCTGCTGGGATGGGCACCGCGCACGGACCTGCGCGAATCGATCCGCAAGACGATCGCCTACTACGTCGGCCTGGAAGGCCCGCAACACCGCAGCATCAATCAGCTCGAGACGGCTGCCTGAGTGCTCGCGATGCGCACGGCAACGCTCAGTCTGTGGCTGGTGCTCGGCGCGTTGTGGCTGGCGAGCATGCCGCTGCGACCGCTGTTCGATCCCGATGAGGGCCGCTACGCGGAGATACCGCGCGAGATGGCCGCGAGCGGCGACTGGATCACGCCGACGCTGAACGACGTGAAGTACTTCGAGAAGCCGCCCCTGCAATACTGGGCGACCGCTGCGCTGTACAGCGTCTTCGGCGTTCAGCAGTGGACCGCGCGGCTGTACGCGACGGTACTCGCCTTCCTGTGCATTCCACTCGTCTTCGGGTTCTGCAGGCTCATCGGCTATGCGACGGATACCTCGCTGGTCGCAGCCGCGCTGCTGGCGACGAATCCGTACTTCGCGATCACCGGGCAGCTCAACCTGCTGGACCAGGGATTCACGTTCTTTCTGTGCGCCGCGCTGTTCGCGTTCGTCATCGCACAACTCGCGCACGACTCGCCTGCCCGCTTGCGCAACTGGATGCTGATCACCTGGGCGGCGCTCGGCCTCGCAGTCCTGAGCAAAGGAATCGTGACGCTGGTGCTCGCGGGCGCAACGCTCACGGTCTACATGGCTGCGACACGCGATCTGTCGCCGTTGCGCAGGCTGCAGCTGCGCGCCGGTGTGCCGCTGTTCCTGGTCATCACGGTTCCGTGGTTCTGGCTCATCCAGCGCCGCAACCCGGAGTTCTTCCAGTTCTTCTTCGTCCGCGAGCACTTCGAGCGCTACCTGACGACCGTCGCGGATCGCGTCGAGCCGTTCTGGTACTTCATACCCATCGTGGCAGTTGCCCTGCTGCCCGTGCTCGGCAACTGGCGCAGCTGGACGCTTGCGAAGATCGAAGGCGAGCGCAGCGCAGGCGAATTTCGTGCCGAGCTGTTCCTGCTCACCTGGTGCGCTGTCGTCATCGTGTTGTTCTCGCTGTCGCAGTCCAAGCTCGCCACGTACGTGATGCCGATCATGCCGCCGCTCGCGGTAGCGCTGGCGCGCGTGACGCGCGGCCAGGCCGACGCATTTCCTCGCGCGAAATGGCTGTCGATCGGCTTCCTGCTGCTCATCGCCGCAACGCTCGCATTCCTCGCGTGGCGGCGCATGGGCTCCGAGTGGCCGTCGTCGCTGGCATGGGCGATTGCTGCCGGCGTCCTCTGCATCGGCTATGTCATCTTCGATGGCCAGCGCTCACGGCTCGACCTCGCGCGGCGATGGAGTGTGCTCGCGGCGGTATCGATCGCGTGCTATCAGATCCTCGCGATGTGCTACGCGGCCACCTTTCCGGCTCGCAGCGGCGCAGCAGTCGCAGCGCAGATCGGCGCCAGCATCGACGCGAACACAGCGCTCTACAGCGTCGGCCAGTATCGCCACTCGGTGTCGTTTTATCTGCGGCGGCCGCTTTTCGTGTACGACTATCGCGGCGAGCTGGAATTCGGCCTGAGCCAGGCCGGCATCACCCTACCCGCGCAGGACCGGGGGAAGTTTCTCGAGTGCTGGCAGGCGGCGAGCGACGCGATCGCGTTCATCGACCCGCGCATCTATGCGTCGCTCGCGGCGGCGGGCATGTCCGGGCGGATCGTGGCCCGCGACGCCCACAGCATCGTGGTGGCGCGCTCATGAAGCTGGTGGATCTTGGCTGGCTGCTGAGCGGTGTGGCGCTGAACTCGTTGGCGCAGCTCGGCCTGAAAGCTGCAACTGCAGACACCGGCGCAATCGACGGCACGCCGAGCGACATGTGGCGCGCGGGTCAGCAGCTCGCGACGAGTGTCGCGTTCTGGATCGCACTGCTCTGCTACGGGCTGTCGCTCATCGTGTGGGTCGTGGGCCTGTCGCGCGTTCCGGTGAGCCAGGCCTACCCGGTGCTGTCGGTCGGCTACGTCCTCACTGCGCTGCTTGCGTGGCTCACGCTGGGCGAGTCGGTCGGAGCCGTTCGCTGGGCCGGCATCGGCCTGATCATGGCGGGCGTGCTCCTGGTATCGAGGTCACCCTGATGGCACTCGAGCGCCTGCCGTTCACGCGGCCCGACATCGACGAAGCCACGATCGAGGGCGTCGCCGACGTCCTGCGCTCGGGCTGGCTGGCGAGCGGCCCCAAGGTCGCGGAGTTCGAGCGCAAGCTCTCGGCCTATCTCGGCGGACGCCCGGTGCGCGCGCTGACCTCGGCGACCGAAGCGCTCGAGATCGCGCTGCTGGCCGCTGGCGTGGGCCCGGGCGACGAAGTGATCACCCCCGCGATGAGCTTCTGCGCAACGGCCAACGTGATTTGCCGAGCAGGCGCCAGGCCGGTGTTCGTCGACGTCGATCTCGACACGCGCAACCTGTCGCTGCAGCAAGTCGAGTCGGTCATCACGGAGCGCACGCGCGTCATCATGCCGGTGCACTTCGCGGGGCTGCCCGTCGAGATGGATGCTTTGTACGAGCTGGCGCGGCGCCACGACCTGCGAGTCATCGAAGATGCTGCGCACGCCATCGGCGCGAGCTTCAGGGGAACGCGCATCGGCGCCCGCGGCGACCTCGTGTGCTTCAGCTTCCACCCGAACAAGAACCTGACCACCGGCGAAGGCGGCGCCATCGCCACGGGCAGCGACGACGCAATCGACTACATCGAGCGAGCGCGCTTCCACGGCATCCAGCGCGGCGCGCCCGGAGAGCTGGACGTGATCTTCCCGGGCATGAAAGCGAACATGTCCGACATTGCCGCATGCATCGGCCTGGGCCAGCTGGCCCGCCTCGATGAGTTCAACGCGCGGCGTCGTGCGCTGGTCGACCGCTACTTCGCTCTCTGGCAGAACAATTGTCCGCTGCGCCTGCCCGCGCGGGGCGATACGGGCCACAGCTGGCACATGTTTGCGCCGCTGCTGCCCGTGGCCGCAGCAGGCATGGCGCGAGCGCAATTCATTCGCGCCATGGATGAGCTGGGAATTGCGGTGGGCGTGCACTATCAGGCGATCCATACCTTCAGCGCGTATCGCAAGCTCGGCTGGCGGCTCGGCATGTTTCCGAACGCCGAGCGCATCGGGCGAGAGACGGTGACGCTGCCGCTGTTTCCGGCGATGCGCGACTCCGATGTCGACCGGGTCGTCGCTGCAGTCAACCAGGTTCTCGGGGTGACCGCGTGAAACCCTCGATCTCCGTCGTGATACCGGTGTTCAACGAGAGCGCGGGGCTGCCGCTGCTGTTTACACGACTGTTCCCCGCCCTCGATGCTCTGCGCAAACCGTACGAGGTCATCTTCGTCGACGACGGCAGCAGCGACGACTCCGTCGCGTTGCTGCGCGCGGTCGTCGCGCAGTATCCGGATCGCGCTCGCGCGGTAGTCCTCGCCCACAATGCCGGCCAGCACCTGGCGATTCTCGCGGGCTTCGAGCATGTTCGCGGCAGCCGCGTCATCACGCTCGATGCGGACCTGCAGAATCCTCCCGAGGAGATCGGCGCGGTGGTCGCGGCCCTGGAAGCGGGCGCCGACTATGTCGGAACCATACGCGCCGTGCGGCGGGATTCATGGTGGCGCGGCACCGCGTCGCGCCTGCTCAATCGCGTGCGCGAGCGCACGACCCGCATCCGCATGACCGATCAGGGCTGCATGCTGCGCGGCTACGACCGGCGCATCGTCGACTCGATCAATCGCTGCCACGAAGTGACGCCGTTCGTGCCCGCCCTCGCCTTCACGTTCGCGCGCCGACCGACCGAGATCGAAGTGCGGCACGAGCAGCGCGCGGCCGGCGACTCGAAGTACTCGTTCCTGCACCTGATCCGCCTCAACTTCGACCTGATGACCGGCTACTCGCGCCTGCCGCTGCAGATCTTCTCCTGGTCCGGGATCGCGATCGCAGGCGCATCGCTGTTGTTCGTGCTGTACCTCGCCGTGCGCCGCCTCGTCGTCGGTCCGGAAGCAGCCGGCCTGTTCACCCTGTTCGGCATAGCCTTCTTCCTGCTCGGCTGCGTGCTGTTGGGCCTGGGCATCATCGGCGAATATGTGGGGCGCATCTTCGAGCAGGTCCGCAGCAGGCCGCGCTACGTGGTGGCGGAAGTCATCGGCGCAGCACCCGACACCGCCGCGAGCAGCAGCGTGCGCGCCGCCTCATGAGCACGAGCGCGGTCGTGTTCGGGTACGGCGACGTCGGCGTGCGCTGCACGCGCGTGCTCCTCGCTCGAGGCGTGGACGTCAGGCTCATCGTCACGCACGAGGATGATCCGCTGGAGACTCGCTGGTATTCGAGCCTGGCGGACTTCGCGACCGAAGCCGGCATCCCGGTGATCGCGCCGGCACGACCCGACGAGCGACTGGCAGTGCGGGTCCGTGCGCTGGCGCCGGATTTCATCTTCTCGTTCTACTATCGCCAGCTCCTGCCCGGCGCGCTTCTCGAAATCCCCGGCAGCGGCGCGCTCAACATGCACGGCTCGCTGCTGCCGCGATTTCGCGGCCGCGCGCCGGTGAACTGGGCGGTCCTGCACGGCGCCACGCAGACCGGCGCCACGCTTCACTACATGAGCTCGCGGGCGGACGCCGGCGACATCGTCGACCAGGCGGCAGTGCCGATCGGCGAGAACGACACGGCCCACGAGGTTTTCCTGCGCGTCACTGATGCCGCCGAAACCGTGCTGAAACGCAGCCTGCCGCTGCTCGTTGCAGGCACGGCCCCACGCACTGCGCAGGATTTGTCGAAAGGCGAGTACTGCGGCCGGCGGCGACCGGAAGATGGCCGCATCGAGTGGTGGCGTACAGCGCGCGAGATCCACAACCTGGTGCGTGCTGTCGCGCCGCCGTTTCCCGGTGCGTTTGCAAACTTCGACGGCGAGCGCTGGATGATCGCCCGCACGCGCATGCTGCCTGGCCGCACAGGCGCTGGCGCGCTCTTGAAGCTGCACGCAGACGCGGGACGCTGCGTGATCACTTGTGCAGATGGAGAGCGGCTGGAACTGCTGGAAGCCGCCGACCCGCGCGGCCCTGTCGACCTCGCGACGCTGCGCACGCGCCTCGAACGATCCGCCATCGCAGTGAGCTGATTGCAGTGCGCAGCATCACGCTCAAGGTGGACGTCGACACCTTACGCGGCACACGCGAGGGCGTTCCACGCCTGGCGCAGCTGCTGCTCAGCCTCGAGATCCCGGCAACGTTTCTCTTCAGCGTCGGCCCGGATCACACGGGCCGGGCGCTGCGCCGCGTTTTCCGGCGCGGATTCCTCGGCAAGGTGAGCCGGACGTCGGTCGCGTCGCACTACGGCATCGCGACGCTGCTGTACGGCACGCTGCTGCCCGGACCGGATATCGGCCGGCTGTGCCGCGCCGAAATGCGGGCAGTGGCCGAGCAGGGATTCGAAGTCGGCGTGCACGCCTACGATCACGTGAAGTGGCAGGACGGCGTGGCCGGCGCCTCGCTGTCGTGGACGTCCGACCAGATGGGCCGCGCCAGCGACGCGTTCAAGGACATCTTCGGCTTTGCGCCGCGCGTTCACGGCGCGGCCGGCTGGCAGGTGAACGAGCACGTCCCGGCAATCGAGCACGGGCTCGGATTCGAAGTTGCTTCCGACACGCGCGGCTTCGAGCCGTTCGTTCCCGCCGGCGGCGGCGTCCTGCAGATCCCGACCACGCTTCCCACGCTCGATGAGCTCGTCGGTGTAAAGGGTGCGCGCGCCGAAGATGCAGTCCGCAGAATCTTCGAGCTGACTCGCACCGGTCCCCGCAATCACGTGTTCACTCTGCACGCCGAGCTGGAAGGCGGCGCCTATCTGCCGCAGTTCGAGGCGCTGCTGGGCGCGTGGCTGCAAGCGGGGTTCGAGTTCCGCACCTTACGCGAGGCCGCGCGCGCCCTCGACCGGAACCTGCTCAAGACGAGCCGCATCGAGTCCGGCGTCATCGAGGGCCGTTCCGGAACTCTCGCGCTGCAGGCCCGCTAGAACCTGAGGTTCCATTGGAGCATCGCACCTCCGTCCGTAGCTGCCAGTGCCAGCGAGCTCTGCGAATTTTCCGGCAGCAGCGCGCGAGTGGCGAACGAAGCCACGAAAGTGCCGAGCGCCATGCCGACGAGCGTGTCCGACGGATAGTGCCACCCGGCTTCGACGCGCGCCCACGCCGTCCCCAGCACGATGCCGTCGATGCCGATATCCGCCGCGCTGCGCAGCCCGGAGCTCATCGGGATGGCTGCGAGATTGCTCTTGGCAAGCTCGCCGTGCACGGCCGCCGCCGAGGTGTGACCCGAGGGAAAGCTCTCGCGATCCGCACCGTTCGGTCGCTCGCGATCC
>DATEJG010000167.1:0-18809 GCA_035278165.1 Steroidobacteraceae bacterium
CGGCGTTGCGAGCGTCGAGGACATCGACTGCATCGTCCGCGACGGCCTCGGCCTGCGCTGGTCGGTGGTGGGACCGTTCGAGACCGTCGATCTGAACACGCGCGGCGGAATTGCGAGTCACGCAGCGAAGCTTGGCCCGGCCTATGCGGCGATGGGCGCGGAGCGGGGGCAACATGAACCGTGGACGGCGGAGCTGGTCAAGACCGTGGAAGAGCAGCGGCGCGCCTTGCTGCCTCTGGAGCAGTGGCATGAGCGGGTGCGCTGGCGCGACCGCGCGTTGATGGCAGCGCTCGCGGCGCGAAAGCATCCTCCAGAGGGTGCACCCGACTGATAAGAAGTGTGCGATATGCAAAAAATTGTGCGCCATGCGCCCAAATTCATTTGACACCGGCTGGCGCGTCCGCTCATTGTCTGCATCCCGAAACTTGCACGGCCGCCGTTTCCGGCCGTTGGGGACCCGCAGACCATGAAAAGAAACTCGTTCGCTTCCCTTTCCGGATTGTTGTTCATCGTCGTGCTCGCCGGCGCTTCGCGGTTGGCATTCGCGGCGGACGCCACGGCCGGCAGCATTCCCCAGGGCAAAGGCAGCCACGCCGACCTGGTCGCGCTGCTCGATGAATTCCTGCAGTGGCAGGATCCGGCGCGCGCCAAGGGCAACAACGACGAGTGGCTGCTGGAAACCGCCGGCAAGGACGCGAGCGACTTCAGCGCGGGCGCTGTCGAGCAGCGGCGCGAGAAGATGCGGGCGCTGCAGGCGCGGCTTGCCGACATGAACGTCGCCGCCTGGAACCGCAAGGAGCAAGTCGACTACCTGGCCGTGCGCGCGCGCTTCGACCAGGAGAACTTCACGCTGAACGTTTCCAAGCCGTGGTCGCGCGATCCCGGCTTCTATGTCGATCAGATGCTGCGCGTGACCTTCACGGAGCTGCCGGTCAAGGGCGACAAGCTCAAAGCGGTGCGCAACGAGCTGCGCGCAATGCCGAAGCTGGTCGCACAGGCGAAGACCAATCTGACCGAAGTCGCCGCCGACTACGCTGACCTGGCGATGTTCAACCTGGCCAACGCCGACGGCGTCGGTCACGGCTTTCCGTATCGTGCCGTGCCGCCGCCGGGAATCATCGGCTGGTATGCGGATTTCCTCGGGCGCGCCGAGAAACAGCAGCGCGAGCTGGCGCCGGACATCAAGGCAGCGAAGAAGGCTGCGGAAGACTACCTCGCATGGCTCAAGGCGAACCGCGGCAGCATGACGGCGCAGGCCGGCGTCGGCCGCGAGAACTTCGACTGGTACCTGAAGAACGTCAAGCTGATGCCGTACACGGCGGACCAGATCCTGACGCTCGGCCATCGCGAGCTGGAGCGGCTGTGGGCGCTGTACGCGCTCGAGCGGCACCACAATCGCAACCTGCCGGAGCTCAAGATCTCCGAGTCCAAGGAAGAGTACGAGGCGAAGATCAAGGCGACCGACGAGCACGTGCGCAAATTCCTGGTGGAGCAGGAGATCATCACGATTCCCGACTACATCAAGGAGCTCGACACCAACGTGCCGTGGATCGTGCGGCCGACCGGTCCGAATTTCTGGGAGCAGGTGCAGTTCCGCGATCCGCATCCGGATCACCTGCACGCCGTCATTCCGGGCCATCGCTTCGACGCCGTCGTCGAGCGCCACGGCACGGATCCGATCCGCAGCAAGCTGACTGATGGCGTGCGCACCGAAGGGTGGGGCGTCTATCTCGAAGAGGGCATGCTGCACGCGGGCATCTTCGACGACCGCCCGCGCGTCAAGGAGCTGATCTATCTGTTCGGCATCTTCCGCGCGGCGCGCGTCTCGGCCGACGTGTGGCTGCAGCTCAACGAGATGAAAGTCGCCGACGTGGTGAAGTACTGGATGGAGCGCACGCCGTACCTGGAGCCGGACGTGGCGCGCGTCGACGCCGAGATCTACCTGCGGCGGCCGCCGGGCTACGGCCTGGGCTACATGATCGGCATGCTGCAGATGCAGGAGCTGCTGGCCGACAGCAAGCGCCAGCTCGGCGACAAGTTCGTGCTGAAGAGCTTCCACGACACGTTCATGGCGACCGGCCGCGTGCCGCTGTCGCTGATTCGCTGGGAGATGACCGGACTCGACGATGAAGTGAAGAACTTCTGGGTGCACGACCCGCTGCCGACGGCGTCGCGCTGAAGCGCGGCGGGATGCGCATGCAGATGCCGCCGCTGCCTCGCGGCGGCATCTGTCGTCCGGTCACTTCTTTTGCAGCCCTGCAGTGATTTCCTGCGACGCCGCCTGCAGCCGCAGCAGGATGCGACCGTTCATTTCTTCCGGAGAAATGCGCGAGCTCGGGCACGCGACGTTGAGCGCCGCCAGCACCTTGCCGCTGTGATCGCGGATCGGCACGGAGATCGAGCGCAGGCCGATCTCCAGCTCCTGGTCGACCGTCGCCCAGCCCTTGGTGCGCGTCTCTTCGATCAGGCTGCGCAGCTTTACTTTCGACGTTACGGTGTTGACGGTGTACTTCTTCAGCGTGGCCTTGGCGAGATACGCGAGCCGCTGTTTCTCGTCGAGCGCGGCGAGCAGCACGCGTCCGGTGGACACGGTGTGTGCAGGCGCACGGCTGCCGACGCTGAGGTCGATGTTGACGAGACGACCGGGCGGTGTCGCCGTGGCGATGTACATGACGTCTTCGCCGTCGAGGATCGCGACGAAGCACGACTCTTCCAGCTCGACCGCGAGATTCGTCACCACGGGCTGCACGACGTCGAGGAATGGCAGGCTCGACAACGCGGCGTAACCGAGCTCGAGCACCTTGGGCTTGAGTGCAAAATGCTTGCCGTCGGTGGCGGCGTAGCCTTCGCGCACCAGCGTCAGCAGGAAGCGCCGCACCGTCGCGCGGGTCATGCCGGTGGCCCGCGCCATGTCGCTCAAGGTCATGCTGGGTGTGCTGCGGGTGAAGGCGCGAATCACTTCCAGGCCGCGGGCCAGTGAGTTCACGTAATCGCGATCGCTGATTTCCATGGTTTCCTGAAACGGCAGCCGTTGCCGGCGCCGCATCATCGCGGCTATCGCCGCAGGGGGCAAGCCCGGGGTCAGCCGCTGCTCGAGGGCCGCGCGGGAATCATGCGCACGATGCGGTCCGGCCGCTCCAGCAGGAGATAGAAATAGCCTTCCGGACCGACGCGCATGTCGCGAATCCGGCCGATGTCCGGCAGGACCTCTTCATAGCGCGGCACCCGCGGCAGCGCCGTGCCGGAGGCGTCGCGCAGCACGTGTCCCTGTGCGTCCGACGGATATGCATACAACAGCGCCGCGCTGTCCTTGAGCTCGAACCGATACAGGGTCCGGCCGATGCGTGCGCCGAGCGAGCCGACGAACAGCTGGCCGCGCCACTTGGGAAACGCCGCGCCGTCGTATACCAGGACGTTGGAAACGCCGATCGACGGCGTCCAGTGAAATATCGGGGCTTGCAGCGCCGGGTCCTGCGCGGCGGAGATGGGCTTGCCGGCGTAGTGATAGCCGAAGGAAACCAGCGGCCAGCCGTAGTTTGCGCCGCGGCGGATCAGGTTGAGCTCGTCACCGCCCCACGGTCCATGCTCGGTCGACCACAGCGCGTCGCGACCGCTGTCGAACGTCAGCCCGCTCAGACCGCGATGCCCGAAGCTCCAGATGGCCGGCAGCGCGCCGGGCCTGCCGGCGAATGGATTGTCGGACGGAATGCTGCCGTCTTCGTTCACGCGAAACACCTTGCCCCGATAGCTCGCCAGGTTTTGCGCTTTAGCCATCTCCGCGTCGAGATCGGCCGGATCCTGGCCCGGATGCTCCGCGGCTGACAGCGTGAAGTAGACGTGGCCGCGATCGTCGAAGGCGATCTTGCTGACGCCGTACGCGGTATCGCCGTCGCCGAATTCCAGCAGCGTCTGGTTGTCGACCCAGCGGCCGTCTCGCAGTCGGCCGCGCGCAAGCGTGTAGGTGTGGCGCTCGGGATGCCCGCACGCCTTGCTGCATAGATATGTGAGATAGAGCCAGGGCGCTGCCTTGTCAGAAGCGGTGGCGTGCAACGCGACTTCCTCGAGGCTGTCGTTCGCTGGCATGCCAGCGACTGGTTGCGCTGCCAGTTTTCCATCGCGCACGACGCGCAGGCCGCGTTCCTCAGTTACCAGCAGACTGCCGTCGGCAAGCACCGCGAGCGATTTCGGCTGCTTCAATCCCTGTTCGAGAATCGGCTCGATGCGCACGTCATAGAGATTGGTCGCGACCGTGCCCGCGAGCTGTCCACCCGGTGCGGGCAGCGAGCTTTGCGACACGATGAAACTCGCGAGGGTTGCAATGTCAGCATCCGCGATCACGCCGCGCCAGGCCGGCATGCCGCGCTGAGGCACGCCTTCGCGAATGCGCGCTGCCAGCGTCGCAGCTGCATCGGTCTGAGTCCATCGCGCGTCGCGTAATGCGGGACCGTTGGCGCCTTCGAGCTTCGCTCCGTGGCATTCGGCGCAGTACGCCGCATAAATAGGAGAGGTGGAGCTCGTACTCGCCGCCTGCTGCGGCGACGGTCGCGGCATCGGCGATCGATCGGCGAGCATGCGCTCGGCGTTCGCTCCGTCGCCGGTCATCTCCCAGCGGGTGAGCTCCAGCGGCACCCAGGCCGCGTTCACCACGTCGTCGTGAAACTGGCGCAGGTCGAACTGCACGCCGCGCTGGCGCCGCCGCTCGCCGAGCAGGCTTTCGATCTGCATCTTGCCGATCTGATAAACCGTGCCGCCGGTCGGCGCCGCGAAGAAATCGTCCGCTTCCTCGCTGGCCGTGCGCGCGTCCATCGGCACGCTCATCAGCGCCGCAGCGCCTTGCTGCGCCGACATTTCGCCCAGCGCCATCTTCACGTCGACGATGACGCGCAGCGCTCGCAGCCGCAGGAAGTTGTACAGCAGCTCGCGACTGCGTGGACGCTCGTCGTAGAAGCCGAGCTGCAGCGCCGCTTCCTCCCAGTACGTCGCCCAGCCTTCGCTCTTGAAACGATCGATGCGCTGCGCGCGGATCGGCGAGGGATTGCGCGCCGACACGATGCCCTGGAAGTGATGGCCCGGGATGCCGTCGTGGAAGATGTTGGTGCTGGGATCGATGCGCATGACCGCTTCCCAGTACGTATCCGCAAACGGGTGGCCTTCCGGTACGGCGTACTTCACCGCGCTGTTGCCCGGACCGGAGTACCCGGCGAGTCCCGCCCACAGCGAGAACGCCTGGATGTAGCTCGGCATCAGCGTGCGGCGGTATGGGCCGACGTACTCCGGCACCGTGAGCACACCCTTGCTTTGCAGGAACGAGCGCACTTTGATCTCGTCCGCTTGCGTCGCCGCGGCATATTGCGCCGTGGTGCTGACGCGCGCGGCCTCGGGCAAGCCGCGATTGCGAGCTTCTTCGAATGAGGTGAACGACAGGTAACGGCCGTACTCCTGCTCGCCCATCCGCCGGATGTCGTCGGCGTCGAACGGCAACAGCCAGATGCGTCGCAGGATCCAGTCGTAGAGCTCGCGTCCGACCGGTTCCGCGTGCGGCATCGATGGCAGCCGCTGCTCGATCCAATGCCGGTAGTCGGCAAACGCTGCGCCCATGACGGCAGCAGCCTGCGGCAGCTCGCGCGCCTCTTGCGGCGGAAAGTAGGGCGCCAGGCCGCTGGCGAAAGCGCGGCTGCTGGCTTCTGCGTCCGCCAGTGCCGGCAGCGCCCAGCGAGACATCTCTTGTGTGGGCTCCGTCAGGTTGCGCTTGGCCTGCGCGAGGATGCGCGGAATCTTCGCCATGTGATCGAGGATCGCGCGCGCGCGTGCCCGATCGAACGGCGGCGGCTGGCGCACCAGCTGACCGAGGCGGCTGAGCGTCGCGCCGCTCGACATGCCGAACGAGGAGACTGACGAAATATAGAAGTTCGGACTGCGCGAAGTCGCGCGATAGACGTTCAGCCCGTAGTCGAGCATGTCGAGGTCGGAGCGGACCAGCAGATAGTCGACGCGATCGCGCACCGGCCATGCGCTTGGATCGAGTGCATCGAAACGCGCGCGTAGCGCAACGAGCGCGCCGCGCTGCGCTTCGACTGCGGCGGCAGTGTAGTCCGGAATGCCGTCAACGACGCGCGGCTGTCGTAGCTCGCGCGCCGCATTGAAAATCTCGACGAGATCAGCGCGTGCGGCAGGAGCATCTGCCGCAGGCGCCGCTGCAGTGGCGGCGTTGGACGCCGCCACTGCAACGATTGCGATGAGTGCCAGCCGACGAACCGCGATCACTGGGCTCCCGCCGGCAGCTCCGGCTGATCCCACAGCGCCTTGATCTGGTCGTCTTTGCCGGTGATCTCCCAGCGCACGAGCGCGAGCGGGATCTGCCCCGAGGCCAGGATGGCGTCGTGGAACTTGCGCCAGTCGACGTTGAATTTGTTCTTGTAGATCGTGTCGCCGAGCATCTGCTCGATCTGCTGCTTGCCGACGATGTAGCTCGTCGCCTGGTACGGCCAGCGCACGTACATGTCGACCTCGGCGCGCGAGATGTGCGGTTCCATCGAGGGCACGCGGTCGATCTGGTACTTCACCGCGTCCTCGACGGAGTACGTGCCGTCCGACAGGCCGATGTCCATCGGCACGCGCACGGCGCGCAGCAGCAGGAAGTTGTACGTCAGCTCGCGAGTGCGCGGGCCGCGCAGGTACGGATAGCCCATGTCGAGGAACAGCTCTTCGAAGTAGTGCGCCCAGCCCTGCGAAAAGCCCGTGTCCTTGTGATAGGCGCGGACCGGGCAGGGATTGCGCTGCGTGACCTGCGCCTCGAAGTAGTGACCGGGCCAGTCCGAATGCTGGAAGTCCGTGATCGGATCCAGCCGCATCGTGCGCTCCCAGTAGCTCTGCGTGAACCAGTGGTCCTCGTGCACGACGAACAGCCGCTTGGTGTTCGGCGGATTCTTCTCCGTCTTGAAGCCGAGCAGGCCGGGGCGGTTGCCGACGCCGCCGAACGGCTCCTGCCACGTGCCTTCCTCGATGTACGACTCGCCGATGTACGGATGGAAGCTGATCAGGTCCTGATCCTTGAGGAAGTACTTGGTCTGCAGGTAGGTGAGGCGGAACCACTCGATCCACTCCTGCGTGGTCGGCATCGTCAGTTCCTTGAGGCCGGCGTTCCTCTTCTCCTCGATCTCGATCGAGCGCAGGAAGCGGTTCTTCTCGAACTCGCCCATCGCCTGCGTCTCCTCGACGCTCCACGGGTTCATGTTCACGCGCTTGAAGTACCACTCCATGTTCTGCTTGCCGACGTTCGGCTTGCCTTTCATCTGGCCGACGTTGGCGCTGATCCACTTGCCGTAGCTCTCCAGATCGCGCGCTGCCTTGTCGGCCGCCGTCTTCAGTCGTGCGCGCTGCGACGCCGGGAAGTGCGGCTCGAGCAGCTTCACGCCGGCGGCGTACTTGTTGCGGATGTCCTCGACCAGCGTGAGCCCCATCTTGGCGAGCTCCGGCGCGGCGTCGGCGACGATGAGTGTCTTCGGGCCCTGCGCGAGGATCGGTCCGGTGCGCTCGAAGGCGTCGACGATCGCCTTGGCCGTCTCCGCGCTGTACGGCACCGTGCCCTTGAGCTCGTCGGCGACGCCGTCGATCGCCTGCTCGATGTAGTAGCTCGGGTTGGTCTCGACCTCGCGCAGGATGGCCTGCTCGAAATACACGTCGTCCATCTCCGAGCGCAGCACCAGGTAGTCGACCTGGTCGTGCACCGGCCAGCCCTTGGGATCGAGCGCCGCCAGGCGCTCGCGGAACTGCGGCAGACCGGCCAGCTGCTCGCGCTTCACCGCCGCATAGTCGGGCACGCCTTTGACCTCGTGCGTCGGTCGCCAGGTGCGCGGCCGGAACAGCGGGCTGCGGAAGGCGCGGAACTCGTCGGCGAGCTTCATCAGCTCGGGCGAGGCGTGCTTGACCGGCTGGGCATCCTGGCCGTGAACCGGCAGCGCGACCCAGGCAAGCGCAGCGGCCAGGCCGCACGCAATCGATTTCCAGGTGGACATCTCTAACTACCCCTTTTTCGCGGTTGCTTCTCTCGGGCGGATCTCGAGGACTCAGCGACCCGGGTGCCGGACACACATGCAGGGCTGTGGCACATAGTGTGGTCGCTATGCGCTCATAAGTTAGCATAGCGAACAAGCAAACATCGCAGCGATTGCCGAAGTGCTCCGGGTCGTCCGCGAGATTTTCGCGGCTTCCGGCGGCTGCAAGAGCAGATTTCACGAGCCTTTTCCGCGGTGCCGGTCGGCAGAGGTACTGTCCGCACTGTGACGTGGCGTGCGCGTAGCGCCCATTTTGTGTTGACAGCCATTACACGGCCGATCATTCTTTCCGAGACACCGGAGCAGTCGCTTTGAGAACGCAGCAGCGCGCGAGGGAGGCGCTGGAGGCTGCAATTCGTAACAGCAATCAGTCCGTGGGGAGGGGTCCGGTGCTTACTACAGAGAACACGAACAACGTGCGCCGTGCGGTGCGGCGCGCCTTGTTGTTGGGTGCGGTCGTGCTGGCAGCGGGGCCGGTCGGGCCGGTGAGCGCGCAGGACACCGGTACCGCCGCGAACATCGACGAAGTGGTGGTCACCGGCTCGCGCCTGGTGCGTCGCGACCTGATCGCGCCGAGCCCGGTGCAGACGATCGACGTCGGCACGCTCGCCGACTCCGGCAGCATCACGCTCGAAGAGACGATCAACCAGTTCCCGCAGCTCAACCCCGACAACACCGGCACGGTGAATCAGAGCGGCGGCACCGGCGTGCTGTCGGCCGACCTGCGCGGCCTCGGCGCCGTGCGCACGCTGGTGCTGGTCAACGGCCGGCGCTATATCCCGGCGGACGTGACCGGACTGGTCGACCTCGGCACGATTCCCGACGGCCTGGTCGAGCGCGTCGAGATCATCACCGGCGGCGCTTCGGCGGTGTACGGCTCCGATGCGATCGCCGGCGCGGTCAACTTCATCCTGAAGGACGACTTCGAGGGCGCGGAGGTCCGTTACCAGTACAACGAGACCAGCCGCGGCGACGGTCAGGGCCACAAGGCCGACATGCTGCTCGGCGTGAACACCGAAAGCGGCCGCGGCAACGCGACTGTCTACGCCGGTTACACCAAGCGCGACCCCGTCTACATGGCGGACCGCGATTTCTCGCGCCAGCCGTTGCTCGAGGACTCGACCGGCAAGCTGGTCAACTTCGGCTCCGGCAACATTCCCGGCGGCCTGATCGGCATCAGCGCGGCCAACCTGTCGCGCATCCAGGGCGTCGACCTGACGAACTCGAACGGCGCATGTCCCGGCGCGATCCAGGGCGTGCGCTTCGGCGACAACGGCCAGCCGTTCCCGTTCTGCCGGCCGACCGAGCAGTACAACTACGCGGCCGTGAATTTCCTGCTGCGGCCGCTGGAAACCTGGCAGATCTCCACGACCGGCCACTACGATCTGGCCGAGAAGGTGCAGGTCTACGGCGAGTTCTTCTACACCAAGAAGCAGAACCAGTTTCAGCAGGCGCCCGAAGCGGTGTCGCCGACCAGCTCGGGCCGGCAGACCGGCACGGTGGCGATCACCAACGCCGACACCAACCCGCTGTTCCCGCAACCGCTGCGCGATTTCTTCGCCGCCAACCGTGCGTTCTTCGACGCCGACGGCGACGGCGTGTTCCTCGTCAACAGCACCTCGCGGCGCTTCGAGGAGTTCGGGCCGCGCAACACCAGCATCACCAGCGACTCGTTCAACCTGACGACGGGCCTGCGCGGCGACTTCGAGATGTTGTCGCGCTCCTGGCACTGGGACACGTACTTCCAGTACGCGCGTTCCGACGTCGAGCTGATCCAGACCGGCCTGTTGTCGCGCTCGCGGACCACGCTCGGCCTCGACACCGTGGTCGGCACGAACGGCCAGGTGCAGTGCCGCGTCAACCTGCTCGGCTGCGTGCCAGTGAACATCTTCGGCACCAACACGCTCACTCCCGCAATGGCCGACTTCCTCAGCGTGCAGACCGGCCGGAGCGATGACTTCACGCGCAAGTCGGCAGGCGCGTCGATTGCCGGCGACCTGTTCGACCTGCCCGCCGGACCGGTCGCGACCGCGTTCGGTCTGGAGTGGCGCCAGGAGGAGTACCACTCGCTGCCTGCGGAAATTGCCTCTTCGGGCGATCTGACCGCGACCGCGATCGCGCCCAAGTTTACCCAGGGCGAGTTCGACGTGAAGGAAGCGTTCGCCGAAGTGCGCGTGCCGCTGCTGCACGATCTGCCGGCGATCAAGAGCCTCGCGGTCGAAGCCGCCGTGCGTCAGTCCGACTACTCGACGATCGATTCGGTCACGACCTGGAAGGGCACGCTCGACTGGGAAATCATCGACTGGCTGCGCGTGCGCGGCGGTTTGAGCCGCGCGATTCGCGCGCCGAACCTGGACGAGCTGAACGCGCAACCGTCCTCAGGCTTCACCGGCGGCGTCGATCCGTGCTGGGTCACCAGCAATCCGACGCAGGCGCAACGCGACCTGTGCGTGGCGCAGGGCGTGCCGGCGAGCGAGATCAGCACGTTCCTGCCGAGCGCGAGCCAGGGCTGGAATTCGCTGTCCGGCGGCAATCCGAACCTGAAGGAGGAGGAGTCCGACGCCACCACGATCGGCATCGTGTTCACACCGTCATGGGCCGGCCACCTCGCCGTGTCGCTCGACTACTTCGACATCGAGGTCGAAGGCGCGGTCGCCCAGGTGAGCTCGCAGGCGCTGGTGAATTCCTGCTTCGCGACGCTCGACTCGGGCAGCGCGCCGTGCCAGGCGATCCGTCGTCTGTCGACCGGGCAGATCGATCAGGTGAGCGCGCCAGTGCTGAACGTGGCGAGCCGCAAAGTCAGCGGCCTCGATCTCGCGATCAGCTACACGCTCGACCTGCCGCAGTTCATGGCGCTGCCGGGCGAGTCGGCAACGCTCGGCTTGCAGTGGGTGTCGACGTGGCAGGACGAGGACGTGTCGCGCACGCTGCCGAACCTGCCGGTGATCGACTGCGCCGGACGCTACAGCGGCACGTGCTCGGGCGACGGCGTGCGCATCACGCCGGACTTCCGCGGCCTGTTCCGCAGCATCTGGAGCACCGGCCCGCTGTCGCTGGTTGCGGAGCTGTCGATCATCGGCGATCTGAAGCTGGCGCCGAACGCGATTCCGAACCAGAACGGCACGATCGGCGAAGAGCTGTATCTCGACGTCAGCGGCAAGTACCAGATCACCGACAAGGTGAAGCTGGTCGCCGGCGTGAACAACGCTCTCGATAACGCGCCCCCGGTGATCGGCTTCACCGGTGGCGGCGACTCCAACACGAACATCCCCCTGTTCGACCCGTTGGGCCGCCGCTACTACGCCGGGTTGACGGTCACGTTCTGACGGGCCTTGCGGCCGCCGTCGCTCGACGGCGGCCGCCAGTCGGTGCGCGCGGCAATGGCAGCTTGCTAGCGCTGCAGACCCGCGGTAATGCCCTGCGAGGTTTCCTGCAGCTTCAGCAGCACACGCGTGTGCATGTCCTCGGGCGTGATGCGGGAGCTCGGGCACGCGACGTTCAACGCCGCCAGCACCTTGCCCGACTGATCGCGGATCGGCACCGAGATCGAGCGCAACCCGATCTCCAGCTCCTGGTCGCACACCGACCAGCCTTTCACGCTGGTCTCCTCGATCAGCGCGCGCAGCTTCACCTTGGACGTGACGGTGTTCGCTGTCAGCTTGTGCAGCGTGGCGGTGTCCAGGTATTTCAGGCGCGCGCGCTCGGGCAAAGCGGCCAGGAGGATGCGTCCGGTCGACACGCAGTGCGCCGGAGAGCGACTGCCGACGCTCAACCCGATATTGATCAGCCGGCCCGGGGGCGTCGCTGTCGCGATGTAGACGACATCCTCGCCGTCCAGGATCGCGGCGAAGCATGACTCGCCGAGCTCTTCCGCCAGTCGCACCACGGCAGGCTGCACCACGTCGAGAAATTTCATCGAAGAAAGCGCGGCGTAGCCCAGCTCGAGGACCTTGGGCTTCAACGCGAACTGCTTGCCGTCGGTCTGTGCGTAGCCTTCCGCGACCAGCGTCAGCAGGAAGCGCCGCACCGTCGCCCGGTTCATGCCGGTCGTACGCGCAATGTCGGCCAGCGTCATGCTCGGCGTGGTGCGCGTGAACGCCCGGATCACTTCCAGGCCGCGCGCGAGCGCGTTCACGTAGTCGCGATTGCTGATCTTCATCGGTGGTCGTTCGCGCGCTCGGGCGTCTCGCTCACTGCGCAACGCCGGCGACGCAGACGTACTTGGTTTCCAGGAATTCTTCGATTCCCAGGTGCGAGCCTTCGCGGCCGATGCCCGAGGCCTTCACGCCGCCGAACGGGGCGCCTTCGTAGGAGGTGTTGCCGGTGTTGACGCCGATGACGCCGAACTCCAGCGCCTCGGAGACACGCCAGATGCGGCCGTTGTCGCGGGTGAAGAAGTACGCCGCCAGTCCGTATTCGGTGCGATTGGCGTGCTCGATCGCTTCCTGCTCGCTGTCGAAGCGGAAGATCGGCGCCAGCGGGCCGAAGGTCTCCTCATGCGCAACGCGCATGTCGGGTGTTGCGTTGGCGATGACGGTCGGCTGGAAGAAGGTCCGTCCGAGCGGATGCCGCGCGCCTCCTACGAGCACCGTCGCGCCGAGCTTCACAGCGTCCTCGATGTGCTCGATGGTCTTGCGCACAGCCGCCTCGTCGATCAGCGGTCCCTGCTCGACGTCGGGCTGGCTGCCGTCGCCGATCCGCAGGCGCCGCACGGCTTCGCAGAAGGCACTGACGAATGCAGCGTAGATGCCGCTCTGCACGTAGATCCGGTTGGCGCACACGCACGTCTGGCCCATGTTGCGGAACTTGGTCGCCATGGCGCCAGCGACGGCAGTGGGGATGTCCGCGTCGTCGAACACGAGCACCGGTGCGTTGCCGCCCAGCTCCAGCGAGACTTTCTTGATGGTGCCGGCCGCCTTGGCCATCAGCTCGCGGCCGACTTCGGTCGAGCCCGTGAACGTGACCTTGCGTACGCTGCGACTCGTCACCAGCTCTTCGCCGACCAGGCGCGAGTCGCCGGCAACGACGTTGAACACACCGGGCGGCAGGCCGGCGCGGCTCGCGAGCTCGGCGAGCGCCAGCGCGGACAGCGGGGTCGCGCTAGCTGGCTTCAGCACCATCGTGCAGCCGGCGGCGAGCGCGGGCGCCGCCTTGCGCGGAATCATCGCCATCGGAAAATTCCACGGCGTGATCGCGGCGCAGACACCGATCGGCTGGCGCATGACCAGCAGGCGCCGGTCGGGCGTCGGGGCGGGAATCAGCTCTCCATGGACGCGCTTGGCTTCCTCGGCGAACCATTCGAAGAAGGCTGCGCCGTAGCGGATTTCCGCGCGCGCCTCGGTCAGCGGCTTGCCTTGCTCGGCCGTGAGGATGCGTGCGAGGTCCTCGACGTTGTCGATGATCAGGTCATGCCAGCGCCGCAACAGCGCCGCGCGCTCCTTGGCGGGCCGCGCCGCCCAAGCCGGCAAGGCCTTTTCGGCCGCACGGATCGCTGCCGCGGTGTCTTCGCGACCGGCCTTCGGCACCAGGCCGACCAGTTGGCCCGTCGCTGGATTGGTGACTTCGATGCTGCCGCCGGCAGGGCGCAACCATTGGCCGTCGACATACAGCTCGTTGCGCAGAAGGGCGCGGTCGTTCACAAGCGGGGCTGGCGGATTCAAGGATTCGTCCTGGGTCGGCGCGTGAGTACAAATGTTCTCATAGCGCACACATCGCGCCAAGGACAGTTTTAGCCGCGGCGGATCAGGTGCCGTCGGACAGATCGATGCGGAACAGGTCCTTGCAGGCCGCGTCGCAGCCGAACAGCGCGACCGGCTCGCCCGGCTTGCCGCGGATGAAGCCGAAATGGCCGGCGTTGATCGAGAAGGTGTAGGGCGCGCCGTCGATGGTGATCGCGCCGGAGAACTGGCAGGGCACGACTGGAAACGACGTGTGCAGCTCTTCCGGGCTGATCGCCGTGGCGCGCGCAAAGAACGCCAGCACCTGCGCTTCGGTCAGCTTCCAGCTGCGGCATCCTCGCGCGAAGGCACCCTCGGGCACGTCGGGCGGGCCGAGATGCCGCTCGATATTCGCCACCTTCACGGTGCCTTGCTCGAGCGCGCCCTTCAAAGCGCTCGCATCGATGACGGGCGCAGGTGCGCCGGCCGCAGCAGCGGCAACCAGCATGCCCAGAGCTGCAAGGCTGCGATTCATCGCCGTTAGATTGCCACCGGCTGCCGGTTTGCGATAGACGTGCGCTTCGTAGTCATTTCAAAGGTGTGCGCCATCGACGCGAGGCGCGCAGCGACAGCTAGGCAGCCGCGCGTCGCGCCTTGCGCACGGAGAAGAACAACTGCCGGTTGGCGCCCGCGCGCTGAATCGTGGCTTGTTCGAGTGCGACCATCACGTAGAGGATGTTCAGCGCCTGCAGGCGGCCGGTGATGTGCTTCGTGCGCCGGCCCGCCTGCACGATGTCCTTCGCAGTAACCCCGCTGCGTCCACCGAGCCGGCTCTGCACGTAGTCGACCGCGGCTGCCTCGATCAAGTTGAAATAACCGGAGCCCTTGCGATCCCTGCTGCGTGCGAAGGACAGAACCAGGAACGCGCTTTTTGCCTGAAATACGTGATAGGTCTGGCGCACCGCCGGCACGCGGCCGCAGTAGTCGAGCCCTTGTTGCAGCTGCTTGATGTTCACGTGACCTCCGATCGCTGCGCGCCACTCGGTCCCGGCGGCGCATTCTCGGCCGATCGGCGCGCGAGCGCCAGTGGACGCCGCAGCGGCGGCAGCTGCGCTACTCGTCCGGCGTCGCGTCGCCCGGATGCGCATCGTCGCTGGGCACGTGGCCGGCGGCGACCGCGCCGGGAGCGGCCATGCCGTTCTCGCTCTTGCTCGGGCATGGCAGGCTGAAATAGAACGTCGCGCCTTCGTTCAGAACCGACTCGGCCCAGGTGCGTCCGCCGTGCCGCTGCACGATGCGGCGGACGTTCGCCAGCCCGACGCCGGTGCCTTCGAAGTCGCTGGCGCTGTGCAGGCGCTGAAACACGCCGAACAGCTTGTCGCTGTACGCCGCATCGAAACCGACGCCATTGTCCTTCACGCCGACGATGATCTCGTCGTCCTGCTCGATCGCGAGCACCTGGATGCGCGCCTCGGCGCGGGTGCGCGTGTACTTCACTGCGTTCGCCAGCAGGTTCATGAACACCTGGTGCAGCAAGGCGCGATCGCCGCTGATGTACGGCAGCTGCTGCAGCGTCCATTCGACTTTGCGGCCCTTGATCTCGGGCTGCAGCTCGACGATGACGGCTTGCACCAGCGCGTTCATGTCGACGGGCGCCTTGCGCATCGCGGTCCGGCCGATGCGCGAGAACGCGAGCAGGTCGTCGATCAGCTGGCTCATGCGCTGCGCAGCATCGCGAACGCCGCGCAGCCGGCGCTGCTCGTCCGCACTGAGCTTGGCGAGCGCCGACTCCTCGATCATGCTGACGTAGGCCTGGATGTGACGCAGCGGCATGCGCAGGTCGTGCGAGACGGAATGACTGAAGGCCTCCAGGTCGCTGTTCGCGGCGGTGAGATCCTCGTTGCGCTGCTCGAGCACCATGTTCAGCTTCGACAGCTCTCCGGCGATGCGCGCACGCTCCGCGATCTCCTGCTGCAGCGAATGGCGCACCTGCGCGAGCTCGACGAACACCTCGACCTTGGCGCGCAGCACGCCAGAGATCACCGGCTTCATCAGGTAGTCGACCGCGCCCGCCGAGTAGCCCTTGAACATCATCTCGGCCGTCTTGACCACACCCGTCAGGAAGATGATCGGCGTGGTCTTGGAGCGCTCGCGCTCGCGGATCATCGCGGCCGCCTCGATGCCGGTCATGTCCGGCATCTGCACGTCGAGCAGGATCACCGCGAAGTCGTGCTCCAGCACCTGGCGCAGCGCCTGTGTCCCGGACGCCGCAGTCATCAGGTTCTGGTCGAGCGGCTCCAGCACCGCCTGCAGGGCGTGCAGATTGGCGGGCTCATCGTCGACCAGCAGGATGTTCACTCTTGGCTCAGGTTGCATGACTCACTCCACTCTGATTCTTGCGCGCCAGCTCGCACAGCGTCGTGACGATCCGCGGCAGCGGCAGATCCAGCGACGCGGTGGTGGCCGCCAGCGCTGCGGCAGGCATGTCCGCGCGCACAGCTGTCGCCGGACTTTCGACCAGCACCGTGCCGCCGCTGCGCTCGATCGCGGCCGCGCCGCGTGCGCCGTCCGCGCCGGCGCCGCTGAGAATCACGCCGATCGACCGGTCGCCGCACGACAGCGCAGCAGACTCGAACAGCACGTCGACCGACGGACGCGCGTGGTTGACGCGCTCATCGACGGACAGGCTCAGGCAGTCCGGCTCCACCAGCACGTGGTAGTCCGCGGGCGCCACATAGATGCGGCTCGCTTCGATGGGCTCCTTGTCGACGACTTCGCTGACGCGCAGCGCACAGCCGCGCCTCAGCAGCGGCGTCAGCATGTCCTCGTCGTCGGGCGGGCGGTGCAGGGCGATGACGATCGGCAGGGCGAAGTCGGCAGGCAGCGCTTGCAGGATCGTCTGCACGGACTGCATCCCGCCGAGCGATCCGCCCATCACGATCATAGGATCTTCCTGTACAGCCGCTCGCGCTCGCTCACCGGCTCGTAGCGATGCTCGTGGCGCGAGAAGCGCACGGATTCGCTGCGGCCCAGCCCGAGATACCCCCACAGCGCGAGGCTGTCGTACAGCAGATCGTGAACGCGCTGCTGCAGCGGGCGATTGAAGTAGATCATCACGTTGCGGCAGAAGATCAGGTGGAACTCGTTGAACGAGCGGTCGCTCACCAGGTTGTGGACGGCGAACACGACGTTGTTGCGCAGGTGCGGGCGCATGATCGCGGACGAAGCGTCGGCGAAGTAGTAGTCGGAGAAGTCCGCCGTGCCGCCGGCTTCCTGGTAGTTGCGCGTGTACTCCTGCATCGACGCGAGCGGATAGATACCGCTCGCCGCCTGATCGAGCGTCGCCGGCTGCAGCTCGGTCGCGTAGATGCGCGAGCGCTCGTACAGGCCTTCCTCGTGCAGCGCGATCGCCAGCGAATAGACTTCCTGACCGGTCGAGCATCCCGCGACCCACAGTCGCAGGAACGGATGCGTACGCAGCAGCGGCGCCACGTGTGCGCGAAACTCGCGGAAGAACGCCGGGTCGCGAAACATCGAGGTGACCGGCACCGTCAACGCCTCGGCGAGGCGGGCGAGCGCCGCAGGCTCGGCCTCGACCAGCGCGTGCAGCGCCGCCACCGAGCCGACGTGCTCGGCGACGACGCGACGCTCGATCCGACGATGCAGCGAGGAGGGAGCGTAGTCGCGGAAGTCGAGGCCGGTGCGGTCGTTGACCGTTTCCAGCAGGGCCGTTATGGCCGAGTCCACGACCGCCGCGCTCAGCGATACAGCCACACTCGCAACAGCGAGCGCAGCTGATCCATGTCGACCGGCTTGGTGATGTAGTCCGACGCGCCCGCTGCCAGGCACTTCTCGCGATCGCCGCGCATGGCTTTCGCGGTGACCATGATGATCGGCAGCTTGGCGTACGCGGGCATCGCGCGGATGCGGCGCGTCGCCTCGTAGCCGTCCATCTCCGGCATCATGACGTCCATGAGGATCGCGCTGAAGCCGTCTTCCTGCTGCAGCTTTTCCAGCGCCTCGCGACCGCCCTCGGCGTACGCGACGAGCATCTTGTAGTTCTCGAGCGCGGTCGAAATCGCGAAGATGTTGCGCAGGTCGTCGTCGACGATCAGCACCTTGCGGCCCGACAGCAATGCATCGTCGCGCTGCACGCGCTCGAGCATGCGGCGCTTGGCTGCCGGCAGCTTTGCCTGTACGCGATGCAGGAACAGCGCAGTCTCGTCCAGCAGGCGCTCGGGGGAGCGCACATCCTTGACGATGATCGCTTCGGACAGGCCGCGCAGCTCCGTCTCCTCGCGCCGCGTCAGCGCCTTGGCCGTGTACACGATCACCGGCGGCGAGCTCAGGCCGTGGCGGCGGTGGATCTCGCGAATGAGGTCGATGCCGCTCTGGTCCGGCAGTCCCAGGTCGAGCACCAGGCAGTCGAAGCGCGTCTTCTCCAGCGCCTCGAGCGCGGCGGCGGCGGTTCCGGCAACGGTGCTTTCGACGTCGCCGTTGCCGATCACGTCGCAGATCGACTGCTGCTGCACCGGGTCGTCCTCGACGATCAACAGTCGCCGCATGCGCGACGGCGCGAAGTCCGCGGCGACGCTCAGCGCCTCGGCGAGCGCTTCGCGCGTCACCGGCTTCTGCAGGAAGGAGACCGCGCCCATGTGCAAGCTGCGCTCGCCTTCTGCCGCGACCGAGATGATGTGGACCGGAATGTGCCGGGTATCGGGATCGTGCTTCAGCACGTCGAGCACCACGCGGCCATCGCTGTCCGGCAGGTGCAGGTCGAGCGTGATCGCGGTCGGCTTGATGCGGCGGGCGAGGGCAATGCCCGCACCGGCCGTGCCGGCGACGACGACTTTGAAGTTCTTCTCGCGTGCGCAGTCGGCCAGCACGTAGGCGAAGTTGCGGTCATCCTCGATGATCAGCAGGACCGCGTCGCCCTCGGCGAGATTGGTGCGGTCGTCCGCGATCAAGTCGGGCTCGATGTCTGCCGGCGCTTCCGCTACAGGCTCGGCCACGGCGACTGCCGGCTGACGAGGCGCTTCGCCCGAAGCCTCGCCGGGCCGCGCTTGTGCTCCCGTCCGATCGATGCTGTCCGGAATGA
>DATEJG010000168.1:0-8360 GCA_035278165.1 Steroidobacteraceae bacterium
TCGCGATGTTGCTGGCGCTGCAAGCGCCCGCCGCGCCATTCGATGAGAACCTGAAAGCGCCGCGAGCGGCAACGTCGCAGGCGCTGCGCACCAAGCTCAAGGCGCACTTCGCAGCCTTCGAGCGCAAGGGGCAGGAGCAGGACCCGGCCGCGTTCATCCGCGATCGCGTCACTCACAGGCAGTGGTCCGATCTGTACTTCTCGGTGAAGCTCGCCATGGACGAGGGCACGCCGCTCGCGGATCTGGCGGCGTTCGGTCTGCAGGCGCAGCCGGACGGCGCGTACGTCGTGGACTTGCGCAAATTTCCGCAGTGGGAGCCGCTGGACTCGCGGCTGTACGTTCTGCGCAACGCGGAGGTCTTCCAATCGTATGTGCCGGCGCTGCTGGCGCGCGGCTTCAGAGACGAAGACATCAAGACGCTGCGCACGTACCTCGCGACACACGATGCGCGGCTCGCTACCCATGCCGCGGGCCGCCAGCTCGTCGATACGTTCGCAGAGCGGCTCGTCCGGCAGCAACGCGCCGGTCAGCGGCCGAACGTGCAGGAGGTGCTCGCGTATCGCTATCAGAAGGCGAGCATCAAGGCGGAGGCCAAGCGTCAATGGGCGGTCCAGCTGCTCGACTCGCTCGACCGGCAGCGTCAGCGCATCCTGGTCTCGTTCCTGCAGGAGGAGTTCGAATCGGAGCTCACGTTCGCCGCGCCGCGCGAAGCGCTCGGTCAGACACTCGAGAAGGAGGTGCAGCCGATCGTCTCGGGCGACTACGCGAAGCTGCTCGACGCCGAAGCGGCGCAGATTCGACTGGACGTGGCGGCCCGCACCGAGAAGCTCAACCAAGGAGAGCAGCGATGAACACTTGCATGCGCGTAGCCGCGATGCTCGGCCTGGCGCTCGTTTCTGCTCACGCCGGCGCCATCCCGACGTTGAAGCGCGTCACGCCCACCTTCTATCAAGTCAACAACGGCAATCTCAACGCGGGGCTGGTGGTCGAGGCCTCCACGGATCTGCTGGTGCTTTACCTGGCGGGCGGGTTCACGATCTCGTGCAGCAGCAGCCCGCTGCAGCACCGTGCCGAGCGAATGCAGGGCTACACGGATTTCTTCGGCCCCGAAGAGGCGCTGCCGGTGCCGGCCGTGGTGCCCAGCACCTATGCCATTCCAGGATGGTCGAGCATTCCCGCGGGAAGCTGCAGTGGCCAGTGCCTCATGCAGTTCAAGGGCGAGGCCCGGGACGAGACCAGCCTGTCGGTCCGGATCGGCAGTACCGGGGCAGGCGTGTCGTTCGGGCTCATCCCGGCGGGGCAGGTGTACCTGGGCAACTCGATCCTGACCTCCATTTGCCGTTCAGGCCGTCCCCAGTGCTGCACCCCAGGTTGTTTCATTCCGTGATCCAGGAAGGAAGGGACTCTCCATGAGAACTTTGCTCAGCTTGTTTCTGTGCCTGCTCTGCGCGAACGTCTGGGGACAGTGCAGCCCGATCGTCATCGACACCCACCGCGACGGCATCGAGCTCGGTCCCGCGGGCCGGGGCGTGTCGTTCGACGTCAACGCGGACGGCTTCCCCGATTACGTGCAATGGGTGCGGCCGCGCGGCGACGAAGCGTTCCTGACGCTCGACCGCAACCGCAATGGCCGCGTCGATGACGGCTCGGAGCTGTTCGGCGTCGGCACGCCGCTGTTCGAGGGCGGCACCGCGCCGAACGGTTTCGTCGGGCTCGCGCAATACGATCAACCCTTGCTCGGCGGCAACGACGACGGCGTCATCTCGCGCGAGGACGCCATCTGGCCCGAGTTGTCGATGTGGCTCGATTCGAACGCCGACGGCGTCGCAACGGCGGACGAGATGCGACGGCCCGAGTCGTTCGGCCTCACCTCGTTCGGCGTCATTCCGAAGGTGCGTCGCCATATCGATCGCGCGGGCAACTCGCTGCCGTACTGGGCATGGGCCGGCACTGCGGGCCGGCCCGGCCGTACGGCGATGGTCGACGTGTTCTTTCTGTTGCTCGGCGCCGCAGATCCGATCATGACTCCTGCGGCGCGCTGCCCGGGAAGCAAACCTGTCGTCGTGAGCGCGCTATAGCCCTGGGACCGGGAATCTCGTGCACAGCGCTCGCACGGCAGCGTGCAACTCGTCGAGCCTCGACGCGTTGTCGTGCGAGCGCATCGCTGCGACGATCCACTCTGCGACCTGCGACATCTGCGCTTGCTGCATGCCGCGGGTCGTGAGCGCCGGTGTACCGAGACGAATGCCGCTCGGTCGCAGCGGCGGGCGCGGGTCATCGGGAATCACCTGCTTGTTGACGGTGAGGCCGGCGTCGTCGAGCGCTTTCTCGGCGACGCGGCCGTCGATGCCGAACGACTGGATCGTATCGATGACCATCAGGTGATTTTCGGTGCCGCCGGTGATGAGTGCGCAGCCGCGCTTCAGCAGCTCGCTCGCCAGCGCCTGCGCGTTCGCCAGCACTTGCTGCGCATAGGCGCGAAACGCCGGTTGTGCTGCGAGCTTCATCGTCACTGCGATGCCGGCGACTGCGTTCATGTGAGGGCCGCCTTGCATGCCCGGGAATACCGCCTGATCGATCTTCTGCGCGAGCTGCGACTTGCACAGGATCATTCCGCCGCGTGGACCGCGCAACGACTTGTGAGTCGTCGTCGTGACGATGTCGAAGCCGGCGTCGAGCGGATTTGCGAGTGCGCCGCCCGCGATCAGCCCGCCGAGGTGCGAGACATCCGCCATCGTCAGCGCGCCGACTTCGGCGGCGATCGATTGGAAGCGGGCGTAGTCGAACTCGCGCGGATACGACGAGTGTCCGCACAGCACCATCTTCGGTTTCACCTGCCGCGCGGTGGCGCGCAGACCGTCGTAGTCGATATCGCCGCGCGTCGGCAGCGTGCGATAGCGGACGAAGTTGAAGATCCTGCCCATGCACGAGACCGGCGCGCCGTGCGTCAGGTGTCCGCCATGCGAAAGGTCCATCGCCAGCACGGTGTCGCCGGGATCGAGGCACGCCATGTAGACCGCCTGGTTCATCGGCGAGCCGCTCAACGGCTGCACGTTCGCGTGCTCGGCGCGAAACAGCGCCTTGGCACGCTCGACCGCCAGCGCCTCGATGCGGTCGGTGAACTGCTGGCCGCCGTAGTAGCGCCGCCCCGGGTAGCCCTCGGAGTACTTGTTGGCGAACACGCTGCCGTTGGTCGCGTAGATTTCGGGAAACGCGTAGTTCTCCGAAGGAATCAGCTCGATGCCTTCGCGTTGTCGCTGCTCTTCGCCCTGCAGGGCGGCAAAGACATCGGGATCGGAAGCTGCAAGGAGGTCGAACGAGAGTTGCATGACGGCGCTCCGGTGAAGGAAGTGGGACGAATGCCCAGGCGAGCGGCCGCAGCAGGCAGGAGCCCTGCGCGCATGCTTCCCAATGGTTGAGCCCATTTACGCCAGTCACATGCGCGGGCCGATGCTACTATCCGCCATCCGCGTTTGCCAATCGCTTCACTCAGATGCCTCTCAACTACGAAAAGCTGATGAGCATGAAGCTCGAGCCCACGCGCCAGACCTACGCGCGGCGGGACACGATGCTCTACGCGCTCGGTGTCGGCGTCGGCGCGCTCGATCCGTGCGATCCGCAGGAGCTCAAGTACGTCTACGAGAAGCTGCTGGTGGCGCTGCCGACGCTCGCGGTGACCCTCGCTGCCGGGGCGATGCGGCTCGCCGATCCGTCGTTCGGCATCAACTACCGCATGCTGCTGCACGCCGAGCAGTCGTTGCTGATGCACAAGCCGCTGCCGGTCGAAGGCACGGTCGTCAGCGAGGCGACGATCGACGAGATCTACGACAAGGGTGCCGCCAGGGGCGCGATCATGTACATGACGCGCCGCTTGTACGAGGCGTCGAGCGGCGACTTGCTGGTGACGATGGGCAACGTGGCGTTCCTGCGCGCCGACGGCGGCTTCGGCGGCAAGAGCGAAGGCGCGCCGAAACCGCGGCCGATTCCGGCGGATCGCGGGCCGGACCTGCAAGCGAAGTTGCCGGTGACGGTCAACCAGGCGCTCATCTATCGTCTGGCCGGCGACTACAACCCGCTGCACATCGATCCTGAAGTCGCGCGCAGCGCCGGGTTCGAGCGGCCGATCCTGCACGGGCTCGGCGCGTACGGCATGGTCGGCCGCGCGTTGATCAAGACGCTGTGCGGCGACGATCCCGGACGGTTGCGTCGCCTCGACGTGCGCTTCACGAATCCGGTCTATCCGGGCGAGCCGCTGCGCGTGGAGATCTGGCAGGTCGGCGCGGGCGACGCTGCGTTCCGGCTCGTCGCCGCGGACCGCAACCTCGTCGTCCAGGATTTCGGCCGCATCGAATACGAAGCCTGAGCATGTTCACTCCCTGCGGCGTCATCACGCTGACGACCGACTTCGGTCAACAAGGTCCCTTCGTCGCAACGATGAAAGGGCGGCTGCTGGCGCATCTGCCGAGCGCGCGCATCATCGACGTGACTCACGAGGTGCCGGTGTACTGGCCGGCGGAGGCGGGCTTCTGGCTCGCGCGTGCCTACACTTATTTTCCGGCGGGCTCCGTGCACGTTGCCGTAGTCGACCCTGGCGTCGGCACGTCGCGCGACATCATCGTGGTTGCGGCCGAGGGGCACGCGTTCCTCGCACCCGACAACGGATTGCTCGCACCGGTCGTCGCGCGCACCCGGTCGCCGTCGATCTTCCGTCTCGACACGGCGAAGGCGATCGCACGCTTCAAGCTGCCGGCGCCGAGCGCGACCTTTCACGGCCGGGACATCTTTGCGCCGCTGGGCGCGGAGCTCGCCGCCGGTCGGATAGCGCCGTCCGAGCTCGGCCCGAAGACGACGGACATCGTGCCGTCGTGGGTCGACGAGCCGACGGCGACGGCGGAGCAGGTCAGCGGCGTGATCATCACGATCGATCATTTCGGCAACCTGATCACCAACATCGACGCCGAGCTGATCGGCGCGTTCGCCGACCCGGTGGTGCGCACCGGCGGCCACACCCTGCCGCTGCGCCGGACGTACGGCGACGTGCGGCCGGGCGACTTCCTCGCCCTGGTCAATTCCTTCGGAGTCATCGAGATCGCCCGCGCCGAGCAGAGCGCCGCCGAGGCGTTGGGGCTCGGCCGCGGCGCTCCGGTGACCATCTCGAGCCACTGACCGGGGCTCCCCGGCGTCTCCTTGCAGAACTCCAGGCGAGGACCCAGTCTAAGGTCGAGGGTCCGCAGCGCGGGACGAGCCCGGCCATTGAAAACGCTGGCGCATCGTATATAGTCCGCAGGCTTCCGGCCCCGCCGGGGTTCCGATGTAGTTGATTTCGATGGAATTTTTTTAGGAATCACCATGGTGGAGAGAGACGACGATCATTTCGATCTCGATGAGGAGTTCGTCGCCGAGAGCGACGACGCCGCCGGTTACGAAAAGTTCATCGACCCGGTAGGCCGGCGGGCGCGTCCCAGCGCCGCGGCCGCGGCCAAGAAGGGCAAGGCGGCCTGGAGCAAGCTGGAGGACGTCCTGGCGGAGCGGCGCCTGCAGAAAGAACTCAAAGATTTCGAAGGCGAGTAACCTTTTTTCTTCTGGTCGAAAGCGGCTCAGACCCTTTCGACGAGCGCCCGGCAAGGCGTAAGGGTTGCCGGGCTCGCGCGGGTCGCCCTGGCCCGCTGCGTTGTCGGCGGGGTAGATCATGACGATGGCTGATACGACGCCCGGCGCCTCGCCGTGGGTCGTGCTGAAGTTCGGCGGCACCAGCGTTTCCTCGGTCGCGAACTGGAAGAACATTGCCGGCGTGCTGCGCGACCGGCTCGCTGCGGGGCTGCGGCCCGTCGTCGTCCATTCCGCGCTGTCCGGCATCACCGACCGTCTCGAGCAGCTGCTCAGCCTCGCCCTCGGCAACGAGTGGCAGCCGGTGATGGAACAGATCGAGCAGCGCCATCGCGACCTGGCTCGCGACCTCGGCGTCATCCCCAGCCCCGAGCTCGAAGAGCAGTTCAAGCGTCTGCGGCAGATCGCGGCCGGTATCGCGCTGGTCGGCGAAGTCAGCGAGCGGCTGCGTGCGCGCGTGCTGGCGCAAGGCGAGCTGATGGCGACACGCCTCGGCGCCGCGTTCCTCACGGCCCAAGGCCTCGACGTGCAGTGGGTCGACGCCCGCGCGGTGATCAAAGCCGAGCCGCGTCGCAACGCCAGCATGCGTGCGACGTATCTCTCCGCGACCTGCGCGTACGATCCCGATCCGGAGCTGCAGCAGCGCTGGTCGTCGCCGGGCACCGTGTGGATCTCGCAGGGCTTCATCGCGAGCGACGAGAACGGCGACACCGTGCTGCTCGGTCGCGGCGGCTCCGACACTTCAGGCAGCTATTTCGCGGCAAAGCTGCGCGCGCGCCGGCTGGAGATCTGGACCGACGTGCCGGGCATGTTCAGCGCGAATCCCCGCTCGGTGCCGACGGCGCGGCTGCTGCGTGCGCTGGAATACGACGAAGCGCAGGAGATCGCCAGCAGCGGCGCGAAGGTCCTGCATCCCCGCTGCATCATGCCGGTCAAGCAATACGGCATTCCGCTGTATGTCTTCGCGACGCAGACGCCCAAGCTCGAAGGCACGGTCGTCACCACGCACGGCGGCAACGTCGCGGCGCAGGTGAAGGCGGTCACGATCAAGAAGAGCATCACGCTGATCTCGATGGAAACCGTCGGGATGTGGCACTCGGTCGGCTTCCTCGCCGACGCGTTCACGGTGTTCAAGGAGCACGGCCTGTCGGTCGACCTGGTGTCGACGTCGGAGACGAGCGTCACCGTGTCGCTCGATCCGGCGGCGAATTCGCTCGACAAGGCGGCGCTCGACGCGCTGGTCGCGGATCTCGCCAGGCTGTGCCGCGTGGAAGTGATCGGCCCGTGCGCCGCCGTGAGCCTGGTCGGACGCAACATCCGCGCGATCCTGCACCGGCTCGGCGAAGCGCTCGAGCTGTTCGAGGAGCAGAAGATCTACCTGGTCACGCAGGCCGCCAACGATCTCAACATCACCTTCGTGATCGACGAGGCGCACGGCGACCGGCTGGTGGCGCGCCTGCACGAGATCGCGATCCGCAAGATGACCGCCGATCGCGTGCTCGGCCCGACCTGGGAAGAGTTGTACGGCGGCGCGGACAAGGTTGCCGTCGCCGCGCGCCAATGGTGGCAGGACCGCCGCAACGAGCTGCTGGCACTCGGTCGCGAGCACGGCGCCGCGTTCGTGTACGACCGCGCGACCCTCCAGACGCGCGCGCAATCGCTCAAGGCGTTGCCCGGCATCGACGCAGTTTTCTATGCGATGAAGGCCAACTGGCACCCGCAGATCCTGCAGGTGTTCTACGAGCAGGGGCTGGGGTTCGAGTGCGTGTCGCGCGGCGAAGTCGAGCACGTGGTTGCGACGCTGCCGGGGATCGATCGCAAGCGCATCCTGTACACGCCGAATTTCGCGCCGCGCGCCGAGTACCAGTGGGCGGTGGAGCAGGGCATCTGGGTCACGCTCGACAACCTGCATCCGCTCAGGAACTGGCCGGAGCTGTTCAAGGGCCGCGAGCTGTTCGTGCGCATCGATACCGGCCACGGCCGCGGGCATCACGACAAGGTGCGTACCGCGGGCGTGCATTCGAAGTTCGGCGTGCCGCTGTTCGAAGTCGAAGAGCTCGAGCGCCTGGCCACGGCGGCGGGTGCAAAGATCGTCGGCTTGCACGCGCACACCGGCAGCGGCGTGTTCACGGTCGACAACTGGCAATCCGTCGGCGACACGCTGACCGCGCTGACGCAGCGGTTCCGCGACGTGCGCACGGTGGATCTTGGCGGCGGCCTCGGCGTACCGGAGCGGCTCGGCCAGCAGGGCGTGATGCTGTCGGAGTTCGGCGCCACGCTGGCAGCCCTCAAGGCTGCGCACCCGCGGCTGGCGCTGTGGATCGAGCCCGGCCGCTACCTGGTCGCCGAGGCGGGCGTGCTGCTCGCGCAGGTCACGCAGCTCAAGGGCAAGGGCGAGGTGCACTACGTCGGCGTCGCGACCGGGATGAACTCGCTGATCCGTCCGTCGCTGTACGGCGCGCACCACGAGATCCTCAATCTCAGCCGCCTCGACGACCCGGCGACCGAGGTCGTCAACGTCGTCGGCCCGATCTGCGAGTCCGGCGACCAGCTCGGCGTCGATCGCCTGCTGCCGCCGACCCAGGAGGGCGACATCCTGCTGATCGCCACCGCCGGCGCCTACGGCCGCGCCATGAGCTCGCGCTACAACCTGCGCGACCCCGCCCGTGAGTTCGTGATCTGACGGCGACGGTGCCGGGAGAGAAAAAGAGGGGAAACTCAGCAGTGCAGCATTTGCTGCACCGCTCAGTTTC
>DATEJG010000169.1:0-5668 GCA_035278165.1 Steroidobacteraceae bacterium
CTGCGACAGCGCGAGCAGCTCGTTCATCCGGCGCACCGAGCTCGCGCCCGCTTCCATATCCTGGCCGCCGAACGCCAGCAGGCCGGCCGCCGCGGCGACGCACACCAGGGCGATGACCATCAATACCGGCAGGAACCGCACGCCGTACGTCTTAGTCTCGGCCATGGCGTTGTCCTTCGGTCGGGCGGGGCCGGGAGCTCGGAGTTGGATTGCTCGCTACGTCGCGCATCTGTTTGGTCGTCACCGGCGCGCCTACGAAGCGGCGGCCTGCAGGAACTCGGGACTTTCGAGCAGCGTGCGCAGGCTGAACACCGGCCAGCTCTCCGCGCCGCGGCGGAACGCGCCCGCCAGATAGCGCTCGCAGCGCGCGATCGTCGGCGGCGGCGAGGCGGAGAACTCGCCTTCGTTGAACCGGCGGAAACCGAGCACTTCGTCGACCAGCAGGCCGGCGGGCACTTCGCGATGGTGCGCGACCAGCACGCGCGTCGAGCGCCCGGTGTTGGTCGCACCGCCGCCGAGGAAGGCGCGCAGGTCGACCACCGGCAGCAGCTGGCCGCGGACGTTGGCGATGCCGCGGATCCACGCCTTTGCGCCGGGCACGCGCGTCACCACCGACGGGAAGCCGAGGACCTCGCGCGTCTCTTCGCGCGCGACCAGGAAATTCTCCGCGCTCAGGCGGAAGGCGACGCCGACCCACTCGCGCTCGCTGCCCGCGTCGCGGCCCTGGCCGGTGAGCGCGACGCGCGCCAGCCGCTCGAGCTCGCGCAGCAGCTCGAACGGTTTGTCGCGCAGGGACTTGAGAGTGGCGTTCGCCGTCATGACTCGTCGGGCGCGGCGCTCAGCCGCTCAGCGCGGCCTGCGCCTTCTCGATCAGCTTTTCCATCGACACCGGCTTCACCAGGTAGTCGACCGCGCCCTGGCGCATGCCCCAGATGCGGTCCGTCTCCTGGTCCTTGGAGGTCACCATGATCACCGGGATCGACTTGGTGTCCGGATCGTTCGCCAGCTTGCGCGTCGCCTGGAAGCCGTTGACGCCGGGCATCACCACGTCCATGAAGATCAGGTCGGGCTTCATCTCCTTGGCCTTGCGGATCGCTTCCGCGCCGTCGCCGGCGCTGGCGGTCTTGTAGCCGTGGCGCTCCAGCGCCTTCTGCATGACGTGAACTTCCGTCGGCGAATCGTCGACGATCAGGATCAGTGCCATACCTTGCTCCGCGGTGCCCTGCTGAGATCGCACTGCTGCTTGTCCGGCCATGGGAGTACGTGCCCCTGTTTCAGTCAGCGCGCCAGCGCGCCCACGTGGGTCTCGATCGCGTTGAGCAGCTCGTCCTTGGTGAACGGCTTGGTGAGATAGTGCTCCGAGCCGACGATGCGGCCGCGGGCACGGTCGAACAGTCCGTCCTTGCTCGACAGCATGATCACCGGGATCGAGCGGAATACCTTGTTGTGCTTGATCAGCGAGCACGTCTGGTAGCCGTCGAGGCGCGGCATCATGATGTCGACGAACACGATGTCGGGCTGGTGGTCGGCGATCTTCGACAGCGCGTCGAAGCCGTCGACGGCGGTGTAGACCTCGCAGCCTTCCTTCGACAGGAGCGTCTCGGCGGTGCGGCGGATCGTCTTGCTGTCGTCGATCACCAGCACCTTCAGGCCCGCGAGCCGGGCGGACTGATTCGTTGCTAGGTTCTCCATCGGTTCCTCACGGAGTGCACGGACGAACGCCTTGCGGCCCGCCCGTTCGTAGCGAATCACGCGCCGGCCGACGCGCGCCGCAAAGTACGAAATGGAGCTTGGAATCGTGTACTTGCGAGTCTCGTCGAGGCGGCCGACGCAACACGGCGAACTTTTAACATATTGGTTATAGGGCCGCCATCGCCGACCTTCTTATACTATGAAGCTCGTCACACCGACTCGCGTGCGGCGCGCCGCGCCGTCACTGCAGCGGTGTGATCTGCGTCGCTGATTTTCTGGAACGACCGATGCCAACAAGCTCCCCGTCCTCATCGCCGCCGCGCGTGCTCGTGGTCATGGATCCGATCGACGAGATCAAGCCCGTCAAGGACACGACGCTGGCCATGCTGCTCGCGGCGCAGAAGCGCGGCTGGGAGCTGTGGTACGCCGAGCAGGCCGATCTGTGGCTGCGTGACGGCGTCGCCAACGGCCGGGTGCGCCCGATCCGCGTGCGCGACGACCTGGAGGACTGGTTCGAGCTCGATCGGGCGCACGCGCGCCCGCTGGCCGACTTCCACGCGATCCTGATGCGCAAGGATCCGCCGTTCGACATGGAGTATATCTACACCACGTACATTCTCGAGCGCGCCGAGCAGCAGGGCGTGCTGGTGGTGAACCGGCCGCAGGGCCTGCGCGACATGAACGAAAAGGTGTTCACCGCGTGGTTCCCGCAGTGCTGCGCGCCGACGCTGATCACGCGCAACATGGCCGACATGCACGCGTTCCTGCAGGAGCACCAGCGCATCGTCTGCAAGCCGTTGTACGGCATGGGCGGGCGCTCGATCTTCGTCGTCGATCGCGGCGACAAGAACGCCAACGTCGTGTTCGAGACGATGACCGAGTACGGCACGAGCTTCGCGATCGTGCAGAGGTACATTCCCGACATCGTCAGCACCGGCGACTCGCGCATCCTGGTGATCGACGGCGAGCCTGCCCCCTATGCGCTCGCGCGCATCCCGCAGGAAAGCGACCACCGCGGCAATCTCGCCGCCGGCGCACGCGGCCAGGGACGCGAGCTCACCGACCGCGACCGCTGGCTCGTCAGCGAGATCGGCCCGACCTTGCGGCAGCGCGGAATGCTGTTCGTGGGCCTCGACGTGATCGGCGGCTATGTCACCGAGATCAACGTGACGAGCCCGACGGGGGTGCGCGAGCTGGACAAGCAGTTCGGCACCGAGATCGCGGGATTGCTGATGGATGCGATCCAGCAGCGGTTGCGGGCATGAGCGCTACGGCGCCCGAGCCGGCTCCCCTCCTACCCGACATTCGCGAGGGCGCTGCGCCTGTCAAAGATCGGATGACGACGACGCTGTTCCTGGCGGCGCTGTTTCACGGCATCGTCATCCTCGGCGTCACGTTCGCAGTGCCGATGCTGCAGAAACCGCCGGCCTCATCGATCGAAGTGCTGCTGGTGACCGGCGAGGACACGCGCGCGGCCGACAACGTCGACGCGCAATACCTCGCACAACGCAACCAGCAAGGCAGCGGCACGACCGACGAGCACGTGCGTCCGGCGAACCCCGCGTCTTCGGCGATCGCTGCACAGCAGGCCGGCATTCCCGACGGCAACAGCAGCGAGTATCGCCAAGCGGTCGCGGGCCAGCAGTCCGCCGAGATCCTCAGCAGCCGCAGCGAGCACAGCGAAGTCGAGTATCGCAGCGGCGAAGATCGGCCGGCACAGCAAGCGGAGGCGCCGCTGGCGCTGGCACCGACCACGCCGCGCCCGATCGCGACCAATGCGACCGACGAGACGCTGCGCCTGCGCGGCCGGCGCGCCGACGGCACGTTTGAAGTGATCCCGAACACGCGCGAGTCGCGGCTCGCGCCGTATCTCGACGCGTGGCGTCGCAAGGTCGAGCGTCTCGGCACGCTCAACTTCCCGCAGATGGCGCGCAGCGGCGCCGGCAATCCGGTGCTCGAAGTCTCGATCCGCCGCGACGGCAGTCTCGGCGACGTCGTCGTCAAGCGCTCGAGCGGCCGCAAGGACATCGACCAGGCAGCGCTGTCGATCCTGCGCCTCGCCTCGCCGTTCGATCCGTTCCCGGCGGAATTGCGCAAGCAGTACGACGAACTGCGTTTTGCTTACGAATGGCAGTTCCTCGGCGGGGAACGGTGACACGGGTGACACAGGTGACATAAGTGACACAGGTGACAAAGCTCAGAAATTCTCTTGCCTGTGTCACCTGTGTCACTTCCGTCACTACCCGCGACCTTTCAACCCCTGTACGCTTTCCCCATGTCCGGCGACTTTCTCACCAACCAGTTCCTGATCGCGATGCCGGCGATGACCGACAGCAACTTCGCGCAGACGGTCACGTTCATCTGGGAGCACAACGCGGAAGGTGCGCTCGGCATCATCATCAACCGCCCGCTGCAGATGCGGCTGGTGGACGTCTTCGAGCAGCTGAAGATGCCGACAGCGCCCGGCGTCAGCGGGCATCAACCGGTCCTGCAAGGTGGCCCGGTGCAGACGGATCGCGGCTTCGTCGTGCATCAGACCGGCGGCAGCTGGGAGCACACGCGGCAGGTATCGTCGCGCATTCAAGTGACGACTTCGCCCGACATCCTCGACGCGATGGCACGCGGCGGCGGTCCCGGGACTGCCCTCGTCGCACTCGGCTACGCCGGCTGGAGTGCCGGACAGCTCGAGAACGAGATCGCGCAGAACGCGTGGCTCACGGCGCCGTGCGACGAGCGCATCCTGTTCGATACGCCTTACGAGCAACGCTGGCGCGCCGCCGGGCGCCTGCTCGGCATCGACCTGGCCACGATCAGCCCTCACGTCGGGCACGCCTGATGGCGGGTCACCCCGCAAGCACGCCGCAGCTGATCCTCGCTTTCGATTTCGGAACCCGTCGCATCGGCATCGCAGCCGGCGACACGCTCACGCGCACCGCACGCGGCCTGTCGACGCTCGAATGCGCACGCGGCACGCCCTGGGCCGAGATCGACCGGATCCGGGCCGACCTGCAGCCTTCGCAGCTGATAGTCGGCCTGCCGCACAACATGGACGGCACGCCGACGGCGCTGACGGAGCCAGCGCGCGCCTTCGCAGCCGAGCTCGCCGCCCGCTACGGCAAGCCGGTGGCGCTGGTAGACGAGCGTCTCAGCTCCCGCGAAGCCGAGGCCGAGCTGCGCAACGCCCGCGCCGCCGGCCTCAAGCGCCGCCGCGCGACTCACGCGGACGTCGACATGATCGCCGCCAGGATTCTGCTCGAGCGCTGGTTCGCAGGCGAAGGCGAAGCTTCTACAATGCGCGGCCATGAATCGTGACCCCAGCTCAGCCGTGCAGCGCGACGCCGACGGCCGCCTGCGACATCTCATCACGTTGGAAGGCGTGAGCCGCGAGGAGCTGACCGATCTGCTCGACCTCGCGCAGTTCTACGTGCGCGAGCCGGGCGACCTGCCCGCCCGCGACCAGAGCCTGTCCGGACACACCGTCGCGAACCTGTTCTTCGAGCCCAGCACCCGCACGCGGGTTTCGTTCGAGCTGGCAGCGCGCCGGCTCGGCGCCGAAGTCGTGAACCTCGACATGCAGTCGTCCTCGCGCGTCAAGGGCGAGACGGTGCTCGATACGATCTACACGCTCCAGGCGATGCACGCGGATCTCCTGGTCATGCGCGACGCCGAGCCCGGGCTGCCCGCCTCGGTGGCCCAGTTCGTCGCTCCGCATGTCTGCATCCTGAATGCGGGCGAAGCGCATCTGTCGCATCCGACGCAGGGGCTGCTCGACGCGCTCACCGTGCGCCAGGCCAAGGGCGACTTCGACGGGCTGCGCGTGCTGATCGCCGGCGATATCAGCCACTCGCGCGTCGCGCGTTCGGCGTGGCAGGCATTCACGACGCTCGGCGTAGCCGAGTTGCGTATCGCCGCGCCCGACGACCTGATGCCCGGACCCGGCGAGTTCGCCGGCGCCACGCGCTTCAGCGACATCGAT
>DATEJG010000170.1:0-74773 GCA_035278165.1 Steroidobacteraceae bacterium
GTTCTCGCTCTGCCCATACAGATTGACCGACTGCACCGCGACCGCGTGCAGCGGAAGCGTCCATAGTGCCGATGCGATTGAGCGCTTCTCACGGATAGTTACGGCTCTGTCTGTCAGCCAGGAGTACGTCAGCGGCGTTCCCTTGAGGAGCTGATCCAGAGCAGCCTGCGCATCGAAGGTGCCTTTCAAGGCCGGCGCCGGAATGCTCTTCGCGAGATCCCAGCTCTGGACGACAATCTGGAACCCGGTTTGCTTGGCCCACTGATCGAGAGCATCGGCTAACGTACCCGATTCGATCGTGAAGGCAACCTGCCTAGACGCTGACATCGTCTGAGCAGACGGCTCGCCAGCACACACAGCCAGCGTCACGCCGACCACAACGGACAGCAGCGTCTTCATGTTGTCTCCTACTCTTCTTGTTGGCGGCACCGGCACACACGGAGCCCTTCAGCATCCCCGACCGCGTGTGCCTCGCGTTGCGTTCGCTTCACGAACCGGCCACTTCCCCGTGTTGCCGGATCGTTACAACGATCGCTTAGCCAGTTTGACCCCCCGATCGTTTGCCTTAAGCCCTTGTTCGCATGACGAAACATCGATCGAAGGAACTCGACCGACATGAATCGCGCGGTGATGCTCTTCGGCAACTCGATTTGCGCGCGCGTGCGGGCGCGTTGCTGCTGGCGAGCTATTCGCGGCCCTTGACCGGTGGGCGCGCGGCCTGAATCCCCTGGCTTACGAAACTTGTTTCTTTTCGTGTCCGCACCCCAGGATGGGGCGGTGATGGGCATTACATATGTATGGCGGGCAGACTCACAGCTCGTGTGGCCCGCGTAAACAACCTTCAACTAACGCGCTCAGCGCCTCCCCTCCCCTCACCGGATCCGCCACCGGCAATCCCACTCTCTCCCCCTCTCTCTCAATCACCCTCCTCGCCTCGTCTTCCTCCATCTGCGACGTATTCAAACTCACCCCACCGCACCTGATCGCCGGGTTCGTCCTTCTCCCCATCGCGAGATTCAACTCGATCGTCTCCTCGACACTCGGCACCGCCGACTCCGGATGCCCGATCAAATGCCGTCTTCCCGGCTCGTGACACACCACGATCACGTCGGGCTGACTTCCGTGCAGCAGCCCCAGCGAAACTCCCGCGTACGAAGGATGAAACAACGAGCCCTGCCCTTCGATCACGTCCCAGTGATCGGCCGCCGCATCCGGGCTCAACACCTCGGCCGCTCCGGCGACGAAATCTGCAACGACCGCATCCATCGGCATCCCCGCGCCCGCGATCATGATCCCGGTCTGCCCCGTCGCGCGAAAATCCGCATCGACACCGCGCATCTTCAACGCACGCGCGATGGTGAGCGCGGTGTACTTCTTTCCGAGCGCGCAATCCGTGCCGACGGTCAGCAGCCGCTTCCCCGTCCGTTTGCGGCCGCTCGCGATCGGAATGTTCTGCGGTGGCGTGCGCACATCGATCAGCCGTCGCTCGTGCCTCTCCGCCGCAGCCTTCAATGCCGGCGTGTCCGCAAGACGCGCGTGCATGCCGCTGACGAGGTCGAGTCCCGCCTCCAGCGCACCGAGCAAGTGCGGCATCCAGCTATCGACGATCCTGCCCCCGATGTTCGCCACGCCGATCACCATCGAGCGCGCGCCCGACGCACGCGCCTGCGCCGGACTCAATCGCGGCAAGCCGAGCGTGACCGCGCGATCCGAGCACGACCATTCGCCGACGCATCGCTCGCGCGCCCAGTCGCGCAGCCCGAAAGCGGTCTTCGCGAACGTCGGCTCGGTGACATCGCCGAGGAACAGCAGATACGGGTGCGGCAGCTGCACGCTCGCGCTCCTAGTTCAGTGCCTTCACAGCCAGGTAGCGCCGAGCAGGCGCCGGAAGTTGCCGCCGAGAATCGCCGCGATGTTCTCGTCGGAGTAGCCGCGGCGGATCAGCGCTTCGGCGAGATCGAACGTCTTGCGCGGATGGTCGAAGCCCTCGATGTCGATCTTGTCGCGGAAACCGTAGCTCGCCTTGTACGACTCCTTCAGCTGCTTGTACTGGTCCGGCGGCATGTCGTCGTAGCCGTACAGGTCCGAGTCCGAGCCGATGCCGACGTGCTCGATGCCGACCAGCTTCACCACGTGCTCGATGTGATCGACGATGTTGTCGATCGTGGTCGGCTCCTTGTCCGTCACGAACATGCGCACGCCGGTGATGCCCATCACGCCGCCCTTGGCCGCGAGCTTGCGGATCGCTTCGTCGGTCTTGAGCCGCGGATGGTTGTTGAGCGCACGGCAGTTGGAATGCGTGATCGCGATCGGCTTCGGCGAGAGCTCGATCGCATCGAGCGTGGTGCGGTCGCCGCAGTGCGAGACATCCACCAGCATGCCGACCTCGTGCATCGCCTTGATGATCGCCTCGCCGAAGTCGCTCACGCCGCCGTCGACGCGATCGGTGCTGCCCGAGCCGAGCAGGTTCTGGCTGTTGTAGGTCAGCTGCGCGCAGCGCTGGCCGAGCTGGTAGAACTTCTTCACGTCCGCCGGCTCGCGGAAGTGCTCGGCGTTCTGCACGCCCATGATGACGCCGATCTTGCGATCCTTCTTCGCCTGGTCGAGATCCGCCGCCGTGCCGACGAGCGTGAACACGTGCGCGTTGCGGCCGGCGTAGCCCTGCCAGGCCGCGATGAACGCCAGCGTTTCCTCCACTGCCTGCGGCCCGCCCGTCCCCACCGAGTTGTGAAAGCCCGTGATGCCGCTCGTACGAAAGTCGGCGGCCATCTGCTCGCTGATCGGCGCCGCGTACGCCTCCGGTTTGAAGTCGATCTTGAGCGGCGCCAGCATGTCGAGCACCAGCGTGCGCTCGACGATCTTCAGCGCGCGCGCCGAGTAGCGCGGCCCGCTGGCCCCGAAGGCGCGAAAGCTGCCGATGTTGAGCATCGGCGCGCCGAAGGTCGTGACGGTCGTCGCGAGCGCGGCCTGCAGCACGCGTCGACGGCTCAAGTGCCCGGAAGTCTTTTGCATGGGGTTCTCTTTCATGTTGTTTCGATTGTAGACACGTGAGACCCAGGCCTTCGCGAGCAGTGACGAGCGGCCAGCAGAGCCTGCGAACGGCTCTCAGAACTGGCTGATGAGGCTCACTCCTATCGTTCGCGGCTGCACCAGGCTCACCCACACCGGTCCGCCGAGCGCGGAGAACGCCGTCGTCGCCGACAGCTCGCCGCGCTCGTCGAACACATTCTTCACATACAACTGCACGCGCGCCGCGCCGAGCTGCAGCCCGGTGCGCAGGTCCACGGTCGTGTATTCCGGCAGGTCGTATTGCGGGACGCTCGCGCTCGCGTCGTAGCTCACGACGCGATCCGTCACGTGACGCACCGTCGTGCCGAAGAACGCGTCGCGCCCGCCAACCTGCAAAGCGTAGTCGCCGGACAGTGAGCCCGTGAGCTCCGGCGTATCCGGCAACCGGTCGCCTTTGGCGCCGCCGAGATCCGGCGCGTCCTCGCTCAACTCCGCGTCCGTGTAGCCGAAGGCGCCGACGAGCGTCAGCTGAGGAGTGGCCGCGAGCGTGAGCGTCAGCTCTGCGCCCTTACTCTCCGCCGCTGCAGCGTTGTCGACCACACCGAGGCCGTTGCGCACCGCGTTGATCTGCAGGTCGTCCCACTTGATGAAGTACACGGCGGCGTCGAGGGTAAAGCGCCGATCGTCGGTGCTCGCCTTGATGCCGCCTTCGTAGCTGCGCAGCTTGTCCGCGTCGAATGTCGGCGAGGCGAGCGGCTGGCCGCTCAGATCGCTGAGCACCACGTTCGGACCGCCCGGCCGGTAACCCGTCGCGTAGCGCACATACGGCATGAAGTTGTCGCTGGCGCGATAGCGCAGCGTCGCGAGGTAGGTCTGAACGCTGTCGCTCACGCTGCGCTTCGGCACCGAGAACACGAGCGGACCGGAACCGATCTGCTCGAAGTCCTGCGAGTTGTGCGCGTAGCGCAGCCCGCCGCTGAGATCGAGCTTCGGCGTGAGATGCCACGTGAGCGTGCCGAAGCCGGCGTACTCCTCGTAGGTGCTCGGCAAGCGAACGGTGAGCAGGTCCACCGGGAATACCGCCCCGTCGGGCGTGGAGGCGTTGAGTCTCTGGAACTGGTTGCTCTTCTCGTCGGTGTAGAACGCGCCGATCGACCAGTCGAACAGCCCGCCGGTCGCGCCGAGCCGCACTTCCTGCGTGAACTTGTCGGTCTCGTTCACCTTCAACACGTCGATGGAGCCCAGGACGATGCCGTTCGCCGCGAGCGCCGGTCCGAAGAACGCCGAGACGTCGGTGATCGCATTGCTGTCTACGGTCTGGTAGCTGCTGATCGCGGTCAGCTCGGCGACGTCGAAGTCGTACGTCAGCGTGCCGCTGACGAGCCTGAACTCCTGCCCGAACGGTTCCGCGCGCAGCCGGCGCTGATCGAGATCGTCATCGATCGGCTTGCCGCTCGCCAGCCCGAAATCGGCGGAGGCGGTGCCGTCGCGATCGATGTCCTGCGCGAAGGCCGCGAGCCGCAGGGTGAGCTTGTCAGTCGGCTTCAACAGCAGATCCGCACGTCCGCCGTAGACGTCCGCTTCGTTCACGTCGTCGCGGCCGGAGGCAAGATTGTCGACGTAGCCGCTGTCGTGCGTATAGAAGCCGCTCACGCGCAGCGCAGCTTTGTCGTCCGCGAGCGGAGCATTCACGGCGAGCGCGGCGTCGTAGCCGACTCCGCCGCCTGCGGTGCTGGCGAGCCCGGCGCGCGCCGTGGCGCCGAAGGCATTGAGATCCGGTGCGATGCTCACGTACTTGAGCAAGCCGCCCATCGTGCTCGCGCCGTACAGCGTGCCCTGCGGGCCGCGCAGGATCTCGATCCGCGAAACGTCGAACAGGCCGACGTCGAGCGCGAGCTGCGCTCCGGAGGCGAACGGCGTGCTCGAGCCGTACGGCACTTCGTCCACGTAGATGCCGACCGTCGGCGAGATGTTGTTGCCGGTGGTGATGCCGCGCAGGTTGACCTGCGTCGAGCCGACGCCGCTGGTGGTGAAGGTCAGGCTCGGCACGGTGTTGGCGAAGTCGCGCAGCTGCGTCGCGCCGAGCGCTTCGAGATTGCGTGCGGAGATCGCCGTCACCGACAGCGGCGTCTCGCTCAGCTTCTGCTCGAACTTCTGCGCCGTGACCACGATCTCCTCGAGCGCCGACACGCTGGACGAGGTCTGCGCGGGCGCCGCCGCGGTCAGCGCCAGCCCCAGCAGGCCGGCGGCCGCCGGCAATCCCCTGCTCGATCCTCTGCCCGGGCCGCTGTTATGAGCGGGTGCAGTCCAGTTCGTCATGACGGTCTCCCCCTTGGTGTGTCTGTACACGTGGGACGACGGAGGAGCCCAATCCGGACAAATTTTTCTACTTGTATCGTTTTTCGCGCGAGCGGGGAAGCCCTCAGAAGCCGACGTCGACGCTGATCCCCACGGTGCGGGGCTGCAGGACGTTGACGTCGATCGCGTACGGGACGTTGTCGGCGTCGACCGCCAGGCCGCCGCCGAGATAGGCGCGCCGGTCGGTGACGTTGCGCGCAAACAGGCGAATCATCCAGCTGTCGCGCGTGAGCTCGGCCGCCAGGTCGAGAGCCGTGTACGACGGGATCACGTACGAGTTGTCCATCCCGGTGCGGGCCGCGATGGCGGTGCCTTGATCGCCGACGTAGCGCCAGCCGCCGCCGAGGCGCGCGCTCCATCGATTGGCCAGCGCGAATTCATAGTCGATCACTGCGGATGTGCTCCAGCGCGGCGTGTTGCCGAGCCTCGCGGCAACGACACCTCGAGCCGGCGCGGTGAGCCGCGCATCGGTGTACGCAGCGTTGATGGCGATGCGCAGCCCGTCGAGCGGCGAATACGCCGTCTCGAGCTCGACGCCCTTGCTCACTGCATCTCCGGTGTTGTCAGTGCTGCCGATGCCGCCGACGATCACCGCCTGTTGAATGTCACGCCAGTCGATGCGGAACGCAGCGACATTCGCGAGCGCGCGGCCCTGCAGAAATTGGCTCTTCAGACCGAGCTCGTAATTGGCGAGCGTATCGGCAACGGTCGTCGGCGGGACGGACAGTGCGCGCGGATTCGGGCCGCCCGGACGATAGCCCGTCGCGACGCGGGCATAGATCATCGTGTCGGAGCTCGCGTGCCAGCGCGGACTCACGCTGTAAGTGAAGACATCCTCGGACGATCGCCCGGAGCAGTCGGTCGGCGGGCCGATCAGCGATTCCAGCCCGCCGCTGATCTGCCGGAAGCGCTGGCGGTTGCCGGCCCAGCGCACGCCCGCGGTGAGGTCGAAGCGGTCCGCCAGCCGCAGCGTGGCGGAGCCGAAGCCGGCGACCTCCTCGTAACGCGAGGGAAACTCGACGAACAGAAACCGCGGCGCCAGCTGCGGGATCGGCTGACCCGCTGTGTCGAGGGCGTGCACATTGCGCACCTGGCCGCCGTCTTCATCGGTATAGAAAGCGCCGACCAGCCATTCGAGCCGGCCGCCGCCCGGCGAGACGAGGCGGAGCTCCTGCGTGCGTTTGCGCAGATCCAGCAGGATGTCGAACGGCGCATAGCCGGCAGCTGCCGCACCGCCGGTCGCTGCGGGAAACAGCAAGCCGAACAGGAAGGATGCGTCCTGTGCATGCCGCGTGCGGGCGCGCGAATAGCTGCTCGCAGACAGCAGGCTCGCCCAGCCCAGATCCCAATCGAGCGTGGCCGAGAAATGATCGATGCCCTGGTCGAACGGCTGCGACAGCGGATGGAAGCTCGTCAGGTCGCCGTGGCTCGGCACGCCGGTCGGCGGATCGAGACCGGTGAGCGTCAGCGTGACGGCAGCATCGTCATCGGAATGGATGCGTTGCCAGAGCCCGCCGAGCTGCAACGACACGTTCTCGTCGATCTGCCATTGCAACGCGAGCCGACCGCCGCGCTGACTGACATCGTTCACATCCTTCCTGCCGACGAACGCGTTGTCCGTGTAGCCCGGCGTCTGCTGCTCGAAGTAGCTGGCCCACAGCCCGAGCCGGTCCTTGGCGAGCGGCAGATTGGCCCCCGCGCGCACGCCCCAGCCAATGTCGTGCGCCGACGCAATGCCGAACGTCTCGACGCCGGCCCAGGCCTCGAAGTCGCTCACGCTCGGCTGTCGCAGCACGTACTTCAGCAACCCGCCCATCGCGCTGGCGCCGTACAAAGTGCCTTGCGGCCCGCGCAGCACTTCGATGCGCTCGACGTCGTACGGCATGAGATCGAGACCGAACTCGCGCCCGCCCCCATAGTTGGAGCTGGGACCGAGCGGCGTGTCGTCGACGTAGTAGCCGACGACGGAGCCCGGCCCCACCGGCGCGATGCCGCGCAGCGTGATCATCGTCTGGCCGGGGCCGCCGCCGCCGCCGACGTTCAGACCAGGAATGTAGGCAGCGTAGTCGGTGATCGTCGTCGCATGCAGTTGCCGCAGCCGCTTGCTGTCGAACACGGTGACCGAGGAAGGCACGTCCTGCACGTTCTCGACGCGCTTCTGCGCGGTGACCAGCACCTCGGCGATCAGCGCATCGTCGCTGCCTTCGGTCGCGCTCGCATCGGTCGCAGCGCCTTCTTGCGATGAGGCTCGCTGGCGCGCTGGGCGTCGTGCCTGCAGCAACCGCGGTGATCGTGACGACGACTCGCCGATCGTGATTGCGCCAGAGGCTGTGTACGAAGCTTTGAGCCCCGAGCCGGCAAGCAGCTGCGCGAGCGCATTCGCCGGAGTCAGCGTGCCGCGAATCTCCGGCGCCGTCTTGCCGCGCACGAGCCCGGATGGCGCGGTCACGATGACGTCGGCCTGTCGCGAGAATTCCAGCAACGCTTGCGAGAGCGGCTGCGCTGCAATCGCGAACGTTCGGGGTGCTTCGGCGCGCCGCAGCTCTTGCGCGTGGAGCGCGCCGAGCACGAGCGTAGCGATCGAGGCGACGACGATTCGAAGCGTCAGTCGCATGCGCCGGTGCACCGGCTAGCGGCGGGCTTGCAGCAGGATGTCGCCGTTGGGCTGACGCTCCACCACGACCGGCAGCGCACCCTGCAGCGTTTCGACCATGCCATCGACCTGCGACGTGCGAAACGACGTTGTGAGCCGCAGGTCGGCGAGTTGTGGATCGCCGATGACGATCCGCGTGCGCGAGTAGCGGTTCGCGTCGGCAACCACGTCGCGCAACGCCGCGTTGTCGTAGACGAGGCGGCCGGAGCGCCATGCGCCGATGTCCGCAGCCTCGATCTCGCGAACCTGCGCGTCTTCGCCGCGACGCGTGGTGAGCGCTTCGCCGCGACGCAGGCGGACAGGCGCACCGCTCGCATCGCTGCGCGACACCTCGACGATACCTTCGGCGACTGCAACGGTGACTGCATCGCCGCGCCGGCGGATCTCGAACTGCGTGCCGATCACCCGAATCCGCAGCGTGCCGATCGCGACCGTGAACGGGCGGGCGGGATCGTGCGTCACCGAGAAGAACGCGTCGCCGTCCGCGACGCTGGCGCGACGCGTCTGGCGCGTGACATCGAAGTCGAGCTGCGAGCCGGCGCCGAGCACGATGCTCGAGCCGTCGGCCAGCGTCAGCTCGCGGACTTCGGCAATCTGCGTCGCCACCTGCGTCGAGCGATACAGAAACGGCAGCATGTCGAACGAGAATGCCAGCCACGCAATCGCCACTGCTGCAGTCGTGCTCAATGCCACCGCGAGCCAGCGCGGCGCATGCAGCGCGCTGATCATTCTCTCGCGCAGCGTCGGTTGGCCGAGCAGCGCGCGATAGTGCTCGTCGCTGCGCATCGCGGCGAGATCGCGCCAGGTTCGCAACGCATCTTCATATGCCGCAGCATGGGACGGGCTGCGACCGATCCAGTCGTCGAACTTCGCGCGCTGGTCCGCGGGCAGCGTGTCTCCTTCGAGCCGCGCTACCCACCCAGCGGCTTCCGCCTGCACGCTCGTCATGGTGGAGGCGCTCACGACCGATCCCGCCTGCGCAGCGACGGCTTGTGCGCAGCGTCCAGCACGCGCAGGCATTCGGCCAGCGTCCGTTCGATGCGCTTGCGCACGTTCTCCGCCGACATTCCGAACTGCTCCCCGATTTCCGCGTAGCTCAGGCCCTCGAAGCGATTCAGCAGCACCAGCCGCCGGCGCGCGAGCGGCATCCGCTCCAGCGCCTGCGCCAGGATCCGGAAGCGCTCGGCCTGTACTAAGACGTTCTCAGGCGACGATTCGCACAGCGGATCTTCAGCGGCGGCGGCCTGCGAGGCCTGCTCGTGCGCCGACACGCGCTGCGCCTGGCGGTGGTGATCGATGACCAGGTGACGCGCCGTGGCGTACAGGAACGCGCGGGGATTCTCGATGTGCGTCGGGTCGGCGGCAGCGAACTTGATGAACGCGGACTGCGCGACGTCCTCCGGCTCGGGCGGGCCCGGTCCGAACTGCGCCCGCACATAGCCGCAAAGCCCTTTCCAGTGAACCCGGTAGAGATGGGCAAGCTGCTGCCGGCGCTCGCGGTCGCAAGGCGCGCTGGACTCCAGCAGATGGACCAGGCGCTCGGCGACCGCGTCGGTCATGTCGATCCCAGATGGAGAATAGTGACCTGAGCATACCTGTAACATTGGCGAATGATCCGTCGCACGCTTCCTTTCTTTTGCCTGCTCGCCCTCGGCGGCTGCGCCGACTCGCTCGAAACGACTCTCGGCGCGCCGGTGCAGCTCGCACCGGGGCAATCGGCGGTCATCGAGGACGAGGAGCTCGAAGTCCGCTTCGTGGGCGTCGCGTCGGACTCGCGTTGTCCGAGCGACGTCGCGTGCCTGTGGACCGGTGAAGTCGTGGTGCAACTTGCCGCGCGCAAGGCCGGCAGGACTACGCAGCACGAGGTCAGGGAAGCGCAGAGTGCCCGGGTCGGCGATCACACCGTCACGGTTCTCCAGGTGCTGCCGCCGCGGGCGTCGTCGCAACAGACGATCGCACGCGCGGACTATCGCGTGACGCTGAAAGTCGCGCGCTGATCGAGGCGCTGCGACGTGTCTGCAATCGGCGTCGACTTCTGACGTTGCGCGCCGCGCGGTCGCGACCTGACATTCTTCGTCACCTGCCCGCGTCCACCCTGCATCGCGTAACTCATTGTCGAACAAGCCAATCAGCGCGTGGCATGGCTGTTGCAACGCTTAGGGCAAAGTCTTATCACCCAGGTGCAATGCAGATGGCGACGAAATGCGAAGTCTTCGGTTGGCTGCTGGTCGACGATGCGGCCCGCGTGCTGGTTCGCGAAGAAAGCGGCCACATCTCCCTGCAGTCCGCCAAGCCCGAGAGCACGCCCGGCCACTGGGCGATCCAGACCGGCTCGTTCCAGCGCGGCCAGCCGATCGTCGATCCGCTGACCGGCGAGAAGCTCGGCTACGAAATGGAATGGGTCGCGAGCCCGCTCGGCGAGGCGCTGGCCTGACAAGAAAAGGGGGCGTGACTCGGCATGCCTAGGCTTCCCAACTGTCGCGCTGGATCACGACGCGATAGCCGTCCGGATCCTCGAACGTGACGCCGAGGCGATCCCAGTATGGATTGAACGCGGGCACCGGCTCATATCCCGCGTGCTTGAATCGCGCGACCGCTTCGTCCCACTGCACCTGATCGGGAACGTAGAACACCAGCAGATTGTCCGCGGTGGGCGCCCTGCCCGCGCGATGACCGTGGGCGCGCGTGAACTCCAGGTGATAAGGCGCGCCTGGGAGGCCGAGCATGACGCCGTCGAAGCCTTCGTGATCGTGGAAGCGATACAGCTCGGCAAAACCCAATCCTTCGCGATAGAACCTCGCGACGGCTTCGAGATCGTCGGTCGGTCGCGCCACGCGCAGCCTGGTCGTGGTCAGCATGTCGGACTCCAGTGGCCCACGGACCGCCAGCGTAACCCCTTGCCGCAGCGTGTGTAGCGCACCGCACGTTGTGGCACCATCGCCGCTTCCGGCGTCCTGCACGTCCCAGCATTCTTGTTCATGTGATCGTCCATCTCATCGACGGCACCTACGAGCTGTTCCGCCACTTCTACGGCCTGCGTCGCTTCAACAAAGGGCAGGACAAGCCGTTCGGCGCAGTGATCGGCGTGCTCAACACCGTGCTCGAGACGATCGAGGGCGGCGGCACGCACGTCGGCGTCGCGACCGATCACGTCATCGAGTCCTTCCGCAACGATCTGTGGCCCGGCTACAAGACTGGCGACGGCATCGAGCACGCGCTGTGGGCGCAGTTTCATCCGCTGGAGGAAGCGCTCGCATCGATGGGCGTGGCCGTGTGGCCGATGATCGAGCTCGAAGCCGACGATGCGCTCGCTTCGGCCGCCGCGCTCGCCGACGCCGATGCGCGCGTCCAGAAGACCTGCATCTGGACGCCCGACAAGGATCTCGCGCAGTGCGTGCGCGACGATCGCGTGGTGCAGATGGATCGCCGCGCCAAGGCGATCCGCAACGCCGCTGCCGTGCGCGAGAAGTTCGGCGTCGAGCCCGCACTCATTCCCGACTATCTCGCGCTGGTCGGCGATGCGGCCGACGGCTATCCCGGCATCACGGGCATCGGCAAATCCGGCGCCGCGCGCCTCATCAATCGTCACGGTCCGATCGAAGATTTCCCGGACACCGTGCTCGGCGAGCAGCGCGAGCTGGCGCTGCTGTTCAAGAAGCTCGCGACGCTGCGCACCGACGCGTCGCTGTTCGCCGACGTGGAGGAATTACGCTGGCGCGGACCGCAAGAAACGTTTGCAGCGATGTGCGAGCGTCTCGGCGATGCGCGGCTGCTCGCTCGCAGTCGCAAAGCAGCTACGACGAATTGACAAAACTTTCCGCGCGCGTGCACTGACGCGCCGGAACACTCGCACGCCGCGAACGTTGCAACCGGGTGCAACGACCCACGGTATTCCTTCACGGCGGCTGGCGCTGCGGCAGCACTTACATCTGGAACAAGTTTCGGGCACGCGATGACGTGCTCGCATTCTACGAGCCGTTCAACGAGCGCCTCGCGCGCTGCACGCCCGCTGCAATACTTGCAGATACGCCGCACACCTGGGACTCGCGCCACCCGCAGCTCGCAGCGCCTTACTTCGCCGAGTACCTGCCGCTGATCAACGGTCGCGGGGTCGCGCGCTACGAGGATCGGTTCGCCGTGCGGCGCTACTTCGTGCCGACACAGCAGCCGCTCGCGGAAGCCGCCTATCTCGCATCGCTGGTGCGCCTCGCGGAAGACGTCGGCAAGCAGGCGGTACTGGGATTCTCGCGTTCGCTCGGTCGAGTCGGCGCCATCAAGCGCATCTTCGGTGGCTCTCACGTCGTGCTCACGCGGGATCCGGTCCAGCAATGGCTCTCGACGCGCGCGCAGCGCGTCAAGCGCGGCAACCCGTACTTCGAGATCGGTCACCTGATGATCCTGGCGCTCGCGCCGCGCCTGTCGATTGCCGGTCGCATCGCGCACTGGCTACGCATCCCGCATCTGCGCTTCGGCTCGTTCGGTCACCACTATCGCCTGCTGCGGCGTCGCTTCGAGCCGCTGGACGACGAGCTGTCGTGTCGCGCGTTCACCGCCGTCTACATGCTCTCGTACATGAAGGCGCTGCGGCACGCAGACGTGGTTGTCGACGTCGATCGCCTGAGCCACTCGCGGTCGTACCGCACTATTCTGAGCAGTGCTCTGCGTCACGCGACAGGCGTCGAGCTGGATTTCGCAGACTGCAAATTGCCGGCGCACCACGCGATCGATGCGTCTGTGGATGTAGCCGCGATCCAGCGTGAGGTCGCCGAGCGGATCCGGATGGAGCAGCCGGATGCGCAGCCCGAGCTCGTCTACGGCATGGACTACGCGGGCTTCACATCGACCGCAGCGCCGCGCCTCGAATAGACATCCTCTCTCAGATCTCTTCCCTGAGACGCGCCGCGCGCATCATCAGGTAGTTGCGCTCCGGAATGCTCGTCGTCTGCGCCGCCGCGGCGCGATACAGCGGAATCGCAGCATCGTGGTCACCCGCACGCTCCAGAAGATGCGCGCGCGTTGCGTTGAGTCGATGCGTGCCCGCGAGCCGGCTGTCCTGGTCCAGCGCTTCCAGCATTGCCAGGCCGACGCGCGGACCTTCGACCATCGCAGCCGCGATTGCTTGATTGAGCGCGACGACGGGATTGTCCGACATCCGCCGCAGCACACCGTACAGCGCGAGGATCTGCGGCCAATCCGTGTCCTCGGCGCGCGGTGCTTCGTCGTGCAGGGCCGCGATCGCGGCCTGCAGCTGATACTCGCCGACCTGCCCGCTCTTGAACGCGACCTCGACCAGCCTCGTGCCTTCGTCGATCGCGCGCCGGTCCCACAGCGATCGATCCTGCTCATCGAGCGGGATGATCTCGCCGAGCGGGCCGGTGCGTGCCTCGCGCCTCGCATCAGTGAGCAGCATCAGCGCGAGCAGGCCGGTGATCTGCGCGTCCTCGGGCAGCAGCTTGTGAACTGCGCGCGTCAGCCGGATGGCCTCGCTGGACAGGTCCGTGCGTTGCAGGCTCGGCCCGGAGCTGGATGTGTAGCCTTCGTTGAAAATCAGGTACAGCACGTGGAGCACCGAGCCGAGGCGCTGCGCACGCTCGGCGGCGTCGGGCATGCTGAACGGCACATGCGACGACTCGATGCTCTGCTTCGCGCGGCTGATCCGCTGCGCCATGGTCGCTTCCGGAACGAGGAACGACTTCGCGATCTCCGCAGTCGTCAGGCCGCCGACGGCGCGCAGCGTCAAAGCGATCGCCGACGCAGACGACAGCGACGAATGGCAGCACATGAACAACAGCACCAGCGTGTCGTCGGGATCGATGCCGGGCTCGGCGTAGAGCGCCGGCGCTACGACCACCGGCACATCCTCAGCCGCCGCAGCCTCGCGATTGCGACGCGCGATCTCGCTGCGTACGTGATCTGTCATACGACGCAACGACACCTGGATCAGCCAGCCGCGCGGATTGTCCGGAATGCCGTCGCGCGGCCATTGCGCGACCGCGGCGATCAGCGCCTCCTGCACGGCGTCCTCGCAGGCAGCGAAGTCGCGAAAGCGTCGCAGGGTCGCGCCGAGCACCTGCGGCGCCAGCTCGCGCAGCAGGTGCTCGACCCGGCGGTCCAGCGAGGCGAAGGTCACTTCGTCTCGGGCGGTCCGCTCATCACCTGGCGGACCTCGATCGCCATGTTGAACGGCACGCCGCCCGGCCCCGGCGCGGCCGAAGCCTCGGCCGCGAGCTGGTACGCGCGCTGCGGGCTCTCGACGTCGACGATCCAGTAACCGGCCAGGTACTCCTTGGATTCCGGGAAGACCCCGTCGGTGACCGGCTTGCCGTCCTTGCCGGCGCGGACCATCTTCGCCTGGGTGGGTGCGTCCAGGCCCTGCCCGTCGACCCACTCGCCCGAGGCGTGCAGTTTTTTCGAGAACGCGATCATGAAGGCCATGTGGGCCTCGATATCCTTTTTCGGCCAGCTGCCGAACTGGTCGTAGCCGTCGCGGGGGCAATTCATCATCAGCATGTATTTCATGGCACAGCTCCTGTTGCGGCCGGCGCCCGACGCGGGCGCCGTTCACCCCCTGGTCGGAGCACGCAGCGCGCTTTCGACATCGGCTCGGGGAATTGTTGGGGAATTTTTGTAGTATCCGGCTTCCCCCCGCAAGCCCGGAGACCGTCGATGAACCGCACGACTGCTTCGCTCCTCTCGCGCCGTGACGTCATACGTGCCGGCCTCGTCGGCGGTGCCGCGCTGGCGGTGGCTCCGCCCCTGGCGATATCGGCCCAGCCGTCGAGTCAGACATCGACCGGAGGCGGCGGCGCGCCGATCCTCAAGGCGATCCCCTCGAGCGGCGAGAAGATTCCGGTGATCGGGCTGGGGACCAATGCCTACGGTGTGACCGACGCCGCCGAGGTCGCCTCGCGCAAGGAAGTGCTGCAGCACATGTCCTCGCTTGGCGGGCGCGTCATCGACACTGCGCACCAGTACGGGCGCTCCGAGGAAGTCATCGGCGAGCTGCTCGCTGCGTTGGGCAACCGCAAGTCGTATTTCCTGGCGACCAAGACGCCGATGGGCGAGATCGCCGACGCCAAAGCCGCGATCGAGGAGTCGTTCCGCCGGCTGCGCACCGATCACATCGAGCTGCTGCAGGTTCACAACATGAACGCGGCGGACAAGCAGCTGCCCGCGTTCCGCGACTTCAAGAAGGCGGGCAAGATCCGCTATCTCGGCGTCACGACTTCGCAGGACGGTCACTACGAAGAGATGCTGCGCGTGATGCGCGCCAACGAGCTCGACTTCATCCAGGTCGACTACTCGCTCGGCAATCGCAGCGCCGAGGAGCAGATCCTGCCGCTGGCGCAGGAACGCGGTGTCGCCGTGATCGCCAACGTGCCGCTCGGCGGCCGTCGCGGCTCGATGATGTCCAGCCTCGCCGGCAAGCCGCTGCCGCCCTGGGCGAGCGAGATCGGCGCAACGTCATGGGCGCAGCTGGCCCTCAAGTACGTCGTGTCGCATCCCGCCGTGACGTGCACGATCCCCGGCACCACCAAACTCAAGCACGCCGAAGACAATCAGCTGGCCGGCCGCGGCGCGCTGCCGGACGCCGCGATGAGGAAGAAGATGGAGCAGTACTGGGACTCGCTCCCGGCCTGAGCGGCGGTGGTGCCGCGGTGCCGCGGTGCCGGGAGAGAAAAACGGGGGAAACTGAGCGCTGCAGCATCGATGCTGCGGTGCTCAGTTTCCCCTGTTTTTTCTCCCGGCACCCGCTACTCGCGCGAGTAGACGCCTGCTTTCTGCATCGCCTGCGCCATCGTCGCGAGTTTGCTTTTGGCGTCGGCGCTCAGTGCAGCGCGCGTAGCGAAGTCGTCGAGATCGCGGAACGGGCCAACTTGACGCCGGCTCGCGAGCAGCTTCGCTGTGGAAGCTGCGTCGATGCCCGGCAGCTTCAGCAGCTCGTCGCGCTCCGCGATGTTGAGATTGATCGCGGTCTTCGCGTTCTTGTCCGGGCTGCCCATCGGCGCGTCGCTGAGCAGCCAGATGTTCGGGCCGAGGGCTGCGCCGACTGTTGCCGGTGACTGCACGACCGAGTCTCGAACTTTGGCAAGCGCCTTGCGAGCCGCGGTCAGCTCGCTGACGAAAGCCTGCATGTCGCCGGCTCTGCCGCGAGCGGCGACACCTTCGACGATTGACGTGATGCTCGCGTCCGCAGTCGCGCCGTATGTCGTGTCGATGAGCACCGCCAGCATCCGCGCGCTTTCCTTGGGGAACAGCGCGCCGTAGCTGTCGACCAGCTGCAGCATGAGCGGCGAGTCCGGCCCGGGCTTGCGCTTGTCGAGCGCCGCGAAGGCGTCGAACATCGCGCCGTACCGCTCGAGCAGTGCGCGCTCGTCGCCTGGACCCGGCACGAGCCAGCGATAGAACAGCGTCGCGACCACGCCTTCGGATGCGAGCATCTGGTTGCCGTTCTTGAGCCGCTCGATGTCGAACAGCGTGCTGCGCGCCACCAGATCATCGCGTCCCTGCGGCGCCTGCAGCTGCACGAACCAGTTGCGACGCACGCCGTCGGTGCGTGCTGCGCGGTCGAGATTGCTCAGCCAGTACGGCACGAGCGGCCGCGAGGTCAGGCCGAGATCTTCGTCGCGGAGTGCCGCGTTGCGCGTCAGGCGGCGGACCAGCGGCTGGAAGTGGGTCGCGAAGCCTTCGTCGAACGCCGTCGGGTAATCGGTGATGGCGAAGCTCAGGTGCGGCGTGCGCGAGTAGCCGAACGGCAGGCTCGGAAACAAGCGTCGCAGGAACACGTGGCCCATCTCGTGCGCGAAGATTTCCTCGAAGCCGCCGTTGGCGACGCTGTCGGCGTCGACGACGAGGTCCACGAACGCGTCGGGCACGAAGCGCTCACCCTGCGCGTCGCGCAGCCAGAACCCGGATCGCGCGAATCCGCCGTCCTCGACGGCCAGGTACAACCACGTCGGAACGGTCTTGCTGATACCGCTGCGTCGCTGCGCCAGCTCGTCGAGCGCGAGGATCGTCGCAGTGAAGCCGTCGCGCGCTTCCATCTGCAGCTGCTCGTACAGCGCCCCGGACGTGACGCGAGTGACGACCGGCGCCTCGTGATTCTTCGGATCGCGCTTCACCAGCGGCTGCCCGCCTACCATCACCGGCGCCAGCACGCCCAGCTCCGCCGACGCGGCCACCTGCGCGAACAGGAGGCACAGCACTGGCAGCAGAAGGCGGTGCCGGGAGAAAAAAACAGGGGAAACTGAGCGGTGCAACATCGTTTGTGATCTCATTTTTGCTGCGGTGCTGACTTATCCCTGTTTTTCTCTCCCGGCACCGCGCGGCACCGCGGCACCGAATCCCTGCGGCGGCCAGGTGGACCACGGTGCGGGGTCCGCAACGACCAGCTTCTGCGCCGACGCGCGCAGCTCGGGCGGCAGAGGGCACGAGCGACGCGCGACGGTGTCGATGTGCACGCCCTTCAAGATTGTGGTGGCGACGTGTTCGCCGGTTTCGTCGCGCTGCATCTCGTGAACGAAGCGCATGCTGCTGGTGCCGAGCTCGAGGATCGCGGAGCGGACGCTGATAACGTCGCCTGCATACAGCTCGGCGCGATAGCTCAAGCGCTGATCGACCGCGACCATGCCGCGACGCTGCTCCCGCAGATACGACGGCGTGATGCCTGCGGCCGAGAACAGGTTCCAGGTCGCCTCGTCGAACTTGCCGACGTACCACATCACGTTCATGTGACCCATCTGGTCGCAGTGCCACGGATAGACCGTGCCGCGATACGTCAGGACGGACTCCGCCATTGCCGTACCTCCCGCCCTCTCAGTGGCCGACCTTCGACATGTCCACGACCCGCGCGGAGCGCGGCGCGAGCCAGATCAGCAGCGCCGCCGCGCAGAATGCCGCCGCGCACGTCGCCATCAGCTCGTTGGTCGCCAGCATGACACTTTGTCCCTGGGTCATGCCATCGAGCACGCTGCGGACGGAATCGATGTCCATGCCGGAGCCGAGCAGCGAGCGGGTCATCTCGCCGCTGCGATCGACGTCGCCGGCGAGCTGCGCATGCGCCGCCGACGTGTTGCTCTCCCACGCAGTCGTCGCGATCGAAGTCGCGAACGCCCCCGACAACGTCCGCAGGAAGTTCATCAGTCCCGCCGCGGACGCGGTCTCGTGCTCGTCGACGCTGGCCAGCGCGTGCGCCGTGATCGGCAGGAAGAAGAACGGCAGCCCGAGGCCCATCAGCATGAGCGGCACCGACACCTGCCAGAACGTCATGTCGGTCGTCGCGCCCATGCGCCAGATCGAGACCGCGCCGATCCACAGCATGCCGAAGCACACCAGGCGCCGCGGATCGACCTTGGTCATGAGCATGCCCGCAACCGGCGCCATGAAGATCGCGAGCAGTCCGGTCCACGCGGTCGCGAGGCCCGCCCAGGTCGACGTGTAGCCCATATAGCTCTGCAGCCACAGCGGCGTCAGCACGTTGGCCGCGAAGAAGCCGCCGAAGCCGATGCTGATCGTCAGCACGCACATGCTGAAGCCGCGATGGCGGAACACGCGCAGGTCGACGATCGGATGACGCTCGGTCGACTCCCAGATCAGGAACGCCGCCAGGCCGACCACCGCGACGACGGCGAGCGCGCAGATCGTGGCGGACTCGAACCAGTCGTGCTCCTTGCCGAGATCGAGCATGAGCTGCAGCGCGCCGACGGCGACGATCAGCAGCGCCAGGCCGATCTTGTCGATCGGCACGCGCTTGAGCTTGTCCTCGTAGCGCTTGAGCATGCGCCAGGCGACCGGCGCGCAGAACAGCGCGAGCGGCACGTTGACGAAGAAGATCCACGGCCACGAATAGTCGTCGCACAGCCAGCCGCCGAGGATCGGGCCGACGACCGGCGCGATCAGCGTCGTGACTGCCCACAGCGCAGTGGCCGCCGCGGCCTTTTCCTTGGGGAATATCCGCAGCAACAGCGTCTGCGACAGCGGGATCATCGGACCGCCGCACATCCCCTGCATGATGCGGCCGAACACCAGCATGCCGAGCGAGTTCGCGAAGCCGCAGATCAGCGAGAACACGCCGAACATGCCCATGCACGTCGTGAACACGCGCACCGCGCCGAAGCGCGCGGCCAGCCAGCCGGTCAGCGGTACGAAGATCGCCTCCGCGACCGCGTAAGAAGTGATGACCCAGGTGCCCTGGCTGGCGCTGATGCCGAGACTCCCGGCGATGTTGGGCACCGAGACGTTGGCGACCGTCATGTCGAGCACGGCGATGAAATTCGCCGCGGCGAGCACGACGGCCGCCACCCAGAGCATCGGCCCTTTCAGCGGCCCTTCGAACATCGTGCTGCCTGACATGTGCGTTCCCCCTGTCGTAGACGAAAGTGACTCAGCCGTCGGAGCGCGTATCGATCGTCGCGGTCATCGACAGCCCGACTTGCAGCGGACGCGCCGCCAGCTCCGCCGGGTCGATCTCGATGCGCACCGGCACGCGCTGCACGACCTTGATCCAGTTGCCCGTCGCGTTCTGCGCCGGGATCGCCGCGAACGTCGATCCCGTGCCGCCCGCGAGCCCGGCGACGGTGCCGTGATACGAAACCGAGCGGCCGTACAGATCGGACTTCACCGCGACCGGCTGGCCGATGCGCACGCGCTCGAGCTGCACTTCTTTGAAGTTCGCGTCGACGTGCACCTGCTGCAGCGGCACGATCCACAACAGCGGCGCGCCCGCCTGGATCTGCTGACCGACCTGCACCGAGCGGCGCGCGATCACGCCCGCAGTCGATGCACGAATCACCGTGCGATCGAGATTGACGAGCGCCTGATCGCGCTTGGCGCGCGCGAGAGAAACTTCCGGATTGGTTTCCTCGGTCGTATCGGCAATGAGCACTGCATTCGCCTCACGCGATCCTGCAGCCGCAGCGACGCTCGCCTGCGCGGTCGCGAAGGCATTACGCGCCTTGGTCAGCTCATCGCCCGAAACCGAGCCCGAGCTCGCGAGCGCTTCACGGCGATCGAGATCGACCTTCGCGCGATGCAGGTCCGCGTTCGCTGCCACGAGCTGCGCCGCGAGACTCGCATCGTTGGCGATGTAGCCGCGCACCCGGCGCAGCGCGCGGCCGAGCTCTGCTTCCGCCTGCGCCAGCGCGAGCCGCGCGTCGGTGTCGTCGAGCACGACGATGACGTCGCCCTTCTGCACCTGCTGCGTGTCGCTGACTCGCACCTCGCGCACGATGCCGCTGATCGCAGGCGTGACCTGCGTGGTTTCTGCAGCGGTATAGGCGTTGTCGGTCGAGATGAACTTCGAGCCGTAGTAATGCGAGTAGAGGCCATAGCCGATCGCGTTCGACAGCACCGTGCTGCCGAGGATCATCAGCCACTTCTTGCGCTTGGCGCGATTGCGCGCGTCATCCGCCGCATCGCCTGCCGCTTCGAGCGTTTCAGTTTCATGCTTGGTCATAAAGCCTCCTGAAGATGTCCGGATGTTCGGTGTGGGTCAGGCTTCAGCCTGATTCCTGCATCGACTTGATCGAGTACCCGCCCCCGAGCGCGCGCACCAGCGCAACATCGAGAGCAAACGACCGTGACTGCAGATCGCTCTGCGTCCGCAAATTCGCGAGCAGATCGTCCTGCGCCGAGAGCACGTCGAGATAGCTGGCCAACCCGCCCTCGTACCGATTGCTCTGAATCCGCCACGCTTCGCGCGCGGCTGCGACTGCGCCGGCCGTGCGGTCGATCTGCGGCCCCAGCGCCTTCTGACTGACCGCCGCGTCTGCCAGCTCCTGCAGCGCTTGAAGCACTGCACGGTTGTACTCGGCGACCGCGGCGGCGTAGTCCGCTTCGGCGCCGCGCAGCTGACCGCGCAAGGCGCCGCCGCTGAAGATCGGCAACGAGATTGCCGGGCCGCTGCTGCCAGTCGACGAGCCGTTGTGAGTCAGCATGTCCAGGCCTTTCGACTGCAGGCCGATGACCGATGACAAGTTCACGTTCGGATAGAACTCGGCTCGCGCCTGGTCGATGCGTCGCGCTGCGGCTTCGGCACGCATACGCGCCGCGACGACGTCCGGGCGGCGCCCGAGCAATTCGGCTTCGAGATGCTCCGGCAGCGCGAACGAGCGTGTGACGTCGACGGTCGGTCGCGTGATCGCCAGTCCGCGATCCGGACCGGCCCCGACGAGCGCCGCGATGCGGTTTCGCTGCGTCGCCATCTGCTCTTCGATCGCGAGCACATCGACGGCGGCACTCTCACGACGCGCTTCGACCTGGCGAACGCTGCCCAGCGTCTCGAGTCCATTGGCGTGGCGTTCGCGGAACAAGTCCGCCGTGCGGGCTCGCACATCGAGAGCTGCAACTGCGGTGTCGTGGGCGGCGTGCTGTCGCGCCAGCTCGGCGTATGCGGATGCGATCGCCGTCGCGATCGTCAACCGCGCCTGCGCTGCTTCGGCCTTTGCCGCATTCGCGTCCGAAGTCGCGGCAGCCAGCGCTGCGCGATTGCGACCCCAGAAATCGAGCTGCCACGAAAAGCTCAGCGAAGCCGAGCCGTAGTCGTCCCAGCCTTGCGGCGTGAGCTCGCGCGGCGTGAGGTAGTTGTAGCTGTGCTTCTGCTGGATCGCGGACGCACTCGCGCTCGCCTGCGGTCGACCAGCGGCCTCTGCAACCTGAGTGCCTGCCTGCGCGCGACGCAGCCGCGCTTCCGCGACAGCGATGTCCGGCGCGCCGGCCAGTGCCTCGCGAATCAGCGAATCGAGTTGCGGATCGCCGTACGACTGCCACCACGCATCGCTTGGCCATACGCCGACGGGCGCGGTGAGCGATTGCGAGCTCGCGTAGTCGGCGGCGGATGCGATCTGCGGACGCGCGGCCGACTGCGGCAGAGCCGCGCAGCCCGAGAGCGCGGCGGCGATTGCCAATGTCAGAAAGCCGCGCGACGCGAGACTTGCGAGTACGGGGCCCGCCTGGCTGGCCCGCTGCCGCCCTCCGTCAGGCATCGGTAGGGAATGCGGCATCGGGCCAGCACGCAACGGTGTGCCGTCGGTATCGGTCACGGCCGGTTGCTGGCGATCGTTCGCGGTCATACGTCGTCCTCCTGCGCCGCGGCGTGCAGGCCGGCGGCGTCGATCAGGCAGGCGAGCAGCTGCTCGCCTGACGTGAATTGAAACTGGCGTCCCGAAGCCACGTGTTCGAGCCGGCCGACGATCCGCCCGTGACGGGGGGAGGCGTCGCTGTGCAGCTTGAGCACGTAGGAGCGGTCGTGCGGGTAGCTGGCATGGGGGCTCAAGACCATCGGCAGTGCTCTCGCGTGACGTTCGGGACGGGAGCCAGCGTAGGGACGCCGCCCTCCGGAGTCGTCACGGAGCGGTCTGGTTTCGGTCTGGATTGCGGGCGGGAGGGGTCGTGCCTTGCACGACTACTGCGTTTTGAAGGGTGCCTGCATGCCGGCGAAACAGGTCATATCGATGTCGTCGGCCGAGCCCTTGGCCACGAACTGCGGCACGACGCGGTCCAGGCAAGTGTCCAGGCCGGACAGCCCTTCGAGCACGTGTGCGCCTTGCGGGACGACTACGACACGACTGCGTGGGAAGCGTGCGGCAACTTCAAGAGTCCATTGGGTCGGGGTGACCGGATCGAGCGCGCCCGAGATGAACAGAACCGGTACGTTTGAAACCGGCTGATCGAAGAGGCGCGGATCCGCCGCGGCAAGCGGCCAGTTGGCGCACGCGTCGCGTTGGCGCTGCAAGCGGTAGGCGCCGAAGCGTGTGGCGTCGGAGTCGGCTATCGCGGCTTGCAGATCCATCCTGGCGATGCTTTCGGAGCAGGTGATCGAGAGGTACAGCCCGTCTGCGAACAGCCGTCCTTCGGTTGCGGCCGAAGGCGTTGCGATGGCGCCATTGGCCGCGTCGCGCAGATACGCGGGCAAGGTGCGCGCCGACGCGGCCGAGTAAAGCAACGTTCGTAGCTTCTCGAGAAAGACGGCGCGCTGAGTTGCGTCCATTCGCGTCAGCGAGCGTTCGAGATCGGCGGCTGGATCGGGATAGGCCGAGGCGCACGCGGGATCGCTTTGACAGAGCTGGAGCAGACCAGTGAGCCCTGCCTCTGCAGCCTGCGCGTGATATCGCGGTGGAGTGCGACTCGCGGGAGCCGTTCCCGTGAGCACGGCGGTCCGAACGCGGTCAGGGAAGTCGGCGATGTAACGCAGCGCGAGAGTCGTGCCGTAGGACAGCGCGTTGAGATCGACACTTCGGTAGCCCAGCGCTTCGCGAACGGCGTCGATATCGCGTGCGGCTACAGCGGTGGAATAGAAACGCAGATCGGCGCGAGCTGCGAGCGAAGCAGCGCAGTCGGCAACCAATGCCGGTGGATACATGGGTGATGACGCGTTCGTCTTCTCGTACTGCTCGATGCCCGGACAGCGCAGCGCTCCCGAGCCTCCTGTGCCGCGCATGTCCGCGAGCACCAGATCGCGATGCTCACGATACATCGCACCGTCGTTCGCGTAGAACGCGGCGGAATCCGTGACGGCAAAGCCGGGACCGCCTTCGAGATCGAATTGCGCGGAATGGCCGTCGCCGGGCTTGAGCGCGCCGAAGACGATGACGTTGAGCAGGATCTGCCGGCCTGCTGGATTCGAGTAGTCCTCGGGGACAGCGACGGTGCCGCAACGGGCGTTGGCCGGCGCGAGAGATGCGGGGCAGGCTTTCGCGACGAAGACGGACCGAGCCACGTGTTGACTCGGCATTGACTGGCAAGCCGAGACGAACAAGCATACGAGCGGAACTGCCAGCTTCATTTGTGGGGCGACGCTACGCGAAACGCGAGCGACCTGCTACTGCTTGTCACGGCCGGGCTTCAGACCACGGCGCACGATCGCACGCACGATGTGCCGCACATCCAGCTCCGGATGCTCCCGAGTGAGCTTGACGTCGCTCCTCCGCACATCAGAGCGGACGAAGGCCGCGAAAAGCGTGGCTCAGCGGCAGTGCACGCTGTCGCCGAGTATACTGAGAGCCAGAGTCGAGAAGTATGATGAAAAGGCTCTCGTGCCGTGAATCGACCATCGCGCCGCTCTTTCCAACTAGCCCTCGTCGCCGTCCTCGTTGCAGGCTGCGCCGAGCACGCGCCAGCTCTCCGCGATCACTCGGAGCGTCCGCCAGCTCGATATCTATTCGCCTGGACAGGTGACGAAGACCGCGAGGACAGCGACTTTCTCGCCGTGATCGATCTCGCAGCGGATGGCGACCGGTACGGCACCATCGTCGCCACGCTGCCGATCGGCGAGAAGGGCCTGTGGCCGCACCACACCGAGCACGAGCTCGGCGCGAGCAGGATGCTGTTCGCAAATGGGTTCGCGGGCAATCGTACGGTTCTGTTCGATCTTCGCGACGCGCTGCATCCGCAGGTCGTGGAACGGTTCGACGGCGTCGCCGGCCTGAGCTTTCTGCACAGCTTCACGCGCCTCCCCAACGATCACGTTCTGGCTACGTTCCAATCGCACGGGCCAGGCAACGACGCTCCCGGTGGCATCGCCGAGCTCGACGAACGCGGCCGGGTCCTGCGCTCGCACTCCGCCGCCGATTCGACCGCGGACCCGACGACGTTGCGGCCGTACAGTCTTGCTGTCGTTCCATCACTCGATCGCGTCGTCGTCGCTCTCACGTACATGACCATTCCGACGTGGCATCCGCTGCGCGCGTCGATCGCGCACGATCATGCAGGCAATCAGGTGCAGGTGTACCGGCTGTCTGACCTTGCGCTGCTGAAAACGATCGAGCTCCCGACGAACGACGCACCCAACGAGCCGCGCGTGTTGGAGGATGGTCGCACCGTGCTCGTGAATACTGGAATGTGTCGGCTCTATCGCCTCACCGGACTCGACGGAGCCGACCCAGGCGTGGAGCTGGTTCATGACGATGAGCAGCCTGGCTGCGCGATGCCGGTAGTGATCGGCCACTACTGGATTCAGGCGAACGCCGCAACTCATCGCATCTTCTCGCTCGACGTTCGCGACCTGACGAACGTGCGAGCCGTATCGGAGGTCACGTTCGACGAGCATCAGCGGCCGCACTGGCTGGCGACCGACGGGTCACGAATCGTCGTCGTCAACGAACCCGCGCCGACAGCAGAGCGTCGTATGTGGATGCTGCAGATCGATCGCGCGACGGGACAGCTCGCGCTCGACAGCACCTTTCGTGATGCAGGCTCGACACGACCTGGAATCGCGTTCGATCGTACAGACTGGCCGCATGGCACTAGCGGAAAAGCGGTCCCACACGGCACCGTGTTCGGTTGGTAGAGTGAGTCACTGGAGTGACGAGAAGTCGGCGTTCGGCCGGAAGCGGAAGTTTCGGGCGCGTTTACGCAACAGGCGCCGTTAGCGGAGCACCTATGCACATTCCCAAGGTTGTCGCGAGTCTGCTCCTCTGCACCTTCTGTTCGACTGCACTCGCCAACATGATCTCCAGTCATTTCAAAGACAAGAGGTACGACTTTGAATTTTCGTGCGATGTTCTGAGCACGACTCCAGCTTGGCAGAATGAGAGCGAGGAGCCCCCACTTTCTCCGCGCGCTGCGGTCCGCGTCGCAACCACACAGCTGGCCGCACTGATGCAGAATGCTGAGCGCTGGCAACTGAGTCAAATTGCTCTGCGACCCGCCTGTGATAGATCCCACTGGTTCTACGTCGTTACGTTCGCCCCGCCTCCGAGCAGGCCCGATGGCGGCGCTTACTCGCCGTTCGGACTCGTAGTGTTGATGAATGGGCAGGCGGTTGAACCCAGGGTAAGCGAGCGGCGCGCCATGGACCCTATGCCAGCGGACACACGCGACTAGTCAGGCGCACTACGAGCATTGAGCGCGATTGCTCTGTGCTCGAGCACCGTCGTTCTATACTCCTCACGATGACAGCCGCCACCATCGACAACGAACGCCGGAAGTTGCTCCTGCGAGGCACGAGCTCGCTGGCCGTCGGCGCGGCGGCACTCACCGCCATGCCGTTTCTCGCATCGTGGCAACCGTCCGAAGCGACGCGGCTGGGCGGCCAGCCGATCCGGATTGATCTCACGAAACTCAGCGAAGGCGAGGGGCTCGAGCTCCTGTGGCGCGGCAGCCCGATGTGGGTCGTGCGACGCTCGGCAGCCACGGTGGCAAAGCTGCAGAGCCAGCGGGATCTGCTGAAGGATCCGGACTCACTCGAATCGACGCAGCCCGCGTATGCGAACAACGCATATCGCTCGGCGCGGCCCGATATGCTCGTGCTCACTGCGATCTGCACTCACCTCGGGTGCGTGCCTCAGCTCAAGATGTCCTCCGATGATCAGCTCGGTGCAGATCTCGAGGCAGGATTCTATTGCCCTTGCCACGGGTCGAGGTTCGACCTGGCTGGCCGCGTCGTCAAAGGATCGCCTGCGCCGAGGAATCTGCCGGTGCCTGCTTATCACTTGGATGAGCGCACTTTGGTCATCGGTGCCGAATCCGATGCAGCTGGGTAGGTCGACTGGCTTGGAATGGAACCCTGCGCCCCCAGTTCCAGAACGAAGTGCTCCTCCGCGAGGCTGGCGCTTGTCGATAGACACCGACGATTCCGATCAGCTCACCCTGGCCAGTGAACGCTCCGAGAACGAACGCGTCCGACGATGGGGCCACTCTCACGGCAATGGCATCGCTGTCCAGCTTGGCATGTTCCTCGGGACTGGACGCGAACGACATAGGTTCTTCCCTGAGCGCGGTCGACCTCAGGAGCGAGAATGACGCAGCGTCGTCCGGCGTGCCCGATCACCGGTTGAGCTCAGCCAGCACGCGCCGAGCCGCCTCCTCGACAGCAACCTCCCCCTCAATCCTGAGGATCGGCGCGCTCCGTCGAGATAACCAGCACTCATGCTTCGCCCGGCTCCGTCCGGGCAACTGCCCGTCATCGTATTGAGCCGCCCACTGCAGGAAATCAGGATTGATTCGACCGAACTGCAACTGCTCTCTCTGACGCAGCCTTTCGACACGGACAGCTGCGGGGACGATCAGAAAGACGATCAGCGACAGCGAATCCTCGAGCTCCAATCCCCAATCAACAATTGATCCTGCAATGACTGCTGACGGCATCCGGTCGAGGTCGCTCAAGATGAGCGCGAGTCGTTCTTGCGGCTCACGCTTGTTCGTGAAGGGCGGAGAAGTCGGAAGCCAGAAGTAGTCGTCTGCCTCCACGATGCTCGCCGCAAGACTCGAGCCGAGCAATCGTGCCAGCGTGGAAGTGCCCGATCCCGCTGCTCCTGTAATCAGCATACGCATGGGCTGAATAGTAGGTCGATGTCGGCATGCTCCCCAAAAAGAAGCACCGCCACGTCCCTGCCGCGGTGCTTGCCGCGCTCTCAGCGACTCGCGCGAGGTGGGCGCCGGCTATGCAGTCCACCCGCCGCGACGGCACAATCGATCTTCCTGGCAACCCGTTCGGAGCTCCGATGCGTCCTGCACAGCTGATCGCTCTGTCCTTACTCACCGCGTATTCGCAGCTGGCCTGCGCCGTTACGGAACTTCCCCGCGAGCTCCCGGCGCGAGCGATGGAGGCGATGGACGCGTCCGACGAGGAGGCGACGACTGAATTGCTCTCATCGACGTTCGTCGCGATCCGTGACCGTGGCGAGTTGGTGACGCGCGAGCAATTCCTGTCCGACCTGCGTGCTCTGAAGGATGCCAGGCGATTTGACGGTCTGCGCCGCCAGTGGACCGACACCAAGCTGCAGATCGAAGACGGTGCAGCAACCTTCGTCGGACGTTCGACCTGGCAACCGGTCAATGCGGAAAACCCGGCCCGCGCGAGCGCGTCTGCGCTGGTCACACAACAGTGGCAGCTCCGCGGCGGCGAATGGAAGCTTGCCCTGCTCCAGACCGTGCGCCTGCCGCTGCCGCCTGAGGTTCGAACGTTCCGCAGCGGCGATCTGCAGTTGCGCGGCATGCTGTTCACGCCGGCAGGCAAAGGGCCGTTCCCGGCAATCGTGTATGCGCATGGCAATGAGCCGGATCCTTCGGATCTATGCGAATCGGTCTCGCCCGAACTGACTGCTCGGGGCTATGTGGTCTGGTGCCCGCATCGACGTGGCGCCGGCCTCTCCCGCGACCAGGGCGAGAATCTGCTGCGCAAGCTGACCGAGATCGAGCGGCGCGAAGGCGTCGACGCGCGTTCGCGCATGGCGCTGGCGCAGCTGGAAGGACCTCATCTGGGAGACATGGCGGCGGCCGTGGCCTATGCCAGGACGCTGCCTTTCGTGGACGGACGTCGTGTATTCCTCATGGGCAATTCTTTCGGCGGCGTGCTCGCCTTGCTGGCGGCAGAGCGCGACATCAACGTCGCCGCGGTTGCAGACTTCGCGGGTGCGGCGATGAATTGGGAGCGCTCTGCTCTTTTCCGCGAGAGGCTGCTGCGCGCCGCGCGCAACGCTGTCGTTCCGGTGTTCGTCGGCCAGGCGGCCAACGATTTCAGTACTGCACCCACAGTCGAATTGGGCAAGGCTCTGGCCGCAGCGAACAAGCCACATCGGGCGCTAGTCTTCCCCGCTTTCGGTTTGACGCGCGGCGAAGGTCACGGATTCGGAGTCGACGGTGTGAGCTCGTGGGCCGCGGATGTCCTGCCGTTTCTGGAGGGTGCGGCGCGTTGATGGATGCGTGGCGCTGTCGTGTTGGAGACCGGAATCGGCCGGAAGCGGACGTTCCGTTGATCATTCCGACCGCCAGGGGGTCATCCGCGGTATCCAGCGCGGGACGGCGGCGCGGAACGCCTCGTACTCGCTCCCGAAGGTCTGCTCGAGCGTGGGTTCTTCGATCGCCACGACCCAGACGTGGAAGAAGAGCCACAACAGCGCGCCGTAGACGATGAGGCGCCAATCGCCCATCAGCACCGCCTGACCCAGGATGATGGCGACGACGGCGACGTATATTGGATTACGCATATAGCGGTAGAGACCGGTCACCACGAGATTCCGGGGCGGCGCGATGGGCGCGGGGGTGCCGAGACCCTGCAGCGCGAAACGCGCAAATGAGTCGACGACCCCTGGCGCGCCCGCGAGAATCATCATCGCGCCGAGGCCGCGCGTCAGCTCGAGACCCAGGAACGGCGGCTGCAGTTGCCAACCCGTGATCCACCATGGAACGAGCCCCGCCAGCGTACAGGGGGCGACTACGAAGAAAGCCGCCGAGCCCAGCACGGCAATGGTTCGTTGCATGGCGGTTCCCGACTCTCGTCGCTGCGAGCTCATTCCGACCTCTCAACTGCGCATTTCTTTGCTGCTCGCGACTCATCGCCTTGCAGGTACTCGCGTAGCAGAGCTCGGCCGCGATGGATGCGGCTCTTGCATGCTTCGCGAGTGATGCGCAAGCGATCGGCCGCCTCGCCGATGGTGAGCTGCTCCATGTCACGCAGCAGGATCACTTCGCGGTACATATCCGGCAGCGACTCCAGCGCACGGACGACGTCGATACGCAGCTCGTCCTTTGGGAACTGCGCAAAGTACTCAGCCTCGTGCCGCTCCTTCAGTTCTTCCGCGCCTCGTATCAGCCCCAGCACGGGAAGCATGCACAGCCGGGTGACCACGCGGAATATCCAGCCCGCTATAGCCAGAGGGTCGCGCACAGTGCCCAGGCGGCGGTACAGCACGATCAGAGCTTCCTGAATCACGTCCTCGATGGCCGTCGTGCGATGGCACTGGCGCCTTGCATACCGGCGGATGTCGGGCTGCAGTTCGCGCAGCATCCTCTCCAGAGCGACCGGATCGCCGGCCTGGGCGGCGGCGAACAAGGCTGCATCGACCCGGATCACCGTGGACCTTCGAGCGACTTGCGGCCAGCCACGGCACGAGCGGGGCAGAAGCGAGTCAGCCCCGTCAGCGCCGTAAGCCCGCCACTGGCGGCAAGCAGCAAGCCGAGCAGCGTGAGACCGATTTGCGTGAGTGAGCAGGCCAGGATCAGCCCACCGCCGATCACCCGCGCCCAGCTTTCCTTGGAGCCCATGTTCTTGCGGTGAACCATCTCATCACCTCGATCTGCCCGATTACAGGGAGCATCGTAGACAAGGAGGGGCATTCGGTCGAAAAGGATTCAGCGGAAAAAGAAGCACCGCCGCATCCGTGCGGCGGTGCTTGATCCATTCAAACGACTGCCATCACGCGCAGCCAGGATAGACCGTCGTGCGCGTGCTGACCGAGAACACGCTGCATCCCGCGGCGTTGCACGCCTTCACCCAGTAGTACGTCGCGGACGGAGGATTGACTTCCAGTGAGAGTCCCGGGCCCGAGTACACCTGCGCGGCGCCGCCAGCGTTGTTGAGCGTGCTTCCGTACAGCCGGTAGCTCGTCGCGCCCGACACCGCTGACCACTGCACGTTGCTCATGCCGTTGCAGCGCATGTTGGTGTTGGTCACGGAGCTCGGAGCTGGCGGCGGGTTGCCGACGACGATCGTGCTGCTGACCGTACCGGTCGTATTGCAGCGCTCGATACCGCCGTTGGTGTTGCACGGCTTGACCCGATAACGATAAGTGCCGATCGGGAGCGATGACTGCGTGTACGTCGTGGTCGGAATGTTGACCGTGGCCACCGCGCTCCACACGCCGTTGCTCTCGCGCTCGATCTTGTACTTGCTCGTGTTGGTCGTGGCGCTCCAGGTCGCAGTCAGGCTCGAGCCGGACTTGGTCACTGTCACGGTGGTCGGCGCCGGCGGCGCAACGTAGTCGGAGACCACCACGGACTTGGTCGTGCTCGCGAAGATCGGCGTCAGGCCCGTTCCCATCGTGAGGTCGCGGCCGGCGCTATCGCGCACCGGCGTGAACCGCACCTGTCGCGTGCCTGCACTGCCGAAGATCTTGGCAGTCTGGGCGAGGTTCAGCCGATGCCCGGTTGCCGTGTTCACGGTCTCGCTCACTTCCGTCGGCTGGCTGCCGTCACCCCATTCGACGCGATACGTCACGGCATCCTTGAGCGGAATGCACTCGCGCATGCGCATCTGGAACGGCTCGCTCACGCCGACGCCGGCGCTGCCGTCGCTGACCACGACCGGAGTGAACGGGCTGATCCCGGAGTCCTCGTTGAAGCGCGCAAACAGGATGTTCTTGCGCAGCACCTTGATCGCCCCGTCGTCGCGGATGACGTCCTGCGTCTCGAACACCTTCCACAGGCCGAGGAACGAAACCTCCCAGTCCCAGTTGATCCCGAGCTTGTCTGCGAGCCCGGCGAGGTTGTAGCTGAAGTACAGGCCGATCTCGGCGTTCAGATCCACGAAGTTGCCCTGCACATTGCCATCGATGCCGCAGTTGCCGTGCACGCCGTAGAAAGTGAGCGGCAGGCCGGCTTCCACGCCGATGCCCACGTGGGCCACGCGCGGCTCATACAGATATCCGAGCGCTTCGATGAACACGTACGGCTTCACCGTGACGCCGCCGGTGATGCCCACGCCTCCGGTCAGGCCATTGGCCGAGCCGAACTGCAGCGTGGTGTTGTTGGGATCGTTCGGGTCCAGCTGACTGCGGCATCGATCCTTGAACGTGCAGACGTAGTCGAACCGCTTGATGCCCTGCAACGGGAACGAGACGGAGGCCGCGGCGTCGTAGTTGGCGGTCATCGCCACGCCCCAGCCGATCGGCATCTGCGCGCCGAAGCGCACCGGCACGGGCCCGATCATCACGGTCGTGCTCAGGTCGAACAGCTTGAAGAGCTCGCGGCGCGTCTTCGAGGTCCGGGCCCACGACCAGCCGAGCTCCATGTTCGAGTCGTCCATCGAGACGAAGCCCTTCACCTCGGCCTGCTTGAAGCGCGCGATCCAGGGAATGCAGAAGCTCGATTTCTTCCACTGGTAACCGACCCGCACCGTCGCGCGCCCGGTCAGGTTCAGCCGCCCGTTGATCTGGAAGTTGCTCTGCTGCTCGCCATCGTTGGTATCCCAGCCGACATTCTCCAGCGTGCGGTCGATGACGGTGAACGAGCCGTCGCGCCAACCGGTGTAGCAGCCGAAGAACTTCGTGCCGACACCGGAGGACGTGTCATCCGGCTCGACATAGGCGGAGTAGTCGGTGACCTCGGTGCCCGAGGCCACCGCTTCGGCCAGCGCGACATCGACGACGATCGGATCTTCGAGCGGCCCGGTGCTCGCAGTACCCAAGGCGGCGGCCTGGAACTCGCCCTGCAGCAGCGTCTTGAGCGCACTCGACAGCGGCGCGTTGTTGACACCTTCGCGACTCGTGATCATGACGAGATCGCTGACCGTGGGATCGCCGGACTGCGCCTGCAACGCCGAGCGCGCTTTGAGGGCTGCGCCTTCCGGCAGCGGCTCGCTGATCCGTTGCCATCCAGGGCCCTGATCGACGACGGTGGGCGAAGACGATTGTGCCTGGGCCAGGGTTGCCACGGCGAAAAATGCCGCCGCGACGCCAGTTCGAACCATTCTATTCACGACTATCACCTTGCTTGCGTTGCGCGCCACGAAAACCCGCCTGCTCACCGCGAGCAGGCGAAAGTTGCGCGGGAGCAATCTTGGGCATTCGCCAGGGTGAGAACTGTCAAGCGGGCGACACAGGCCGGGGGTTCGGTCGAAGTGGCCTTCAGCTGACGTATCATCCCGGCACGACAACCCGCGCGAGTGACCGCCATGACCTCGACACGTCTTCGTAGCTTCGCCGCGACGGCGGCCTTTGCGCTCGTCGGCATCGCTCATGCGCAGGACGCCGAGCGCATGGATCAGATCGTGCGGCAATCGGTGGATACGAAGCAGTTCATGGGCTCGGTGCTGGTGGCGAAAGGCGACCGCATCGTGTTCGACAAGGCATACGGCAGCGCGAACCTCGAGTGGAACGTCGCCAACACGCCGACGACGAAGTTCCGCATCGGATCGATCACCAAGCAGTTCACCGCCGCGAGCGTTCTGCTGCTGGAGGAGCGGGGCAAGCTGAAGGTGGACGATCCGGTCAAGAAATACTTTGCCGAGGCGCCTGCCGCGTGGGACGCCGTAACGCTCAAGCATCTGTTGTCGCATACATCGGGGATTCCCAACTTCACCAGTTTCCCCGAGTACTCGAAGCTCAAGTATCTGCAGACGTCGCCGACGGAGCTCATCAGCCTCTTCAAGGACAAGCCGCTCGAGTTTGCGCCGGGCGAGCAGTGGGCTTACTCGAACTCAGGCTACGAGCTGCTCGGCTACGTGATCGAGAAAGCATCGGGCATGTCGTATGCCGAGTTCGTCCAGGCGAACATTTTCACGCCGCTCGCAATGACGGACTCGGGCTACGACTCGAACACAGCGGTCATCGTCCGCAGGGCGGCGGGATATACCCGCAGCGGCGAGACCATCAACAATGCTGATTTCGTGCACATGAGTGTTCCGTATGCCGCAGGCAGCTTGTACTCGACCACAGAGGACCTGCTGCGCTGGCAGCGCGCACTTTACGGCGGAAAGGTGTTGTCGGCCGCGTCGCTGACGAAGATGACCACGCCAGTCAAGGACGACTACGCGCTCGGCCTCGGCGTGCAGAAAGGCAAGCGCACGATGTACAGCCATGGCGGCGGTATCGAGGGCTTCAACACGTACCTCGCCTACTATCCGGATACGCAAGTCACGGTCGTAGCGCTCAGCAATCTGAACAGCGCCGCGCCTGGAGAAATCGCCGCGAAGCTCGGCGGGCTGATGCATGGGGAGACGGTGGTACTGACGAACGAGCGCAAGGCGATCCCTCTGCCTCGGGAAGCGCTGGAGAAGTACGTCGGCACGTATGCGCTCACACCTGAGGTGAACGTCATGGTGACGCTCGACGGCGATCATCTGCTCACGCAGCTGACCGGCCAGCGGCACTTTGCGACCTACGCGGAATCGCGAACGCACTTCTTCGTCAAGGAGGTCGATGCGCAGTGGGAGTTCGTAGAGACGGACGGCAAGGTCACGCATGCCGTCCTGCATCAGAACGGACGGGATATCAAAGCGCCGCGCATCAGCGATACGGTTGCCGTCAAGCGCGAGATCACGCTGCCGGCCAGTGCACTGGAACAATATGTCGGGACGTACCAGCTGCAGCCGGGCCTGGACCTGGTCATCCAACTCGAAGGTGGGCAGCTGGTCCTGCATCCGACCGGGCAGAGCTCCGATCCGCTGTACGCGGAAACTGCGGACACCTTCTTCAGCAAAGTCGTCGACGCGACGATTCAGTTTCATCGCGACGGCCAGGGAGCAGTGACGCACCTGACGTTGAATCAGGGATCGTTCAAGGGCGATGCGCCGAGAAAATAGGACGGATGTGGTCCAGAGCGCGACTCACCGCCCGCCAAGCGCGCGCGGCAGCGCCTGCAGGAACCGCTCGACCTCCTGATGCAATCCGATCGTGACGCGCGCCCACGTGTCATAGCCGTCGAAACGCCGACCGACCTTCATCCCTTCGGCGAGCATCCGCTCCTGGAACCGCTGCAACGGCCCGCCGGTATCGAAGAACACGAAGTTGCCCTGCGCATCGGCTCGATGCAGCCCCATGCGATCGAGCGTTGCGTGCACTCTCGCGCGGTCGCCGGTCAACGCGGCGCGCGTCGTCTTCAGAAACGCGTGATCGTTGAAGCTCGCGATCGCCGCGGCAAGTCCCGTGGCGTTCGGCCAGGTGAGTGAAAGCGCGGCGAGGCGTTGCGCGAGCTCAGGCGGGGCGATGCCGTAGCCGATGCGGAGTCCCGCGAGTCCATGCAGCTTCGAGAACGTGCGCAGCACGACCACGTTGGGAACGTCCTTGACGAGCGGTGCGACGGTTGAGACTCCCGGTTTATCGGCGAGATCCACGTAGGCTTCGTCGACGATCACGGTGCAACTGGCCGGAACCGACCGGATGAAAGTCTCGAGCGCATCGCGCGTGACCGCGGTCCCGGTTGGATTGTTGGGGTTGCAGACGTAGACCAGACGCGTGAGCGGCGTGATGGCTGCGCGCATGGCCGCAAGATCGTGCCGATGCTCGGCGTCCGGCGCGACCCAGTGCACCGTCAGGCCAAGCGTCCGCGCGAATACCGGCAGCTCTTCATAGGTCGGGCGCGAAGCGACGAGTTCAGCCCCCGGTGTCGCCGCCGCCAGGAGAGCGGCCATCTTGAGCAGCTCACCGGAGCCGGCTCCGATCACGATCTGCGAGGGCGCGACGCCCTCGTGCGCCGCGAGCTGCCTCGTCAACGTCTCGATCGCCACGTCCGCATAACGCGGCGCCTCGCTGACACTCGCAAGGATCGCCTCACGAGCGGCCGGGGACGGACCATACGGATTCTCGTTCCCGTCGAGCTTGATCGGGCTCGTCTTGCCCGGCGAGGGATTGGGTCCTGCGACCAGGATGCGCGGAGTGAGCGGAGCCAGGAGCGCGGTCGCTCCGATCAGTGCAGCACGACGCGTCAGACGATCTGCGCTCATGGGCGTCTCCTCGGGACTTCCTCGACGCTATCACGCGCACTCTCGGCGGGACAATCAGTTGCAACAGGATGCGCTCGCCAGGATTGGCAATGGTTGGTTCGCCCATGCGTCGTTTGGCGGACGTCGTCGTCTTTCGAAGGGCAAGCATCCTGTTCTCGTCGTCGAGATCCGAAGCGCCCCTATGATGCTGCTTGTCGAATCCAACTTCGTCATCGAGCTACCCCGACTCTCAGCGCAGCCCTCGCCGCGTGATCAACGCGATCGGCAGCCCGATCAGAAACATGTGCACGAGCACACCGGTGATGCGGATATACGCCGGCCCGCTGTCGCCGATGCTGTGAATCGCCGAGAGCGGCAGCACGACGTAGTTCATCACTCCGTAGGTCACGAGTCCGAACAGGATGCCGCACGGCACGGCGTGCTTGACGAGCAGCCGAATGTTGCGCGCAGCGACATAGAAGATGCCCGCGATGATGATCGCCATCAGGAAGTGCAGCAGCAGGCCGAACAAGCCCAGTGCGACGCCGCCGGCGCGTGCAGCTTCAGTGCCTACCAGACCCGCGGCGACGCTTCGGCCGATCCGCAGCGGCGACACGCCGCGCAGACCCCAGATGATGAATGCGTAAGTGATGTCGAGCGCGCCGGCGACGAGGCCCGCGGTGACGATGGTCTTCAGCGGACGCTGGCTGGAGGCCTGAAGGTTGCCCGCGGCAACCAAAGTCGATTCGGTGTGTGTCATGCACGCGAGGATACGACGCTCATTCCTCGATCGGGCACGCCGCCCTCAGGCAAGTTGGCTGATTGTGCTCGCCCGATCCACGCGTGCCGCACCCTCATCGGTCACTTCGCCGCCGCAGGGAAGGCCGGTAGCTTGTCGATGTCGCGCGGATCGTGCTGGATGATGACGGTGGCGCTCAGATTCTTCGCGATCTGCTTGAAGCGATCGAACGAGGCCAGCGTGTCGGCGCGGTTGAAATTGAAGGTCGGCACGCCGTTGCTCTCGTAGTTCTCGCGGAAGTGCGCCTGGTCGCCGGTGAGCAGCACGTTGCCCTTGTCTTTCAGCTTCACCAGCAGGCTGTGATGACCGGGCGTATGTCCGGGCATGTCGAGCATGACGACCGTGCCGTCGCCGAACACATCCTTGTCCTTCGCGACCGGCTCCGCTTTGCCTGCGCCGCCGAGCCAATGCTGGAGCGGCGCTGCGTTGGTCGTGCCCGAAGGCGTCGGACCTTTGAGCACATCCCAGTCGCCCTGCCCGATCAGCAGGGTCGCCTGCGGGAACGATGCGGCCTGACCGGTGTGATCGCCGTGATAGTGGCTGATGCCGACATAGTTGATCTGCTCCGGCTTGATCTTCAGCTGCGCGAGCTGCTCGACCAGCGGCACCTTCACCGTCGGTCCGGCCGGCGTCGCGCCGGCGGCGGCGGCCGGGTAGCCCGTGTCCCAGATCATGTAGTGATCGGCGTGGCGGATGAGATAACAGCTCGCGGTCAGCTGCAGCTTCTTGCCTTCATACGCCATCGTGTCGGAGAAGCGGCCGATGTCAGCCGGACCGGCGCCGCCGCTGCACTCGAAACGAGTCAACGTCACTTCGGCCGGCGACTGCGCGAACGCCGTCAGCGCTGCCAGGCATGCAACTGCGCCGGCGATGGCGCACTGGAGAGTACGAGTCGTCATCCCATTCTCCTTCTTCGAATTGGTCGCGTCCGACTACAATGCCGGCCCAGTATGTCAGTCTCGGACGGCTACCGCACATACATCATCGAGCAGCTTGCAGCGCTGCCCGCGTTGAGCACGCGTCGCATGTTCGGCGGCCTCGGGCTGTATTGCGACGAGTGGTTCTTCGCGCTGATCGACGACGACGTGCTGTTCTTCAAGGTCGACGACACGAATCGCCAGGACTACACCTCGCGCGGCATGAAGGCGTTCATGCCGATGCCGGGCAAGGCAAGCTTCGGATACTTTGAGGTGCCGAGCGAGGTGATCGAGGAGGCGGAGGAGCTTGCGCGCTGGGCGCGGCGGTCGGTGGAGGCGGCGCAGCGTATTGATCAGAAGAAGAGCAGAGCCAGGCCGAAGCCTGACCCACAGAAGAGCAAGAAAAAGCCTCAGTCGAAAAGGAAGAAGGGCTCCCGGCGTGCGGCCGGGAGCCCTTCGGTTCGTCGCTGAGCGTCTAGCGACCGAGCAGCGAGCAGACCAGGATCGCGGCGCCCTCCTTGGCCGTGATCACCCGCGCGCGACGCAGGCGATCCGTCTCCTTGATGACGCAGGCGAGGTAGTGCAGCGGCTTCTTGGCGAAGTCGATGTCGCACTGGTCGATGTCGTCCGCGACCGTGCAGCCGTTTGCCTGCACGTCGTTGCCGGCCCTGGAATTGCAACGGCCGATCACGACCGTCGGCCGCGTGTCGGAGCCGATGCAGTCGTCCTTGCCGTCCGGCACGCCGTCACCGTCCGAGAACCAGCCGATGTCGGTCATCTGCGAGGCCGTCAGGTCCCGCGGCGTCGTCACCGACGAAGTCAGGTCCGCGTTGATCGCCGGCTCCATCAGCTGATTCGGGATCGCGGCCGTATCCCAGTGCGAGATCGACGAGCCCGGCTGCACCGGGTTCAACGCCGCGACCATCGCCAGACCCTTGACGCGATCGGTGCCTGCGCGGATCGACGTGTCGCGCCCGATCCTCACGGTGACGTTCTGCGTGGTCAGCTGCGTCTTGAGCGCGGCGCCGTCGACCTGCTGAATGCGTCCCGAGAAGATCGTGATCGTCGGATCCGTGCCGCCGAGGCCGGCGGGCGGTGCGCCCGGCGCATTGTCGGCCACCAGCACCGCGATCGCGCCGGCGTTCTGCGCATTCTTCACCTTGACGACGAAGGTGCACCCGCCGCGATCGACCAGCGCGATCTTGCCGGTCAGGTCGTTCGTCAGCGGACTGCATGCGTCCGTCGTCGAGGGTCCCGGCGCAGCCGTGTCGTCGATGCCGACCACGACCTGCGCCGTCGTGCCGGCAATCGTCAGCGCCGGGCCGAACGAGGCCGGGCCGATCATCAGCAGCGGTCCGTTCGCGGTGACGTTGCGGAAGAACGGCTCGCCGAACTCGAGGACTTTCGGAATGTCCTTGGTCACGTTGATGCCGTTCCACGAGACCTTGCGCACGTTGATCGAGGAAGCTGCGCGCTCCGCATCGGTCATCGCGTCCCAGGTCTTGCCGGTGGTCACGTCGAGCGTGTACTTCGAATAGATGTCCACCTCGCCGTCCGCCAGCTCGCCGGTCGTGTCGTCGATGAAGTTCGAGAAGCCGAGACCGTGGCCGAGCTCGTGCAGCACGACCGGCAGCAGGTCCGAGGTCCCCGCAGGCTCGTTGGTGTCGAAGCCGAGATAGAACAGCGTATCGCTCGAGAAGTTCGCGGCGATGTCCGGCTGGCCCGGCTCCAGGTCGACGCCGGCGAGGTGATCCGCGAGCGCCGAGTGGTACCACGTGTCCGGGTACTCGGCGCCGGCGAAGTTGTCGAAGATGAACGTCGGGCCGGCCGACCCCAGCACGCCGGCGCCGAGCGCCGTGAAGCGCGCGTTGACGATGACGTCGACGCGCGGCTGCAGCACCGCTTCCCAGATCTGCGCTGCATGGTTGAACACGTTGAGGCGCTGCTGACCGAGTGTCGTCCCAGGGTTGCCGCCGACCGGCACCGCCGGCGTCGGATCGTTGAATCCGACGCCGGGGGCGTTGGCGTTCTGGATGATGATGTGTCCCTGCGCGAATGCCGCGGAGACGCCGCCGATCGACATGGCCGCCGCAGCAGCCACGCCATAGATGAAGGTGCGCATGGCTTACTTCTCCTCGAGTGCGGGCTGCTGCTTGGTTGCGCGCGTCAGCGTCTTCGGCGCCTTGCCGGCGATGACGTCTTGCGCATGTTTGGCATGCGCCACCGCCGACTCGCCCGTTTCGCACGTCACCGAGTAGCCGCCGTCCTTGGTCGGCGTCGCGATCGCGACGCTCATGAATCGCCCCTCGAGGTTCATCATGCGGCTGCCGTCCGGCCGCCGGACCACCTTCAATCCGTCAGTCGATCTGCGAGTCATGTTCGCGAGAGTCTGTTCGGTCCGCGCCTGGTCGGTCGTCGCGGCGGATCTCGCGACGGAGCGGGCGGCCGCTGCGGGCGCAGCTGCATCCTCTGCGCCGGTCGGCAACGCCTGCTGCGCGAGCGCGGTGCCGCTGCAACCTATCCCCAATGCGAGAACCAATAGAGTGCGTGAAGTTCTGAGCTGCGAACTCATATCCCCTTCTCCTTTGCGTCTTGACGCCGGCGCGAGCACTTCGCGCGAACGTCGTTGCTTGTTGGTAGGCGCGCCGACGGTAGCACCGCTGCCACACACAGAACACTACGTCTGCGATTTTCGTGTCAGCAGCCAGCAGCGGCGCGGCCGCTGCGTGTCTGCATAGTTGTTGCTCTCCTGCAATTGCATACGCCGTCCTTCCGTCGACGATTCAGTGCAGCGGCTGAGCCGAGGTCTCAGCTATCCGGCTCAAGCCTCTGTCTGATCGTGCGATCCGGGACGCGGGATGAAATCGCGAGGCGAGTGGCTTATGTAAGTGTCGTGTAAGACTGGCAAAGGTTCTCGCGGCCGCGCGCGACTTTTGCGTCGCAGAAAAATACAGCGTAGACGCCGCCTGCCTGACGGACGAGCACGCTCACGAGCACGAAGCAGACAACGGTTGCGGGGACAACCTTGGGTTCCGCGCAAGTCCGCGCAGTTCCCGCACCGCTCAGCGGCCGCTGAACTCGAAGCGCAGGCCGATCGACCAGCTCGCGTCGTCCGTCGCGTCCATGCCGGAATCGCGGATCAGGTCCTCCGCGAAGCCGAGCGCGAGCCCGAAGCGCAGACGCCAGTCCGTGTACGTTTCGCGATCGTCGAACGCGACGCTGAGCAGCCAGTCGCCGTCGCCGGCGCGCAGGCCCGACTGCGCGCGGTCGTGTTCCTGTGAGACCTTCGCGATTGCGACGGCCACCGTGCAGTCCATGCACGTCACTGCCTCGCTCGCCAGCAGGCGGCTGGTCCCGATCGTATTGATCAGGACGGCAGCGATCAGGATGAGGAAATGCCGCATGGGACACGACCGCGCTCAGTACAGGTTGTGTCATGTAACGGCCGACAAGGCCGCGCGCGTACGAGCCCGATGCTTGGTGCTGCCTCAGCGGTTCCCTGAACGACGCGTTGGCCGGATGCCCAGGCGCCGACACGTGGGGGCATTCGTGCCGGCGCCGCTTCCTTCAGGTCGGCTCAGAAGTTGACGTGCAATCGCAGGCCGTAGGTGCGCGGCGGGTTGTAGAAGCCCATCCACGTGCCGAGATTGGTCGGCGCGCTCGTCGGCGAGCCGTTGCTCGATGCGCCGACGTTGTAGATGTCCGTCTTCACCTCTTCGTCCTCGAGGTTCTGCACGAACGCCTCGACCGTCCAGTTACCCTTCGGCGCGTCGTAGCGCAGGCTCACGTCGGTCTGCGTGTACGCGTCCTGCGCGCCCGCGCCGCGATACAGGTTCGGATACACGTCGTTGAACGCCGTGATGATCGAATCCGTCTCGTAGTGCAGGCTGACGCGCGGCACCAGCGCACCGCCGCCCGGCATGTTGAACTGATGCTCGTACACGCCCGTGAACGAGAAGTCCGGCGCATGCCGCAGCGGCCGGCCCGACAGGTTGACCGTGTTGGCGAGGTTGCCCTGGTCGAAGTACGTCGTGTCGATCGTCAGGAACTCGTCGAACTCCGCGTTGAGGTAACTCGCGAAGCCGCTGAGCGTGTCGACCTGTGTCGGGCGCCAGGTGAACTCCGCTTCCAGGCCCTCGATCGACGCCGACGCCGCGTTCGACGTGACCAGCTGCTGCTGGCCGCTCGGCAGCCGCTCGACTGCCGACACCTGCATATCCTCGTAGTCCATCAGGAACGCGGACACGTTGAGTGTGAGCGTGCGATCCAGCAGCTCGGTCTTCATGCCGACCTCGTAGCTGGTCAGCTCTTCCGGCAAGTGGCGGCGACCGCCATCGCTCAGGCCGCCGGACTTGAAGCCGGTCGACACGCTCGCGTAGCCGAGCACGGCATCGGTGAGGTCGTACTCGAGCCGTGCCAGCCAGGTCGTCTTGTTGTCCTTCGTCTTGCCGTCATTGGCACCGCCGCCCGGCCACGTGCCCGGCGCGTAGTCGCTGTCGCAGGTCGCGGCGGACACCACGCCGCCCGGGCCGATCAGGTGTCCGCCGGTGGCGATCGTGGCGCCGAAGTTCGGGCACACCCAGTTGCGACCGCCCTTGTCCTCTTTCTCTTCCTCCGTGTAACGCGCACCGCCGGTGAAGCGCAGCGAGTCGGTGAAGCCGAACGTTGCCTGGGCGAACACCGCCTGCGAGTCGAGCGTGCGCTTCGGCTGGATGAACGACATCGCCCAGGCCGTGTCGGTCGGCAGCACCGGGTTGACCACGATCACCTGCGGCTCCGGCGGCGGCGTCACCTGCGAGATGTCGATGTCGAAGCGGATCGCGTTGTCCTCGTGCATGGTGTAGGCGCCCGCAATCCACTGCAGGCGCGTGTCGCCGATCGACTTGACCGAGAACTCGTGGCTGTACGAGTCGAAGCTCGACCACTCCGTGCGATGCTCTTGCTTGAAGCCGGGATTCGCGCCGCCGTCGTTGTCGGACGCGTTGCGACGCTCCATGTCCGCCTTGCCGCCGATGTACGACAGCTCGATGTTCTCGGTCGGGCGGAAGTCCGCGCGCAGCCGGTACGCGAGGTTCTCCTGATCGAGAAAGCCCGCGGTGTCCACCAGTGCGGAGAACAGATCCTGTCCCGCGCGCGGCTGCTGCATCAGCGCGATGTTGCCGGTGCCGTTGTCCTTGAAGTAGTCGACTGCGGCGGTGACGGTCCACGCGTCGCTCGGCGTGAACAGCGCCGTCAGCCGTGCCGACTTCTGATCGGCCGCGCCGTACTTGCGTGATTGCACGGCCGACGATCGCGGCTGGAAGTCGACGTAGCCATCGTGCCGCTCGGTCGCGACCGCGGCGCGCACGCCGAACGTGTCGCTGAGCGGGATGTTGAGCATGCCGCGCGTGCCGACGCGGTTGTAGTCGCCGAACGTGATGTCGGCATAGGCGTCGAAGTCGTCGAGATGCGGCTTGGCAGTAACCAGGTTCACCGTGCCCGCAGTGGAGTTGCGGCCGAACAGCGTACCCTGCGGACCCCGCAGCACCTCGACGTGATCGAGATCGTGCAGCAGCACCGTCGCGCCCTGCGGCCGCGGCGAATACACCTCGTCGACGTGGAACGCCACTGCCGGATCGCCCAGCTCCGTGTGGTTCGCGGAGCCGACGCCGCGCAGATAGACGTGCACGCCGCCGGAGTCGCCGTGCTGCTCGACGGTGAGATTCGGTACGAACGACTGCAGCCCTGCGAGATCGGTCGCATGCGTGCGCTCGAGCGCTGCCTGCGAGAACGCGGTGACGGCAATCGGCGTGTCCTGCAGGTTCGTCTCGCGCCGGCTGGCGGTGACGATCACTTCTTCGACGCCGGCCTGCTCGCCGCTGTCGGCGGCAATGGCCGGTAGCGCTGCGCACACAGCGGCGCCGAGGAACGCTGCACGTTGAAGAGTCGCACGATGAAACATCGCGCGCCGGATGGAACGATGGATGCGCTCGTTGAACATTGCAGAATTCCCCCTATGCCTGTTCGCGCTGTGCCAGTTCGCTTCGTGTGATTTCCTTGAAAGCGGCCCGAGTCTGCGCAGCACCTGTGGCACTGTCAACGCACGCAGGCCGAAGAAAGCGCTTTCATCGAAAATAAATTTGCGCGCGCGGCGCATGCGAAAAATGAAAGCGCTTTCAGCGTAAATTCCCGCTGTCGTGCAGTTCCAATCGCGCGCGACTTCGCACATGATCGCGCCCCGGTCGTTCCATTGCTTGTGCAACAAGGCACGCACATCCATGCAAACGCGCATCGTCCAGGACGAGCTCGCCGCAGAGACTTCGCAAGCGCGCGCGGCGCTGCCGCTGTACCGGAACTCCGCCGCCGCGCTCGAGCACCGCGTCGTCGATCTGCTCGTGCGTCTGACGACGAAAGAGAAGGCGGCGCTGGTCGCCGGTGCCGACAACTTCTGCACGGTCGCGATTGCGCGGCTCGGCATCCCGGCGATGCGCTTCGCAGATGGCCCGAACGGCGTGCGCTCGACGCGCGGCGATGCGGCGACGGCGTTCCCGACGGGCGTGGCGCTCGCAGCGACGTGGAATCCGGAGCTGATTGCACGCGCAGCGGCAGCGATCGGCCGCGAGGCGCGCGCACTCGGCGTGCACGTCGTGCTCGGCCCGAACGTCAACATCCAGCGCAATCCGCTCGCCGGCCGCAACTTCGAGACGTATTCGGAAGATCCGCTGCTCAGCGGCAGCGTCGGCAGCGCGTTCGTGCGCGGGCTGCAGAGCGAGGGTGTCGGCGCATCAGTGAAGCACTTCGTAGCCAACGAGCAGGAGCGCCAGCGGCGCACCGGCAGCTCGAACGTCGATGAGCGCACGCTGCGCGAGATCTATCTCCTGCCGTTCGAAACGATCGTGCGCCAGGCGCATCCGTGGACGATGATGAGCTCGTACAACCGGCTCAATGGCACGTTCATGACGGAGAACCGCCGGCTGCTCACGCACGTGCTCAAGGACGAATGGGGCTTCGACGGCATGGTGATGTCGGACTGGAGCGCGGTTCACACTACCGTCGAAGCGGCGAACGCCGGGCTCGACCTGGAGATGCCCGGCCCGGCGCGCTACTACGGCGACATGCTGGTGCGTGCCGTGCGCAATGCGCAGGTCGACATCGAGCAGCTCGACGACAACGTCAGGCGCGTGCTGCGAACGCTGTTTCGCACTGGAGTGATGGACGCCCAGCGCCGGGCAACTGGCGAGCTGGGCAGCGAGCGCCATCGGAGCATCGCCGTCGACGTCGCACGTGACAGCATCACGCTGCTGAAGAACGAGAACGGACTGTTGCCGCTGTCGCGCGCCCGCGTGCGCTCGCTCGCGGTCATCGGCCCGAACGCGGACGCTGCGATCATCCAGGGCGGCGGCAGTGCCAACGTGATCCCGTGGCGCATCGTCACCGCTCTCGAAAGCCTGCGCGATATGTCCGGGATGCACGTCGAGTATGCGCAGGGCGTCGACAACGAGCTCGTGACACCTGCTGCGGACAGCCGCCTGCTGAGCACGACATCCACGCGTGAAACGCAGGGCCTGCAGTTCGCGATCTACGCGAACGCGAAGTTCTCCGGCAAACCGGCCAGCAGCGGCGTCGACACGTACTTCAACAAGCTCAGCCTCGGCGAGGGCCTGACTGCGGCACAGGAGGATCCGATCTCGGCCCGCTGGGTCGGCTACTTCTGGCCGCCGAAGTCGGGAACGTACGAGTTCAGCCTGACGCAGGTCGGCAGCGCGACACTGACCATCGACGGCACCCGCATCATCGACGACGAGACGCCGACCCGCCCGCCAGCGGGCGCGGAGCTGTTCCCGATCCCGATGCGCGTAGTGCAGCTCGATCTGCGCAGCGGCCGTGGCTATCCGCTTCAGCTCGACTACGTGAGCAGCACCTTGCCCTTCCACCTGTTCCGCTTCGGCATCCGTCCGCCCGCCGGAACGATCGACGAGGCCGTGCGCATCGCCCGCAACGCCGACGTCGCGGTGGTGTTCGTCGGCGTCTCGACCACGTCGGAGACCGAAGGCGCGGACCGCCGCGACATGGAGTTGTACGGCGCGCAGAACGAGCTCGTCGAAGCCGTCGCCGCCGCTAATCCGAGAACGGTCGTCGTGCTGAACAACGGCGCGCCGCTGCGCTTGCCGTGGATCGACCGCGTCGGCGCGGTCGTGGAAGCGTGGTTGCCCGGGCAGGAAGGCGCGCGTGCCGTCGCCGAAGTGCTGCTGGGCACGGCGAACCCGTGCGGCAAGCTGCCGCTGACCTTTCCACGGCGGCTCGAGGACAATCCGAGCTTCCTGTACTACTCCAACGGCCGGGACGCGCACTACGGCGAAGGCGTATTCGTCGGCTATCGCTACTACGAGAAGAAAAAAGTCGAGCCGCTGTTCCCGTTCGGCCACGGGCTCTCCTACACGACCTTCGAGTACGCCAACCTCCGCGCCCCGGACGAAGTGCTCGCCGGCCAGCCGATCCACGTCAGCATCGACGTGACCAACACCGGCACCCTGCCCGGCCGCGAGACGGTGCAGCTGTACGTCGGCGACGAGGTGACGCAGGATGTGGTGCGGCCGGTGAAGGAGCTGAAGGGATTCCACAAGGTGGAGCTGGCGCCGGGCGAATCGCAGATCGTGCGCTTCACCCTGAGCACGCGCGACCTGGCCTACTACGACGTGCACCGCCGCGCGTGGACGACGACACCGGGGAAATATCGCCTGTACGTCGGCAGCTCCGCCGCCGACATCCGCGCGACGCGCCCGCTCAACTGGATCGCGCCGGTGGACGAGCGCGCGCCGGTCGAGCAGTCGACGTTCGAGGATGATTTGTGAGCAGGAAGATCCTCTCGCCAAGGCGCGAAGTACGCCAAGGAAGAGCGCGAAGGAAGAGTCTTGCTCCGAACCCGATTCTTGGCGTTCTTGGCGCCTTTGGCGAGAGCCTCTTTCAGACCTGAGTGAAACAACATGGCGATCAACATGGAAGCCGCCGCAACAAAAGCCGCACCAGAGCAGCCAAGCGCGGATCGCATTCCGTTGCCGAGGATCGTCGGTTACGGCATCGGCGATTTCGGGTTCAACTTCTACTGGTTCTCGCTGCAGCTGTTCCTCGCGTACTACTACACCGACGTGCTCGGGCTGCGCAGCGAGGTCGCGGGCCTGATCATCTTCCTCTGCCTGACCTGGGACGGCCTGATCGATCCCGCCATCGGGGTGCTCGCGAATCGCACGCGGACGCGCTGGGGTAAATATCGTCCGTACCTGCTGTTCGGCAGCGTGCCGCTCGCAGTCAGCTTCGCGCTGATGTTCGCGCCGGTCGGGCTCGAAGGTGCATCGCTGATCGCCTATGCGTTCGCGACGCAGGTGTTCTTCCGCACGATGTACGGGCTGGTGAACATTCCGTACAGCGCACTGATGGCGACGATGACCCGCGACTCCATGCAGCGTAACTGGCTCGCAGGGGCACGGATGATCTGCGCGTTTCTCGGCACGGCCGTCGTCAGCTATTTCACGCCGCGACTGGTCACGTACTTCACCAGCAGCGGCCGCACCGCGGGCTACTTCGGCGCGACGGCGGTGCTGGCCGTGATCGCAACCGTTTTCACGATCATGACCTTCCTGGCGACGCGCGAAGATTCCTCGATCGTGCACGCGAAGGAACAGCCGCCGGCCGTGAGCGAGCTGATCGGCATGGTGGCGCGCAACGTGCCGTTCCTGCAGATCATCGCCGGCATCGGCTTCTTCAGTTTCTGCAACATGCTGGTGACCTCGGGTCTCGTGTACTACGTGAAGTACTATCTGGGCGAGAACGAGGCCATCGCCGGCGAGGCGGCGAGCCTGATGCAGATCACGATCACCGTCATGATCCTGCCGTGGACGATCGCCGCGCGCTACGTCGGCAAGCGGTGGGCGTGGCAGGCGGGGCTCGCGATCGCGTTCGCGGGGCTGATCGGGCTGTATTTCTCCAGTGCGCGCGAGGTCGGCGTGCTGTACGGATTCATCGTCGTGTACGCGATCGGCAGCGCTGCGATCGGCATCAACTTCTGGTCGATCGTCCCGGACACCGTCGAATACGGCGAGTGGCGCACCGGCGTGCGCGCCGAGGCGTTCGTGTTCGGCTTCGTCACGCTGATCCAGAAGATCGCGCTCGGCGCCTCCTCGGCGTTCCTCGGCGCCTATCTCGGGTGGTCGGGTTATGTAGCCAATCAGCCGCAGTCGCCGGAAACCGCGGAGGCCATCAAGTTGATGATTACGCTGGTCGCTGCGGGCGGCCTGGTCGCATCGGCGCTGGTGATGCATTTCTACAGGCTGGATGCGCGCGCGCACGCTCGGCTGGTGCAGGAAATTGCAGCGCGGAAGCACGGCACGCAACCGGTTTGACACCTTCTCCGTCCCCTCCGCAGAATACCGCCACGCTGCGATATCACAGCAGCGCGGCAAGAGGGGGAGCCCGGAGCACGCACTCCGGGTTGACGCTTGAGCGCAACACTCAAAGATGTGGCCCGCGAAGCTCGCGTCTCCATGGCTTCGGTTTCGCGAGCCCTGAACGGAACCGGCGTCGTCACTGAAAGCATTCGCGCTCGCGTGCTCGAGGCTGCGGCCCGCCTGCAGTACGTACCGAACAGCGGCGCGCAGAGCCTGATGACCCGCCGCACCCATACGATCGGCATCGTGCTGCCGACGTTGTATGGAGAATTCTTCTCCGAGCTGATTCGCGGTATCGACATCGCGGCGCGCGCCCGCGGCCTGCACCTGCTGATTTCCAGCACACATTGCGATGCCACCGAAGCCGGCAACGCCGTGCACGCGCTCATCGGTCGCGTCGACGGTCTGCTCGTGATGTCGCCTTACGTGGACGGCCGCTACCTGCAGGAACGCGTGCGCAGCTCTTTGCCGATCGTCCTGATCAGCACGGTGGATGCCGATCACACGCACGCGTCTTTCTACGTCGACAACTACAGCAGTGCGTACGCAATGGTGGCGCACCTCGCGAGCTGCGGGCATCGCAAGATCGTGCACATTGCGGGCCCTGACGTGAACGTCGATGCGCAGGAGCGCCTGCGCGGCTATCGCGCCGCTCTCGGTCGCGAGTTGCCCGGCGTGCAGGAGCACGTGCTGCGCGGCGACTTCACCGAGGATTCCGGCTACCGTGCGGGCCGCGAGCTGCTGTCAGCCGCGATCCGGCCCGATGCAGTGTTCGCGGCCAACGACATGATGGCGATCGGTTGCCTGTGCGCGCTCACCGAGGCGGGTTTGCGCGTCCCGCAGGACATCGCGCTCGCAGGCTTCGACGACATTCCCACCGCGCGCTTCGTCGTGCCGGCGTTGACCACCGTGCGCGTGCGAATTTCCGACATGGGCGGCCGCGCGCTCGACCGCCTGGCGACGGCGATCGAGAATCCCGCGCAATTCCAGCCGGTCACCGAGACCGTGCCTGCGGAGTTGATCATCCGCGCATCGTGCGGCGCACCGGCGCGACCGGCCGGCAATCCGCGCAGCGCGCCGGTCCAGCGAGTCTAACGACCTTTGCTGCTGCGCCCCGCCGAACCTGCCGATGCACTGGCCGTTGCCCGCGTCCACGTACGCGCCTGGCAAGCGGCCTACCGCAAGCTGCTTCCGGACGACTACCTCGACAGTCTCAAGCCGGAAGACCGTGCGGGGCGCTACACGTTGGGCGGCACGGATCCGCGACAGCCGATGACCAAGGTTGCGGTCGACGACGCAGGAGTCGTGCGCGGCTTCGTGACCACCTGCGCCGCACGTGACGCCGATGTGCCAGAGTACGGCGAGATCGCCGCCATCCACGTCGATCCGGAATGCTGGGGGCACGGCGTCGGCCAGGCGCTGCTCAGTGCGGCGCGTGCACATCTTCTCGACGCTGGATTCACGCGCGCAGTGCTGTGGATGGTCGTCGGCAACGTCCGCGCCGCGCGGTTCTACGTCAAGGACGGTTGGACGCCCGACGGCTCGCGGCGCACGGATACGGTGTGGGGCGTGCAGGTGAGCGACGAGCGCTTTCGGCGCGTGCTCTAGCAGGCAATGGTCACATCTGCCGGAACAAATGCAGATAACTGCGGCTGACCGGTAGCACTTCCTCGCGACCCTTCAGATGAATGTCCGCCGTCTCGTTCGCGCCGCGCGTGACGTGACTGATCGCCTGCATGTTGACCACCACGGAACGATGCACCTGCGCGAACTGCGATTCATCCAGCTGCGCCAGCAGTTCTTTCAGCGGCATTCGTACGACAGCTTCACGCGGTTGGCGCGCATCGTCGCGCCACGCGATCGTCGTGTACTTCTCTTCCGAGCGCAGGAAATCGATATCGTCGACGGCAATCAATCGCACCGTCTGACCCACTGACGCACGCAGCCACCGCAGCGGCGCCGGCGTCGGGCTTCGCTGCAGGCTCGCTGCGAGCTGCTGCAACAAGCCGTCCGTGTTCAGCGCAGGTTGCGCAGCCCGCAAGCGCTCCTTCAACCGCGACACCGTCTCCGCGAGGCGCGCCGGCTCGACCGGCTTCACCAGATAATCCAGCACACCCTGTGCGAATGCTTGCACGGCATACTGGTCGTACGCAGTGACGAACACGAGGTGCGCGCGCCGACCGATGTGACGCGCGGCCTCGACGCCCGTCATGCCCGGCATGTGCACGTCGAGGAAGACCACGTCAGGCTGGCATTCTTCGAACTTGTCGACGGCTTCGCGACCATTGCGTGCCTGCGCGACGATCTCCAGCTCGGGCCACACCTGCGCGAGCAGGCGCTCCAGCACGTCGCGCAGCAACGGTTCGTCGTCCGCGATCAGCGCTGCAGGCCGGCGCGAGCTCATGTGCCCTCCTGCCGCGCCGGGAACTCCAGCTCCGCACATACGCCGTGCGGCTGCACTTCGGTGAGCCGCAACTGCGCGTCGCCGCCGAACGCCAATTGCATGCGTTCGCGCAAGGTCGAAAGTCCGGTACCGAGCCCAGCGCTATTCTGCTGCAGGCCTACACCTGTGTCGGTAACCCGCACATGGCAGCGGCCATCGCGCAACCAGACGTCCACATCGATGCGGCCGCCCTCCTCCCGCGGATCGATGCCGTGACGCACGGCATTCTCGACCAGCGTGAGCAACGTCATCGGCGGACACTGCAGCCGATTCGCCGCAGGGTCGATGTGCAGTGTGAACTGCAAACGATCAGGAATCCGCATCTGCATCAGCTCGAGGTAAGCGCGCACCAGGTCGAGCTCCTGACCGAGCGTCGTGCCGACCTCTTGCATGCGCGGCACGGCCGCGCGCAGATATGCGATCAGGCTCTTGAGGACGCTCGATGCCTGCGGCGAGCCTGCGTCGACCAGCGCCTGGACGTTGGCGAGCGTATTGAACAGGAAGTGCGGCTCGACTTGCGCCTGCAGCAACCGCAGGCGCGTGTCGAGCGCCTTGCGCTCCAGCTCGCTCTTCTCGAGCTCGAACGTAAGCGCCTGGTCGCGCGCAAACTCGTCGCGCTGGCGGATCATCGCGCCGACGGCGATCCACGGCGCAAACAGCAACGCGGCCATGCACAGGTGACTGAAGCCGGCCTGTCGCAGCTGGTTCGTGCCCAGCTGCGGATCGCCGCCGGTGGTGATCCAGTACGCAAGCAGCGCGGCGAGCGGAATCACGGCGACGACGCCGAGCAGCTGCCAGCCCCAGCGCGACAACGGCCGCCATAGCCGCCGCGGCCGCTGCTCGAACAATCCGAACATGAAGAGGATCGACATCGCGACGATCGTCGTGCGCATCAGCACGACGATCAGCGGCGACTGATTGCCGAGCTTGAGCATCAGCCCGAACAGCACTGCGACGCCGAGCGTGAAGCGCACGCGCCGCCACGCGAATATGCGGGCGAGGCCTTGGGGTTTGACGGCGGGAGCAGCGAGCGCCATGACCCCGACTATAGACCAACGCCCGGGCCGGTTCCGCGGCGCGACCCGTCGCGCACACCGCTCCGACCGCCGTTCGTCTGCCGCCGGCGTAACTCGGCCGTGCGGTGCCGTGTCCTGTCGCACATGGTTGGCCCTGCAGCCCGATCGCGCTCATAGTCCCGGCCCGTAAGGAGGCGCAGAACCATGAAACTCCGCAACCGCATCCTCAGCACGCTCGCGATCGTCCTGGCCCTGGCGCTCGTCTCGCTGGCAGTCACGATCAGGTACAACGCGCCGTGCAAGGCGCCGGCAGCGCTGGCCGCGGGAAGCGACGCGATGCAAGGCGTCGTCGCGCGCTGCTATGGCCCGCCCGAAGTGCTGAAGCTCGAACAGATCGCCAAGCCGACGCCGGCGGACGATCAGATCCTGGTCAAAGTGCACGCCGCGGCGCTGAATCCGGTCGACTGGCACATGATGCGCGGCGCGCCGTACATCATGCGCCTCACGTCAGGCATCGGCGCTCCGACCGATCAGCGTGTCGGCGTCGATTTCGCCGGCACAGTCGAGGCAGTCGGCAAGAGCGTCACGCGCTTCAAGCCCGGCGACGAAGTGTTCGGCGGCGCCGACGGCGCAGTCGCCGAGTACGTCGTCGTTCGCGAAAGCCGCGGCGTCGCGCTCAAGCCCGCGAACGTCACTTTCGAACAGGCGGGCTCGGTCGGCGTTGCCGCCGTCACTGCGTTGCAGGGCCTGCGCGACAAGGGTGGGATCAAGCCGGGGCAGAAAGTGCTGATCAACGGTGCGTCCGGCGGCGTCGGCACATTCGCGGTGCAGATCGCCAAGCACTTCGGCGCAGAAGTCACCGGCGTATGCAGCACGCGCAACGTCGAGCTGGTGCGCTCGCTCGGCGCCGACCACGTCATCGACTACAGCAAGCAGGACTTCACGCAGGGCGAGGTGCTCTACGACTTGATCCTCGACAACGTGGCCAACCGCTCCCTGTCCGATCTGCGACGCGTGCTGACGCCGACCGGCACGCTCGTCATCGTCGGCGGCGCCAAGGGCGACTGGATCGGGCCGCTGCTGCCGCCGATCAAGGCCGCGCTGCTGGCGCCGTTCGTCGATCAGAAGATGGGCATGTTCATCGCGCGCCTGGAGCCGAACGACATGCAGCTGCTCGGCGAGCTGATGCGCAGCGGCGAAGTGACTCCGGTGATCGACCGGCGCTTCGCGCTGAGCGACGTGTCGCAAGCGATGGAGTACCTCGAGACCGGCCGCGCGCGCGGCAAGGTCGTGGTCAGCCTGGAGCACTGAACGACGATGAAACAGGGGGACGAACCATGACAGAGGCCAGAAGTGCCGGCCGCAGGGCCGGCGTGCTGCTCCTCGTACAGGGGATCGGTGGCGCGCTCGTCAATTTCGTGTTGATGAGACCCGTGATCGCGCCGCCGGGATTCCTGATCAACGCATCGGCGCATGCGCCGCGCGTCGCAGTTGCGGCGCTGCTCGGGCTGGCGGCCGGCGCGCTCTCGACGGCGATCGCGATCACCGTACTGCCTGTCCTGCGCAAGCACAGCGAAGCGATGGCGTTGTGGTACCTGGCATTGGCGATCGCGGGGCTGGCACTGGCAGTCGTCGAGAACGGCACGGTGATGTCAATGCTGTCGCTGAGCAACGCATACGCCGCAACCAACGGTGCGGATCCTGCGTCTTTCGCCGGCCTGCGCGGAGTCGTGGCCGCGTCACGCAACTGGGCGCACTTCACTCACCTGTTAGTTGGCGGCGCGGCGCTGCTCGTGCTCTTCGTCAGCCTGCTCAGGTTCGCGCTGATTCCGCGCGCGCTTGCGATATTCGGCATCGCGGGGGTCGCGCTGCAGATCGCGACGATATCCATGACGTTCTTCGGCATGCGCATCCTGTTTCCCTTGCTCGCGCCGGCCGGCATCGCGCTGTTGAGCCTCGCCCTGTGGCTGATCGCCAAGGGCTTCACGGATGCAACCGAGCCCCCCGCGCGGTTGAGCGCCTACTTCACGTAGGCGCGAACCACCCCTTCGAGGAATTCCCGCCCTTCGTACAGCGACTGCACGCGACGCTTCTCGTTCAGGCCGTGCGCGTTGGTTTCCTCGGGCTTGGAGAACATGCCGCTCATGCCGTACGTCGGGATGCCCGCATTCATGAGGAAGCGCCCGTCGGTCGCGCCCGCGCTCATCATCGGAGCGACCGGCACGCCGGGCCACAGCTTCGCCGCCATCTTCTTCACCGGTCCCATGATCTCGTCCGTCAGCGGCGGCGGCGACGAGCCGTCGCGCCGGCGCACGATGGCGACCTTCACCTGGTCGTCGCCGATAGCCTTCTCCAGTGTCTCCTTCACCTGCTCCGGCGTCGTGCCCTGCATGACGCGGCATGAAAGCGTGACCGTCGCACGCTGCGGCAATGCGTTGGCGGCGTGGCCGCCCTCGAGCTGCGTCGCTACGCAGGTCGTGTGCACGACGGCGTTGTAGCTCGGATCCTTCATCAGGCGCGCGAGCGCTTCCTGGTCGTCCGGATTCTTCGCGACAGCGCTCATCGTCGCGCCGAGCTCGCCGCCGATCAGCGGCCCGGTCACGCGGAAGTATTCGCGCACGACCGGGTTCACCTGGACCGGGAACGTCAGCTGCGAAATCTTCGTCGTGGCCGCGGCGAGGCGGTAGATCGCGTTGTCCGCAACCGGCCGCGACGAGTGCCCGCCCGGGTTCGTGACTTCGAGCGTGTACACCTGGTGGATCTTCTCGCCGGCCTGCACCTGCAGCGTCAGCGGCTTGCCGTCCGCCGACAGCAGCCCGCCCGCGCCCTCGTTGAGCGCGAACGCCGCATCGATCAGCTCGCGGTGATTCTTCAGCAGGTAGTCGACGCCGTTGACGCGGTTCGAGGTCTCCTCGCCGCAGGTCAGCGCCATGATCACGTCGCGCCGCGGCTTGAAGTTGCGCTCCTGCTTCAGGCGGATCATCAGGTCCAGGAACACCGCGGCCATGGACTTGTCGTCCGACGAGCCGCGACCGTAGAAAAAGCCGTTCTCCTCGTACAGCTTGAACGGGTCGCGCTCCCAATCCGCGCGCTTGGCGTCGACGACGTCGATATGCGCCAGCAGCAGCACGCCCTTCTTCGAGGGGTTCTGCGCGCGGATGCGCGCGACGATGTTGCCGTCATCGGGCTTGCCGTCCGGAATCACGACCTGCAGCTCGTCGCCGCCGAAACCTGCAGCCTTGAGCCGCGTTTCGGCAGCACGCACGACCTTGGTACAGGAACCGGTCGAGGGCGAAGAATCGATTTCCACCATCTCCTTGTAGATCTCGCGAAATGCTTCGCGACCCGGATCCGCGGCGGCAGGCGCCGCCTGCGCGGGAACGAGGAACGTCAAGGAAAGTGAAGCTGCCGCAGACGCGATGAGTGTTTTCATAGGCGGCGAAGCTTACAGGCTTTTCGCGTCATGGGACATTTGCCCGCGCGGCCGAAACCGCTCCCTCGTCCGTCTCAGCGAGAATTGCTTTCTCGTGATCAACGTCATGGTGCTGCCGGTGTGCAAGCTCGAAGCGCGATAGGGAACGGGCCGGGGAACAATCTCCCCGGTCGGCAATTGTGGCCAGGACGCAGCCGTCGACGCCGATTCCGCTGAATCAGGAGCGTGTCATGAAGAAGTTCTGTGCCATCTATATCGGGACGCCCGCCGGGCGCGAGCAGTGGAACAAGCTGGACGAAGCCACGCGCAAGCAACGCGAGCAGCAGGGCATGAAAGGCTGGAGCGACTGGGTGACGAAGAACAAGGCCGCTATCGTCGACATGGGCAGTCCGCTGGGCAAGACCAAGCGGGTCGACGCCAAGGGCATCACCGACGCCTCGAACGCGATGGCCGCGTACACGATCGTGCAGGCGGAGTCGCATGAAGCAGCGGCGAAGCTGTTCGAGAACCATCCCCACTTCACGTCGTTCCCCGGCGAAGCGGTGGAAATCATGGAGTGCTTGCCGATTCCGGGCATGTAAGCCGCCGTCCGTCGGTCCGGATCGCAGCTCGCCGCGGCTATACCGCGACTCGTCTCAAACGCATGCGCCGCTTCCGGCGCATGGTGCACAGTACGCACCATGCAAGCCGAAGTTCGCACTGACGACAGCCTGCTGCTAGCGGACCTGGCGCTGCAAGTGCGTGACGCGCCCGACGAGCGCGCGGCGCGCCATGCCTACCGTAGATCTTTCAACAGGCTGCGCTCGCAGCTCGTGATGTATCCGGTGGGCGCGCGGCCTTCGGAGATTTTCGACTCCGCTGCTGCGACTGTGAAATCGCTGGGCGCGAGCTGCCTGCCGCTGGCAATCGCTGTCGCCATGCATCTCTACCCGATGTGCGTGCTGCAGAGCTTGCCGATTCCGTTATTGAGCGCCGCGCGCTTCAAGCGTGCAATGCTGCTGCGGACGATCCGCAACCGCGCGCTGATCCTTGCCAATGCCGGCAGCGAGCGCACCAACGGCTCCACGACTCCGCCCGTCGCCACGAAGACTTCGGACGGTGTGCGCATCGATGGGCGATGCGAGTACATGTCGCTCAGCAGCGTTGCCGACATCGTGCTGTTCAAGGCGCGGCTCGCCGACAGCAGTAACGCCGTCCTGTGCGCGGCCGACCTGCGTGCGCCGTCGGTGCGCATCGGCCCCTGGAAGTTCAGCGGCAGCATGGAGCTCTCGGACACGTCGTCCGTGACTTTCGTGAGCCATCGCGTGCGCGAAGGTCACTACCTGATCGTCCCGGACGATGACGAGCTCGGCTGCGTGTCGAGCTACCAGAGATCCTGGTTCCATCTGTTCATCGCCGAGATCTATCTCGCGCGGCTCGAGTACCTGCGAGGCATCGCCGGGCTCGCGCGGGCACCGGAGCATGTCGCAAGTCGCTCGGAGGTCGCTCGATTGCGGCACGAGTCGCTGCACCTGCTCGACGAGTTCGCGATGGGCACAGATGTCGGGCCGCTGATGCGGACCACGGCGGCACTCAAGCTGCGCGTTTCGATGATGTCGCAGACGACGGCTACAGCGCTCGTCGCGCGTGGCCACGCTGCGGACGCCGCCGGGCTGGGCTACATCAAGTCGCAACCGACGGCGGACGAAAGGATCCTGGCGGATCGGAGTCGGACTGAAGCCCGACCCACAGCGATCCCGTAGGTCGGCCTTCCGCCCGACTTCCGTTCAGTTATTTCCGCCCGTCGCCTGCTGCTTCATCGCTTCGACGGCGGCGTCGTCCTTGGGCGCGGCCTGCTTCTGCTCGCGCATCTTGCGCATGATCTGCAGCGCCGTCGCCATCTCCGTCTTGGAGAGCGCGCCATCCTTGTCGGCATCGACCATCGGCAGATAGCCGACGACCGGCTTGAAGCGCGGGTCGTTGCGAAACTCGGCTGCCGTCAGCTTGCCGTCGATGTTGTCGTCCAGCGCGCCGAACGTGACGTTCTGCTGCAGCTGGGCAAACCACTCGTCGTGGCGCTCGGCGACCGTCTCGCCCTTGAAGCGGAAGCGCGCGAATGTGAACAGCATCTCCTCCGAGGTCTGCTCGCCGAACGTCACGTGCTTGTGCGGATCCGGGTTCGCGACGTTCGAGGTCGAATTGTCGTAGACGTAATCCGCGATCAGCAGCGAGCCCTTCGGCACTTCCAGCAGGTCCTGGAAGTGATATTCGCGCTGCCACGAGAAGTAGTAGCGCGGCTGGTTCAGCAGCACCTTCTCCGTGCCGTCCGGATAGCGGATGCGCAGCTTGGTCGAGAAGCAGCGCGAGTGGCAGTGCGGCTGCACGCCGAACACTTCGGCGTCGTGCGGGAACTCGAGATATGCCGTTTCGTGATGACGGCTCTCGCCCGCAGGAATCTCGATCGAGAAGTCGGTGATCGAGGCCTGGCGCAGGATGTACTTCGGCTGCTCCTTGTAGAAGTAGTAGCCGACCTCGGTCCGGTCGGTCAGCGGCTTGCCGATCGGCGTGTAGTGCATCTGGTAGGCGTAGGAGCCGCCGGGCGGCAAAAAGATGCCGGTATCTGCCGGCGTGAGATTCGGTGCGCCGCCCGGCCCGTAGCCGCCGAGCGCGACGTTCCACGAGAAGCCGCGGCCGTTCGGATCGACCTTCGGAATCCAGCCGGCGAGCGCGTGATGCACGGCCGGCGTCGCGTTGGCCCATGCAGTCGCACGCAGCCATCTTCCCTCAGTGAGCTGCGTCGGCACCGAGCGATCCTGGTAATCGACGATGCCGGTCTCGGGCACCTCGAACGCCGGCACCCGCACCACGACGTCCGGCTCGCCCAGCGGCCACTTCGGCGCCGGCTTCGCAGCTTCCGGCAGCGGGTCCGTGCCTGCGCCGCGCGGCGCGCCAGCCTCGACCCAATTGACTATGGTCTTGATCTGCGCGTCCGAGAGCCGCATGTCGTCGGTCCACACCGCACCGTGACGATCCGAGTGATACGGCGGCATGCGCTTGGTGCGCAGTACTTCGCGGATCATCGGCGCGAAGCCTTTGACGATGTCGTAGCTGTTCATCGCGAACGGACCGAGCCCGCCCTGCGTGTGGCACGCGACGCACTTGTCGGCGAGGATCGGCGCGATCTGCGTCGCATAGTCGATGTTCGCGTACTCCGCGACGTGCGCGCGATCCGGGAACTCGACCGGCGTGCCTTTCACGGCCGCTTCGGCGACAGGCACCGGCTTGCCGTCGAGCACCGCGTTGAGCGCAGCCGTGAGCGTGGCCTTGCGGTTCCTCTTCTGCGCGAACGAGTCGTCGATCGGGCCGTGATACGCAATCGTCCAGGTCTTCGTCTCGACCAGGAACACCTCGGCCGTGGTCGTCACGCCGAGTGCGCGGCCGACGAGCTGCAGCTCGTCCGCGAGCACCGGCAGATCCGCCGAACCCGGCTCGCCCTTGAACCGGCTGTGGTCCGAGGCGAGCGCGGAATCGATCATCAGGAACTGGACGTTCCTGCCCTTGAATGCATCGCGAACCTTGGCGAGCGCCGTCGCCGCGCGCGCGGAGACGGCATCGCCATCGGCCGAGGACACCAGCACGATCGCCGGGCTCGCGGTGTAGTAGTAGAGCTCGTGACCCATCCCGGTCTGGTCGGCGAGCATGAAGTTGTCGACCTTGGCGCCGACGAGGCTGGCGCCGTCGGCGGCACTGCACAGGATCGTTGCGATTGCGGCGGCCAGGCCGGCAGCGAGGCCACTACGCTTCTTCGAGCGACTCATGGATTCCCCCCACTTGTGTCCCTGAGGGCGATTGCCCCGACATGCGCCCGAATCTACCACCGGCCGCGCCAGTGCGTCTTGTCCGGCACTGGCGCGGCAAGCGTGGGTGCGAAACGCAGATCTTTAGATTTGTCGAGGCCGGATGATCCGGACGACGCGCCCGACGATGCGCTCCTGCGGGATGAAACCGGTGAAGCGGCTGTCCCGAGCATTGTCGCGGTTGTCGCCGAAACACGTAGTGACCCGGCGGGACTTGCTCATCGTAATCGCGAGAGCGGCACCGGAAGTGTCGGATACATCGACGCCGATGGAATCGCGAAGGGCTCATACGCGAACGAGCGAAACAGAAACACTCCGACGAGCAGCGCAACCGGGAATGCCGCCAGAGCCTGCCAGCGGGAATACCACCGGCGCTGCGCAACGGACGTCGTTGCATGAGCGATGCGATACGCGTGAACCGATCCCAAGAACGAGGATTGCTCCGAGCAGCAGCAGCACACCGCCGATCGAAGCAGCGAAGTACGCGATCGCGTACCACGCGCGCTGCACGTACAGCAGACCGAGCCCGCCGCCGAAGAATCCCAGCAGCGCTGCAATCCATGGAGTCGGTCGCCAGGCGGTCGGACTGCCGTCACTCACGTTCGTGCTCATGCTCGCCCGTCTTCACTTTCGCAGCCGCAGGCTTGATCATGCTCACCATCGCCGTGAGCGGGCACGAGTGTAGCAGGCCGTGAACAGGATCACTGTGCGGGGGAGCGACGGCGCCGAGCGCAGCTATACCCTGCACGGCGGGAAGCTCGCGATCGGCCGCGATCCAGGCAACGCCATCTGTCTGCAGGACACGCAGGTGAGCTGGCAGCATGCGGTAATCAGCGAAGACCAGGGCGCGTGCGTCATCGAAGATCTCGGCAGCTCCAACGGCACATTCGTCGGCGCGGCGCGCATCCGCCGCCAGGTCCTCAACGCCGGTGAGGTCGTGCGGATCGGTCCCTACGAGCTCACGCTGCAGCTGCGCGCGACGCCCTCGCCAACCTCGGCCAGCGAGCACACGATGTTCGACATGGTCGCGTATAGAGCAGTGCGACCCGCAGCGGCGCCGCCGATCGAGCCGACGGCCACGCAAAAGATGCTGCGCGCGACCGGACCTTTCGAGCGCTGGCTGCGCTTCATGCCTCTCGCGGACACGTATCGAACCGCGAACCTGCGACAGGAAATCTTCGCGGGCCTGACGGTCGCGGCGCTGATGGTCCCGCAAGGGATGGCCTATGCAATGCTGGCCGGCCTGCCGCCGGCGATGGGTCTGTACGCTTCCGTCCTGCCGATGATCGTGTACGCGCTTGCGGGCAGCGGTCGGCAGACGTCCGTCGGTCCGGTCACAGTGGACTCGCTGATGCTGCTGCTCGGGCTGAGCACGCTGGCGACCGCGGGCACGGGCGCGTTCATCACGCTCGCCGTGCTGCTCACTGCACTGATCGGCGCGATCCAGCTGTCGATGGGTGCGTTGCGTCTCGGCTTCCTCGTGAACTTCCTTTCCTACCCGGTGCTGGCGGGATTCACTTCGGCCGTAGCGATCATCACCGTCCTCGGCCAGCTCAAGCACGTGCTCGGCGTGAGCGAGCGGCAGTATCCGGAGCTCTATCGAACGGTGATGGATGTGCTTGCACACGCCGGGCAGGCAAACGCCGCGACCGTCGCAATCGCGGTCGGATGCATGATCGTGCTGTGGGCGATGCGACGCTGGCGACCGACGGCGCCGGTTGCACTCGCACTGGTGATCGTCTGCACTGCACTGGCGTATGTGCTGGGGCTCGATGCTCGCGGCGTGAGCGTGCTGGGGCCGGTGTCGGGCGGCTGGCCGCAGCTGAGTCTGCCGACGACTCACTGGGCGGACGTCCGCCAACTGTTACCGCTCGCCTTGACGATGGCGCTGGTCGGCTTCGCGCAGACGATCTCGGTCGGCAAATCTCTCGGCAACAAGTTCGGCTACGACATCGATGCCAACCGCGAGCTCACTGCGCTTGGCCTGGCCAATCTCACGTCGAGCGTGTCGCACGGCTATGCCGTCTCCGGGAGTCTCGCGCGCTCGGCCTTGAACGCCGCGGCCGGCGCACAGACGCAGCTGGCAGCGATCGTCTCTGCGCTGTGCGTGGGAATCACCACGCTGTTCTTCACGCCGCTGTTTCACTACCTGCCGCATGCGACGCTTGCGGCCATCCTGATCGTCTCCTCGCTGCGATTGATCGACACGCGCGAGATCCGTTACCTGTTCAAGGTGAAGATCACCGAGGGCATCCTGCTGGTGTTCACGTTCGTCGCGACACTGGCGCTGGGCATCATGCCCGGGCTCCTGCTCGGCATCGTCGCTTCCATCCTGCTGTTCATCACGCTCAACACGCGGCCCAACACCGCGATTCTCGGCCGCCTGCCGAACACCAACATCTTCCGCAACGTCAGCCATTTTCCGCAAGCGCAGACGATTCCCGGACTGGTGATCGTGCGCATCGACGCCTCGCTGTACTTCGCGAACGCGGTGTTCCTGAAAGAGAAGATCCACGAGATCTGCCGCCAGCACGCGGACCTCGAGGCGATCATCCTGGATGCGAGCGCAGTGAACGACCTCGACTCTTCGGCCGACACCGCGCTGCACCAGCTGTCGGCGGAATTCAGGACCCGGCAGATCGAGTTCTACATCGCCGGCGTCAAGGCGCCGGTCCGCGACGTCATGAAGCGCTCGGGCCTGTACGCCGTGCTCGGCAGCGATCATTTCTTCTTCACGATCGACGCGGCGGTCAAGCGATTCCAGGAGAAACGGCGCGGCGCGCCATTATGACAACGGGCGGGACGCGCGCGGTCTTTCCGGGAGCGCGCCGCGGGTCTAGGCTGTCGGTGCCGGGCCGATCGCCTGGAGCTGCCTCTTCAGGAGGGATTCGCGATGAACGTTCCTTCGGCACGAAGCTTCCACGCGGCGGCGCTCGGGCTCGTCGCAACCTGCGGTCTGTCGCTCCCGGCGCTCGCCGATGAGACACCCGGATGTCAGCGGCAGGCCACGGTCACCGAAGGCGAAGGCCAGGCGGACGGCGGCATCACCGCGGCGAAGCACGCGGCGGCCGCGGGCAAGCGCTTCGAAATGATGGACGCCGACAAGGACGGCAAGATCAGCGCGGCCGAGATCAACTCGAGCCACGGCGCAGAGAGCATCATCTGGGCGAACCATCCCGAATCGCCCGCGCAGAAGATCCGCGATCTCGACGCCAACCGCGACGGCGTGCTCAGCGTTGCCGAATATTCCAGCGGCTCGCAGAAGATGTTCCAGCTGCTCGACGTCGACGGCAACGGCGTGCTGACGCCGTCGGAGATGATGATCGAGCCGCCGCGCAGGTAGCGCGTGCGGCTCAGCCGCGGCCGAGCATGCGCTCGACGCGGCGGGCGAGATCCGCGATCGCGAACGGCTTGGTCAGAACGGCCATGCCGGGCCCGATGTGCCCGTGGTTGAGCGCGGCGTTCTCCGCATACCCCGTGATGAACAGCACTTTCAGCTCCGGCCGCAGCGCCTGCGCCGCGTCGGCGACCTGCCGTCCGTTGAGGCCGCCGGGCAGGCCGACATCGGTGATCAGCAGGTCGATCCGCTGCTTCGAGCGCAGGATCTCCAGGCCGCTCGGGCCGTCGACCGCTTCGATGCACGTGTAGTTGAGATCGCCGAGCGCATCGGCCACCAGCATGCGCACCGTGGGCTCATCGTCGATCACCAGCACCGTGGCGTCCTCGGTGCGCAGCGGCTCCGGCGTCTGCATCCGCGGCTCTTCGACCTGCTCGGCGCCGAAATGGCGCGGCAGATACACGCACACCATCGTGCCGCAGCCGACCTCCGAGTAGATGCGGACGTGACCGTGCGATTGCCGCGCGAAGCCGTAGACCATCGACAGGCCGAGGCCCGTGCCCTGTCCGGTCGGCTTGGTCGTGAAGAACGGCTCGAACACGCGCTCCAGCGTCGCCTTGTCGATGCCGGTGCCGGTGTCGCTGACGCAGACGGTGATGTACTGCCCCGGCTCCACGTTGCGCTCGCGCGCGGCTCGCTCGTCGAGCCACTTGTTGGCGGTCTCGATCGTGATCTTGCCGCCCGCCGGCATTGCATCGCGCGAGTTGATGCACAGGTTCAGCAGCGCGTTCTCCAGCTGATTGGCATCCACCATGGTCGGCCACAGGCCGGCGGCCTCGATCGTCTCCACCTCGATCGACGGGCCGACCGTGCGGCGCACGAGCTCGACGAAATCCGTCATCAGGCGGTTGACGACGAGCGGCTTCGGCGAAAGCGTCTGGCGCCGGGAGAAGGCGAGCAGGCGATGCGTCAGCGCCGCTGCACGGCGCGCCGCGCCCTGCCCCGCGGTCACGTACTTGTCGACGTCGCGCGTGCGACCCTGCGCGAGACGCACGCTGATCATCTGGAACGCGCCGGAGATGCCGGCGAGCAGATTGTTGAAGTCGTGCGCCAGGCCGCCGGTGAGCTGGCCGACCGCTTCCATCTTCTGCGCCTGGCGCAGCGCTTCCTCCGCCCTGCGCAGCCGGTCCTGCTCGCCGAGGCGATCGGTGACGTCGTAGCCGAACTGATATGCACCGATGCGATTGCCGGCGCTGTCGTACAGCGTGCTCATGTGCAGCTCGTAGTGCCGGCGCTCGCCTTCAGGACTGCTGAAGGCGACGACTTCGGAGAAGTCCTCGCCGGCCAGGGCGCGCGTCCACACGCCGCTCATCACTGCGCGCTGCTCCGGTTGACCGTCGAGCGCTTCCAGGACGTGGGCGCCGACTCGCGGCAGCACGCCGAACAGTCGCTTGAACTCGCGCGTCGCTGCGCCGTTGATCGCGACCCAGCGATAGTCGAGCCCGACCACCTGCACGAACGCATTCGTGCCTTCGACGATGTCGGCCAGCACCTTGCGCTCGGCCAGCGCCGCCGCAACGCGCACTTCCAGGGTCTCGTTCAGATCCTGCAATGCGCGCTCGGCGCGCTTGCGCGCAGTGATGTCCTTGAACAGGACTGCGACTTCACGCCGGCCGGGCGGCTCGACGCGAAACGCGGCGAGCTCCAGGTAACGCCCGGTTGCCACCAGCTCGCGCTCGAAGCGGATCGGCTGCCCGGTGTGGAGCACTTCGGCATAGCGCTTGACCCAGCCGTCGGCTTCATCCGGCACCATCTCGCGCACTTTCTGCCCGACGACGTTCGGAATGCCCGTGTTGACGGCATAGGCGCTGTTCGCCGCGGTGTGGATGTAGTCGCTCAGCGGTCCGGCGGGACCGTCGATGAACTGGATGATGCAGAAGCCTTCGTCGATCGAGTCGAACAGCACGCGATAGCGTGCCTCGCTCTCGTGCAGCTCGCGCTCGCGCGCGACGTAGTCGGTGGGGTCGTTGCACACGCAGAATGCGCCGCCGATCGCGCCATCCTCCTGTCGCAGCGGCGACAGCCACACCGTGCACGACGGGCTCGACGCGGATCCTTGCGACGCCGCGCCCAGGCGCACTTTCTGCTGAACGACGCCTTGTCCGGCGATCGCACCCTTCACCAGCGGCGTGATGTCGTCGCCGAAGCAATGCGCTGCAGTGGTCAGCGGCCTGGCGAATGTTTCCGCAGCAGTTGCGCCGACGATGGCGCGAAACGCTTCGTTGTAGAGCAGCGTGTCCTGCTGCCCCCAGACGATGAACGCCGGGTTCGGCATGCCGAACATGATGTCGGCGAACGTGCGCAGCGAATGCGGCCACGCGGTCGGCGAGCCGATCGGCGAAGCCTGCCAATCGATCGACGCCAGCAAGGCATCGCCAGGAATGGCGGCGATGGGATTGGGCGCGGTGCCGGTCAAGGAAAATGTCTGCGGTAGCGTGGCGCCCGGCAGTCTACACAACTCGCGCCTTCACAGCATCGCGGCTTCAGGCTTCGCGCCGTTCCAGCGCGTCGCGCGGCCATTTCGCGAGACTCGCAGCCGCTTCGTAGGTGCTCTGTAAAAATTCCAGTAGCGCGGCGCGCGGCGCAGACGCAGTGCGCACGGCTTCGTACGGCAGCACGAACTCCCGAAGCGCGTCGCTGTAGCGCGCATCAGCAGGATGGACTCGCGAAGCCGCGAACCCTGCGGGCTCCGGATAGGCATAAGAGTAGAAGCTCGCTTCGGGAGACTGCTCGCTGCCTGCCCAGAAGCCTGCGCTGCTGACTTCGTGCGAATACGCTTCGCGCGCCACCCAGTCCGGCAAGTACGGCACTCCGCCGGGATGCGGCGGGGCGGTGCGTCCGGAGAATCGCGTCACCGCGAGATCGGGGCCGCCCCAGAAGAAATGCACGGGACTGGACTTGCCGATGAAGCGCGCCCGGAATTCTTCGAAGACACGTTGCGACTGCACCAGCACGCGCCAGTAGCGATTGGCGTACTCCTTGTCGTAGGAGCGATGAGTTTCGTCGCGCTCGAACGGAATCGGATCCGGCAGCTCGCACGGCATGGTGCGGATCGTGACCGGCACGCCGAGCTGCTGCAGCGCTCTCATTACTTCGCGGTAAAAATTCGCAGTCGTCTGCGGCTCGAGCGGCAGCGCCACGCTGCGGCCGTCGACGACGTGCAGCACGAGGCGGTGATCGACGAAATCGAAGTCGATCTGAAAGCAGTTCGCGTCGTGCGGCAGCAGGCCGGTGCCGATGCCGCGCGCCGTGATGCGCAACGCGACGTGCCACGAGTGATTCACCCACGGCCGCTGCATCAGCGCGACCTTGCCGACGATCTGCAGCCACATGTGCAGCGTGGCCGCGGTATCGCGCCACGCCTCGTATGGAAGGCGTGGCCAGGTGTCGTTCTGTGACATGCGCGTGGCTCAGTTGATCCGGGGATGCGCCGTACTCTACTCCTTCCGGCCCCAGATCTGACCCGGCGATACGCCTACGACGCGTCGCCTCGCGAACACCGCGCTCGCACGTCAGTACCCCACCGCCTGCCCGTCCTTGCGATGATCGGAGCCGGCGCGATACACGCCCTCCGGCGTCACCATGATCGCCTGGAATCCGCCCATCGGCGCACCGCTCATCGAGCGCGGATCGTGGCCCATCGCCTTCAACTGCGCGCCGACGAGATTGAACAGCTGCGACTCCAGCATCAGGACGTTGGGCACCTGCGTGTGACGGAAGCGCGCCATGTCCGTCGCTGCCTGCACGTTCGCGCCGAGGTCGAGGATGCTCACCAGCACCTGCGCGATGCCCTGTGCCTGCACGTCGCCGCCCATCAGCGTCACCGTCATCAGCGGCTTGTTGTTGCGCATGACGAAGCCCGCGGACAGGGTGTTGTACGGACGCTTGTGCGGCTCGATCCGGTTCGGGCTCTTCGGATCGAGCGTGAACAGCCCGCCGCGATCGTGCAGCGTGACGCCGTAGCCGGGCACCGTGAGACCCGAGCCGAAGGACGAGTACAGGCTGTTGACCCACGCGACCATGTTGCCCGCGCGATCCGCGGTCGACAGCACGATCGTGTCGCCGCCGCTCTGCGCGTTGCCGCCGGCCTTCGGCACGGCTGCGCGATTCGGATCGACCTTGCCGCACAACGACGCCGCATGCGCCTTCGAAAGCAGCCGCTCCAGCGGCACCTTGGCGAAGTTCGGATCCGCGTTGAACGCGTAGAGATCGTTGAACGCCAGCTTCTTGGCTTCGATCAGCAGGTGCCAGTACTGCGGATTCGCGGGACCGAGCGTTGCGAGCGTCTGCCCCGGCACCCATTTCGGCACGCACACTTCGAGAATGTTCAGCATCTCGTCCGTCGCCCAGGTCTGAGCCGGCGGCGGCAGCGTGAACACGTCGTAGCCGTGGTAGTTGGTCGTCGCCGGCGTGACCCACTCGCCGCGATAGGCGGCCAGGTCTTCCAGCGTCATCGTGCCGCCGAGCTTGCTCGACTTGGCGACGATCGCCTGCGCGATCTCTCCTTTATAGAAGGCGTCGCGTCCCTGCTGCTGCAGGCTGCGCAACGTCTTCGCGAGACCGGGGTTGCGATGGATCTGTCCCGGCGCCGGCGGCCGGCCGTCGATGTACCACGTCGCGATCGAATCGGGATCGATGCTCGTGCAGCACTTGCGCGGATCGCCCGGCGTGTCGGGCAGTCCTTTCGGCAGCTCCCAGTCGTGCGCGATGCGCTCGGAGACCGGGAATCCCTGCTCGGCGTAATCGATCGCGGGCTGCAGCGTCTCCTTGAAGGACAACGCGCCGAAGCGGTGCTGCAACTCGTCCCAGCCCCACACCGCGCCCGGAACCGTTACCGTGAGAATGCCGCCCACAGGCATGCCCGAGCCCGGACCCCAGTTGCCGGCATTCCAGGCGTAACCGAGCTTTTTCATGCGCTCGACGCTCGCGCCGCTCGGCGCCATGCCGCTCGCGTTCAAGGCGTACAGCTTGTTCTCTTTGGCGATGTAGATGATGGCGAACAGGTCGCCCGCCGGACCGACGTTCATCGGCTCGACGACGCTGAGCGCTGCGGCCGTCGCGATCGCGGCATCCACCGCATTGCCGCCCTTCTTGAGGATTTCGAGGCCGGCTTGCGCCGCCAGCGGCTGACTCGTCGCGACCACGCCGTTGCGTGCCATGACTTCGGAGCGATGTTGAGCTATCCAGCCCTCCGCCCGATCGCCCGCGACAGCGCTGCAGAACGGAGGTTTGGGCGTCGAATCGCAGGACTGCACGGGCGACTGCGCCGACGCGGCATGCGACAGAAGCACGCACGGGAGCAGAAGCGCCAGTTTGGACGGCTGAAGCATCGGGACCCTCGCTGAAAAGCTGGAGCTGATTCGACGCAGCACTATACTGGCCCGCCATGAATCCACGTAGCCTCGTGTGGATCGGACTCGGGATCGTCGCGCTCGGCGGCGCGGGGTTCGCTGGCTGGCTGCTCTCGCGACCCGCGGCCACGGCCGCCACGGATGCGCCGCCGATTCCGCAGCAAGAGGCCGATGCCACTGTCGACGCTTTGAAGCCGCCGAAACGGCAGCGACCCGTGATCGCGGTCATCGGCATCAACGACGCTACGGAAACGACCGACTACATCCTGCCCACCGGCATTCTGCGACGCGCGGATGTGGCAGACGTGGTCATGGTGGCCACAGGGCGCGGACGCGTATCGCTGTTTCCCGCACTGACGGTCGAGCCCGACGCGACGACCGCCGAGTTCGACGCGCGCAATCCCGAAGGCGCCGACTACGTCATCGTGCCGGCGATGAGCCGCGACGACGATCCGGCGGCGCTGCAGTGGATCAGCAGTCAGTCAGCGAAGGGCGCAACGATCATCGGCGTCTGCTTCGGCGTGAAAGTCGTCGCGGCAGCCGGGCTGCTCGACGACAAGCGCGGCACGACGCACTGGTACGCTCTGCAGGAGCTGCGCAGGAAACATCCGTCGATGCGGTACGTTCCGAACCGGCGCCTCGTCGTCGATGGAAACATTGCCACGACCACCGGGATCACCGCGTCGATTCCGATGTCGCTCACCTTGATCGAGGCGATCGCCGGCCGCGACAAGGCGACCGCCGTCGCCCGGGAGATCGGGTTGTCGCACTGGGATGCGCGGCACGCGAGCGATGCGTTCAAGTTCACGCGACCGTTCGCGACCACGGTGCTGGGCAACACGCTCGCCTTCTGGAATCGCGACAAGCTCGGCATCGAGCTCGCTGCGGGTCTCGACGAAGTATCGCTCGCACTGGCGGCAGACGCCTGGTCAAGAACCTATCGCTCGCATGCCGTCACGCTGAGCACGTCCGCCGATCCGATCCGCAGCCGCAACGGCGTGCAGCTCGTGCCCGATGAGCTTGGCGAGCGGTGGACGGGAGATCGCATCGAAGCGTTCGGCGACCGGGCTGCGGCACAGGCGCTCGACCAGGCGCTGTCCGACATCGCCTCGCGTTACGGCAAACGCACGCGCTACGTAGTTGCGATGCAGCTGGAGTATCCGCGGCTCTAGCCCGCTGCCTCAATCGACGATGCGAGGCTCGGTGTCCGAAGGCCCGATGCGTCCGAGCAGCGGCAGCTTGATGGACAAGCTGCGCGGATCGACGCCGAAGGTGAGGCCGAGCAGGTTCAACTCCACGCCCTCCTCCCATCCTGCGGCGACACCCGCGACGCCGAACAAGCTCACCTGGCCGCCGGTGCCGCTTGGCGTCAGCGCCAGCGGATTGATGCCGAGGTAGTCCTTGCCGATCGCAGTCGGCGGCAGATCGACGCGCAGCTCGGGCACCTCGCGCAGCACGAAGGCCGTGAACGTGTTCGAGTTCGGGCCCGGCCACACGCGATACGTGCCTGCGTACGGATAGTGCTGCACGGCCGTCTCGATGCGATCGATGATTGCATCGACGCCCGCACCACGCACGTCCCGCAGCAGCTCCGGATACGCGCCGAACCAGCGTCCGTCGGGATCGCGAACCCGCGAGACGACTGCGGTGCCCGCGCGTCGCAGCCGATAGCCGATGACTTCGTGAATCGTGTAGTGCTCGGCGTTGCTGCGCTTCACCGCGATCCACGTGTGCACGCCGAAATAGCCGCGCCAGCTGATCGTGCGAGCCGCGTAGACCTGCACGACCGCCTCGGGCGTCGTCGCCGGATCCGGCGCAAGGCCGACAGGCTCGCGACTCGCGGTGCGCCAGTCCGATCCGCCGAGCTGACCTGACTGGCCGATATAGGTCGTCGAGCACGCGGTGTACAGCGGCACCAGCAAAATCCACACCAGGCGGCTCTTCATTCCCGGAACTCCGTACATCGCCGGATGCAGGAAGCATAGCCGCGCGACGCGGCAGATTTGTGATTAATTGTGCCTGCCGCCGGTCGCCGGCTTCGTCTAGCATCGCCCCATGATCAGCACGCTCGCGATCGCGAACTATCGCTCGCTGCGGAATATCGTCGCGCCGCTCGGGGCGCTGAACCTGGTCAGCGGCGAGAACGGCTCGGGCAAATCGAGCCTGTATCGCGCGCTGCGCTTGCTCGCGGAGACGGCGCAAGGCGGCGTGGTCGCATCCATCGCCCGTGAAGGCGGCCTCAGCTCCACGTTGTGGGCGGGACCGGAAAAAATCACGCGCGCGATGCGCCAGGGCGAGCATGCGGTGCAGGGCGGGCCGCGGCGCGAGCCGGTCAATCTGCGGCTCGGCTTCGCGAGCGACGAGCTCAGCTATTGCATCGATCTCGGCTTGCCGCAGCCGGCGCAGTCGGCGTTCTCGCTCGATCCCGAGATCAAGCGCGAATGCATCTGGGCGGGCGTGAAGTTTCGCCCGGCTGCGCTGCTGATCGATCGCCGCGGCGCAGTCGCGAGCGTGCGCAACTCCGACGGCGACTGGTCGGTCGCGACCAGTCACCTGCCGACCTTCGACAGCATGCTCACGCGGATCGCGGATCCGCAGAAGGCGCCGGAGGTGCTGGCCGTTCGCGAAATGATTCGCGCGTGGCGCTTCTACGATCACTTCCGCGTCGATGCCGAGGCGCCGATCCGCAGCCCGCAGCTCGGCACGCGAACGCCGACGCTTGCCAACGACGGGCACGATCTCGGACCGGCGCTGCAGACCATTCGCGAGATCGGCGATCGCGAGGCGCTCGAGCGCACGCTCGAAGACGCCTTCCCCGGCTCGGCGCTGGTGATCGAGCACGGCGGCGGACGCTTCGAGATCGGCCTGAAGCAACCAGGCATGCTGCGGCCGTTGAGCGCGGCGGAGCTTTCGGACGGCACGCTGCGCTTCCTGCTGTGGTCTGCCGCACTGCTCACGCCGCGTCCGCCGCCGCTGATAGTGCTCAACGAGCCCGAGACGAGCCTGCATCCGGATTTGCTGCCAGCGCTTGCGCGCCTGATACTCGAAGCGTCGAAGCGCTCGCAGCTGTGGGTCGTATCGCATTCGGCGCGGCTGATCGCGGCGCTGGAAGCACACGAGTCGTGCAACTCGTTGCGGCTCGTGAAGGATATGGGCGAGACGCAGATCGTCGGACGAGGTCAACTCGATCAGCCTGCATGGCAATGGCCGGCACGGTGAAACGATGCGCAAGAAAGCGCGAGCGATGGTCGGATCGGTGTGCGTCGTCTGCCTGCTGGCCGTAACGACTACCGCAGACACTGCGAACAGCGTTTCGCGAGATGCACTGCGCGAGCTGCAGCGCTGTGTTTTCGCGTTCAGAGATCTTCGCGGCGCACAGGCTCTTGCCGACTGTTCAGCGTACGAAGGCATCCCGGAGCACGCCGAAAGCTACGCGCAGTGCATGAGCGGCTGGATGAACGCGACGGAGCGACTCGCAACGGCGCAGGCGGACGTTCTGGGATGCAAGGACACGCCTGACCTCGAACGGCGCTATTTCGAAGCAACGAGGGACGCGGCGCGCAGCGGCGACGTCGACGCGCAACTCTGCTACCTGCAAGGTGAGTTCGGCAGCCTCGCGACGCGGCCGTTAACGGCGGCGGATTTGGCGGAGTACGAGAAAGTCGCGCCTGGCTACGTCGACGCAGCGTTCAAGCGCGGCGACTGGCGCATCGTGAGCTTGCTCAACCGCAGGCATTTCCATCCCGGCAGCGGACCGGTGACGTTGCTCGAAGGAATTGGCCAGCGGCAAACGCAGTACCGGATGACCAGGTTGCTGCGTCTCGGCGCAAGCGGCTCGTATGGCGCATTTCTCGACAGTCACCTGGACGGCATGAAGCGTGCGCCGCTCAATCCTGAGCTCGCGCTGCCGCAGGACATCGTGACCAAGAGCGACGCATGGGCCCAGCAGACCTACACCGATTACTTTTCGAGCACACCCGCGCTCACGCGCGATCCCATCGTGTGCGTGCCGCTGCCCAGGTGGCTGCCGGATCAGTGACTTCGGTCCGTGACGGTAGAATCAGGGACGGCGCCGTCGGCAAAGCACCCGCAACTCGATCACAGGTTAGTGGGCCTTGACTTGCGCGTTCGAGGCGTTCCGCCACCGGTGACAGCCGCTGACCCGCACCGCAGCTTTGTCCCGCAACCTGCTGATGCCCTTGATGAAGCAAGCCGCGCCCCCACTCCACGGTCACGGATTATTGGGAAGCACGAAACGACGCCGCTAGGATGCCGCGCCTGGGGTTCGGATAAAAAACTGTCGCCAAGCAGTGGACTGACCAGAGCGGACGAGGAGACACAATGGCTGTACTGCGTAACCACGGCGGCGATCCGGCCCGCCACCAGCAGGTCATCGAGACGCTGGCCAAGGAAAATCGCGCATCGGTCGACCACGTGCGCGAGCTCTTCGAAAACGAGCACGCGCGGCTCGATTCGGAAGCGCGCGTCAAGACGTTCGTCGCAGTCATCGCCACCCGCCTCGTTCGCAACACGCTCATCGCCGAGCGCACTGCCGACGCCTGAGCGCGCCGGCTGCTAGTCGAGCTTCATCACGACTGAGTCGGTCAGATAGCGGTCGTTGAACCGCGCCACGTCGCCGACCTTCTTGCCCGGCACGAGGAACAGTCGCGCCGACAGCGGCTTCTGCAGACGCGCCGCCATCGCAGCGACGTCGCGCAGGATGCCTGCGATCGAATGCGCAGGCGTGTCGCCCGGAATCGGCACTACATCCAGCCCCGTGCCGCATACGCTCGAATACAGCAGCAGATCGCGGACCGAGTAACGACCTTCGCCCGCGCGCTGCGCGAGTAACGGATCCTCCAGTACGGGCAGCATCAGTCCGGAATAGCCGCACCTCGTCACAGCGACAGTCTTCAGCGCAGCGGTGATCGCAGCGCATGCTTGCAGCGTCCCGGCGCTGCCGAATGGCTCGTGCGTCAGCGCCTCGATTGCGGCAGCGATGCTGCGATCCTTGCCCGGTGCAGGCGACGTATCGATACCGACGTAGGCGCGCTCGTGCTCGCGAGCGATCTCCTTGCCGATACGCTCGATGGGGATGAGCGCTTCGTCCAGCGCTTGCTTCAGGCGCGCGGTCGCATCCTCGCCCGGTGTCATTGCTGCAAAGGCGCGCTCGACCACGGACGGCGATTCCACGCCGAACGCGACGGACTCCGCTCCGCGATGCCACCCCACCGGAAAGAACGGCGTGCCGGCAGGAATGTTCGCGGCGGCGGCGAAGGTGAAATTGCCGACGCCGTCATCCAGCGTGCGCGACAGCGTCTTCATGATCTGCGCAGCGGTCAGCGCCGCTGCCGCATGTAGGCCGCGCTCCGGCGAGGCGATCACGACTGAAAAGTGGATCGAGCGGGTCGTGCCGATCAGCTCATTGCACCACTGCACGAGACTTTCATCGGCGCGATCCTCGGTCAGCACCGGCCCGACGCTCAGGATCACTCCGTGCCTGCCGACGATCTCGTCGAGCTCGCGCAAGCGACCGAGCAGCTGTTGTCGATCGCGCGGCGCAGCCGTCGCGAGCCAGGGATTGCTGGCCATGCGCAGCGTCTGCACTTCGTAACCCGCATCGACGAATCTGCGCTTCGCGTCGGCGAGAAACTGCAGCGCGCTCGCGAGTCGCTGCGACTCGCCCTGCGGCGACAGCTCCAGGCCCGTCGTGATCGTGCGCACGCGCAGAGGTCTGGAGGCGAGCGGCTCGTTGGCAGCGACAGGCAGGATCATGGCAGGGCGGCATTCTACTCCGTCAGCATCGCCCTTTAGCGTTGCAGCCAGAGCCGCTCTGCCGATGTTCCGACCAGCGCCAGTGCCGCGTCATAGGCGTGGCGCGCTTCGTCATGCCGGCCGCTTTGCGCAACACGTCGGCTCGCACCGCGTGATAGGGAAGGAAATCGTCGAGCCCTTGCGGAGCCAGCGCCTCGATCTGCGCCACTGCTGCCGGCGCGCCGCGTACTTCGGCAAGCGCCACCGCGCGATTGAGGCGCACGATTGCATCGTCGCGCACGACAACGGATCCTGCTCCGCGAGCGGAACCATCACGCCGTGAGCATCGATGCGCGCGGGCCGCCGCGCCTCGGCGAAGCGCAAGATGGCCGCCAGCTCATCCTCGTAGATCAGTAACATGTACTGCATGGGGAGACTTCAGAATGGATTGCCTGCGACGGCGTCAGGAACGCCTTCGGAGAGGTAGACGTTTGGGCAGGCGCCACATCGACGACAGCGGAGAACCAGCATGAACGATACGCCTCCCTCCGTGCAGCAGGCAGCCGCGGCAGCCGGCACGATCACCCTTGGCGGCGACCTGCGCGTGAATCGCCTCGGCTACGGTGCGATGCGGCTGACAGGGCCTGGCATCTGGGGCGAGCCCAAGGATCGCGACGGTGCGCGCCGCGTGCTGCGCCGCGCGCTCGAGCTCGGCGTCAACTTCATCGATACGGCGGATGCCTACGGGCCCAACGTCAACGAAAGCCTGATCGCTGAGACGCTGCATCCGTATCCGCCGGGCCTGGTGATCGCCACCAAGGGCGGGCTGGTGCGGCCCGGCCCCGATCAGTGGGAGCGCGACGGCCGGCCTGCGCATCTGCGCCAGGCATGCGAAGCGAGCCTGAAGCGGTTGCGCGTCGAGCGCATCGACCTCTACCAGTACCACGCGCCGGACTCGCGCGTGCGCATCGAGGACTCGGTCGGCGAGCTGGCGAAGCTGCAGCGCGAGGGCAAGATCCGTCACATCGGCGTTTCCAATTTCAGCGTCGCCGAGCTGGAGCGCGTCGCCGGCATCGCGAAGATCGTGTCGGTGCAGAACCGTTACAACATCAGCGACCGGCGCTCGGACGACGTCATCGCCTACTGCGAGCAGCGCCAGATGGCGTTCATTCCGTGGTATCCGCTGGCCGCGGGCGAACACGCGGGGAGCAGCTCGGGATCGCGCGAGCTGGAGCGCATCGCGCAGCAGCACAAGCTGACCGTCGCGCAGGCCGCGCTCGCGTGGCTGCTCGCACGCTCGCCCGTGATGCTGCCGATCCCAGGGACTTCGTCAGTCACGCATCTCGAAGAAAACGTCGCCGCGGCGGGGGTTACGCTGGCCTGAGATTATTTCCGCGACCCCCGTGTCGGAACCTGGCTGTCCGCGCCGTCCTTGGGGGTGAGGTGGAGCTGCATGCTGTACTCGATCCTGATCTACGTCCCTGAGGACCTGGTCGACGCGATGTCGACCGAGGAGATCGACGCGCACATCGCCAGGCACCTCGAGGTGCATGACCAGCTGCGCGCGCAGGACCGGCTCGGTCCGGTCGTGCGGCTGATGCCTACGACCACGGCCGTGCAGCTGCGCACCAGCACGACGCCGCACATCGTCGACGGGCCGTTCGCGGAGACGAAGGAGCAGCTGCTGGGGTTCTACATCGTCGACTGCGAGTCGCTGGAAGCGGCGATCGACGTCGCGCGCTCGCTGCCGAGCGTGCGCACCATTTTCGAGATCCGGCCGGTGAAGCTGTTCTTCCCGGGAGTGGGACTGGAGCAGGTCGGCGGGAGTCAGGCTGAAGCCTGACCCACACCGTCTTCCCAGGTCAGCCTGACCTTGTCCTGTGGGTCAGGCCTCGGCCGGGTCAAAGGGTCGACGCAACACTGCGGGCTAGTGTATCTGCGGGAGTTTCGAAGGCCAGAGTCTCCCGAGGTCGTTGATTGAGCTGGCGAGCGACACTGTCGAGGTGACCTTGGGAGTGAGCCGACAGGTCA
>DATEJG010000171.1:0-11640 GCA_035278165.1 Steroidobacteraceae bacterium
ATCTGCACGCAATTGCGCCCGCAGCGCTTCGCCGCATACACGGCTTCATCGGCCCGCGCGATCAGGTGCTCACCCCACACGCCCAGCATCTCGCTGGTTGCGATGCCGATGCTGCAGGTGAGATGGATCGGCGTACCGAAGCCCGGCACGCTGATTTCCGCGACCCGCTGGCGGATGCGCTCGGCAATCGGCTGCGCCGCCGCCGCGTCGGCACTGCTCAGGATGACCACGAATTCCTCGCCGCCGTAGCGCCCGATCACGTCGGACTGGCGCAGCTCGGACTGGATCGGCCCGATGATCGCTTTCAGGCAGGCGTCGCCCGCCGGATGGCCGCGGGTGTCGTTGATCTGCTTGAAATGGTCCAGGTCGATGAACAGCAGCGCGATCGGCAATCCGCGGGCACGCGCGCGCAGGCAAGCGCTGTCGAGGCGCTCGAGCAGCGAGCGTCGATTCAGCACTCCGGTGAGCGCATCGGATTGCGCGCGACGCTCGGCGTCGGTCAGCGCGAGACGCTGATCGCGCAGGCGATCGGCCACGCCGAGCGCGATCAGCACCGCGGCGGCGACCATGGACGACGGCAGGCCGTAGTACAGCAGCAGCGCCGACTCGCCGTCATCGCGCGAGAACAGCAGATGCAGCGCCGTCGCGATCGTCAACGCTTCGAGCAGGCCCCACGCGACCAGGAACCAGCCCGCGGCGCGGTTGTCGCGCCGCCAGGCGAGGAAGGCGACGACCAGCGTCGTGACCGCCGACGCGACGAATACCAGGTTGCCGATCGCCGCCACGATTCCGCCGAGACCGATGATGTCCGCGAAGTTGGCGAAGGCCAGCACCACGAACGTCACCGCGAACCAGCCGAACACGGCATAGACGCGCGGCGAGAAGCGCTGCAGCTCGGCGATCTCGCGGACGAACAGGCACGCGACCGCGCCGCTGAAGGCCGCCGCGATGTTCCAGCTGTACTGAATCGCCGGTAGCGCGAGCGAAAGCAGCGGCCACTCGAACCCCTGTCCCGACAGATACGCGACGTACAGCGCCTGCAGCGCGAACAGCGTCGCGTACAGGACGAGCAATCTGTCGGACAGCACGAACCAGATGAGCAGCGCCGCCAGCGCCATCGCCATGAGCGCGCCGAAGGACAGCGCGATCATGCGGGCCTGATCCGCGCTGCGTGTCAGCGTTTCCGCCAGTGTGGACGTCGAGAAGCGCATCCCCGTCGCGCCGGGTGAACGCGCGGTGGCGTGCGCGTAGACGGGCTGCCCTGCCTGCAAGCCCGCCGGCAGGATGAATACCGCGTCCTGCGCGCCGACGAATCCAGGCGCGACCGTTGCCAGCCGCAGGCGCAGGGGCTCGCCCTGGTCGAGCACGAACAGCTCGACGTCCATGTTGCGCCCTTTGCGCACGTTCACCGTCGGCACGTCCGGCGGGAGGAAGGGCGCCGCGAGCGTCAGGCGGACCCAGTAATCGTCGGCTCCGTTGGCCGAGCGCGTAGCTTGGGCAGACAGGAACCGCTCGTCGAGCGCGCCGCGCGTGACTTCGTCGGCGGACGGCCGGCTCAGCGCCGGATCGAGACGCCGGACCTCGAACGCGGGCGCGCCGTCGGCAGCGAACCCAGTCGCCGACAGCGAAGCGAGCAGCCAGAACACGCCTGCGGCGAGCAGATTGCGCATGCCTCAATCGTAATCATCGGCTCCGAGTCAAAGCAATGAATGCGTCGCAATTCCCATGGATTCTGTAACGTCGGCGACCGGTAGAATGCCGACCGGCCGCGACAACCCTGCGAACCCCAGCGGAGAGACAGGCGATGAACCGTGCTGGTGTGGCAACTCTGATGCTCAGCGCGATCGTGCTGGCGCCCGGCGCCGGCGCCGAATCCTGCCCGCCCGCGGGAATGTCGCGCGAGCGGCTGCTCGAACTGAAGTCGCACGAGTTCGCAGTTGCAGACGATGCGCGCCGGCAAGCGCTGGCGCTCGACCTGGCGGGGTGCCTGGCCAGCACCGATCCGCAACTGCGCGACGGCGTCGCTTTCGAAGCGCTGTCGGCGTGGATGCGCGACCGGAAGATCTCCCCGACGACGGTCGGCAAGCTGCGCGATCGCCTCCTGCAGCAGCTCTCGCCTGCCGAGCCGGACCCGGCTGGCGTGCGGCGACCCTTCGCGGCCCTGACGCTGGCGGAAGTCGCGCGCTTCGATCGCGTCGAGCAGTTCATGACGGACCAGCAGCTGCAGCAGCTGGTCGATGCCGGCACCGGCTACCTGAAGTCCGTCGATGACTATCGCGGCTTCGACGAGCGCGAAGGCTGGCGGCACGGCGTCGCGCATGCTTCGGATCTCATGCTGCAGCTCGCGGTCAACCCGCGCACGTCGAAGGCGCAACTGGACCAGATGCTCGCGGCCATCGCGGCGCAGGTCGCGCCCGCCGGCGAGCACTCGTACATCTATGGCGAAGGCGACCGCCTCGCGCAAGCAGTGTTCTACATCGCCAGGCGCAAACTGCACACGGCGGACGAATGGCGGAAGTGGCTCGAACAGGTGAGCGCGCCCGCGCCTCTGCAGAGCTGGCGCGACGCGTGGATATCGCAGCGAGGCATCGCGAAGCACCAGAACACGATGCAGTTCCTCTCGATGCTGTATCTGTACGTGCGCGAGAGTGGACCGGAGTTCGAGCCGCTGGTGCTGCCGGCGATCGTCGCGTCGATCAAGCCGATGCTGTGACTGGCGGCTTCGAAACGTGCGTGTAGATCACCTGCCACTTGCCGTTGCGCTTCGCCCAGATGTCGGCGAAGCGTAGCGTGACGGCGAACGGCTTGCCGCCGTCGACGCCGCGCAGGCTGACCACGCCGCCCATGACGGCGCCGTCGCTCCACACCTTCGCCACCGGCTCGAGGATCTTGAACGGCTCGATCTTGTAGCCCGGCGTCGTGTAGTCCTTGATCAGCTCGGCCTTGCTCTGAATGCGCCCGGAGCTGTTGACGAGCGTGTAGTCGTCGGCGATCAGCCGCTGCAGCTCGGCCCCATCGCCGTTGACCTGCGCTTCATCGTAGTCGTGGACTGCTTTCGCAAGATCGGCCGGTATCTCAGCACCATTGGCCGCTGCGCACAGCCACAGCGCGACGAACATCGCTGCACGAACCCACTTCGACATGACGCCTCCGCTCGTACGACGAGAGGCGTCAAATATAGCGCGTGATCCAATTCGGCCGCTCGCGCTTCTTGCGGTAGTACCACGCGCATGGGCCGATCATCGCGAGCAGCAGCAACAGCCAGATCGCATATGTGGCGGGCAGGCCGAGCTTCGCGCGCACGATCGCCGCGGCGATGCCGAGCACGTAGAAGTGCACGATGTAGAAGAAGAACGGCACGCGACCGAAAACGGCGAATGGCCGCAGCACGGCAGGCGTGCCGTTGCGCGTCAGCGCCTCGAGCACGATCAACGCGACGAAGACGCAGCCGAACGACCACGCGAGGAACGGCAGGTCAGGCGGATACTTCGCGAACTCCCAGAACTCGATGCTCGCGACGCTGGGATAGGAGTAGGCATTGCCGTAGCCGCCGTACAGTCGCACGGCGAAGAAGAGCACGAAGCTGATTGCCGCCAGCGCGGCCCACAGCTTCGCCGGACGCTCGCGCTGCATGGAATCGCGGCCGACGACGAAGCCGAGCAGCAGGATCGCGATCCACGGGATGATCGGATAGAGCGAGCGGAATGCGCCCTCGCGCACCGGCTCGTACAGCACCGCCTGCAGCCACACCGGCAACCCGGAGACGTCGAGCAGCGGATGCAGCAGCAGGATCGCCAGCGCCAGCGGCACGAGAACTTTGCTGGACACGTCACGCAGCAGCGCGGTCGCGATGATCGCCACGCCGATCGACGTCAGCACCATGAAGGAATAGAAGCCCATCAGCGCGCGTGGCAGACCCATCACGAGCGCATCGACGACGATCAGCACCAAGCCGCGCACCAGCAGCCGTCGCGTAACTTCGGCGTGCGACACGCCCCGGTTCTCGCGCGCCAGGCTCGTGAGCGCGATCATGAAGCCGGCCATGAAGAAGAATCCCGGCGCGACGGGCACGCCGGTGAAGCGCGTCAGGAACTGCCCGATGCCGCCAAAGACGGGCGCCGGTCCCGCGGCCAGCTCCTCCGCCGCGCGACCGGCGTTGAACATGAGCGAGGCGTGATCGAGCCCCATGTGCGCGATCAGCAGCCCACGGAACACATCGACGTAGGACTGGCGCGGCAGAGTTTGCGTCATCGCCATAGTGTCGCCGCGCGCACCCCGGCACCGCCCAGTGCAGTCAGCCGGGATCGACCCCTGACGAAAGGCGGTGCCGGGAGAGAAAACCGGGGGAAAGTCAGCAGTGCAGCATCGATGCTGCACTGCTCAGTTTCCCCTCTATTTCTCTCCCGGCACCGTGGCGGGCACCGTGGCGTACTGCTTCACCAGGCGATAGAGGAAGTCCTGGGAGTCGTAGAGCTGCGCGGCGCCGACGCGTTCGTCGCGGCCGTGGGCGCGCACGTCGGCGATGTCGCCGAACAGGCCGGAGACGCCGTACATCGGGATGCCCTTGGCGCGCAGGTATGCGCTGTCGGTTGCGCCGGTGCCCATGATCGGGATCACGGTGACGCCCTTCCACTTCTGCGCAGTGAGCTGCTCGATCGGCTTCATCACCTTCGCATCGAGCGGCGACACCGGTGCCGCCGGCGCTCCGGCCGTGCTGCGCAGCGTGACTTTGACGCCCTCGTCCGCGAACACGCGCACCAGCGTGCGCTGAACATCTTCGACAGACTCTTGCGGAAGAATGCGGCAGTTCACGTTCGCCGTCGCCTTCTGGGGCAATGCATTGCGCGCATGACCGGCCTGCAGCATCGTCGCCACGCAGGTGGTGCGCAGCATCGAGTTGTAAGCCGCAGTCTCCGCCAGCTTCGCTGCCGCTGCCGCATCCTTGCCGTTCGATTCCACGACGGCCTTCATCGCCGCACCGAGCTCGCCGCCCTCGAGCGCGGCGGTGCGCTCGAAGAATGCGTGCGTGACTTCGTTGAGGTTGACCGGAAAGCTGAACTTGCTGAGCCGGTCCAGCGCCGCGGCGAGCCGGTAGATGGCATTGTCGGGCACGGGCACCGAGCTGTGACCGCCCTTGTTGGTGATCTCGAGATCGAAGTCGCGGTACAGCTTCTCCGTCGCCTGCACGGCGTTGAACAGCTTCTTGCCCGCGCGCTCGCGACCACCGCCGCCCTCGTTGAGGCCGAACTCCGCGTCGATCAGCTCGCGATGCTCATCGGCGAGCCACGACACGCCGTTGAAATCGCCGCCCTCTTCGTCGGCCGTGAGCGCAAGGATGATGTCGCGCCGCGGCTTGAGCCCTTCCTGTTTATAACGGATGAGATTGGCGACGAAGATCGCCGCCATCGCCTTGTCGTCGGCAGTGCCGCGGCCGTAGTAGTAACCGTCGCGCTCGGTCAGCTTGAACGGATCGAGATCCGCCGACCAATCCTCCTTGTGCGCCTCGACCACGTCGAGATGTGCGACCAGCAGCAGCGGCTTGCCGCCGCCCGTGCCGCGCAGGCGGGCGACGAGATTACCCTTCTTGGCATTGCCCGACGGCACCAGCACCTGCACGTCCTGCTGCGGAAATCCCGCCGACGTCAGCCGTGCCGCCATGGCGCGCGCCGCCTGCGTGTTATCGCCGACGGAGTCGGTCGTATTGATCTCGACCAGCTCTTTGTAGATATCGAACAGCGCCTGCTGCTCGGGCTTGAGATCAGCGGCGCCCGCGACGCTCAGTGCGCCGGACGCCAGGGCCGCGAGGATTGCTTTGCAAAGTGTTCTTGTCATGACGGACCGCGCCTGAGGTTGCGATCCGCCATGATAAATGAAAATGCATGGACGCCAATCAGAGCTCGACGGTCTCGCCCTCCCGGCGCTCCAGGCCCTTCGCGACCGCCTCCGCGCGCGTGCGCGCGCCGAGCTTGCGGAACAGCGACTCGATGTGAAATTTCACGGTATGCAACGAGATGCCCAGCTCGCGCGCGATCGCCTTGTTGCTGAGACCCGCGCCGATGCCGGCCAGCACTTCGAGCTCGCGCGGCGTTAGCAGGACGCTCGCGACACGCTCGTTCAGCTCTTCGAATCCGCGAGCACGCAATGCTCCCGCGCCCTGCGCGACGACCGGAACCGGCGTACCGGCCGCCCTCTGCAACGCCGCCTCGATTTGCTCAGGGCTCGCCGCCGCGTCCAGCAGCACCACGTCCGCTGATCCCGCGTCGACCACTGCATGGCCGGCGTGCGCGACGATCTCCGCGAGCTCGGCGCGGCGCGCGGCGTCCTGCGCCACGATCGCTACGCTCAGAACGGTGCCCGCTTTGTGTCTTGCCACCAATGCACTCATGTGATTCACGGCCGGGCCGCAATTTGCACGCTCAACGTCAGCACCTCGCCGCCGCGGATCAGTCGCAGCGCCACCGTCCGGCCGACGCTCACGTCGTCGAGCTGGGCCATGAGCCGGCGCAGCCCGCGCATCGACGTGCCGTCGATCGTCAGCAGGATGTCTCCCGCCGTGACACCGGCGGCGGCGCCGGGGCCGCCCGCGGCAATCGACATCACCATCATGCCGCTCGTCTGGCCCGCGGCCTCGCGCAGCGGCTCGGGAATCGCGACCGGCTGCAGGCCAAGCCCCAGCCAGCCCCGCGCCACCTGGCCGGCGCTCAGCAATTGCGGCACGACGCGATCGAGAGTTGCGGCCGGAATGACGAGCACCACGCCCGGCGGCCCGAGCGTCGACATGCCCAGCAGGGCGCCGTCCGCATCGAGCACTGGCCCTCCTTCTTCGGTGCGGCCGAGGCCGATATCAAGGGCGATCCGCTGCTCGAGCCGCCCGCCGGCGCGGCTGTACCACTGCGCGCCCACGGAATTGATCAGGCCGAGGCGCGCGGTCGGTGCGCCGTTGACGTCGGCGCCGAGGGCGAGAGCGAGCGTGCCGACACGGGCGGCGGTGGGGAGTCGGGCTGAAGCCCGACCTGCGGGGAGAGGAGTGGCGGGACGGAGGACGAGGACGTTGGTGCCCGCGTCGCGTCCGACGACGCGCGCAGCGGTCGTGACTCCGGAAGCGGTCACTACTTCGTACTCGCCGCGCTCGCCAATGGCTTGCTCTGAGGTAACTACGACATCGGGCTGCCACAGCATCGCGCTCACGTGCCGGTGCGATGCATTGCGGACTGCGACTACCAGCCCCTGCGCGGCCGCGACCTGCGACTCGATTGCCTGCGAAAGGCTGCTGAGGGGATTTGCTTCGGTGGACATGACGGGCTCCGCTCGTTCTATGCGCGAACCATGCGCGCTTGCACGCCGCGGACCCATCGGGCAGTTGACCGGGGCCCGGCCGAACGGCCGGGTGGAATGGCGTTGGCGCAGCGCGAAGATTCGACGCATGTCTCAGCCGCACGCTCTCACTCCCCAGCCGCTCGCGCTCGACCCCTACTCCGAAATCGTCTCGCAGGCGTTCGACTTCGTGAGCCCTGCGGTCGTCAGCATCGCAGTCCGCTCCGGCAACGGCGGGCCGGCCGGCCAGGGCTCCGGCGTGCTGTACACGCCCGATGGCTATCTGCTGACGAACAGCCACGTCGCGAATGGCGCGAGCGAGCTGCGCGCTGCGTTGACCGATGGCCGCGAGGTTCAGGCCACGCTCGTCGGCGACGATCCCGAAACGGACATCGCAGTGCTGCGGCTCGCCGGCAGCGGCTTTCCCTATGCATCGTTCGGCAGCTCGTCGACGCTGCGCGTCGGCCAGCTGGTGATCGCGATCGGCAATCCGTTCGGCTACCAGGCGACAGTCACGGCCGGCATCGTCAGTGCGCTCGGCAGGAGCCTGCGCACGCGCTCCGGCCGACTCGTCGAGAGCGTGATTCAGACGGATGCGCCGCTCAATCCCGGCAACTCGGGCGGGCCGCTCGTCGACGGGGCGGGTCGCATCGTCGGCATCAACACCGCGATCGCCGGCGGAGCGCAAGGCATCTGCTTCGCGATCGGCATCGACATCGCCGCGGACGTCGCCGCGACGCTGATGCGCGAAGGCCGCGTGCGACGCAGCCGGCTACGCTTCGCGGGTCAGACGATCACGCTGGATCGCCGCATCCTGCGCGGCCTCGCACGCTCGGCGTCCACGGCGATCATGGTGCTGGAAGTACTGCGCGACGGGCCCGCGGAACGCGCGGGCCTCGAGAAAGGCGACGTGCTGCTGGACTTCGACGGCGCAGCGATCGAAAGCCTCGATCACCTGCACCGGCTGCTCACGGTGGAGCGCGCGCAGCGCGACGTCCCGATCAGGGTGATGAGGCGGGGGAAGCTGATCGAGTCGGCTGTGCGTCCGGTAACGGATTGAACGCGCGCGCGACGCGTCCCAGCCACACGCGGATCGCGCCGGTGCGCAGCTCCTTCTCGGGCGTGTAGCCGAGCCGCACGATGATCAGGTCCTTCGACGGCACGACCAGCGTGAACTGCCCTTCGAACCCTTCGGCGCTGAATGCGTCGCGCACCGGCCCGGTCTCGATCAACGAAGTGTAGGGCTTGCCCTTGCCTTGCGGCGGGCTCACCCACCAGCCTGCGCCGTAGATATCCGAGTTCTCGCTCTTGCCGGCGGTGCGCGCGAAGTCCACCCAGCCTTCGGGCAGGACGCGCTGTCCGTCCCACATCCCGTCACGCATGTACAGCAGACCGAACTTCGCGAAGTCGCGCGCGGATGCGTAGATCAGCGCGCTGCCGTAGTAAAGCCCGCTCGCGTCGAACTCCGGCTGCGGCTTGATGCCGATCACGTTGAACAGGCTCAGCTGCATCCACTCCAGCATCGCGGCGCGGCGCGCCTGCGCCGACGGCGGATCCGGCACGATCGCGTTGGTCAGCGCATCGGCGGTGAGCACGATGCCGCACGAGTTGTAGTTCCAGTGCGTGCCGGGCTCGTAGATGAGCGGCAGGCCGGCGCAATACTTCGCGACGTCGAGCCGGCCCGGCCCGAACAGTTTGCGCGATGCATCGCTGTCCGCGATCGTCTTGGCCTCGATCTCGAGATAGCGCATGCCGTCGGTCATCTGCAGCCAGGTGCGCCACGGGATCTGAGCGCGCTTGTCGTTCGCATCCCACTGCGGATTGCCCATGGGTGCGTCGACGTCGACCTTGTTCTGCCGGTACGCGATGCCGACCAGCGCTTGCGTGATCGACTTGGCCATCGACCACGACACCAGGCGCGTGTCGGGCTTGTAGCCCGCTGCGTACTGCTCGTGCACCAGTCGTCCGCCCTGGATGATCACGACTTCGCGTGTCTCGCCGAGATCGGCGATCTTCTTGTCGAACGCATCCGTCATCGCGGCATCGAGTGCTGCGCGGTCGACGTTCTCTCCCAGCGCGCCGGTCGGCCACTCGCTCGTTGGCCACGCAACGCCCGCCGGCTGCGGCGGCAGCGGCACGAGCTCCGCGTGCGCGGCGACGACGCAGCAGGAAAGAGCAACGGCAGTCCAGATTGCGCTACGCATGACCGCTCCTCTCAATTCACCGGGTGGCAGCCGAAGCCCGGCTCGTACTGCGAGCGCGCCGACACGAGGCCGGCGAGCGCGGAGACCTCGACGGCATTCTGCTTCGGCTCGATATGCAGCGGCGCGAGCGCTGCGGGATCGTAGTCGGTGCGGCACGAATCCATCGGCCGGCCCGCGACGAACAGACACGAGCACGTCTGCTTCGCGACGTACACGGTGCCGATTTTTGCGGTGGCCCAGGTATCGCGGCCTGCGTACATCGCGACGCCGGCTATCGCGACGACCACGACAGCTGCGATCAACAACCCCTTGGCGCGCATCGATGCGACCTCCCGCTCGTTCGTGTTTGGCGAATCATAGCGCGCCGCGCAATGGAACTTTCAGCATTGGTCTGATTCACGCGCCGCACCGTGCGGCCGATACTGCACGCGAAAGCTCGCAAAGCGATGCCCGCAGACGAAAGCCGGGCGGCGTGTAAAACCTGGAGGGCTTGCGCGATGAACCGGTATCTCAGTGAGCAGTTGCTGACGGTCGAAGAGGCCGAGCGTCTCGCCGAACTGCATGCCGGGCGCGATCGCAGCAAGCAGCCTGCCAGGCAGCCGAGCCTCTGGGCGTGGCAGTCCGTCTCCGGAGCACTGAGGCAGACAGTGACCGAGGAGCAAGTAGACGAGATGATGCGGACGCTGCGCCGCTAGAACGAACGAAACCGGGTCGAGATCAAAAGCGGGTGCCCCCCGCCTGCTCCGTAAGCGAACCTTTCGCGCAGGCCTTCCTCGCCAGCACACCGGGAGTGCTGGCGATTTTCTTTTTCAGGGTCGACTGCTGCGTTGTCGACTGCTGCGTTCCTACTCCAGAAATCTCTCTTGTCCGGCGAAGCCGATGCGCTGCAGCCCGCTGCGCTGTGCCAGCGCCAGCACCCGCGCGACGCTGTCGTACCTCGCACGGCGATCGGGCTGAACGTGCAGCTCGGGCTGTTCCGCCTTGGCCGCCTCCGCGATGAAGTAGCGTTCCAGCTGCGCCAGATCCTGCACGACGGCGCCATTCCAGAGAATCGTGCCGTCGAAGTCGATCGCGAGCTCGATCGCCTCGCGCGGCGTCGCCGGCCCGCCGCCGCGGATCTGCAGGTTGGTGCTGTGGGTCAGCATCGGCAGCGTGATGATGAACAGGATCAGCAGCACGAGCATGACGTCGACCAGCGGCGTCGTGTTCATGTCGGCGATTGGAGCGGAATCGTCCCGGGCAGCAATACTCATGGCCATGAGCGCTCTCCTTGTTATTGCGAGGACTCCGCTGAATCGGACTGCCGGCGCGATTTCAAGTTCCGCCATGCCTGCGGCTCCATGCGTTCCTTCGATGGCAAGGCCCACAATCCACGCTGCGCCTTCCGCGCCTCCTGCTCCACGTCATGGAGTGTCGAGTCTCGCGCCGGCTCGGCGTAGAACCACGCTGCGCCGCGCTTCACCTGCTCCCTGTTGAGATACGTATCGCCCGCCCAGACGTGCGCGACGGTACGGCCGTAGCGATCGGTAGCGATCGGCATGAGCACCAGCTGCCGGCCCGCGGCCAGCGCGACCAGTTCCTGCTTCGCCTTGCGTCCGTACGGCTGATCGAGCTCCGGTGCATCGATGTCCGCGAGCCGGAACTCCATGGCGACTCCCTGCACCTTCGCGATCAGCGAGTCGCCGTCCTTCACCCGCACCAGCGGGCCGTAGAAAACACCCTCGTCGCCGGCGCGCGGCGGATGCTCCGGATCGAACCTCGAAACACGGACCTGTCCGGCGCCGCTGCCGAAAGCCAGCAGCGCGAGCGCGACGAGCACGCGTGCCAGCGTCGTTGTATGCAGTGTTGTATGCATTGGCAGCATCATGCGGTGCAGGCGCGCCTGCGTCACCCTACTGGACGGGCAGCGTGAAGCCCGTTAGCTTCCGCACTCTTTCCGTTTCGAAGCGAGTGCCAACGTATGCGCCAGTTACTTGCTGCCACGCTGCTGTCGGTCGTCACCGTATCCGCCCTCGCCGCGCCGCCGTCGGCGCCGAACCGGACATTCCAGGGCCGCGACTTGTTCGGGCTGCAGGTCGCAACCGATCCGCAGATCCGTCCGGACGGCCGCGAGATCGCCTAC
>DATEJG010000172.1:0-4133 GCA_035278165.1 Steroidobacteraceae bacterium
CCGCAAAAAAAAACGGCTCCGGAGCTGGCGCCGCCGGCGCCCGAGCCGATGGACCCCGGTCTGCACGAGATCTACGCCAAGGAGACCGCGGGGCACCTGGCGACCATCCGTGATTTCATCGCGGCCTGCGACGCCGCGGCGCCGCCGTATCCGGTCACCGAAGATCTGCACCGCTCCTGCCACACACTGAGCGGCACGGCCAAGACCGCCGGTGCGCGCCAGGGCATCAAGATTGCAGAGCCGCTGAACCGCTACGTCCGCAAGCTCTACGACAACTCGATCGGCATTCCGGCCGCGGGCCTCGCCGTCCTGAAGGACGCGAGCGCCGCGATCCAGCAGGTGGTCGATCACATCGACGAGAGCACCGGCTTCTTCCTCGATCACCCGCGCATCGCCGCCCGCCTCGGCGAGCTGGAGCAGGCGCTCGACGAGGAGATCGCACGGCTGGCCGAATCGGTCGAAGCGACTTCGCAGACGCCGGCGCTCGCGCCGCCTGTGCTCGCCGCGGGCGAGGGCGAAGAGGTCGTCGAGATGGAGCCGACCGACGCCAACGCGCTCAGCATGCTCGACTGGAGCTACGACAATTTCCCGCCGCCGCCTGCAGTCGCGGGCGCGGGCTCGCCTTCGCACGACGCGTCGCCGACGATGCTGCGACCCGTGCCGGTCTTCGACGACGATCCGACCGCGACTACCGAAGCGCTCGCCGACGGCGATACGACCAACGTGCAGCAGGTGCTCGACGACGGCGATCCCACCAACGTGCAGCCTGCGCCGACCGAAGGCGACGTGCTCGCGTCGCTCGCCTACGAAGCGCCCGAGGAGCAGGCAGGCATCGTCGTCGAGGAGATCCCCGCCGACGAGGCGTCGATGGAGATCGAGATCGACGCGGCGTACTTCGAGCAACCCGTCGCCGTACAGGCTCCGAGCGCGCCATTGCCGCCAGTCGTGACGCTCGAAGCGGACGATGACGACGGCGACTTCGATCCCGAGGTCGCGGCGATCTTCAGCGAAGAGGCCACCGAGCTGCTCGAGACCGCCGACCAGGCGCTGTCCTCCTGGAAGCAGGATCGCGGCAACAAGGCGCTGGTGTTCGAGCTGAAGCGCGTCGTGCACACGCTCAAGGGCGGCGCGCGCATGGCCGGCATCCGCGCCATGGGCAATCTCAGCCATGAGCTCGAGACGCTCATGCAGGGCGTCGAAGCCGGCAGCGTGCCGGCCGCTCCGGAAGTATTCGACGCCTTGCAGTCGAGCCTCGACGAGCTGCATCGCATGCGCGACGAGGTCAATCACGGCCAGCGCTGCACTCCCGCGCACGAGCTGATCAATCGCATTCGAGCGCTCGGTGGACACGCGCCGCTCGCTGTGCCGGCAGCTGCCCCTGCGGCGCCTGTGGCTGAGCCTGTCAGCGCCGGCTCCAGCCCGCCTCCGCAAGCGCCCGTCCTGGAAGATGTCGGCGCCCCGACCGGCATAGTGCCGACGCTGATGGAGGAGCCGGCGCCGGCTGTTGCGCCGACGCTCGAGGATACGGACTTCGATATCGAATTCGATGCCGACGAGCTGGGCGCAGCGGCGCCCCGCGAGGCGGTGCGCGTCGAGGAAGGCGCTCCGGGCCATGCAGCGGCGGAACAGACGACGCTGGACGTGGCCGCACACCAGCCCGAGCTGCCGCCGGATGCGCCGGAGATGCCCGAGGCACCGGAACACCCTGCCGCCGAGCAGCCCGCACTGGCGCTGCCGGGTCGCGAGCCGCAGGCTCAGGAGCGCCAGGAATTCGCGCGCGTCGACGCGGACCTGCTCGATACGCTGCTCAACAACGCCGGCGAGGTCAGCATCTTCCGCTCGCGCCTGGAGCAGCAGGTCAGCTCGATCGAGTTCAACCTCGCCGAGCTGGGCCGCACCGTCACGCGCCTGAAGGACCAGCTGCGCAAGCTCGAGCTGGAGACCGAAGCGCAGATCCTGCATCGTCACGAGGAAGAGCATCCGGGCCGCAGCGACTTCGATCCGCTGGAGCTCGATCGCTATTCGACGATCCAGCAGCTGTCGCGTGCGTTCGCCGAGTCGGTCAGCGACGTCGGCAGCATCGAAGGACTGCTCGAGAACCTGACTCGCGAAGCGCAGAACCTGCTGCTGCAGCAGTCGCGCGTCGTCACCGAATTGCAGAACGGCCTGATGCGCACGCGCATGGTGCCGTTCCAGCGCCACGTGCAGCGCCTCAGCCGACTGGTGCGGCAGGTCGCTGCCGATACCGGCAAGAAGGCCGAGCTGGTGGTCGTCGGCGCCTCGGGCGAGCTCGACCGCCAGGTGCTGGAGCGCATGCTGCCGCCGTTCGAGCACATGCTGCGCAACTCCGTCGTGCACGGCATCGAGACGCCGGAGGAGCGTGTCGCGCGCGGCAAGCCGGAGAACGGCACGATCCGCGTCGGCCTGCATCGCGAAGGCTCCGAGATGGTCATCGTGCTCGAGGATGACGGCCGCGGGATCGACGTGAACGCAGTTCGCGTGCGAGCGCGCGAGCGCGGCCTGCTGCAGGCGGGACGCGTGTTGTCCGACGAGGAAGCACTGCAGCTGATTCTCGAGCCGGGCTTCAGCACTGCGAGCAGCGTTACCCAGCACGCCGGTCGCGGCGTCGGCATGGACGTCGTGGTCAACGAGATCAAGAAGCTCGGCGGCGCGCTGTTCACCGAATCGCAGCCGGGGCTGGGCGTGAAGTTCACGATCCGCCTGCCGTTCACGCTGGCGATCACGCAGGCGTTGATCGTGCGGACCGGCGAAGAGCTGTACGCGCTGCCGCTGCCCTCGGTCGAAGGCGTTGCGCGCGTGCCGCGCTCGGAAGTGCAGAAGCACCTCGCGGAAGACACGCCGACGTTCACGTACGGCAAGCAGGTCTATCGCTTCCAGCATCTGGGCGCGTTCATCGGCGGCGGGGCCTCGGTGCTGCCGGAAGCGGACGTGTCGATGCCGGTGATCCTGATCCGCGCCGGCGAGCACTCCACGGCGGTGGTGACCGACGAGCTGGTCGGCAGCCGCGAGATGGTCGTGAAATCGGTCGGCCCGCAGATCGCCGGGATCCGCGGCATCGCCGGCGCGACGATTCTCGGCGACGGCCGCATCGTCATCATTCTCGATCTCGGCGCGCTGGTGCGCTCCGAATGGCGCGGCCGCAAGCAGCTGGCGGTCGAGGGCCCGACCGAGGACCGCCGCACGTTCGCGCTGGTCGTCGACGATTCGATCACCGTGCGCCGCGTGACGCAGCGCCTGCTGGAACGCCACGGCATGCGCGTCATGACCGCGAAGGACGGCGTCGATGCGCTGTCGATCCTGCAGGACCACCTGCCGGACGTGATCCTGCTCGACATCGAAATGCCGCGCATGGACGGCTACGAGCTGGCGTCGCAGGTGCGCGCGGACGCGCGCCTCGCCGACATCCCGATCGTGATGATCACCTCGCGCGTCGGCGAGAAGCACCGCGCGCGCGCCATCGAGATCGGCGTCAACGACTACCTCGGCAAGCCTTACCAGGAGAACCAGCTGCTGGACGCGATCGAGCCGCTGGTCGATGCGCGGCGCCGTAAGATCGCTGCGCCGGCCGGCCGCGAGTCGCGCGCATGAGCTCTTCCATGAACGAAGTTCCCGCCCACGAGCTCTACAGCCTGCTGGTGCCGCTCGCGCAGGAGCGGCTGATCGTGCCGCGCGCGTGCGTCGCCGAGGTCGTTACGTGGCAGGCGCCGGAGAAAATGGAAGGCGCGCCGACCTGGTATCTCGGCACGATTCACTGGAGCGGCCGCGCGGTGCCGGTGATCTCCTTCGAGGCGGCCTGCGGCCAGTCGCCGCCGACGCCGGGCACGCGCACGCGCATCGTCATCTTCGTGGCGCTGTCGAACCAGATTGCCGGCGGCTATTTCGGCGTGATCACCCAGGGCTTTCCGCAACTGGTGCGGGTCAACGGCGACGTGGTCAAGCACGACCCGAGCCGCAACTTCCCCGAGCGCGGCCCGATCCTGTGCCAGGTGCGCATGTTGAACGAGTCGCCGCTGATCCCGGACTTCGAGTGCCTGGAGCAGATGATCAGCGAGGAAACCAGGGCCAGCTGAGTCAGGCTGAAGCCTGACCCACAGCAGAAGCCGCCCTTGTGG
>DATEJG010000173.1:0-38450 GCA_035278165.1 Steroidobacteraceae bacterium
CGGACACGCGCGGCGCCACGGTGTACCAGATCAGCCCGCAGCAGTCGGAGGTGAGCATCCTCGTCTTCCGCGGCGGTAAATTTTCCCGGCTCGGTCACAACCACGTGATGACCTCGCACGACGTGACCGGGCGCGCCTGGGTGCATCCGGAATTCGCGCGCTCCGGGTTCGAGCTGTCGTTCCCGGTCGCGCAGCTGGCGGTCGACGAGCCGCAGGCGCGGCGCGCGGCGGGCAGTGACTTCCCGCCGGATATTCCGCAATCGGACAGGGACGGCACGCGCAAGAACATGCTGCGTCCCGAAGTGCTCGACAGCGAGCGCTATCCGGAAGTGCGATTACGCTCCGCGCGCGTCGGCGGCACGCTCGCCGCGCCGCAAGTGACTGCGCACATCACGATCAAGGACGCGAGCCGCGACGTCGAGGTGCCGTTGAAGCTGGCAGTCGCAGGGCAGCGGCTCGACGCCAGCGGCGAGTTCGACATCGCGCAGACGGACTTCGGCATGAAGCCCTTCAGCGTGGCGCTCGGCGCGCTCGAGGTGCAGGACAAGCTGCATATCAAGTTCCGGATCGTCGCGCAGCGGACCGCCGGGACCTAGTCAACTGAAGCCTGACTCTTGCTCAGGTGCCCGAGCCGAGAATCTCCTTCACCAGCGCGCTCGCGCCGTACACGTCGCGCAACGCGGCGATGATGATGGCGGGATGAACCGCGACGGCGCGGTTGACGCTCTCGTCGTACCAGTAGCTGCCCGCAATCGAGTGGATGTTGCCGTCGAACACCAGGCCGACCAGCCGGCCCTGCGCGTCGACGATCGGGCTGCCGGAATTGCCGCCGACGATGTCGTTGGTCGTCGTGTAGTTGAACGGCGTGTTCGGATCGAGCCGGGTGCGGGCATCGAGCCAGCGCTGCGGCAGGCGGAACGGAGCCTCGCCCGTCGTGCGCTCGTACAGGCGGGCGAGCCTGGTGAACGGCGCGACCGGCTGACCCTTCTCCACCCATGCGCGCACGGCGCCGTAGCTCAGGCGCAGCGTGAAGGTCGCGTCCGGATAGACGTTGGTGCCGAAGACCGCGAAGCGCGCTTTCGCGAGCTTCTCCTGTCCGGCGACCACCGCGGCCTGCACTTCATCTTCGTAGACCTTGCGCAGCGCGCGGGCATCCGGGTCGACGCTGCGCGCCAGCACGATCATCGGATCCGTCGACGCGTCGATGGCCGCGGCGCCGCCGTCCCACAAGGCCTTGCGCACGGCCGGATCCGCAAGCTTGGACTCGGCGATGAGCCGGGCCGCCAACGACTCCGGCGAGTCCTTGCTCAGCAGGCGCCGCACGACTTCGTCGTCGGGTCCGAGCGTCTCGCGCATCTTGTCGAGCGAGAACGCGAACGTGAGCTGCTCGAACTGCGGATAGACCGGCGTCGCCGCCAGCAGACCTGCGCTGAGCTTCGGCAGGTTGGAGTCGGCGTACTCGCGCAGCCGTTGCTCGTTGGGCTTGGCGCGCTCGGCGGCGCCGCGCACCAGCTGCCGCGCGTAGGCGAACAGCTTGCTGTTGAAGCCCGTGGCGTTCTCCAGGTAGGCATAGCGATCGTAGATCTGCCGATAGCGCGTCTGCGCCGCGCCGATTTCATCCCATGCGCTGCCGGTGCTTTGCGCGAGCCGGGAATCCGCAGCGACGCGGGCACGCAGATCGCGTTCCGCGTCTGCTTTTTTCTGCAGCATTGCATCGTCGAGCAGCGCGGACTGCAGGCCGCGATACACCTTCAGTGCATTCTCCAGGCCGAGCAGCGTCTCCTGCACGAGGCGCCGCGGCTCGTCGCCGGTCTTGCCCCACTCGATCATCCGGCCGCGCAGCTCCGAGTTGCGCGCGATGAAGGCGGGCTGCGAGACGCTGCGCTGGAACTTCAGCTGCTGCAGCGTGAGCAGGCGGCTGGTGCTGCCGGGATGACCGGGCAGGAACACCGGCTCGCCCTCGCGCGGCCCCTCGACGCGCCAGCTCAGGTGATCGGGCGTGCGCGCCGGCTTGCCGTTCTCGTACACGCGCATCAGGCTGAAATCGAGGCACCAGCGCGGGAAGTTGAAGTTGTCGGGATCGCCGCCGAACGCCGCGATGGCCTGCTCCGGCGTGAACACCAGGCGCACGTCGTCATAGCGCTTGTACTTGTAGAGGAAGTACTGGCCGCCCTGGTACAGCGTGACCGACTCGCACGCGAGCGCTCCCGCGCGGCCTTTGCCGGCACCGGCGCTGCAGGCAGCTTCGAGCCGGCTCAAGGTCTGCTTGCGCACCGTGTTCGCCTGCGCGTCCGGCAGGCCGGCAGTCGCCTCGCTGACCTTCGCGGTGATGTCTTCGCTGGCGACCAGCACCGAGACGATCCCGGTCGGGCACTTGCGCTCGCCGCTGCGCGCGCCGGAGTTGAAGCCGTTCTCGACGAAGTTGTCGCTCGCGCTCGACAGCTCGCCCAGGCATTCCATGGCGCAGTGATGATTGGTCAACACCAGGCCGTCGGGCGAGATGAACGAGCCGGTGCAGCCGCCTTCCAGTCGCGTGACCGAGCGCTGCAGCCGCCCGAGCCAGGCGTCGTCGAGGCGCGCGCCGTATTTCTGCTGCACGGTCGCTTTGGGGAAGTTGTCGAAGGTCCACATGCCTTCGTCGGCGCAGGCGGGGCCGGCGCAGGCTGCAAGCAGCAGCAGGGCGAGTCGCTTCATGGCCAGGTCCTGTGGTGATCGGTTGTGGCGGAAATGTAAGGGGACGTGCCGCCCGGTCGGGAGGTCCGAGGTTGCTATTTTTGCTCAGTCTGCGGCGGTCAGCAGCAGCAGGCGCGTGCCTTCCGGGGCGATCAGCACGCCGTTGCCGGCTTCGTCGAGAGTGTCCGGCATCTCATCGGACACTTGCACGCCGCGCTCACGCAGCCGGGCCAGGCGCTGCGCCATGTCGCTGTCCTCGAACGTGAGCACCGGGTGACGCAGGGCGCGCGTGCGATACAGCGCCAGATCCAGGCCGTCGCCGACCAGCGGCGTGCGCGGGAACGGCTGCGCTTCCTCTTCGAGCGCGACGAAACCGATCGATTCCCAGAACGCACGCGCAGTGTCCGCTGCTCGCACGGGTACGCCGAGCTCGCTGAAGTATCCGCAGGCCGATTCGACCGGCCGGTCGAGCTGCGGCGGCGAGAACGTCCGCGCCTCGAGCAGCGCGACGCTCAAGCCGCCTGGATCCTGCAGCCGGGCCTGGTTGAACATGTCGTCGCCGAAGCGCTCCTCGGCGAATTCGATCCCGCGCTCCTTGAGGCGCGCGACGCCGAGCTGCAGCTCAGGCAGGACGAACGTCAAAGACGGCGAAGGCATGTCGCGACCGTGCAGACCGATGAACAGGTGTCCGTCGGTCACGACCGCGTACGGGTGCGACCAGATCTCGCCGGCGACCGCCTGCACGAAGCCGAGCGACTCGTAGAACTCCAGCGACTCGCGGATCACCGACGTGCCGAGGCTGATCTCGAGAAATCGGCCGAGTGGAGCGCTGAGCAAGGCTCGACCCGCGCTAACGCGCGGCACCTTGGCGCAGTGCGCGCTGCCGCGACTCTTCCAGCTCGCCGTTCGTCGTTGTGTGCGTCACGGGCCGGCTTTGCGCGTGGCGCGCGATCAGAGCGGCGAGCAGCTCCGCATGGGCGTCCGCCGAGTTGAGCGCTGGAATGTAGTCGTAGAATTCGCCGCCGTTGGCGAGGAACGCCGCGCGGTTGCGGATGGCGATTTCCTCCAGCGTTTCCAGGCAGTCGGTGGCGAATCCCGGGCACGCGATGCTGACGCGCCGCTGTCCGGCGCGTGCCATGCGCACGAGCGTCTCGTCGGTGTAGGGTCGCAGCCATTCTTCGCGGCCGACTTGCGATTGAAAGCTCACGCTCCATGCTGCGGCGTCCAGCGCGAGCCGCTCCGCGACCAGCCGCGCCGTCTTCAGGCACTGGCAGTGATAAGGATCGCCGGCGAGCAGGTAGCGGCGCGGAATGCCGTGGAACGAGAACAGCAGATGAGCGCGCTCGTGCGTGCGCCAATGCTCGCGGATGCTGGCTGCGACGGCGTCGATGTAAGCGGGGTCGTCGTGATAGTTGCCGATGAAGCTCAGCTCCGGCACCCAGCGCCAGCGTTGCAGCTGCGAGGTCACGCGATCGAAGACCGATGCGGTGGTCGTACACGAATACTGCGGATACAGCGGCAGGACGACGAGTCGCCGCACGCCGGCGCCGCGTAACTGTTCGAGCGCGGCGGGGATGCCCGGTGTCCCGTAGGTCATTCCCAACGCAACGGTCGCGGGCAGCTTCTTCTGCAGAGTGCCGGCGACGCGCTCGACCAGCGCACGAGTGTGCAGCAGGAGCGGCGATCCCTCAGGCGTCCAGATCTGCCGATAGGCATGAGCGCTGCGCGACGGCCGGATGCGCAGGATCACGCCGTGCAGGGCCAGCCACCACAGCCAGCGGGGCGCTTCGACCACGCGCGGGTCCCAGAGGAACTCGGCGAGAAAGCGCCGGATCGCGGCGGGGGTCGGGGCGTCGGGCGTGCCGAGGTTGACCAGCAGCGCGCCCAGGGCAGGGGGGCTGCCATGTTGGAAAGCCGGGTCGCCCAGATAGGAAGTCATGCCCGCCGTTCATTGCCGCCAAGGAGCGGTAGTTTGGCGGAATCTGGCGGCGAACGGCACGGAATCGTGGGAGTCCACGGCTGCCTGCCGGCGCTTCGTAAGTGGAACCCGGCGGACTGAATACAGCGAAAACCGGGGGCCGCTGTGAGGGAAATCGCCCGGATTTGTCGCTGCTACGTAAGTAGGCACCAGTCGAGTTGCCCGCCGCATCGGGGTTCGCGATCGTTACTGCCCCCTCCCCGGGATCGCAGCTTCGAAACGGTGGCAGGCTGCAGGAACTCCTACCCTGCAGCCGCCGGGAGGCGGTCGGCAGTGTCAGGGCCGCAGTTCGCTGCGCCCCGGATGCTGCCGGCCGCTTTCCAATTTGCCCTACCTTTCGAGAATTGCCGTCACGCCCTGGCCTTGCGCCGTGCAGACGGAAATCAGTCCGCGACCGCCGCCGCGCTGTGCCAGGAGCTTCGCGAGCGTCGCCAGGATGCGCGCGCCGGTTGCGGCGAACGGATGGCCGATCGCCACGCTGCCGCCCTTCACGTTCAACTTGCTGCGATCGATCGCGCCGAGCGGCTGCGCCAGTCCGAGCCGGTCGCGGCAGAATTCGGGCGACTGCCACGCCTTCAGCGTGCACAGCACTTGCGCCTCGAATGCCTCGTGAATCTCGTAGAGATCGAAGTCCTGCAGCTGCAATCCGGCGTCCGCGAGCATGCGCGGCACGGCGTAGGCCGGCGCCATCAGCAGTCCTTCCTTGTCGATGAAATCGACCGCCGCGTACTTGCCGTAGCGCAGGTACGCGAGCACCGGTAAGCCGCGCGCTCTCGCCCACTCTTCGCTCGCAAGCAGCACTGCGGCGGCGCCGTCGGTCATCGGCGTGGAGTTGCCCGCGGTCAGCGTGCCTTGCGGATGGAACGAAGGCTTGAGTGCCGCGAGCTTTTCCATCGACGTGTCGCGCCGCACGTTGTTGTCGCGCTTCAGTCCGCGGAACTCGACGACCATGTCGTCGAAGAAGCCTTCGTCGTAAGCGGCGGCGGCTTTGCGATGACTTTCCAACGCCAGCTGATCCTGCTCGACGCGCGGAATCTGCCAGGTCTTGACCATCAGCTCGCAGCTCTGCCCCATCGACAGGCCCGTATGCGGCTCGCTCACGCCGGGCAGCTGCGGCTTGAAGTGACGCGGGCGCAGGCCGAGCCACGGCGCCAGCCGCGCGCCGAGCGACTTGGCGCGCGCACTGCGCAGCATGAGGCGGCGGAACCCTTCGGAGTAGACGATCGGCACGTCGCTCGCGGTATCGACGCCGGCCGCGATGCCGGAATCGATCTGGCCGGTCGCGATCTTCAGGCCGATGACGATGGCCGTGTCGAGACTCGTGCCGCAGGCGCGCTGCAGATCGAAGGCCGGCGTTTCCCGCGCCAGGCCGCTGTCGAGCACGCATTCGCGCGTGAGGCCGAAGTCGCGCGAGTGCTTCAGCACCGCCCCGGCGCCGACGTCGCCGAGCGTCGCGCCCTTTAGCGCGTAACGCTCCACCAGCGCCGCGAGCGTCGCAGTCAGCATCTCCTGGTTGCTCGCCTCGGCGTACGCGCCCATCGAGCGCGCGAATGGGATGCGCAGGCCGCCGACGATGGCGACCCGTCGCAGTGCAGATCCAACGAGCATGGCGGCCTCGGTGTGAGAGAATGCGTCGCCGGCCAGCATGCCAGCGCGCCCGTCGGCCGGTCAAAGCAGCGCGCGCACAGCAACCATGACCACCTCCACACGCAGCCGCTTCGCAGCGGACGCCAGCGCCATTTGCGCGCTCGGGCTGCCGCTGCTCGCCAACAACCTGTCCATCCTCGGCATGCAATTCGCCGACACGGTGATGGCCGGGCAGCTTGGCGCGCGCGACCTTGCGGCGCTCGCGGTCGGGGTCGGCTACTACCATTTGCATCTGCTGATCGGGCTCGGCGCGCTCATGGCCGTCTCGCCGAGCGTCGCCCACGCGTTCGGAGCCGGCGACACGCGCGGCGTGACCCGCTATTGCCGCCAGGCGTGGTGGCTCGCGCTTGCGTTGGCCGCGCTGCTGGTGACCGGGTTGATGCAGGTCGGTCGCGTGCTGCCCGCGCTGGGCATCGCGCCGGAAATCCTGCCGACCGCGATCGGCTACGTGCGCGCGATGGCGTGGGGCATGCCCGGCCTGTTCGCATTCCTGGCGCTGCGCTACACCAGCGAGGGCCTCGGCCGCACGAAGCCGATCATGTACTTCGGCTTTCTCGGCCTCACCGCGAACGTGATCGGCAACTGGATCTTCATGTACGGCAAGTTCGGCATGCCGCAGCTCGGCGCCATCGGCTGCGGCGTCGCGACTGCGATCTCCGAATGGCTGATGTTCTCGGCGATGTTCCTCTACATGCGGCAGCAGCGTGCCTATCGCGATTTCAAGTTCTTCGCGCGCATCGATCCGCCGGACTGGCGCGTGCTGCGCGAGCTGACGCGTATCGGCGCGCCGATCGCGGGCAGCGTGCTGGCCGAGGGCGGCCTGTTCGTGTGCGCAGCGTTGATGATCGGCGGCATGGGCGCGACGCTCACCGCCGGTCACCAGATCGCGCTGAACTACGCGTCCTTCATGTTCATGGTGCCGCTAGCGATCAGCTCGGCGACTACGATCCACGTCGGTCACACGCTCGGCCGCGGCGATCGCGAGCGCGCGCGCTTCGCAGGCCTGCTGGGCATCGGCATGTGTGCGACTGTGATGGCGCTGTCCGCGATCGGGATCGTGCTGTTCGATGAGGGCATCGCGAGCCTGTACACGCGCGATGCAGCCGTGCAGCAGATCGCAGCAGGGCTCCTGCTGATGGCTGCGATCTTTCAGTTGTCGGACGGGATCCAGGTCGGCGCCGCCGGCGCGCTGCGCGGCTTCAAGGACACCGCGATTCCGATGACGATGTGCATCTTCTCGTATTGGGTCGTCGGATTTCCGCTCGCCTACACGTTCGGCGTGCTCAAGGGCGGCGGACCCCACTACGTGTGGATCGGCTTCATCGCGGGCCTCACGGTCAGTGCCGTGCTGCTCGTGAGCCGCTACCTGTACGTGTCGCGACGCTCGTCGGCGGTGTCGGCAGTCGAGCTCGGAGTGTCGTGATAGCCGTAGCCGAGCGTCTCGATCTCATCGATCCGGCCGTCGACGAACTTGACCTGGCGCATCAGCTTGTAGGGGCCGAAATTGTAGGTCCAGATTTCCACCGGCACTTCGACGTAGCCGTCGCCGTAGCTGAGCACGCGGCCGCCGAAGGTGTAGTACGGGCGGCGCAGGATCTGGCGGGTCTGGATGTCGGTCGGCTCACCGCAGAATTGCCGCACCTTGGCGCGCGGATCGCCGTTGGTCAGGAGCTTGCTGCCGCAGCGCATGCCATCGGCGCTCGCCGGCAGCGCAAGCGTCAGCAGCAGGGCGGCGAGAGCGGTGGAGACGAAGGCGCGCATGACGTGACTATGCCCCTGGCGGACTGAATTGCCAATGAACGGTAATCGTTAGAGCCCGGTGCCGTCGATGCAGTTCCTGTAGAGCTCGGCAAACTTCTGTGGCGTCATCGGCAGCGGATTGCCGCCGGTGGAAGGATCGTCGAAGGCCTGCTGCGCAAACGTCGGCACGTGCGCCGCCTGCATGCCGAGATCGGCGAGCGTCGCAGGAATGGCGATCTGCTCGCGCAGCTGCAGGATCCAGCGCAGCACCGCGTCGAACGATGGATCGGGCAAATCGAGGTAGGCCGCCAGGCGGCGCATCTTGTCTGCGAGCGCGCTGCGATTCCACATGAGCACGTACGGCATCACGACGCCGTTGGTCAGCCCGTGGTGCGTGTTGAGATTCGCCGAGCACGGATGGCTCAGGCTGTGCATCGCGCCGAGTCCTTTCTGAAATGCCGTCGCGCCCATCGCGGAGGCGACCATCATCTGTGCGCGCGCTTCGATGTTCTTGCCGTCGGCGACGGCGACCGGCAGCCAGTGCTTGATCAGTCGCATGCCTTCGACGGCGATGCCATCCGCCATCGGATGATGGAACGGCGCGCAATATGCTTCGAGATTGTGCGACAACGCATCCATGCCGACCGCCGCGGTCACGTGCGGCGGCAGCCCGAGCGTGAGCTCGGGATCGGCGATCACCAGCGCGGGCTGCATGCGCGGATGAAAGATGATCTTCTTCGTGTGATCGCGCACGTCGGTGATGACCGAGGCGCGCCCGACCTCCGAGCCGGTTCCTGACGTCGTGGGTACGCCGATCGTCGGCGCCATGCCGGCGACGTTGACGCGCGTGTACCAGTCCTCGCGATCCTCGAAATCCCAGATGGGCCGCGACTGGCCCACCATCAGCGCGATCGCCTTGCCCGTATCGAGCGCGCTGCCGCCGCCGAACGCGATCACGCCGTCGTGCGACCCGGCACGGTACGCGGCGACGCCGCTCGCGACATTGGCTTCGACGGGATTCGCCTGCACGTCCGCGAAGACTTCGCAGCCGAGGCCGGCGGCGCGGCACGACTCGACCGCCTGCGCGATCATCGGCAGCTTCGCGAGTGCCGGATCGGTGACCAGCAACGGACGCTTGCTGCCAAGCGTTTTGCACGCATCGGCCAGCTCCGCGATGCGTCCCGCGCCGAAGCGGATCGAGGTCGGATAATTCCAGTTGCCGCGCAACTGCGTCATGGTCAAACCTGCAAGCGCATGTGAAACGATTTCGGCCGCGTCAGGTGCTCGTAGCCGACGACACCGAGCGTGCAGCCGCGGCCCGAGTCCTTGACGCCCACCCACGCGAGCGCCGGGTCGAGATAGTCGCAGCGGTTCATGAACCACGTGCCCGTCTCGATGCGCTCGCCGATCCACAGCGCGGCCTGCGGGTCCAAGGTCCAGATTGCGGCGGTCAGGCCGTACGCGCTGTCGTTCATCAGCTCGATCGCCTGCTCGTCCGACTGCACTTTCATGATGCCCGCCACCGGGCCGAAGATCTCCTCGCGCATCACCGGCGTGGAGTGATCCACGTCGAGCAGCACCTGGGGCGCGAGGTACGCCGTGCCCGGCCGGCTCGCGGGGAATTCGTCTTCGGCGATGACTGCCTTGCCGCCGGCGCTGATCGAAGCCTCGATCTGTGTGCGGATCGTGTCGGCTGCCGCCACGCGCACGACCGGGCCGAGCGTCGTGGCCGGCTCGAGCGGATCGCCGAGCACGTACTTGCGCGTCAGGTCGACGAAGCCGTCGACGAACGCGCCGTACAAGCGCTCGTGCACGTAGATCCGCTGCAGTCCGCAACAGGATTGCCCGCTGTTGAAGTACGCCCCGTCGACGATGTTCTCGATCGCGTGCGCGAGGTTCGCGTCGTTGCGCACGTAGACCGGATCGCAACCGCCGAGCTCGAGACCGGTGCCGATGAAACGCTCGGCGGCGGCGCGCTGCACGGCATGTCCGCCCGCGACGGAGCCGGTGAACGCGACGAAGTCGACGCGCGGGTCGCGAATCGCGCGCTCCGTGTCTTCATGGCTCATGTGCAGAGCCTGGAAGACGCCGTGCGGCAGACCCGCCTCCTGCAACGCGCCTGCGAAGCGCTCGGCGCACAGCGGCGTCTGCGCAGAGTGCTTCAGGATCACGGCATTGCCGGCCATGAGCGCCGGCACGACGCTGTTCACCGCGATGAGATACGGGTAGTTCCAGGCTGCGATCGTCAGCACCACGCCGAGCGGCTCGCGGCGGATGAAGCGCGTGAAATGCTCTTTCGGCCCGGCGTCGATGTCGGCGAGCGCCGCCGGCGCAATCGCGATCATGTGTCGCGCACGCTCGAGGGTGCCGCGCACTTCGTTGGGCGCATAGCGGCTCGGGCGTCCCATCTGCCACGTGAGCTCCAGCGCGATCTCGTCGCGCTTCGCCTCGAACGCGTCGCAGAACCGATTCAGGATGCGTGCGCGCTCGGCGACCGCGACGCCGCGCCACGCGCGCTGAGCTTTGCGGGCGCGCTCCAGCGCGGCGTCGAGCTCGGCGGGCCTGGCCAGCGGACGCTCGACGTAAACGCTGTTGTCGATGGGCGAGATGACTTTGAGCATAAGAGTGTGGGGAGTCAGGCTGAAGCCTGACCCACAGGGGAACCTCTTGTGGGTCAGGCTTCAGCCTGACATCAGATAATCTCGAAATAGCGCGCGAGTTCCCAGTCCGTGATGTGCTTGCGGAACTCGCGCTCCTCCCACTCGCGGGTGGCAGCGAAATGCTGCACGAAGGCTTCGCCGAAGCACTCGCGCGCCATGCGCGACTGCTTCAGGCGCTGTGCCGCTTCCCACAGCGTGCGCGGCAAGGCCAGCGCTTCCGGAAACTTGCGGTCGTAGGCGTTGCCTTCCACCAGCGGCTCGGGCTCGATGCGCTGCTCGATGCCCCACAGGCCCGACGCCAGCGCGGCGGAGAGGATCACGTACGGATTCGCATCGGCAGCCGCGACCCGGTATTCGACGCGCTGCGACTTGGCGCTGCCGGGAATGATGCGCAGCGCGCACGTGCGGTTCTCGACGCCGACGGTCGCATCAGTCGGCGCCCAGAATCCGGGAATCAGCCGCGTGTAGGAGTTGACGGTCGGTGCGATCATCGCCAGCAGCTCCGGCATCAGCCGCTGCTGGCCGCCGACGAAGTGCCGCATGGTCTCGCTCATCGAGTGCGGCTGCGCCGGATCGTGGAACACCGGCTTGCCGTCGCGCGAGCGCAGCGACAGGTGAATGTGGCCGCTCTGGCCCGGCCAGTCGCGCGACCACTTCGCCATGAACGTCGCCATCATCGAGTTGCGTTGCGCCAGCACCTTGACGAAGGTCTTGAACAGCGCCGCCTTGTCGGCGGCGGCGAGCGCGTCGCCGTAAGCGATCGCAGCTTCGATCACCCCCGGGCCGGTTTCTTCGTGCAGCCCTTCGATGCCGAAGTCCATCGTCTCGCACATCGCCAGCATCTGGCGATAGAACTCCGCGCCGACGCTGTTGCGGATCACGGAGTAGCCGAACCAGCCCGGCGCCATCGGCTGCAGGTCGCGATAGTTCTTCTGCCGGATCGATTGCGGCGTCTCGTTGAAGAAGAACACTTCGTACTCGAAGCCGGCGTACGGCTCGAAGCCCATGTTGCGCGCCCGCTCGAGCACGCGCCGCAGGACGCCGCGCGGACAGACCTGCTCGGCCGGCGGCGCGAACTCGCTGAGGAAGAACAGGCTGTCGCCTTCGAAGGGCAGCGGCCGGCACGACTGCGGCAGGACGCGCACCGGTGCGTCCGGATAACCGGTGTGCCACCCGGTGAACTGCACGTTGTCGTACAGCTGGTCCTGGCAGTCCCAGCCGAGCACGACGTCGCAGAAGCCGTAGCCGCTTTCCAGCGCCGACAGGAACTTCGCGCGCGACATGTATTTGCCGCGCATGATGCCGTCGACGTCGAACACGCCGACCTTGACGTGCGCGAGGTTGCGCTGCTCGACGATCGCCTTGGCGTCGGCGATCGTCCTGACCTGGCGGGGTTCCAGCGGTGCTGCCATCGGGTGCTCACACTTTGGTCGTGCCGTAGCCTTCGCGCTCCGGATGACCATGCTGGCCGCCCGTCAGCGCGAACTCTTCCTCGGGCGACAGTACCAGCTTGTGCCGACCGACGAGAGCGAAGTACAGGATGCCCAGCACGTACCAGGCGAGCACCGCGTACACGCCCGCCCGGTAAGCGGGATCCTGGAACTGGTAGTAGAGCGTCACGACTGCGATCACCACCGTCGCGGTCGCGCCGGGAATGCCGAGCGGACTGCGATACGGCCGCTCGATGTTCGGCATCTTGCGTCGCAGCTGGATGAACGACAGTCCCTGGAACGCGTACGAGATCATCGCGCCGAACACCGCCATGTTGAGCAGCGTCGCGCCGATCACCGAGCCGCCCTTCTCGGCGCCGAGCGCGATCCACACCGCGAGGATGATCGCCAGGCCGAGCGCCGCGCCGGTGAACAGCGCGACGTGCGGCGTCTTGCGCGAGCCGTGCGTGATCGACATGACGCCCGGGTAATAGCCGGCCCGCGACAGCGAATAGATCTGGCGCCCGAACGCGAAGATGATCGTGTGGAAGCTCGCGATCAGGCCGATCACCGCGAACAGCGACAGGAGCTTGGCGATCTCGTCGCCGTAGATGACGCGGAAGCCGTCGAGCAGCGGCTCGGCGGAGGTCGCCAGCGAGAACGAGCCGTGCAGGCGGCCCGGCTCGACCGCGCCGATCGAGGCGTTCAGCAGCATGATCATCAACGCCGAGAAGATCAGCGTGAACATGCCGAAGATCAGGCCTTTCGGCATGTCGCGCTTCGGATCGACCGATTCCTCGGCGGCGAGCGGCAGCTCCTCGATCGCGAGGAACAGCCACACCGCGAACGGCAGCGCCGCGAGCACGCCGAGCCAGCCCTTCGGCAGGAACGCGCCGTTGCCCTCCGGCAATTCGCTCAGCGCGCCGTCCGGGCCGACCGCGATGTTCAGCGCCCAGCGCGAGAAGTCGGCGTACGGCAGCGCGCTGATCCAGAACACGACCAGCACCGCGAGCGCCAGCAGCGTCACGATCACCGAGATCTTGAACGACACCTCCACACCCCAGTAGTTGAGCGACACGAACAGCACGTAGCAGCCGAGCCACCAGGCGGGCTGCCACGCCGGCGGCGTGCCGAAGATGCTGGTGAGATACGAGCCGATGAAGAACACGATGACCGCGGGCGTCATGATGTACTCGATGCTCTCGGCGAGGCCGGTGATGAAGCCGCCCCACGGCCCGAACGCGCTGCGCGCGAACGAGTACGCGCCGCCGGTGTGCGGCAGCGCCGGCGACATTTCGGCAAGGCTGAAGATCAGCCCGAGATACATGATGGCGATGATGATCGCGGCGATGAACAGGCCGCCCCAGCCGCCCGCGCCGATGCCGAAATTCCAGCCGGAGAAATGCCCGGAGATCACCGCGCCGACGCCGAGCGCCCACAGCGACCAGACGCGTGCGTGGCGCCGCAGGCCGCGCTTCTCGAAGTAGTCCTTGCCGGCATTCTGGTACGTGACGCTGCCGACGGTTTTCTTGTCAGTCATGCGACTCTCCCCATTGTTCGTGCCGATCGAGCGTTTTATTCGCGCCGGTCACTATACGCCGCGCGCCGTCAGCGCAGAAATGACGCAAACGTGGCAATCCGCCGCAGCGGGTTGCTTGACGCCCTGGATGGCGCTGAGGAAACTGGACGCCCACTCGAGACAGACCGGCCCGCCATGAATCCCGCCGCGCCTCCCGCTTCGCAGGGCCGCTTCCGCAGCTTCGCGGACTTCTATCCGTTCTATCTGTCGGAGCACAGCCATCCGGTGTGCCGCCGCCTGCATTTCTTCGGCACCGTGCTGGTGCTCGCGACGCTGCTCGTCGCTGCGCTCGCGCGCGAGCCCGCCTGGGTGCTGGCCGCGCCGCTCGCCGGCTACGGCTGCGCGTGGATCGGTCACTTCTTCTTCGAGCACAACCGGCCCGCGACCTTCTCGCATCCCTGGTACAGCCTCGCGGGGGACTTCGTCCTGTTCCGCGACATGCTGTCCGGCCGCGTCCGGTTCTGATCGATGAGCAGCTCCGGCATCGATCGCGCGTTCGAGCGGCGCCTGGCGGCGCTCATCAATGCGCGCGAGCCGCGCGTCTTGCAGGGCGGGCTGAAAGGCGTCGAGAAGGAATCGCTGCGCGTCGGCCCGGACGGCGCCATCGAGCAGAGCGGGCATCCGCGCGAGCTCGGCTCCGCGCTCACGCACGAGCACATCACCACCGATTATTCCGAGGCGCTGATCGAGCTGGTCACGCCGGCGTTCCGCGAATCCTGGGAGCTGCTGCAGTACCTGTGCGATCTGCACCAGTTCGTCTATCGCCACCTCGGCGAGCAGCTGCTGTGGGCAACCAGCATGCCGTGCATCATCGACGGCGATCCGAGCATTCCGATCGCGCACTACGGGCGCTCGAACATCGGCCGCATGAAGGAGGTCTATCGGCGCGGGCTCGGCTGGCGCTACGGCCGCATGATGCAAGCGATCTCCGGCGTGCATTACAACTATTCGTTCCCGGCGCACTTCTGGCCGGTGCTCGCCGCGACCTTGCAGGCGAAGAGCGCGGATCAGGATTTCATCTCCGCGCAATATTTCGGGCTGCTGCGCAACTATCGCCGCTACGGCTGGCTGATCCTCTACCTGTTCGGCAACTCGCCCGCGCTGTGCGGCTCGTTCGTGCGCGGGCGCGAGCACACGCTGCAGCAGCTCGCGCCCGGTACGCTGTACGAGCCGTACGCAACCTCGCTGCGCATGAGCGATCTCGGCTACCGCAACAAGAGCCAGGCCGGCGTGCAGATCTCGGTCAACAGCCTCGATGAGTACGTGCGCGACCTGTCGGCGGCGGTGAGCACGCCGCACCCCGAGTACGAGCGCATCGGCGTCAAGGTCGACGGCGAGTACCGCCAGCTCAACGCCAACCTGCTGCAGATCGAGAACGAGTACTACAGCTACATCCGCCCGAAGCGCGTCGCGCGCTCCGGCGAGCGGCCGACGGCGGCCCTGCGCCGCGGCGGCGTGGAATACGTGGAGTTCCGCGCGCTCGACGTCAGCGCGTTCGACCCGGTGGGCGTCAACCAGAACAAGCTGCGCTTCCTGGAAGCGTTCGCGGCGTTGTGCGCGATCAAGCCGAGCGACCCGATCGACGCGGCGGAGTGGGAGCAGCTCGACGCCAACCATGCCCTGGTGGCGCACCGCGGACGTGAGCCGCGTCTGACACTGAACCGCAACGCAAGGCCCATAGAGTTGCGCGCATGGGCGCTGGAGCTGATCGATTCGATGCGCGGGTTGTGCGAGCTGCTGGATCATGGCGATCCGCAGCGTCCGTACGCAGCCGCGCTCGAGCTGCAGCAGGCGAAGGTCGACGACCCGGCGCTGACACCTTCGGCGAGGACTCTCGCGGAGCTGCGTGCCACCGGCGAGTCGTTTGCGCAGCTGGCTCTGCGCATGTCACGCGTGCACAAAGCGTACTTTCTCGACCTGTATCCGCCGAACGAGCAGCGGCTGGCGGAATTCGCCGCCGAAGCCGGCGAGTCGCTCGAGCGCCAGCTGGCCGTCGAGGCCGCCGACCGCGTGACTTTCGACCAGTTCCTGGCCGACTACTTCCGGCCGTAGAGTCGGCTCCGGGGTGCTGCCGCGTTTTTTTCGTCCTATCTCAAGTTAGCCACTGGCTAACTGTGATGCCGAGGACTACTCTTGCTGCCCTGGCCGCGGCCGCGTCGCAACTGCTTGAACATAATGGAGCATTTGCCGCGGGCCTGGGGGGGTCGGCCGAGTCATCCGAACGGCGAAAGCGTCGTCAGCCGCCGACTGAAACTCCGCAAACTGAGAACTGCGCACGCCTCGTCGGCAGCGCCGGTCCACTACGATGAACAGTGTTTTTCTGCCGCCCGGACCTCCGACCGACCTGTCCGGCAAACATATGAATACCGTCTCGACTCCTGTGCCCACCCACGTCGTTCCGCCCGGCTCGGCCGCCAACGCCGACCATCTGGGCGAGCGCGGCGCCGCGCCCGTGGCCGGCGTTCATGTGGAGGTTCTGGGCGGGTGGGATGCGTATGAAGTCTGGCGCCGGTTCATCAAAGACGCCCGGGATCGGCGTCACCAGCCCGAATAAGAACAATCTGAGCCCGTCGCCGTACGCGCTGCAGCTGCAGCGCGGCTTTCCGCGCCTGAAGTTCGCCGCGCCGCTGGAAGCGGAGTTCCGCGAAGTCCACCTCGCCGAGACGCTGCCGCAGATCCGCCGCAACCTGTGGCTGGCGATCGCCTTCGTGGTCGCGTTCTCGGCGCTCACCCACCTCGTGCTCGACCCGCCGGTCAACCGGCTGCTCGACCTGATCCGACTGGCGCTGTTCACGCCGATCCTCCTCGTCGGCCTGGTCGTCGTGTATTCGCCGCTGTACCGGCGCCTGTATCCGCTGGTGTGCCAGATCGGCGCGCCGACGTTCGGCATCGGGGTGACCGTGCTCGCCGTGATCTCCGCTTCGCACGGCGTCAGTCTGATCGCGACCGTCGTGCTCGTGTCGATCTACATCTTCTTCATGCTGGGGATGTCCTTCTACGCGGCGCTCGGCTCCTCGCTCCTGGTGTTCGCGTCGTACTTCATCAGCGCCGCTGCAGTCGGGCTGCCTGCGTCGGTGCAGCTCATCGACGGCGGCGTGCTGGTATTCGCCAACGTCATCGGCGCGATGGTCTGCTACACGCTGGAGCGCGCGACGCGCACCAGCTACCTGGAGGAGCGGTTGCTGATCGAGACCGCCAATCGCGACGGCCTCACCGGTATCCACAATCGCCGGCGCTTCGACGAGCACGTCGACCGCGTCTGGCCGCAAGCGACTCGCGACAACGTCTCGCTCGGCCTGCTGCTGATCGATATCGACCACTTCAAGGCGTACAACGATTACTACGGGCACCAGGCCGGCGACGAATGCCTGCGCCAGGTTGCCTGGTGCCTGAGCCGCTGCGCGCGCCGGCCGCTCGACATCACTGCGCGCTACGGCGGCGAAGAGTTCGCGATCGTGCTGTACGACGCCGACCGCGGTCACGTCGAAGCCGCAGCGCGGCGCATCCAGGCCGAGATCGAGGCGCTCGCCATCGTTCACCAGGCTGCTCCCGCGAGCAGCAAACGTCTGACGGTGAGCATCGGCGCTGCGTGCGTCATGCCGAAGCCGGGCCGCACGCATTACGGCTTCATCCAGCTCGCCGACGAAGCGCTGTACGACGCGAAGGAACGCGGTCGCAACTGTCTCGTGCTCATGGACAAGGAATACGAGCAGCTCACGACGGGCTCCTTCCGCAAGGGTGCGCCTCTGCCGCACGAGCTTGGCGCTGCGCGCCAGGCGTAATCGCGCCATTCGCCGTTTCGATCGGCCCATCGCGAATTGCGATCGTGGCGGGCGGCAATCGACGGCGCCCCCTTTGTTATGCTCGGTAAATGCCCGGGCGCATTCGCAGTCTGCTGGTCGCCAACCGCGGTGAGATCGCCATCCGCGTGATGCGCGCTGCGACCGAGCTCGGCATTCGCACCGTCGCCGTCTACTCGCAGGAAGATCGGTTCTCGCTGCATCGGATGAAGGCCGACGAGAGCTACCTGGTCGGCGCCGGGCGCACGCCGGTCGACGCCTACCTGGATATCGCCGACATCGTGCGCATCGCGCAGGCGGCGCAGGTCGACGCGATCCATCCCGGCTATGGCTTCCTCTCCGAGAACCCGGCGCTCGCCGAAGCGTGCGCCGCCGCAGGGCTGATCTTCGTCGGGCCTACGCCGCAGATCATGCGTCGGCTCGGCAACAAGGTCAGTGCGCGCGAGCTGGCGGTAGCGGCGGGCGTGCCGGTCATGCCCGCGACCCCGCCGTTGCCGCGCGACGATGCCGCTGCGGCGCGCCTTGCGGCCGACGTCGGCTATCCGGTGATGTTGAAGGCGAGCTGGGGCGGCGGCGGGCGCGGCATGCGCGTCGTCAGCAGCGAGGCGGAGCTCGCGGAAACGGTTGCGATCGCGCGGCGCGAAGCCAAGGCCGCGTTCGGCAACGACGAGGTGTATCTCGAAAAGCTCGTACAGCGTGCGCGACACATCGAGGTGCAGCTGCTCGGCGACTCGCACGGCAACCTGGTACACCTGTTCGAGCGCGACTGCACGGTGCAGCGGCGCAACCAGAAAGTGGTCGAGCGCGCTCCGGCGACGTTCTTCAACGAGCAGCAGCGCAGCGAGCTGTGCGAGCAGGCGCTGAAGATCGGCCGCGCCGTGCAGTATCTCAACGCCGGCACGGTCGAGTTCCTGCAGGACGCCGACAGCGGCAAGTTCTATTTCATCGAGGTGAACCCGCGCGTCCAGGTCGAGCACACGGTCACCGAGGCGGTCACCGGCATCGACATCGTGCGCGCGCAGATCCGCATTGCGGAGGGCGCGGCGATCGGCACGCCCGAGAGCGGCGTGCCGCGTCAGGAAGACATCCGGCTCAACGGCTACGCGATGCAGTGCCGCGTCACGTCCGAGGATCCCGAGAACAATTTCATTCCCGACTACGGCCGCATCTCGGCGTACCGCAGTCCCGCCGGCTTCGGTATCCGCCTCGACGCCGGCACCGCGTATTCGGGCGCGATCATCACGCCTTCGTACGATTCGCTGCTGGTGAAAGTGACCGCGTGGGCGCAGACCCCGCAGGACACCATCATGCGCATGCACCGCGCGCTGTGGGAATTCCGGGTCCGTGGCGTGACCACCAACCTGCGCTTCCTCGACCAGCTGATCATGCATCCGCGCTTCGCGCAGGCGGACTACACCACCAAGTTCATCGACCAGACGCCGGAGCTGTTCCGCTTCCCGCGCAAGCGCGACCGTGCGACCCGCTTGCTGAACTTCATCGGCGAGGTGATCGTCAACGGCAACGACGAGGTGAAAGGCCGGCCGCGCCCGGCGCGCCTGAGCAATCCGAAGCTGCCCAAGCTCGACCTGGCGCCGCCCGCGCCCGGCACCAAGCAGAAGCTCGACGAGCTCGGCGCCGAGCGCTTTGCCGCGTGGATGCTCGAACAGGATCGCGTGCTGCTGACCGACACGACCATGCGCGACGCGCACCAGTCGCTGCTGGCCACGCGATTCCGCACGCACGACCTGGCCGCGATCGCGCCTTACTACGCGAGCCTCGTGCCGAATCTGTTCTCGGTCGAATGCTGGGGCGGCGCGACGTTCGACGTGGCGATGCGCTTCCTGCAGGAATGTCCGTGGCAGCGCCTGCACGAGCTGCGCGCGGCGATGCCCAACCTCTTGCTGCAGATGTTGCTGCGCTCGGCGAACGCGGTCGGCTATACGAACTATCCCGACAACGTCGTGCGCTACTTCGTCGACCAGGCGGCGCGCGCCGGCATCGACCTGTTCCGCATCTTCGATTCGTTGAACTGGGTCGAGAACATGCGCGTCGCGATCGACGCCGTGCGCGAGTCCGGCAAGCTGTGCGAGGCGGCGATCTGCTACACCGGCAATCTCACCGATCCGCGTCAGACCAAGTACGACCTCGAGTATTACGTGGCGCTCGCCCGCGACCTGCAGCGCGCGGGTGCGCAGATCCTCGGCATCAAGGACATGGCCGGCCTGTGTCAGCCGCGGGCGGCGTTCACGCTCGTGAAGACTCTGAAAGAGGAGACCGGTCTGCCGGTTCACTTCCATACGCATGACACGAGCGGCATCGCAGCGGCCAGCGTGCTCGCGGCAATCGACGCCGGCGCCGATGCCGTCGACGGCGCGCTCGACGCGATGAGCGGGCTCACTTCGCAGCCGAATCTCGGCTCGATCGTCGAGGCGCTGCGCCACGGTCCGCGGGACAGCGGCGTCAGCGCGGAGAGCCTGCGCATTCTGTCGGGTTACTGGGAGCAGGTACGGCACTGCTATGCGGCGTTCGAGAGCGACCTGCGCTCGGGCGCGTCGGAAGTCTACGTGCACGGCATGCCGGGCGGTCAGTTCACGAACCTGCGCGAACAGGCTCGCTCGCTCGGCATCGACGAGACGCGCTGGCCGGAAGTGGCGCGCGCCTATGCGCAGGTGAACGAGATGTTCGGCGACATCGTCAAAGTGACGCCGACTTCCAAAGTCGTCGGCGATCTCGCGCTGCTGATGGTGACCAGCGGCCTGACGCCCGAGCAGGTGCTGGATCCGCACACGCAGATCGCATTTCCGGAGTCGGTCGTGTCGCTGTTCCGTGGCGACCTCGGTCAGCCGTACGGCGGATTTCCGCCGGCGCTGCAGAAGAAGGTGCTCAAGGGCGCGCAGCCGCTCGAGGTGCGGCCCGGCGAAGTGCTGCCGCCGATCGACCTGGCGCAGGCGCGCGCCGAGCTCGATCGCAAGACGTGGCGCGAGACGAGCGACGCGGAGCTGGCGTCGTATCTGATGTATCCGAAGGTGTTCCTGGACTACATGCAGGCGCGTCAGACCTACGGGCAGGTCACCGTGCTGCCTACGCCGATGTTCTTCTACGGCCTCGAGCCCGGGGACGAGGTCAGCGTCGACATCGAGCGCGGCAAGACGCTGATCGTGCGCTTCGTCGCACAGAGCGATCTGCAGGAAGACGGCACGCGCACCGTGTTCTTCGAGCTCAACGGTCAGCCGCGCTCGGTCAAGGTGCCGGATCGCAGTCACGTGGCGGTGAAGCCGCCGCGCCGCAAGGCCGATCCTGCCAATGCCAATCACGTCGCCGCGCCGATGCCGGGCACGGTGGCGACGGTACCGGTCAGTCAGGGCGCGCGCATCGCGCGCGGCGACGTGCTCGTGACGATCGAAGCGATGAAAATGGAAACCACCGTACGCGCGGACCGCGACGCGACCGTCGCGGAAATCGTCACGCATCCGGGCGAGCCCATCGATTCGAAGGATCTGCTGGTGGTGCTGGCGTAGAATCCTGCGCCATGACCCTACTGCGAGTTGCGGAGCTTCAGGAGGAGCGGGCGCACCGGCTGGAACGGGAGTTTCAGGCGGTCCTCGACGCGGCGGTCGATGCGGTGGTGCTGTTCGATCACGAAGGCCGCATCGAGCTGCTGAATCACGCCGGCGAGCGGATGTTCGGCTACAACGAGCAGGAAGTCATCGGGCTGAAGGTGAACATCCTGCTGCCCGAGCCGTACCGCTCGCAGCACGAAGACTATCTGCGCCACTACATCGAGGCGGGCGAGCCGCGCATCATCGGCATCGGCCGCGAGCTGATCGCCAAGCGCCGCGACGGCAGCGAATTCTCCGCGGAGCTGGCGGTCGGGCGCGTGCAGGGCACCGATCCGCCGCGCTTCGTCGGCTTCATCCGCGACATCACCGTACGGCGCAACGCCGAGGAAGCGCTGCGGCGGAGCGAGGCGCAGCTGACGATTGCGCAGGAGATTGCCAATCTCGGCAACTACGTCGTGCACTTCGACGGCAAGTACGAGGATTATTGGTCGCCGCACCTGTACCGCGTTCTCGGCCGGCGCTATGGCGAACCTTACATTGCCGTCTACGAATACCTGGAGCCGATGGTTCATCCGGCGGACCGTGCGCGCTGGCGCCAGGCGCGTGCCGAGCTGGACGCCAGCGGCCGGCAGATGGACACCGAGTATCGCGTGATTCATCCGGACGGATCGCTGCGCTACGTGCACCACATCGCGCAAACCACCCGCGCCGCCGACGGCCGGCTGCTGCGGCAGGTCGGCACCTTGCACGACATCACCGACCGGCGCCGCGCCGAGGATGAGGCGCGGCAGATGCAGGACCGCATCGCGCACTTCGGCCGCATCTCGACGATGGGCGAGATGGCGGCCGGCATCGCGCACGAAGTCAATCAGCCGCTCACCGCGATCGCGACCTACGCGCAGGCGTGCCAGCGGCTGATCGGCCAGGAGGATTTCAGCAACACCGAGGTCGAAGCGGCCCTCACCCACATCGGTGCGCAGGCGCTGCGCGCCGGCGAAGTGATCCGTCGCCTGCGGACCTTCGTCAAGAATCGCGAAGTGCGCCGCGAGCTGGTCGAGGCCAACCGCCTGATCGAAGACGTGCTGACGCTGGCGCAGACCGACGCGCGTCACAACGGCGTGCGCATGCTGCTGGAGCAGGCGCCGCAGGGGCCGCTGGTTCAGGCGGACGCGGTGCAGATCCAGCAGGTGATCCTCAACCTGGTCCGCAACAGCATCGATGCGATGGTCGAAGTGCCGGAGGCGCGCCGCGAGATCCTGCTGCGCACGCTGCTCGACAGCGAAGGCGACGTCGAGTTCATGGTCGCGGATCGCGGCGTCGGCGTCGATGCCGCGACCATGGCCGAGCTGTTCAATCCGTTCTTCACCACCAAGCCGGGCGGCACGGGTCTCGGCCTGTCGATCAGCCGCTCGATCGTGCGCGCGCACGGCGGCAAGTTGTGGTGCGGCGCCAATCCGGGCGGCGGGGCGCGCTTCTTTTTCACGTTGCCGGCGGTTCCGGCGTCAGCAGGGAGTTGATGATGAGGGGAAATTCCAACCAGGCACGGCCGACGATCTTCGTGGTCGATGACGATGCAGCAGTTCGCGACGCGCTCAAGCTCCTGCTGCGCTCGGTCGGTCACGCGGTCGAGACGTTCGGCTCGGCACAGGAATTTCTCGACGCCTACGCCGAGGATCGCGCCGGCTGCCTGGTGCTCGACATCCGCATGCCGGGCATGTCGGGCCTGGAGCTGCAGCAGAAGCTCAACGAGAAGCACTCGATCCTGCCGATCATCTTCATCACCGGTCACGGCGACGTGCCGATGGCGGTGGAAGCGATGCAGGCGGGCGCGGTGGATTTCATCCAGAAGCCGTTTCGCGACCAGGATCTGATCGATCGCATCAACCAGGCGCTGGAGAAGGACGGCGCCAATCGTGCTGCGCTCGGCGAGCGCAACGACATTCGCCGTCGCCTGGAAACGCTGACGCCGCGCGAGCGCGAGGTGCTCGATCTCGTGGTGCATGGCAAGGCGAACAAGGTGATCGCCGGCGACCTGAAGCTCAGTCAGCGCACGGTGGAGATTCATCGCGCGCGCGTGATGGAGAAAATGCAGGCGTCGTCGCTCGCGCATCTGGTGCGCATGGTGCTGGAGGTCGGACAAGTCTGAGTATTGGCGCACTGCGTGCGCTGCGACTTTGCGGCAATAAAATTTAGGTACAAGTGCGACTTCTAGCAGCGCACGCCCGGACGAACCATAGCGGCCATGCGTCCACGGCCCTCAGGCGAGTCCACCGCCCCCAATCCTCCCTGCGGCTCGGGCTTTCCTCATGGCGGGGCCGTGGCCGCTTTTTAGCCAGCCCTCAACACTCCGGTTTTGTGCGCATCGCCCGTCCTATTGTCGCAGTGATCGAAGCCGACGCCGCCGCCCGCCGTCTGCTGCGCTCGCTGCTCAGCTCGCTGGACGCGGACGTCCAGGACTACGACAGCGCCGAGAGTTACCTCGCGGCCGAGCTCGACACGCTCGGCTGCGTCATCACCGACATGTGGTTGCCGGGAATGTCAGGGCTCGAGTTGCTGCGGCGCCTGCGCGCGACGGATACGTCGCCGCCGGTGATCGTGCTCGGCGAGGAGACCGACGTCCGCGGCGCAGTCGACGCGATGCGCGAGGGCGCCGCCGACTTCATAGAGAAGCAGCACATGGACCTGGCGATTCCGAGACGGGTGGCGTATTTGCTGGACAGGACGCATTGAGGAGGGAGTGATGGAAGTGATGCCCATCACTTCATCACTTCATCACTCTTTTCTAGGATCGAACGCCAGCTCCCGCTGCATCCGCTCGTAGATCTCCTTCGCTTGCGGCGTGTCCGCCGGCGGCAGCACGATCTTCAGCACCACGTACTGGTCGCCCGGCGTCGCGCCGGGAAGGCCGCGGCCCTTGAGGCGCATCTTCTGGCCGGCCTTCGCATTCGCTGGAATGCGCAGGTCGACCGGGCCGGCGAGCGTCGGCGTCTGCACCGTCGCGCCGAGCGCGGCTTCCCATGGCGCCAGCGGCAACGTCAGCGTGATGTCGCGGCCCTCGGCGGTGAACAGCGGGTGCGGGTGGAAACCGATCTCGAGATACAGGTCGCCGGCGGGCCCGCCGCCGACGCCCGGGCTGCCCTGACCCGCGAGCCGGATGCGCTGGCCTTCGACGACGCCGGCAGGAATCGTGACCTTGAGCGTGCGCCCCTGCATGGCGACACGGCCGTCCTCGCCGAGCTGCGGCGTCTTCAGCTCGATCGTCTGGGTCCCGCCGTGGAAGGCGTCCTGCAGATCGATCTGGATCTTCGCGACGTGATCTTCGCCGGCAGCCGCAAAGCCGCGGGCGCGGCCGCCGCCCTGGTTGAAGGAGCGCTGGCCGAACGGGCTGCGCTGGCCGAACAGCGACGCGAAGAAATCGCTGAAGTCCCCCTCGGTGCCGCCCGGGCCGCCGCCGCCGCTGCGGCCGCCGAACGAGGAGGTCGAGAATTCGAAGTCGCGGCCCCAGTCGGGCGGCGGACGGAACTCCTGCCCGGCGCGCCAGTTCGAGCCGAGCTGGTCGTAGGCGGCGCGCCGCTGCGGATCCTTGAGGACCTCGTAGGCTTCCTGCACTTCCTTGAATTTCTCTTCCGCGTTCGGCTCCTTGCTGACGTCCGGGTGAAATTTACGCGCCAGCCGCCGGTACGCGCGCTTGATGACGTCCTGGCTCGCGTCGCGAGCCACGCCCATGATCTCGTAGTAGTCCTTGTATGTAGCCACCGTGCGTTCTCAACCCTGCGGGATCCGCAAGCATGAGGGGCTACATGGCGACAGTCGAGAGTGCTTTCAATATGACGAAGAGCGGCGCGCCAGCCGGCGCCGCTGCAGGGGGAGCAGGCTCAGCAGGAGCAGCAGGCCGATCGAGCCGCCGCCGCCGCCCGACGCTGCCGGCGGCGCAGTCGCGAGCGACACTTCGCTGCCGACCGTGACGACCAGATCCGCGGTGTCGTTGTTGCTGTTCGTGTCGAAGTAGTCGCCGGCCACTGTGGCGCGCACGGTCGTGTTCCCCGGCGTCGACGTCTTGAGCGACAGCGAGCCGTTCGCAACGAGACCGCCGCCGAGCGGCGCCACGGTGCATTCGACCTTTGCAGTCTGCAGGGTGCAGTTGCCGTTCGCGAGCGACGCGCTGTTGACCGTGGTTCCCTCCGGAACGTCGATCTGCACCGTGACCCGATCGGCTGCGTCGCTGGCGGCGTTGGTGACCGCGAACCCGACCGTGAATTGCTGATTCGCCGTCGCGTTGACCGGACCGGTCAGCGCGATCGACACGTCGGCCGGCGCTTCGATGATGACGGAGCCGGAGGCGTCGTTGTCCGTGCGATTGGCGTCGTTGTCGGCGCTGAGGTGCGCCGCGATCGAATTCGAGCCGGCGACGTCGCTGGACAGCTGCAACTCGATCCAGCGGACGTTGCCGCCGGCGACGTCGCCCAGGTCGCATGCGACTGCGCCGGCGCCGCTCAGGCACGAGCCGCCGACGACATACGCATCGCCGATCGTGAGCGACGGCGGCACCGCCAGCTCGACACGCACGTTGCGGGCGCTCAGGCCGCCGGTGTTGGTCACCTGCAGCCGCCACGGGAACGGCACGCCGATACTGCGCCGCATGGCGCCGAGCTGCGTGGGGATGCGCACGTTCGCGGGCGGCAGGTTGGTGATGCAGCTCGCGCTCTGCGCGCGTGCGCGCATGCGATTGAGGCTGCACGACGAGAAATCGTCGGCGCCGCTCACTACCGGCGCCATGAGGAAGCCGGAAGAGGGCGTGTTGGGGCAGCTGCCCTGGGCGTCGCCGTCGTGATCGGCGCCGAAGTTGTGGCCGATCTCGTGCGCCGCGACCAGCGAGTCCAGCCATACGTTGCGCGACTCGGTCAGGCCGACGCCGTGCTCCCGGTCGCACAGCGAGTCGAGATAGCCGATGCCGATCGTGCTGCCGTCGAGGTCGCGCTGGGTGAAGAGGTGGGTGAGACCCTGCGAGTTGAGCTGCGACGTGCGCCGGCGCAGCGTCGCCAGCTCGCGCAGCAGGCCGTTCGGGGAGGTGGTCGCCGACAGCTGGTCGTGAGCCGCGTCGGGCAGGGATACGGAGCCGACGCGCACCTCGATCCCCAGCTGCGAGCTGTAGATGCCGTCGACGTTGTTCATGCGCACCAGGATCGCGTCGCGCGCCGCCTGCTCGCTGGCGTAGTGCTCGAGGAACCGCGAGTCGCCGAGCGTCGAGATGTCGAGCCGGCGCGTTGCATCGGCGGCCTGCATGACGACCGGCGCATTCTTGAGCTCGCGCGTGAGCGCGGCGAACTGGTCGCCGGCGGTGGCTGGCGCGCTCTGCGTCGCGCAGGAAGTCGCGCCCGGGGCCATTGCCACGTCGGCGAGCCGGAAGACGACCGTCTGCGCTGAATCCGCCTGCAGCGAGTCGGCGAGCGCGTCGCGCACTTCGACCGCCGGCTCGATTGCATAGAGCTGCGTTCCGTCCCACATCAGACCGTGCAGCACCGCGCCTTGCCTGGCGAGGCGTACCCAGGAGCCGGGCGTGCCGTCGATCGAGCCCCGATACAGCTCGAGCGATGAATCCTCCGGCTTGCTCTCCATGAGCCGGCCGTTCAGGCCGAGCGGGATGTCGAAGCGGCGGCCGAAGGCGTCGAAGCGCAGCTGCTGCAACGTGCCGTTGCCGGGCTTGCTGGCACCCGGGTCGGCAGCGGCCGGGAGCGGGCGCAGGGGCTCGAAGTACAGGATGCGCGCCGGGCGCTCGTCCTGATCCGCGGCGGCCGCGAGCGTCGGCATCCAAGCCGCTGCTGCTACGACCAACGCGCCAGCGCGCACCGCTGCGCCGGCGAACCTGCGAACACCCATGCTTCCTCCCCAGGAAACGTGCCGCCTTTGTGTCACAGGCGCCGCCGACCCTCAAGCGGGCGAACGATCCTTTGTCGACTTTCGCGAAACAGTTCCGCGAATGTCGGGATTCTTTGCAACCTCATCTGCGAACTGCGTCACTTCCGCTGGCATGTATTTAAACGTGCGTTTAATATCTGCGGCCGTGAGCACCGGTACCCCCCAGCAGCCGCGTCGCAAGCGCACACGGTCGCGCAGCCGCGGACGGCCGCCCGTGACCGCCGACAGCGACGTGCGCACGGCACTGCTGGACGCCGCCAGCAAGCTGTTCCTGCGGCACGGCTTCGAGCGGGTGACCGCGCGGCAGATAGCCGGCGCGGCGGGAACGACGCCCGCGATGATCCACTACTACTTCGAGAACAAGCTCGGCCTGTTCCGCGCCATGCTCGAGCGCGCCATCGGCCCGGTGCGCGAGCTGATAGCTGGCTCGCTGGCGCAGGCAGGCACGGTGGTCGACCCGGCGGTGCTGATCCGCATGCACATGCGCACCGCGGCCGCCAATCCGTGGATAGCCACGCTGATCGTCAATGAAGTGCTGGCGGAGAAGGGGCGGTTTCGCGCCACGTTCATACGCGACGTGGCGGGTCGGCAGGCGCCGCTGGTCATGGAGCTGCTGGAGCGCGCTCGCGTGAAGGGGAGCCTGCGCAAGGATCTCGACGTGCGCCTGGCGGCCCTGTCGCTCATGTCGCTGTGCATGTTTCCGTTCCTGGCGCGGGCCGTGGCCGGGCCGGTGCTCGGCTTGAAGTTCGACGATGACGAAATCGAGCGGCTCGTCCAGCACACGGCGCGGCTGTTCGCCGTCGGTGCGTCGGTGCCGCGCACGGTACGTGAGGAGCACCACGCATGAGCCTGCGAAGACTTCTCGTGCTGTCCGGCTGCGCCGCGCTCGCGGCGTGCGGCGGCAACGACTACGACGGCCAGATCCTCGGCACCCTGGAGCGTGACCGCCTGGAGCTGATCGCGGAATCGAACGAGCCGATCGTCGAGATCGCGGTGCGCGAAGGCGATGCGGTGCCGGCCGGCGCGGTGCTGCTCCGGCAGGAGCTCGGCGCCATGCAGGCGCGGCTCGATCAGGCGAGCGCGGCACGCGCCGTTGCGGAACGACGCCTCGCCGAGCTGATAAAGGGACCGCGCGCGCAGGAGATCACCGAGGCACGCGCGGCAGTCGAGTCCGCGCGCAGCACGCTCGAAACCGAAACCCGGGAATACGAGCGCGTGACCGACCTGGTGTCGCGCAAGCTCGTGAGCCAGTCGGCGCTCGACCAGGCTCGTGCGCGGCGCGACAGTGCTGCGGGCACTCAGAAGCAGGCGGCTGCGCGTCTGCACCTGCTGCTCGAAGGGACCAGGTCCGAGGAAGTCGAGCAGGCCGAAGCGACGCTCAAGCAGGCAGAGGCTGCGCTGGTGGAATTGCAGACCAGCGCCTCGCGCTACGTGGTCAAAGCGCCGCGCGCGGGGCGCGTCGAAGCGATTCCGTACAAGCTCGGCGAGCGGCCGGCGCAAGGTACGCCGCTGATCGTGATGCTGGCCGACGGCGTGCCCTACGCGCGCGTCTACGTCCCGGAGCCGCTGCGTACGCAGTTTCTGCCGGGCACCCGCACACGCATTCGTGTTGACGGTCACGACGCAGATCTGACTGGCGTCGTGCGCTTCGTCTCCGCCGAGGCTGCGTTCACGCCGTACTACGCGCTGACGCAGGAAGATCGCTCGCGGCTCTCGTACCTCGCGCAGATCGACCTCGACGAGCGCGCCGCGGCCGACGTGCCGACCGGGATGCCCGTGCAGGTCGAGCTGGCCGCGAAGGGCGACTGAGCGACCTGCGATGAGCGAACGTGCTGCCGCCGGCTCTGCCATCACTGCGCGCAACCTGACGCGGCGCTTCGGCAAGCTGACGGCCGTCGATCACGTCAGCCTCGAGATTCCCCGCGCGACCATCTACGGCTTTCTCGGTCCGAACGGCTCCGGCAAGTCGACCACGATCCGCATGCTGTGCGGCCTGCTGCGGCCGAGCGAAGGCGAGTGCGTGGTGCTCGGTCACCCGGTGCCGCGCGAGGCCGAGCAGCTGCGCACCAAGATCGGCTACATGACGCAGCGCTTCTCGCTGTGGGAAGACCTGACGGTCCTGGAGAACCTGGACTTCATGAGCCGGATCTTCGGCCTCGACGGCACCGTGCGCACCGCGCGTATCGCTGAGCGGCTGCAGCAGTATCGCCTCGAAGACCGGCGCGGGCAGCGCGCGGGAACATTGAGCGGCGGCCAGAAGCAACGCCTGGCGCTGGCTGCGGCGACGCTGCACGAGCCCGAGCTGTTGCTGCTGGACGAGCCGACGAGCGCCGTCGATCCGCAGAGCCGCCGCGACTTCTGGGAGAGCCTGTTCGAGCTGGTCGACCGCGGCACGACGATTCTGGTGTCGACGCATTACATGGACGAAGCGGAGCGCTGCCATCGACTGGCGATTCTCGATCGCGGCCGCCTCGTGGCGGAAGGACCGCCGCGGCGGCTGATGGATTCCATCGACGCGACGGTGATCGAGATCGAAGCGGACGACGTGCGCGGCGCGCGCCATGCACTCGACGGCCAGGACTTCGTCAAGAGCGTCGCGCAACTCGGCAATCGCCTGCACGCGCTGCTGGCCAAGGAGCGCAGCGATCCGCAGGGAAGCGTCCGCGCGTTGCTCGCGCAGCATCGCGTGCAGGGCAATGTCGAAGTCGTGCACGCAAGCCTCGAGGATGTGTTCGTCGCGGCTACGCGATTCGATACTGACGACGCTTCCCCGGTGCGTCGGGCTTCAGCCCGACAAGGGAGTCAGGCCGAAGCCTGACCCACAAGAGCATGTTCCGCATCTTCGCCATCGCGACCAAGGAAATCCGCCAGCTGCGGCGCGACCGCCTGACGGCCGGCATGATCGTCGGCCTGCCGCTGCTGCAGATGGTGCTGTTCGGCTACGCGATCAATTTCGACGTGCGCGGCGTGTCGGCGGCAGTCGTGGACGAAGCACGCACGTCGATGTCGCGCGCTCTCGTGGCGGACATGCAGGCAACCGGCACCGTGAAGGTGCGTGCGTACGCCGCTTCCGTGTCGGACCTGCGCCGCCGCGTGCGCTCGGGCGAAGTGTCGATCGGTGTCTATATCCCTGCCGATTTCGAGCGGCGCCGGGTCGTCGGCGGCCAGCCGCTCGCGCAATTGCTGGTCGACGGCAGCGAGCCGACGATCGAGAACATCGCGCGCGCGTTCGCGAACATGCCCGTGGCCGGTCGCACCGGCATCTACCACAGCGGCCAGCAGGTGTTCGAAGTGCGCACCGAGTACAACCCGGAGAAGCGCACGGCCGTACAGATCGTGCCGACGCTGATCGGCGTGATCCTGACGATGACCATGACGATGTTCACGGCGATGGCGCTCGTGCGCGAGCGCGAGCGCGGCAACCTGGAGCTGCTGATCACCACGCCGGCGAGCTCGCTGGAGCTGATGCTCGGCAAGCTGTTGCCGTACGTCTTCATCGGGCTCGTCCAGGCGACGCTGGTGCTGCTGCTCGGCGTGCTGCTGTTCGACGTGCCGGTCAACGGCAGTCTCGTCGCGTTCTACCTCGCGGCGCTGCTGTTCATCGCCGCCACGCTCACGCTCGGCCTGATTGCCTCGACGCTCGCCGAGACCCAGGTGCAGGCGTTCCAGATGTCGGTGTTCGTGCTGCTGCCCTCGATTCTGCTGTCGGGCTTCGTCTTCCCCTTCGACGGCATGCCGCAGGCGGCGCGCTGGATCGCGCAGCTGTTGCCGCTGACGCATTTCGTCGAGCTGGTGCGCGGCATCGTGCTGCGCGGCGCGGGGCTGGCGGAGCTGCAGGTGCCGATCTACAAACTGCTGGCGTTTACGGCCGTCGCGCTCACGGTCGTCACGCTGCGCTTCCACAAGCGGCTCGACTAGGCGTCCTCGCCGGCGCACCAAACACGCGCGCCCACCCGCGCCGCCGCGCTAAACTGGTGCAGCCGGAGTCACGAGCGACCGGTCACGAGTCACTTTCGTCACGGCATGGAACGTGCATTGCGGTTCGAGGCACTTCGAGACAGGAGCCACGGGGAATGAAACTCATCAGCGCAATCATCAAGCCCTTCAAACTCGACGACGTGCGTGCCGCCCTGTCGGAGATCGGCGTCTCGGGAATGACGGTCACGGAAGTGAAAGGCTTCGGCCGCCAGCGCGGCCACACCGAGCTGTATCGCGGCGCCGAGTACGTGGTGGATTTCGTCCCGAAGACGCGCATCGAGGTCGCGGTCAAGGAGGCGCTGGTCGACCAGGTGGTCGAGGCGATCATCGGCGCCGCGAAGACCGGCAAGGTCGGCGACGGCAAGATCTTCATCACCGAGCTGGAGCGCGTGCTGCGCATCCGCACCGGCGAGACCGACGACCAGGCGTTGTAGTCGGATGTCGGGCTGAAGCCTGACGCACGCAGATCACGTAACATGTACTGCATGACACATGCAGTACGAATCCATTCCTACGGCGGTCCCGAAGTCCTGCGCTGGGAGAGCGTCGACGTCGGCGACCCCGGGCCGGGCCAGGCGCGGGTCCGTCACACCGCGATCGGGCTGAACTTCATCGACACTTACGAGCGCACCGGGCTGTATCCGCTGGTGTTGCCGGCGATCCTCGGTCGCGAGGCCGCGGGTGTCGTCGAGGCGGTCGGCCCGCGCGTCACCCAGGTCAAAGCGGGCGATCGCGTCGCGTACGCGTTCAACGCATCCGGCGCCTACAGCGAAGCGCGGGTGCTGCCCGCCGAGCGCCTGGTGCGCATCCCGGAAGCGGTCGACGACCGCCAGGCCGCTGCTCTCATGCTCAAGGGCATGACCGCGCAGATGCTGCTGCGCCAGACGTATCGCGTGCGCAAGGGCAACACGCTGCTGGTGCATGCCGCGGTCGGCGGCGTCGGCTCGATCCTGGTCCAGTGGGCCAAGCATCTCGGCGCGAAGGTGATCGCCGTGGTCGGCTCCGAAGCGAAGGCGCAGCGCGCCCGCGAGCTAGGTGCAGACCACGTGCTGCTGTCGAGCGAGGATTGGGTCACGGACGTCAAGAACATCACCGCCAAGCAGGGCGTCGACGTCGTCTACGATTCGGTCGGCAAGGACACCTTCTTCGGCTCGCTCGACAGTCTGCGGCCGCGCGGCCTGATGGTGAGCTACGGCAACGCTTCGGGTCCGGCGCCGGCCATGGCGCCGCTGGAGCTGAGCAAGCGCGGCTCGCTGTTCCTCACGCGACCGACGCTGTTCCACTACATCCCGACGCGCGCGTCGCTCATCCGCGCCGCCAGCGAGATGTTCGACCTGGTCGCGAAGTCGGTGATCAGCGTGCCGATCGGCCAGGTGTATCCGCTGCAGGATGCAGCGCGCGCCCACGTGGACCTGGAGACGAGGAAGACGGTCGGCGCGACCGTGCTGCTGCCTAACGCTCCGTGATCGGCGCCCACTGCGGCTGACTTTCCACGCGCGCGCACCAGGCGCGAATCGCCGGATACGGCGCCAGATCGAAGCCACCTTCGTGCGCGACGTGCGTGTAGGCGTACAGCGAGATGTCCGCCAGCGAGTAGTGCCCGGCGGCGAGGTACTCGCGGCCGCGCAGCGACTCTTCCAGCACGTCGAGCGCGGCGTAGCCGTTCTTTTTCTTCTCGACCAGCTTCTCGCCGAGCTCGGCGCGCGTGCGGCCGAGCTTCAGCCAGAAGCGCAGCGTGCCGATGTTCGGCTCCAGGTTGTACTGCTCGAAGCACATCCATTGCCACATGCACGCGCGTCCGAACCGATCCGTGGGGATCAGCCGCGTGCCCTCGGCGAGGTAGGCGACGATCGCGTGGCTCTCCGGCAGGAAGCCCTTGCCCGGCACTTCGAGCAGCGGAATGCGGCCGTTCGGATTCTTGCTGAGGAACTCGGCCGTGCGCGTCGCGCCGCTGCTGATGTCCAGCTCGATCAGCTCGTACGGCAGCGCCAGCTGCTTGAGCACGAGGCGCACTTTGTAGCCGTTTCCGGAGGGCAGGTAATCGTATAGCCGGTACATCATCGCTCCACGAGTCCACGACGGGCCGCCGGCGCCTTGCGGCACCGTACGGCGCACGCCGCCGGACATCCTGCCCGATGCCCGACGAGTCGCTCAGCCGTGTTGCGGTTGTGGATCGGTGATGTCCCGCAGCTTCATGCGCGCAGCGTCGTTGCTCCCCGCAACATCGCCAGCGCACCGCTGCGCACGACCTCGAGTACTTCGCCGAGATTCCCCGCTTCGGCGATGAACTTGTTGATCTGGGACTCACTGTCCGTAAGCTCGACGGTAAAGCTTTCCGCTGCATCCGACAATACTTTGCCGCCTGCACGATGCACGCACGCCTGCAACGCGCCGAGTTGTCCGGCGGGCGCGCGCAGCTTGATCAGCAGCAGCTCGCGCTCGACGTGCTGATCGCGCGTCACGTCGTCGACGTTCACGACGTCGATCAGCTTCAGCGACTGGTTGACGATCTGCTGGATCACCGCGTCGGTGCCGGTCGTCACCAGCGTGAGGCGCGAGACCGTCGGGTCGTCGGTCGGCGCGACGCTGAGCGACTCGATGTTGTAGCCGCGCGTGGAGAACAGGCTCGCGAGCCGGGTGAGGGCGCCGACTTCGTTCTGCAGCAGGATCGAAATGATGTGTCGCTTGCGCGGGGTGGTCATCCCGCGAGCATACGGGAACGCCGCGAGTCTCGTATACATCATGATGCGATGCTGCTAGGCTGCTGCGCTCTTCAAACCATGTCGATGTCGGAAACCCGGGTCGTGAAAGAGAGTCACGCCGCGCGCCCAGCGCACGCCGCTCACCCGCTTGCGGGGCAGTCGCTGTCAGGCGCCGAAATCATCATCCAGGTACTCGCGGACGAGGGCGTCGAAACCGTTTTCGGTTACAGCGGCGGCGCGATCCTGCCGACGTACGACGCCATTTTCGTATACAACCAGACGTGTGCGGATCGCGGCGGCCGGTCGATGCCGCTGGTCGTGCCTGCCAACGAGCAGGGCGCCGGTTTCATGGCAGCGGGCTACGCGCGTGCAACGGGCAAAGTCGGCGTTTGCGTCGTCACGTCCGGGCCGGGCGCGACCAACACCGTCACGCCGGTGCGCGACTGCATGGCCGACTCGGTGCCGATCGTAGTGATCTGCGGCCAGGTCGCCACTGCAGCCATCGGCAGCGATGCGTTCCAGGAAGCGCCGGTCGCCAGCATCATGGGATCGGTCGCCAAGCACGTGTTCCTGGTCACCGATCCGACGCGGCTCGAAGCGACGCTGCGCACCGCGTTCGAGATCGCACGCACGGGCCGCCCGGGGCCGGTCGTCATCGACATCCCCAAGGACGTGCAGAACTGGCGCGGCCCGTTCCAGGGCGCCGGTCGCCTGCCGGTCAGCGGCTATCGCCATCGCATGAACCGGCTGATGCGCAGCGTCGTGGCCGACGCGCAGTGCGCGGAATTTTTCGCGATGCTCGGCGAGGCGCAGCGTCCGCTGATCTACGCCGGCGGCGGCGTGATCCGCTCCGACGGCGCGGCAGCTCTGCGCGAGTTCTCGCTCGAGTTCGGCGTGCCGGTCGTCACGACGCTGATGGGGCTCGGCTCGTTCGACACGACGCATGCGCTCTCCATGAGCATGCTCGGCATGCACGGCGCGGCATTCGCCAATTACGCGGTCGAGGATTGCGATTTCCTGTTCGCGCTCGGCTCGCGCTTCGACGATCGCGTCGCCGGCAATCCGCCGAAGTTCGCGCCGAACGCGCGGCGCATCGCGCAGATCGACATCGACGCGTCCGAGATCAACAAGGTCAAGCCGGTGAGCTGGAGCCACGTCGGGCTGCTGCCGGAGGCGCTGCGCACGCTGCTCGCGTACGGCCGGCGCGCCGGCTTCAAGCGCGACTGGTCCGCCTGGCATGCACATTGTGCCGAGCTGAAGCGCGCGCATCCGATGAACTACGACCGCGGCAGCGAGCTGATCCAGCCGTATCACGTGATCGAGGAGATCAACAAGCTGACGCGCGGCGAGGCGATCATCACGACCGGCGTCGGCCAGCACCAGATGTGGGCCGCGCAGTACTTCGATTTCCGCGCGCCGCGCCTGTGGCTGACCTCCGGCAGCATGGGCACGATGGGCTTCGGCCTGCCCGCGGCGATCGGCGCGCAGATGGCGCATCCCGACCGGCTGGTGATCGACATCGACGGCGACGCCAGCATCCGCATGAATCTCGGCGAGCTGGAAACCGTCACGACGTACCAGCTGCCGGTGAAGATCGTGGTGCTCAACAACTACGGCGACGGCATGGTCAAGCAGTGGCAGAAGCTGTTCTTCAAGGGACGGCTGTCGGCCAGCGACAAGTCGCTGCACAAGAAGGACTTCGTCAAGGCGGCGCAGGCCGACGGCTTCCGCTACGCCGTGCGGCTCGAGCGCAAGCAGGACGTGGCGCGCGTCGTCGCCGAGTTCGTCGGCTTCCGCGGCCCGGCGTTCCTCGAAGTGATCATCGATCCGGACGCCGGCGTCTATCCGATGGTCGGCCCGGGCCAGGCGTACGACCAGATGATCACCGGCGAGCACATCGCCGCGCGGCACGAGAACAAGATCGGCCCGCCCGACGCGTCGGAGATGTTCTAGAAAATCTCGAACAGCCCCGCGGCGCCCATGCCGCCGCCGACGCACATCGTCACGACGCCGTATTTCGCGCCGCGCCGCTTGCCCTCGATCAGCAGGTGACCGGCCATGCGCGCGCCCGACATGCCGTACGGGTGACCGATCGAGATCGCGCCGCCGGAGACGTTGAGCTTGTCGTTGGGAATGCCGAGCTTGTCGCGGATGTAGAGCACCTGGCTGGCGAACGCTTCGTTCAGCTCCCACAGGCCGATGTCGTCCATCGACAGGCCGTGTCGCTCGAGGAGCTTCGGCACTGCGAACACCGGGCCGATCCCCATCTCGTCCGGATCGCATGCGGCGACCATCATGCCGCGGTACGCGCCGAGCGGCTTCAGCCCGCGCTTCGACGCTTCTTTCGCTTCCATCAGCACCAGCGCCGCAGCTCCGTCGGAGAGCTGCGACGCGTTGCCGGCGGTGATGAAGCGTCCTTCCTTGATGCGCTGGCCGTTCTTGAACACCGGCTGCAGGGCCTGCAGGTCGGCGAGCGTGGTCTTCGGACGGTTGCCTTCGTCCAGCTTCAACGTGACCTCTTTCTCCGAAGTCGCGCCGCTCTCCTTGTCGGTGACGACCATGGTGGAGGTGAGCGGCGCGATCTCCGCATCGTAGCGGCCTTCGGCCTGCGCTTGCGCGGTGCGCTGCTGCGACTGCAACGAGTACTGGTCCTGCGCTTCGCGGCTCACGCCATAGCGCTCGGCGACGATCTCCGCGGTCTCGATCATCGTCATGTAGATCTGCGGCAGGTTCTTCACGAGCCACGGATCGGCGGCGCGGAAGCGGTTCATCTTGTCGTTCTGCACCAGCGAGATCGACTCGACGCCGCCGCCCACCGTGATCTGCATGCCGTCGACGACGATCTGCTTCGCGGCGGTCGCGATCGCCATCAGCCCGGACGAGCATTGCCGGTCGATCGACATGCCCGGCACGGTCACCGGGAAGCCGGCGCGCAGCAAGCCCTGGCGCGCGACGTTGCCGCCGGTCGAGCCCTGCTGCATGGCGCAGCCGACGATGACGTCTTCGATCTCGGCAGCATCGATGCCGGCGCGCTTGACAGCCTGCGACAGCGCATGGCCGATCAGCTCCTGGCCCTGCGTGTTGTTGAATGCGCCGCGATAGGCCTTGCCGATCGGCGTGCGCGCGGTGGAGACGATGACTGCTTCACGCATGGGGGTGCACCTTCACTTCGAGTCCTGAAAGCGTTTGCCGTCGGCCGCCATCTTTTCCAGGAGCGGGGACAGCCGGAAGTCGGCGCCGAGCTTCGGCCCGTACTCCTTGAGCTTCGCGACGACCGTCGCGAGGCCGATCGTGTCGCCGTAGAACATCGGGCCGCCGCGATAGGCCGGCCAGCCGTAGCCGTTGATCCACACGATGTCGATGTCGGACGGGCGGATCGCGATCCTCTCTTCGAGAATCTTCGCGCCCTCGTTGATCATCGGGTACACGCAGCGCTCGAGGATCTCCGCTTCCGAGATCGTGCGGGCGGCGGCGCCGGCCTTGGCCATGAAGTCCTTGATGATCTTCTCGGTGACGGGCGAGGGCTTGGCGTTGCGCTGCTCGTCGTAGTCGTAGAAGCCGGCGCCGGTCTTCTGGCCGCGGCGCTCCATCTCGCACAGCACTTCGCGCACGGTCGAGCTGCGGGATTTCTCCTTGCTCCAGCCGATGTCGAGGCCGGCGAGGTCGGACATCGCGAACGGGCCCATCGGCATGCCGAACTCGTACAGCACCTTGTCGATGTCCCACGGCATCGCGCCTTCCAGCAGCATCGCCTGCGCCTGCGACTGGCGCGCGAACAGCATGCGGTTGCCGACGAAGCCCGGGCACACGCCGACCAGCGCAGCGATCTTGCCGATCTTCTTCGCGAGCTGCATCGAGGTGGCGATGACCGGCCTGGCGGTCTTCGCGCCGCGCACGATCTCCAGCAGGCGCATCACGTTCGCCGGCGAGAAGAAGTGCAGGCCGATGACCGATTCCGGGCGCTGCGTGGCGCTCGCGATCTCGTTGACGTCGAGGTAGGAGGTGTTGCTGGCGAGGATCGCGCCCTGCTTGACGATGCGGTCGAGCCTCGCGAACACGTCCTTCTTGATCTCCATGTTCTCGAACACGGCCTCGATGACCAGGTCGCAGTCGGCGAGCGCCTGGAAGTCGAGCGTGCCGGTGAGCAGCGCCATGCGCTTGTCGACGTCCTCGGGCTTCAGCTTGCCGCGCCTGGCCGTCGTGTCGTAGTTCTTGCGGATCACGCCCAGGCCGCGCTCGAGCGCGTCCTGCTTCACCTCGACGATCGTCACCGGGATGCCGACGTTGGCGAAGTTCATCGAGATGCCGCCGCCCATCGTGCCTGCGCCGACCACGCCGACTTTCTTCACCGGGATCGCCGGCGTGTCTTCGGGCACGTCCGGGATCTTCCATACCTGACGCTCGGCGAAGAACACGTAGCGTTGCGCTGCCGACTGGATGCCGGTCATGAGCTCCATGAACAGCGTGCGCTCGACCGCCATGCCCTCGTCGAAGGGCAGGCTCACCGCCGCCTCGATGGCGCGGATGATGTGCTCGGGCGCGAGGAAGCCGCGGAATTTGCGCGCGTTGGCCTTGCGGAATTCGGCGAACAGCTCCGGCTTGCCGCGCGCGGCGAGCACCTTGTCGTTGAGATCGCGCACTTTCTTCAGCGGCCGCTTCTCGGCGAGCACTTTGCCGGCGTAGGCGATCGCACCGGCGCGCAGCTCGCCTTCCGGCACGATCTCATCGAGCAGACCCGCTGCGAGCGAGGTCTTGGCGTCGACGTGCTGGCCGGACGTGACCATCTG
>DATEJG010000174.1:0-26103 GCA_035278165.1 Steroidobacteraceae bacterium
CGGACCGTGGATCGTCTCCAGCGCCGCAACGAACACCGCGCACGCCGGGCCCTGGGGCGTGAGCTTCACGGCGAACCTGACGCCCGATCCCGAGACGGGGCTCGGCAAGTGGACGCTGCGCAACTTCATGGACACGATCCGCAGCGGCCGGCATCTCGGGCGCGGGCGGCCGGTGCTGCCGCCGATGCCCATCCCGATGTACAAGCACATGACGGACGAGGATCTCGCGGCTGTCTTCAGTTATCTGCGGACGATTCCGGCCGTCAGCAATCGCGTACCGGAGCCGCGGCCGCCCGCGGCTCCGTGAGCGGCAACGTCAGCTGCCGTTCGCGTCGATGAACCTCTTGAGCGTGTCGCTGAACATTTTCATCGAGCCCGGGTGCACGTACATCATGTGCCCGGCTTCGTAGTACTCGATCTCGATGTTCTTGCGCAGCTCGGGCGTGATCGTCAGGTGGTCGATCGCGTCCTTCACGGTGCCGTACGGGCAGGCGAGATCGAAGTAGCCGGATTGCACCAGCACTTTCATCTTCGGATTCATCGTCATCGCATACGAGATGTCCGGCAGCACGTTCGGCACCGGAACCTTGCGCCCGCCCGAATCCGGTTGCACGTGGCCGAAGTCCCAATCCCGGTAGAGCCCGCCCGAGAGCTCGTACTTCTGATCCGAGACCACGTTGAGCTCGCGGCGCGCGTAGTCGTTGAAGGTTGCGACGACCGCCGGTGCGACGGCGCTCGCGTAAGGATCGAACGCGGTCGTCTCGCCGATCCTGCTCGGCATGCCGGCGGCGAAGCGCGAGTCGATGCGGCCGATCGTCTGGCCCTGGGCCCGCATGAGCTCCTGCAGGAAATGGTTCTCGTCCATGCGGAAGTTGGCCGCCTCCCAGTATTGCGCGCTGATCCCCGTGTAGCGCGCGAGTCCATCGAGCGCTGCTTTGCGTTCATCCGCAGTCGCGCGCGCACCCTTGTAGAGCACGGGGCGATAAACGCTATCCACCCATCGCTCGACTTCCTCGAGGAACGGCAGCAGCTCGGGCGGCCGCGGGTTGAGCGCCTTGTGATACCACGCGGTCGCGGCGTACGTGGAGAGGAAGTTGGCGTCGCCCGCATCGGTGTTCGATCCCGCGGTGCCGGTGATGAAGTCGAGATACGGCGAGACCAGCATGATGCCGTTCAGCGCCACGTTGTGCCGCGTGAGCAGGTCATACGTCACGCCGCCGGTGCGGATGCCGCCGTAGCTCTCGCCGAGGACGAACTTCGGGCTGCCCCAGCGGCTGTACTCGCCGAGGTAGCGCACGATGAAGTCGGAAACGGAGCGGATGTCGTTGTCCACGCCCCAGAACTGCTTGCCCTCGGCCTTGCCGACCGGGCGCGAGAAGCCGGTGCCGACCGGGTCGATCATCACCAGGTCGGCGCGATCGAGCGGCGTGAACTCGTTGTCCACGACCTTGAACGGACCGCGCGTGTTGCTGGTGAGATCCTCGATCTGCGCGCGCCGCGGGCCGAGGATGCCCATGTGCAGCCACGCCGAAGCGGAGCCGGGGCCGCCGTTGTACGCGAACATGATCGGGCGGGTGCCGGCGTTCTGGCCCTGGCGCACGTAGGCGGTGAAGCCGAACAGCGCGATCGGCTCGTCCTTGTCGTCCTTCATCATCAACGTGCCGGTCGTGACCTCGTAGTCGAGCGCTTTGCCGCCGACGCTGATCTTGTGCTTGGAGGTCCAGACCTTCGGCTCGGGGATCGGCTTCTCGTCCTTCTTCTTGTCCTTGTCTGCCTGCTCGGCCGCAGGCTCGTCGTCGGCAGCGACGGTCACGACGGGCGCAGCGAGCCAGAGCAGAGCGGCGAGCGCCGCCACCAGGCCGGTACTTTTCATGATGCGGTCCACCAGTGATGATCCAGGGGGCCGCCAGTATAGGGTCTACGACTCGGCCGGCAATCGTTCGCGACCGTCCTGCGTCGGGCGACGCAATGGATGCTCACCAGCGGCACGACCACGACATCGGGCGTGCCGCGGTGACGCATCCTGTTGACTGCTTACCGATAGAAGACGTAGTCGGCCGAGTAAGGCACGAACCTGGTCTTGCCGACGTCGCCCGTCGTCGTGCACTCGCTCGCCGGCGCGACGCCGCCGGAAGTGTTCACGCGGTGAATGACAGTGGCATCGGTCAGCCGGTCCGGGGAGCGCTTGCCTTGTTCGGCGCCGACGATCTTCAGCAGGAACCACTTGATCGCGCCCGGCTCGACGAAGCGCGGATCGTCCGACTCCTGCACCTTCACCGCCCACACTGCGCTGCTGCGCTTGGAGTGCTGCCACGTGGCGCGCGCAGGCGTGCCGGCTTCGGCAGGATTCGGGCTGATGAAATGAGTCATGATCTGCTCGCCGTCGTCGTTGAACACGGTCGCCTGCGGGCCGAACAGCACCCACTTGGCGCCGGCGCCGTCCGGCAGACACACGTAGTTCTGCGTGCCCACGGCGTGGCCGATCATGAAGGCCTTGCTGCCGGCCGGCACGGCCAGGATCTCCGGCACTGCCGGCGGGGTGATCTTCGCGGCGTGGGCCGCGAACGGTGCTGCCAGTGCCAGCGCGGCAGCGATGAACGAGCGCAAACGCATTGTCATTCTCCAGGATGAAAGTGATCAGATCGTGGTGTCGGCGACAGCCGCCGGCGTCGTGCGGCCGCGCGCCTTGGTGAACGGCACCAGCATCGGCACGCGCTTGCGGTACTGCGCGTACTCGGGGTGCTCGGCCATGAGGTCGCGCTCTTCGAGCTGGATCGCGATCAGGATGTACGCCGTCGTCGCGACTGCGAACACCAGGTGCGCAACCGTCATCGTCGGCGTCGACCAGAATGCGAAGAACCAGCCGACGTACAGCGGGTGACGCACGTAGCGATACAGCACCGGCATCTTGAAAGGCAGCGCGGTGTACGGGCGGCCGCGCAGCTGCAGCCACACCTGGCGCAGACCGAACAGGTCGAAGTGATTGATGAGGAACGTCGACACCAGCACCAGCGCCCAGCCGAACGCGTACGCGCCGTAGATCAGCGCCTTGGCGATCGGCGAGTGCACGCTCCACACGGTGCCGCCGATCGGCTCCCAGAACGCGAACAGTGCGATCAGCGCGAGGCTGGACAGCAACGTGTAGGTGCTGCGCTCCGCTGCTTGCGGAATGATGCGGGTCCACCAGCGCTTGAACGCCGGCCGCGCCATCACGCTGTGCTGAATCGCGAACAGGCCGAGCAGGCCCGCATTGATCGCGAGCGCGACGCCGAGCGAGGTCTCGCGCGCGGAGTCGATCGACTTCGGCACCCACAGATTGCCGATGAAGCCGATCGCGTAGAGGAAGGTGCCGAAGAAGATGGCGTAGCTCACCGCGCCGTAGATGAATATGAGCCAGCGTTTCATGTGCGTGTACCGGGTAGCTGAAAAGGGGGGGGTCACCCCTTAAATCAGCAACCGCGGCCGGAACCCGACACGCCGGCGCGATTTTTTATTTTTGCAGCGCAGCTCGCAGCGCAAGGGCCTCGCGGGTCGACGCGTGGTCGCGGCCCAGGCCGCTCGTCAGGGCCTCGATTGCCCGGTCGGCGCTGCCGCGCGCTGCCGCAGGATCGCCCTGCGCCCGCTGCAGCAGGGCGAGGGCCAGCGCCGCTTCGCCCACGTCGGCGCTTTGTGCGGGATTGCGCGCCAGGCCTTGAGAGATGCGCAACGCGGCTGCTGCCAGCGGCTCCGCTTCGGTCAACTCGCCGCGCGCGAGATGAACTCTCGCGGCGGTCGTCAGGGCCGCGGTCAGGCCGAGCGGGATCGCCGCCGACGGATAGCCGAACTGCCGCAATGAAGCGTCGATCAAGCTTCGGGCCGCATCGAGACGATGCCGTGCCAGCTCCAGCTCGGCGCGGGTGCGAGTCAGGTCGGCGAGCCGATCCTTGTTCGCCTTCGGATTCTCGTTCCATGCCTTCGCTACTGCGTCGAGCAGCTTCGTCGACTCGTCGTAGCGACCCTCGAGCATCAGTGCACGGGCGAGGTGATAGTCGGCGCTCAACGCGCGTGTCGTGCTGCGCGACGCGTGCAACTCGCGGCTCGCGGCCGTCAGACGCGCGATCGATTCGTCCGTGCGCCCGAGCCGGTTGAGGATGATGCTGTAGGCGACGACCTGGTCCGGCTGCGTCGGCTTGTCTTCATCGAGACGCTGCGCGCGGCGCATTGCATCGCGGGTCGCCTCTTCGGCCAGCTGCACTTCACCGAGCCGCAGCAGCACCGAGGCGCGATTGATCGCCGTACGCACTCGACCGAGCGTGCCGCCGCGCCCGTTCTCATCGAGCGCGCGGGCGGTCCGGTCGTTGAGCTCCAGCGCCTCGCGAAACCGGCTCGTCCTGAAGTACATGCCGCCGAGATCGGTGAGCACTGCGTGATATTGCAGGCCACGCGTGTTCTGCGTCTCTTCCAGAAGCTGCTGCGCGGATCGCAAGTGGGCGATCGCCGCTTCGATCTCCTGGCGCGCGTCCTCGACCTCCGCTTCGGCTCGCAAGCAATCGACTCGCGTAGCGACTTCCGCAGTGGCGCGAGCGAGCGCAGTGCGCGCGCTTTGCATGTGCTGCTCGGCGAGATCGTAGCGGCCCGCATCGATCTCGGTCCGCACGATCGTGCATTCGACGTCGGCGAGCAGGTCGGCATCGTTCTGATTCCGGGCGATCGCGAGCGCCCGCGCGAGCACCTGGCCCTGCTTGTCCGTGTTGCCGAGGTCCATGTAGCGCCGCGCCATCTGCAGCAACATCCGCGCGGCGAACGGCTGATCCTCGCCGTAGCGGCGCTCCAGCAGCTGCACGCCGCGATCGACCAGCTCGAGCGGCGTGAGCGGTGTGCCGCCGGGCCCGACCTCTTCGAGCATCAGGCTCATGAACTCGCTCGACGCTTCGGCGCGCTGCGCCTGGAACTGCGCAGCATCGCGTTGTCGCGCACTCTCGCGTGCCTGCGCCGTTGCCTGCGCTCGCTGCCGGCTCGCTTCGATGGCTTGCCAGGTCGTACCGGCGATGCCGGCGACGAGCACCAGCGCGATCGTCGCAACCGCGCCCACGGCGAGCCGGTGCCGCCGCACGAACTTGCGCATCCGGTAGGTCCGCGACTCAGGTCGCGCGCTGACGGGCTCGTGATTGAGGTAGCGCTTCAGGTCGCTGGCAAATGCGTCGGCGGTCGCGTAGCGATCGGCAGGTTCCTTCTGCAGCGCCTTGGCGATGATGTTGTCGAGGTCGCCGCGCAGAGCACGCGCCAGGTGTGCGGCTGACATGCTGCCGATCCGCAGCCGGCCGGTGTCGGCATCGAGGGCTGCATCGCTCAGGCGTTGCGGCTCGGCATCGATCAGCGCCTGCATCTGCTCGACCGGCGTACTGGTCTCGCCGGCAGTCGGATGCCGGCCGACGAGCAGGACATAAAGCAGCACGCCCAGCGCATAGACGTCGGTGGCGGTCGTGACCTCCGCGTGCTGCATCTGTTCGGGCGCGGCGTATTCCGGCGTCATCGCCGAGCCGCCGAGGCGGGTCAGGTAGCTCGGCTGAGTGGACTGCCCGTCGCCTTCGAGGAGCTTGGCGATGCCGAAGTCCAGCAGCTTCACGCTGCCGCTCTTCGTGACCAGGATGTTCGACGGCTTGAGGTCGCGATGCAGGAGCAGGCGGCCGTGCGCGTGGCCGACGGCGTCGAGCACCTGCAGGAACAGCCGCACCCGGGCATCCACGTCGAGGCTCTGCCCGTCGCACCAGATGTCGATCGGCTCGCCTTCGACGTACTCCATCACGAGATACGGCTGCGCGGCCGCGACGCCCGCGTCGATCAGATGCGTGATGTTCGGGTGCGACAGCTTGGCGAGCGCATTCGCTTCGTGACGCAGACGCTCGGCACCGCCGTGGCCGAGCGCTCCGAGATTGAGCAGCTTGACTGCCGCCTGTCCCTCGTAGCGGCCGTCGCTGCGCCGGGCAAGCCATACGCTTCCCATGCCGCCCTGGCCGAGCGGCCGCTCGAGCGTGTAGCCGCCGAAGCTGCGGCCGGCGAGCTCGCTCAGACCGAGCGGGTCGACCACGTTGCCTTCGAGGAACTGCTCCATCTGCACCGCGGCCTGGCGCGCCAGCAGTCCTGCAACCTTGTCGCCGAGCGCGGGATCGCGCAGCCGCACCTGTGCCAGCCGCGCGGCGCGCTGGGCGTCGTCGAGGTCGAGCAATTCATCGAGCAGGGCGCTGACGGCCTCCCAGCCTGCGCCGGTCATCTCGGGCACGATTCCCCCAGTGTGCGACGGCCGGGGAGGCGGCTCTTCGGTCGGACGATCTCGGGCGGGGGATAGGATAAGAGCATGGCCAAGGTTCCTGCCAGTCGCGTCGGCAAGCAGATCCGCGAGGGCGCGCTGTCGAGACCAGCCTCGCGGTGAAGCTGCCGCAGGCGTAGCGCCCGCTATTGCAGATAGGCGTCGATGACGAGCGCCGCGATGCTCGGGATGACCGCATCCGCTCCGGCCGCGCCGAGAGCTGCAACGCTGCCGATTCCGATCGCGTACATGCGCGCGGCCTTGATGGCGGCGACGCCGGCCACCGCATCTTCCACACCGATGCAATCCTCCGGTCGCACGCCGAGCAGAGTCGCTGCGCGAAGGAAGACCTCGGGGTGCGGCTTGGCGCGGCTGATCGCGCTGCCATCGACGATCGCATCGAGCTTGTCGGCGATGCCGGTCGCGCGCACGATCTGCGGCGCATTGCGGCTGCTCGAAGCGAGTGCGATGCGCACGCCGTGCTCGCGGCACGCGGCCAGGACGGCGTCGGCGCCGGGCAGGAGATCTGCGGCGCCAAGCCCGACGATGCTCTCTCGATAGAGAAGGTTCTTGCGCTCGGCAAGCTCGGCCTTGCGAGTGGGATCGAAGCGCCCGGCCCACTCGCCGAGCACGATCTCCAGCGACGCTGCGCGATCGACGCCTTTCAGCTGTTCGAACTGATCAGCGGCGATGCTGATACCGATCTCCGCCGCGAGCGCCTGCCAGGCGCGCTGATGCAGTCGCGCCGTGTCGACGAGCACGCCGTCGAGATCGAACACCGCAGCGCGACGCATATGCTCGCTCAGGCTCGCCGCAGCACGGGCGCTTCGTGCAGCGACTGCAGAGGCAACGTCGGTGCGGCATCTGCCGAGGCGGTGACCGGCATCGCGTAATGGCGCAGCATCAGCGCAGGGCCGCTGAGCAGCCGGTAGCTCGCACCTCGAGCGTCGACTGCCACCTCCAGCACGCTCTCGCGAATGAGGATGCGAAAGGAGTAGCTCCTCAGCTGTGCGGGAAGCACAGGTCTGAACGTCGGCGTGCCGGCAACGAGCTTCAGGCCCGCAAAGCCCATCGTCAGCGTCATCCAGCTCGCGGCGAGCGCGGCCATGTGCAAGCCGTCGCAGGTGTTGCCATGCGAGTCATCGAGGTCGACGCGCGCGGTGCACTGTGCGTACTCGAACGCTTTGTCGAGCTCGCCGATGCCGCTCGCGACGATGCTGAAGATGCCCGGCGAGAGCGTCGAGTCGTGCACCGTCACGCCTTCGTAGTACTCGAACGTGCGGCGTCGCTCACCCGCGTCGAAGCGCTCCGCCAGCAGAAACATCGCGAGCACGGCGTCTGCCTGCTTGCACAGCTTGTGCCGATACAGCACCAGCGGATGAAAGTGCAGCAACAAGGGACCTCGCGCATGCGGCGTCGCGTGCGTGTCCCATGGCTTGCGATCGAGGAAGGTATCGTCCTGCGCGAAGATTCCGAGCGTCGCATCGTAGGCCAGATACATTGCGCGCGCGGCGCGGGTCCACAACGCGACTTCCGCCGGCTGCAGCTCCAGGTGTGTCGTGAGCGCGTGCCACGTCTGCGGCGCTTCGACCTGCAGCATCGCGACGATCTGCACCGCAAATTCCAGGTGCGCCTGCGCCATCGCATTCGTGTAGAAGTTGTTGTCGACGAGCGCGGTGTACTCGTCCGGGCCGGTTACGCCGGGAATGCAGAATTGCCCGTTGCGGCGCGGATTGAAGAAGCCGACCTCCAGCCAGATCCGCGCCGTCTCGATCACGAGCTCCGCGCCGATGTCGCGCAGGAACGCGGCGTCGCCGCTTGCTTCCCAGTACTGCCGTACCGCATACGCGATGCCGGCATTCAAGTGATACTGGGCCGCCCCTGCTGGAAAGAATGCGGAGCACTCGCGGCCGCCGATCGTTCGCCATGGGAACAGGGCGCCCTTGGCATGCCCGAGAGCGCGCGCGTTGTCTCGTGCGGCAGGTAGCGTGCGGTGCCTGAACGCCAGCATGCTGCGTGCGATGGCAGGCGCGCAGAACGCGAACATGGGCAGGCAGAACACTTCGGCATCCCAGAAGTAGTGGCCTTCGTACGCACGTCCGGTCTGACCTTTCGCTGCGACCGAGGTACGCGAGTCGCGCCCGGCAGCCTGATACAGCTGAAGCATGTTGAAGCGCACTGCGCGCTCGAGGTCCTGCGCGCCGTCGATCGAGACCGCGGCATTGGCCCAGAACGCAGCCAGGCTGGTGCGCTGCTCGGCTGCGAGCGTGTCGAAGCCTGCCGCGACGGCCGCCGCAGCTTCGCGCAGCGCCATCGGCAGCGGGCTCGTCTCGGCCGCATCAGGCTGCGAGCAGAACGCGGCGAACTTCTCGAACTTCACGCTCTCGCCGTTGCGTCCACCGAAACGTGCGATGACTGCGAGCCTGTCGGTCGCCGCACCCGGCGGCGCATCGACAACCTCGACGTTGCCGCCATGAGCGACGGCGACCGCCATACGCTGGCGGCCGCGAACAGTCTCGTGCACCAGCGCCAGCGCTTCGGCGTCGCCCTTGCGCTCCATCAGCCGCCAGGGCTGCTGCGCGAACTGGCCGGCGAGACGCGGATCGTCGGCGTCATCCGGCGGCGCGCCGACGGGCGGCGGGCCATCCAGGCACGAGACGAGCTCGATCTCGCCGTCGAAGTCGAGCGGCACGAGCGTCACGCGTGAGGCGACGATGGCCGGTCGCGCAAAGCTGACCAGCCGCTCGAAGATCACATCCAGCGTGCGGCCGGCGCGCGTCTGCCAGCGGACACGGCGACGCGACAGGCCGCTGAGGAAATGCAGCGTTCGCTCCTGTTGCAGCACCGTGCTGTCGCGGCCGAGCCATTCGCCGTCCAGGCGGATGCCGAGCGCCAGAGGATTGGACGCCGGCGCACGCGCATCGCTGGCAACGGCAAATCCGGGAAACTTCTCGTGATAGCGGATCGGCACTGTCTCGAACACGCCGTTCAGGTAGATCGCCGGGCGATCCCACTCGACGCCGAAGCAGTCCTCCTCCCGCGCGCCCACGATGCCGATGTAACCGTTGCCGAGTGCGTGCAGCGCCCGGTTGCGCTCGCGCACGTCGGGCACATCGCCGCTCTCGCAGATGCACCAGCTGCTGTCGCCAGCTGGCAGCGTGGTCCCCATGTGGCCGTCTTCCGACATGCGCCACAGTATTTATGAAACGCGTTGCAGACCGCAAGTCCGGCGGCTTGTGTTTCATGAAACGAGATGGAAGACTCGCCGCCGGCAGCAGCGCTGGAGTGAGCTTGAAACCCGAAGCAGATGCCCGACGCAAGCGGCGCGCGCCCAAGCGCGCGATCACCATGGACGAGATCGCACGGCTCGCAGCGGTCTCGAAGCCGACGGTGTCGCGCGCACTGCAGGACAGCCCGCTGGTCAATCGCACGACCAAGGAGCGCATTGCGGCGATTGCCGCCAAGCACGGCTACATCGTCAATCGCAATGCACGGCGCCTGTGGGGCAAGCGTGCCAATACGATCGCGGTCATTCTCCAGCTGCCGCCGAGCGGCGGGCGGGCAGTATCCGCGCCCTTCATTTTCCAGCTGCTTGCCGACACCGCACGTGCGCTGGCAAACCGCCATCAGGATGTGCTGCTGCGCTCGGCGGAGTCGCACGAGACTCAGCCCTACCAGAAGATGCTCGCGGCGAAAGCCGCCGACGGGCTGATCTTTCTCGGCCAGGGCGCGCACAGCGAGTGGCTCAACGAGCTCGGCCGCACCAACACGCCGCTGGTCGTGTGGGGCGCAGTCGACGATGCGCAGGCGTACTGCGCCATCGGCAGCGACAACTTCAAGGGCGGCCTGTTGGCCGGGCAGCGCTTCGCGGGCCTGGGGCGCAAGCGCGCACTGTTCGTCGGCAACCGCGCGCACGCCGAGATGGAGCTGCGCCGCAAGGGACTGGAGGCCGGGCTGCGCGCCGACCGCAGCCGCGCCAGCGTCGTCGATCTGCAGATTGCCGACTTCGCCTTCGACACGGCGTACTCAGCGATGCGCGAATTCCTCGCGCGCAGGTCGCAACCGGTCGACGCAATCTTCGCGGCCAGCGACACGGTTGCGATGGCGGCCATCGTCGCGCTGCGCGAGGCGCGGCAGCGGGTTCCTGAAGACGTATCGGTGATCGGCTACAACGACATCCCGTTCGCCGCCCACTTCACGCCGCCGTTGTCGACCGTGCGGCAGGATACGCATCAGGCCGGCGCCCTGCTGGTGGAGAAGCTGTTTCAGATTCTCGACGGCGAGCAGCCGACCTCCGTGAAGCTGCCGACCGAGCTGGTCATCCGGCAGACCTAGCCCGCAGCGTCACACGCCGCGCGCAAGAAACTGCGCCATGTGCGCGAACGCCTCGTCGGACTCCGGCAGGTCGAGATAGATCCAGTGCGCGTGCGGCATTGCTTCGAACACCACCAGCTGCGCCGCAACGCCCGCGCGCAGCAGCGCGCGGTGAAACAGCGCGGTCTGACTCAACAGGAAGTCGCGAGTGCCCGCGATGCACAGCGTCGGCGGAAACTCGCGCAGCTCGGCGAACGCCGCGGACAGCTCCGGCAAGGTCGGCGCGAGCGTGCCGATGTAGCTGGAGAAGAACCCGCCGGCGGTCGACTCGTCCTCGGGCAGACGGAAGAAGTGCTCGCTGTCGCCGGCGCGGCTCAGATCCGCAGTGCCCGAGAAGAATCCGAGTACCCGCGGCAGCGGCAGGCGCTCGCGCTGCAGCCGCACCAGCAACTGGGTGCAGAGGATCGCGCCGGCTGACGTGCCGTACAGGCCGATCCGTCCGTGCGGGTACTGTTCCAGCAGCACCCGATACACCGCCACGGCATCGTCGACCGCAGCCGGGAACGGAAATTCCGGCGCGAGACGATAGCGGACCGCAACGACCTGGATGCCGGTGAGCGCCGCGACCGGCACATTCTCCGTGATCGATCCGGCATCCTTGGTGAAGCCGCCGCCGTGCAGATTCAGCAGCACGCGCTCACCCTCTGCGGACGAGGGATGCTGCGGCGTGAAGATGCGCACGGGTATGCCGGCCAGCGTCGATTCGCGCATCTGCACCGCGTAGCGTTGCAGCTGCCGCGCGCCCAGCTCGCGCTGGACTCGATTGCATACCTCGCGTTGCGCCTCGAGCGTCGGCGGCACCGGCTCGACGGCTTGCCGCAACATGCCCTGGGCGGAGGGGCTGACCGTCGTGGGTACCGGCGCCGTGTACAGCGTGCGTGGCACGTTCCTTGGGATGAGGGTCATCGGCAATGCAGCTCCAGTTCAGGTCGAAATGACTGTAACGCATTGCACTGGACTAGACCAGCCGCTGCGGAAGGGGCGGCCGGTCGGCCGCGCTCGGATGCACGAATTGCCGGTAAATGCCCTAAGCGACCGCATCCCCGGCAGGGCCCGCATCGGGCTCCGTGATTGCAACGCGTTGCAAGCAGTGTATAGTGAGCCTCGACGCGGTGCCCGGACGCCGCGAAGGGGGATCGATGAACAGCAGCAAGCATGGCGGCCGTGCATTCGCACGCGGCGCGCAGGCAGTCGCGATGTGCGGCGCGCTCGTGGCGAGCACGCCGGCGTGGAGCCAGACGCAAACCGGCGCGGCTCTGGAAGAGATCGTCGTCACCGCGCGGCGCCAGGCCGAATCGCGCCAGGACGTGCCCATCGCCATCACGGCCCTCGACCAGGCGGCGCTCGAGCGCAACCAGATCCGCTCGCTCGCCGACCTGCAGCAGTTCGTACCCTCTGCGAGCGTCACCGGCTACAACAGCCGCAACCAGGAATGGTTCTCGCTGCGCGGCCAGGGCGAGACGGGACTGGAGACCGGCGGCGGCGTCGGCGGCGGTCCGGCCGTCGTCGGCTATCTCGCGGAAGTGCCGGTCTCGATCGCCGGCCCGGGCCTGTACTTCGATCTTGCGTCGGTGCAGGTGCTGAACGGGCCGCAGGGCACGCTGTTCGGCCGCAACACGACCGGCGGTGCCATCCTGTTCGAGCCGCAGCAGCCGGGGCAGACGCGCGAAGGATACGTGTCGGTCACTGCCGGCGATTACGAGCGCCGGGAAATCCAGGCGGCGATCAATCTGCCGCTGTCGCCATCGTTGGCCGTGCGCATCGCCGGGCAGAGCGGTCATCGCGACGGCTACACGCGCGACGTAGTATCGAATCGCGAGTATCAGCAGCGCGACTACGACGCGCTGCGTGCCGGCGTGCTGTTCGACCCGGACGGCAGCTTTCAGGACTACTTTCTCGCCAACTACGTGAGCTACGAGGAAAGCGGCTCAGGCAACATCCTGCTGTTCGCCAATCCGGCGAACGCGGCGCTTGCGCAGGCGCTGCAAACGCAGCAGGCGCTCGGCAATCATCGCACTGCCCACAGCGTCAGCGGCGAACGGGACGAGGGCCGCAATCTCACGCTCATCAATCGCGCCACTCTGCAGCTGAGCGACACGCTGACACTGCGCAACATCCTCAGCTGGTCGCACTGGCAGACGCGGCGGCGCGTCGACGAGGACGGCTCGCCGCTGATCATCCTCGATTCCACCGGCGCGCTGCCGGGCACGTGGCACAAGAATCAGGAGAAGGTGACGGCCGAGCTGCAGCTGCAGGGACAGTCGGATGCTTTCAACTGGCAGGTCGGCGGCTACTACGAGGATTCCAGCAATCCGCGGAATACCAGCTTCTCGCAGCAGTTTGCGCCGACGTTCTTCCTCAGCACGTTCCGCATCGATCAATCGAACAAGTCGCGCGGCGCGTACGCGCAGGCCACTGCGCCACTGGAGCAGATCGCGACCGGTCTGAAGCTCACCGCCGGCTACCGGCACACGTGGGACGACGTTGCGTTCGGCGTGGCGTTCGCGGGCAGTGCAGCCATGGTGCCCTCGCCCGGCGATCCCTGCTTCAGCGTTGCCGGCGCCGTGTTCCCGGACAACTGCCTGGTTTCCGACAGCGCCTCGCACGACGGCGATTCGTACACCGTGGGACTCGATTGGAAGCTGAGCCCCACGGCACTCGTCTATCTCGCCTCGCGCCAGGGGTACAAGAGCGGCGGCTTCAACATCGTCGCGACGCAGCTCGGCGCGACCGACAGCCGTTTCTTCCGCTACGACCCCGAGACCGTGCGCGACGTCGAGCTGGGCCTGAAGCTGGACTGGTCCGCCGGCGGCGCGCGCGGACGGACCAATCTGGCCGCCTACAACAGTGACTATCGCGACGCGCAGGTGTTGACCGCCGCCGTCGTCGGCGGGAGCGTCCAGGGCGTAACGGCCAACGCGGCCAGCGCCACGATCCGCGGCTTCGAGCTGCAGACCGAGATCTATCCGACCGACGGGCTCCAGCTGACCGCGACGTACTCGTACATGGACGCCGGCTACGATCGTTACGTGACGCCGCTCGGCAACGACCTGAGCGACACGCCATATCCCAACGCGCCGGAAAACCGGCTCGCCGCGGGAATTCGCGTGCGGCTGCCGACAGCGTCGTCGGTCGGCGAGCTGTGGCTCGGCGGCACTTACACGTTCCAGGACGACATGTACGTCGGCATCGGCGACAACGGTCCCGGCTCGCCCGCCAACACGCAGGACTCGTACGGCCTGGTGAACTTGCGTGCGGACTGGCAGGGGGTCTTCGGCTCGAAGCTCGATCTCTCCGCGTTCGTGACCAATGTGACCGACGAGGAGTACCTGGTGACCAACCTCGACCTCTACAATGCGCTCGGTTTCGCCACCGGCTCGTTCGGTGAGCCGCGCATGATCGGGGTCACGCTCAAGTACGCCTTCTAGAGGTAGGTTTGCGCACTGCCTGGCTGTGGCCGGTGACACTGCTCGCCTTCTGTCATCTGCAGGCGATCGCGAGCATGCAGGTGGTCAACATCCTGGTCGACCCGATCAAGCTGTCGCTGCACATATCGGACACGCAGTACAGCCTGCTGCAAGGCGCGGCTCTCGCGGTCTTCGCCGTCGTGGTGGGACTGCCGGTTGCGCGCATCGCCGATCGTGCCAGCCGTCGCAACATCATCTTGCTCGGAGTGCTCGGCTGGTCGGCCGGTTCGCTGCTGTGCGCCGTCGCCCAGACGTTCGCGCAATTGCTCGCGGCGCGCGCGCTGGTCGGCATCGGCGAGATCGTGCTGTTTCCCGCGGCGCTGTCGATGATCTACGACCTCGCGCCGCGCCAGCGGCTGGCAACCGCGATCGGCTTGTTCGGATCGGGAGGTCCGCTGGGCGCCGCGCTTGCGCTGATCGGCGGCGGGTGGTTGTTGTCGCTCGCCGATGAGACCGGACGCTTGACCGACGGCCTGCCCGGTGTGGCCGCGTGGCGCATCGCCTTCCTCGCGTGTGCCGTGTTCGGACTGTTCGCGGTCGCCGGGTTGCTCACGATCCGCGAGCCGGTGCGCCACACTGCGGGGGCCGCATCGGCGGCGCGCGTTCCACTTGGCCGGCACCTGCAGCATGCATGGCCCGTCTACGCGGGCGTGTCGGGCGGCTTCATTCTGTTGTCGACTGCGGTATTTGCCGTGAATGCCTGGGCGCCGACGTTCCTCGTGCGCGTACATCATCTCGGCTACGAGGCAGCGGGGCGCCTGACCGGGCTGGCAGCGATCGGCTGTGCGGTCGCCGGCGCGTGGTGCGCCGGGCTGGGAGTCGACTACCTGCAGCGAAGGCGTCGCGACGACGGCGCTGTGCTCGCGTCCGGCGTCATCTCCCTGTCGCTTGCTGCAGCGATCGCGGGAGCGGTCTACAGCACGTCGCTGCTCGCCGCGGCGATCTTTCTGTGTGTCGCGTATTTCCTGCTCGGAATGCCGACCGTGCTCGGCGGAACGGCGCTGCAGCAGATTTCACCGAGCCATCTGCGCGCGCAGATCATGGCCGCTCATGTGTTGCTCGTTAACGTGTTTGCGCTCTCCGCCGGGCCCACAGCCGTCGCACTGCTGACCGATCGCTACTTCGCCTCGACGGCGCGAGTCGGCTACTCGATCGCGATCACAGTGCTCGCGACGACTGCGCTTGCTGCTTTCCTGCTGCTGCAGGTACGAAGGCCGTTCGTTGCAGCCCGCGCTGCATCGGCAGACTAGCGGCACGCCTCACACTCGCACGATTTCGTCCTTCCGGTAGCGCCGGTCGGACGCGAGAACCATCTCGGCTTCCTTCTTCCTGCGGGCCCGCAAGCCGGGCAGGCCGGGCCACAGCTGCGTCATCAGGTCGAGCTGTTCCGCGATTCCCTCCAGATCGCCCTGCGCGATGAGCGGCCGCAGCGCCGCCATGTGCCGCCGCCGTGCGCCGCTCAGGCTTGCGCCGCGGTTATAGATGAGAGAGAGGATCATCGCCTGCGCATCGGCCGGCAGCTTGTCGACGCCCGGATAGACGTCGAGCGTGCGGCGTGCGAACTGCGGCACCGTGCAGCGATAGAACACAGTCTGCGCCGTGTCGAATGTCACGGTGATATCTGCGAGCGCCGCCGCCAGCGTCTTCGCCGGCGCGCCCGTGATCCCTTGCGCCGTCAGCAACCGGTCCACTTCGCTGTCGGCGAGCAGGCCGCGCCAATCGCTGTCGATCTGCTTCGCGCTCGTTACGCCGATGTCGTAACCGATGCCGATCGTCACGCCGCTCTCGCCGCCCGGCCACGTCGGCCGCCGCAGCTTCTTTTCGTAGTTCGCGCGCGATGTGACTTCGAAGGCGACGAGCTGATCGAGACCTGCCCGCGATACCTCCAGCGAGAACGGCACGTTCGCGAGCTGCCGGCCGGAGAGGATGCGCGCTTCGAGCGCGGTGAGCGTTTCAGGCCCGAGCATGCCGTCCGCGGTCACGCCCAGCGCCCGCTGCAGACGGGCGAGCCGTCGATCGATGGGTTCGGCGACGCTGACCGTTGGCATGGCAACCTCCCAATCTTTCACAGCACCTGCGACACGCAGAGGTTAGCGCGGGACCTTCTGCCGAAGGTCGCGCGTTGCGCTCCGAACGGGCATGCTTGCACCATGTCAACACTACGCAGGGCAGCGCGCAGCTGCAGGGGATCGATGCGACCGTCAGTTCTGTTCGTGACAGCAGTGCTCGCCTGCGCTGCCGGATGCAGCCAGAAGCAGCCGATGGTCTACGTGCTCGAAGGGCCGCAGGAGGTCAAGCTCGTCTCGTCCGCGTCCGCGACGCAGGTGAAGCGCGGCGAGACGGTCGTGCTGCATCTCGAGCGCCGCATCACCGGAAACTGGAAGCAGATCCCGCGCAATCAGCTGACGGCCGGCCAATGCTGGCTCTACACGCCGCCGCCGCAGCTGGAAGAAGAGGTCGCGGACAACGTCGAGTGGGTCGTGGAGCCGGAAGGCGCCGTGCGCTTCAATGGCGAGCTGCGCCTGGATCACACGCGCATCGCCACGATGCTGGCGCGCGGCCGGATCAGCCTCACGCCGTTCACGCCGGTGCGCTGCGAGAAGGACCGCGTCGAGCAAGGGCCGGCAGTGCACGTCGAAGTCACCTGACCGAAACGGGGACCGTCCCGTTCTTACTTCTCCTGCTGCTCGCGCTCGCGCTTCTCCCTGCGCTCCTTTTCCTTCTGCTCGCCCGGCATGAGCACGCCGACCGGCAGCAATGCTTCGACGGTGAGGCGCGGCGGGAAGCTCGAGCTCTCCTGGCGGGCGCAAGCGAGCGGGTGGCCTTTCACTTCGAGAGCGAGCTTGTGGAACACGCTCGTGCTCATCTGATCGAGCAGCTCGCAATCCACGGCTTCCAGGCCGATCGACTGCCGCGACAGGTTCACCTCTCGGCGCTCTGCGGCGAACAGGATAGGATCGTCGAGCGCAACGGCGGGATTGCCGGTTACGCGCGACACCAGCTCGCGGCGCGACTTGTCCCGTTGCACTTCTTCCATGATCTCGGGCGTCACCGGCACCGGCATCATCAGCGTGATGTGCACCGGCGTCGTCTGACCGCGCCACCGCCCGCCGCGGCTGTTGCGAATGCTGTCCATCGGGCCGCCCATCGAGCGATTCGGATCCCACATGCGCGGACTGCTGCGATCCCACGCGCTCGACGGCATCTGCGCTTCGTCCGGCAGGATGAACGCCTCGCACTCGTTGGCGCGCACCTTGATGTCGTCACGCGCACCGAGCGCACGCAGGATCACGGCAACGTGATTGCGCAGCTCGTCGCAGGCGAGCTGGTTGTAGTTGCTGCGATAGACGAAATTCACTTCGCGCGACTTCAGGACGGCCGGCACCTGGCCGGGCGGCAGCTGCTGCGAGACCTGCTGCGGGTTCTGTTCCTCGTTCTGCTCCGGCTGCTGTTGCGGGTCCTGCGCAGCAGCGCTGCTCATCACCAACGAGCCGGTCGCGAGCAGAGCGAGCGCCATCCGCGCCCGCTCGCTCCCGGACTTCGAGCCTGACGCTGCGTCAGTCGAACGGCAGAATCTTCGCCTCATACATGAACTCGATGTTCGAGCCTCGCATCAGGTGCTCGCCGTTGAAGTTCTCCCCGGGAACCTCGCGATAGCGAACGTGCTCGACCGCCTTCAGGAACAGCTGGGTGTGCAGGGCGGCCAGCCGGTAGTTGCCGCGCTCGTGGAACTTGATCGCCAGGTCCAGCAGCACGCGCAGCGCGAGATGGTCGAGCTTCGGCAGCGCGCCTTTCACCTTCGCCTGGTCGACCGAAGCGCGCAGCAGCGCCAGCTTGTAAGTGGTCAGCTCGATGAAGCTCTGGTGGTTGCCGTCCGCGAACTCGTTGCCCGGCCCCGGATGGATGCGCAGGCCGACGAAATGATACGAGCCGTTCACCACCTTGCCGCGCGAGCTGCCGCATGCGTAAGTCACCTCGGTCACGGTACCGAAGAAGCGCCCGGTGCCCGCCGAAGTTTCCAGCATGCGTTGCGGATCCTGCGCCTGCCACGCCACCACGTCGCGATGCGACGGATCGGGATCGAACTGCCCCGCCGGATTCTGGCGCACCGAGCTGCAGCCGTAGAGATTGTTCGGTAACACTTCCTCGGTCAGGTTCTCCACTTCGATCGCGCCGGTGAGCACCTCGACGCCCTCGGTGTGCGTCTCGATCACCATGAAGTCCGGATGTCCGCACAGGTACGGCGGAATGACGACAGCGCCGTTGAACAGGGTCAGCGGCTGCTTGCCGCAACGGTTCGGGTCGTCGTGGATCGTCGTGACGCGCGCCGACAGCGTCGCGCCGGGCGCGATCGCGGCGCCCGCCGGGAATTGCAGGATTTGCGCACCCGTCGGGTTGCAGCCCGGGCCGTCGGCGGCGCACGTCGACGCCGGCACGGTGACCGAGTCGCCGTACTCGACGACGTAGCCCCACACGTTCGACAGGGCGCCTTCGTCGTTCCAGCCGAACCCGCCGTTGAGGCCGATCGCGAGGTGATCCTCGCTGGCGCGATTCAGCGCGTCGGGGTTGCGGATCAGGTTGTTCGGCTCGCCGTTCAGCCAGTTCGTGTACGGCGCAGCGCTGTTGCCCGGCGCGATCGATTCGCCATTGAGCCACATCCAGCCGCAAGCGGGCTCGGGAGTGGTGGTGGCGCAGGGCACCTGGAATCCGCCGACCCACAGCTCGGTGCCGCTGAGCGCAGGATGCGGCTTGCTCAGCACCTGCTGCCGCAGTTGATGCACGAACGCGTCTTCTTCCGGCGAGCCGATCGTCGCGAGATGGCCTTGCACGCCCTGGAACGTGCGCTGCTCCGCGGCTGCCTTGGCAGCTTCCCAGCTGATCTTGTTGGCGATGACGACCTGGTAATAGCGGCCGTCGAACTGCACCGGCTGCGGCGGCGTGAATGTGGTCGCGTGTGCTTCGAGTGCCGCCACCCCCAGAATGGCGGTAATGAAAGCTGGAACCGTTCTCGACAAAGACATGTGCGCACTCCCCGTAACGCGGTGTTGTTGATCGTTGCTCAGCTGCGCACTGCCTGCGCGAGATATTTGGCGGCTTTCTCCGGCCGGCCGGTGCTCTGGTACAGCTGGCCGAGCCAGCGATCCGAGCTTTTCAGGTAGTAGGTCAGCGCGCCGGTGCCGCCGTGGAGCACGGCATGGCTTTGCACCAGCAGCGGCTCCGCCTGAGCGAACTGCTTCAGCCCGGCGCGTGCCGCGCCTTCGGCGCTGGCCGCACTGGCAGTGCGCCAGTGATTGCTGCCGAGCGACTTCAGGTACATCGCGTGCGCGTCCGCGGACAGCTCGAGCGCTTCGTCGTAGCGCCTGGTCTCGATCAGCACGCCCGCGAGCAGCGTCATCGTGCTGGCGACGTCGGCGTGCTCGGGACCGAGGCGCTTCTTGCGCATCTCCAACGCATCGCGCAGCAGCTGCTCCGCGGCGCCGAAGTCGTTGCCTTCCATCATCCAGATGGCGAGGTTGTTCATGCTGCGCGCCACCGAAGGGTGATCGGCGCCGAGCGCGACCTTGTAAGTGTCGAGCGATGCCTTCGACAGCTCGATCGCCGTCTTCAGGTCGCCGCGGTCGTGCACGACGAACGCGAGGTTGTTGAGCGTCATCGCGACGTCGGGATGCGCGTTGCCGAGGAGCTTGCGCTGCATCTCGAGCGCCTCGCGGAACAGCGCTTCGGCCGGCGCGTACTTGCGCTGCTCGTACAGCGCGAACGCGACGTTGTTCAGGCCGATCGCGACCTCCGGGTGGGAGCTGCCGAGCAGCACCTTCTTCATTTCCAGCGCCTCGCGGAACAGCTGCTCGGCCTCGCTGTTCTGCCCGGTGTCGTCGATCACGTAGCCCAGATTGTTGAGCGCTTCGGCGAGCGCCGGATGCGGCCCGTCGTACAGCTCTCTGCGGATTGCCACCGCTTCGCGCAGCAGCTTCGCGGCGTCCTGGTACGAGCCCTGGTCATAGCGGTTGAGCGCGAGCCCTTCGAGGCTCTGTGCGACTTCCGCGCTGCGCGCCGGGAACAGCTTCTTGCGCAGCGCCAGTGCCTCGCGCAGCAACGGCTCCGCTTCGGTGTATTCGCCCATGCGACCGAGCAGGTCGCCGAGCTCGTAGACGGTGCGCGCGGTCTCGACGTTGTCGTTGCCGAGCAGCTCGCGCTGCATTGCCAGCGCATCGCGATAGAGCTTCTGCGCCGGCTCGTACTCCGCCCTGAGCTTGAGGGCGTCGGCGAGCCGGCCCATGGCGCGCGCAACTTCCACGTGCTTCTGCCCGTACAGGGCGCGGCGTTTCTCGAGCGAGCTGCGCAGCAAGTTGGTCGCCTGGTCGTACAGACCGAGACTGGTGTAGACGGTGCCCATCGTCTCGGAGAGCGTCGCCTGGATCGCCGGCTGCGCCTTGAGCTCGCTGTCGATGCGCGCGGCGCCCTTGTCCATGATCTCGCGCGCCGTGATCGTGTTGCCGCGCGCTTCGCTCGGGTCGGAGACGTTGAACAGCCCGACCATGAAGTTGGTGGTCTGCTTGGCGGTCTCGGCCTCGATCTCCGCGCTGCGACGCGCCTGGTTGGCCATGTCGCGCTGATGATCCGCGAAGTACGCCGAGACGATCGCGACGATGGCGAGCGCCGCGACGCCGATTACGGCGCCGGTGCGCATGCGCTGCACGCGCCGCTCGCGCGCCATCGATGCCTGGATGAAGCCGGATTCGTCCTCGTGCAGCTCGATGCCTTGCTCGAGCAGCGACTCGGCTTCGACCAGCGGCTTGCCGGGCGGCAGCAGCAGATCGTTGCTCTTGCTCTCGGCGGCCCAGCGCTCGGCAGCCGCAGCGATACGCGCGCGGATCCGCAGGTTCTCGCGGTTCAACGCGACCCAGTCCATCACTCGCGGCCAGTGCCACAGCAGCGCTTCGTGCGCCACGGTGACGACGGCGCTGCCGTCGTCCGCGAGCTCGGTCACGAACAGCCGGTTCTCGACGAACGTGTCGATCAGCAAGCGGCTCTTGCCGGCGAAGCGATCGGACCACGGCGCGCGCTTGCGGCCGACGGTGTCGTGGCCGTCGTGATGAATGCTGACGAGCGCCCCGAGCACTTTCGGCAGCTCCGCCTGCACCTCGTCCGGCAATTCTTTGAACACCGCTTCGGCGCGTTGCGCGAGCGAGCCTTCGACGCCGCCCAGCTCGCGATACGCAGCGAGCGTGAGCAGGCCGTCGTCAGTGCGTCGCTGATAGAGCTCTTCGAGCGTGAACTGAAGCAGCGGCAGGATTTCCGGGCGCTCGACCGCGGCGTCGCGCAGCATGTCGTCGAGCGACTCGTTGGTTGTCGGATCTTCCTCGAAGCGCAATCCCGCCGCGCGCGTCGGCAGGCGGATCATCTGGCCGATCTCGCTCGCGTTCGGCGGCTTGACGTCGTACTGGCCCGCGCCTTCCTTCAACACAGTCAGCTTGGGCAGCGCCGCGAGCCGCGGGTAGAAGTCGCTGCGCAGCGTGCACAGCACCCATACGCGTCCGCTGCGCGCGAACGCATCGATGACGTCGATGAATGCTTCGCGATGCTCCGGCAGGATGCCCTCGTGCGTGAACATCTCCTCCATCTGGTCGATGACCAGCGCGAGCCTGCCGTTGCTCTTGTCGCTGCCGGCCTCGCGTGCGAGAGCGTTGCGCACCAGCGCAGTCGCAGCTTGCGGCGATTGACGCAGCACCTGCGCAAGCTCGTCCGCACCGGTGCCGTCCGCATCGAGCGAGGGGAGTGCGTCTTCTTTCAACAGCGCACGCGCCAGGCCGGCGAAGATGTCGCCGCGAACGTCGGTGGGCCGGAACACGGCGCGCCGCCACACGCTGATGCCTTCGATCACCCCGGGCTTGGTCAGCATCGGCAACACGCCCGCGCGCACCAGCGACGATTTGCCGCCGCCGCTCATGCCGAGGATCAGCACGAACGGGCGGCCCGCGGTGGCCTGTTGGCGCAGCGCCTGCAGAATGTCGGAGACCGCGCGCGTGCGGCCGAAGAACACGGGAGCGTGCTCGAACTCGAACGCCTCGAGACCGCGGAACGGCGAGCCCTTCTTCCAGACGTCGCGCGCTTCGGAGGTCTCGGCCGCGCTGCGCGGCAGCTGCCGCTCGATCAGCCGGCGCAGGTGATTCTCCAGCAGGATCTCGAAATCGCTCGGCGACTCGAACGGATGGAACGCCGCGACCAGCGTGCCCTCGGAGCGATCGTGGAACCACTTCTCGATGAACTCGTCGAGCTTCTTCTTCTGCGTCAGCCGCTCCATCAGGTCGCGCTCGTCGTCGAGCCGCACCGACGGCGGCGCGGTGCGCCGGTAGACGAGCAGGTCGGGCTTGCCGTTCTTGCGGAAGCCTTCCATCGCTTCCTCGAACTCGTACTCGGTGCCCGACTCGTAGCGCGAGCCGTCGGCGCGCGTGAACTGCGCGGGCAGGCGCGTGCCGAGACGCGACCACAGGATGCAGATGACGACGTCGGATTCGGAAGGCTTGACGAGCTGCACCTGGAACGTGGCGGTCGCCACCAGCGGCTCGTGCTCCCACAGGATCGTCTCGAGCGCGACCCGCCCCATGTACTCGCTCTGCAGACGTTCGATGACGCGGCTGGCGAGGGCACGTTCCTCGCACACGTCGCCAGGCGAGGAGATGAAGAACTGCAGCTTCCTCACGGTTCGCCTGTTGCTTCGATGCGGGGACTGAGAGTCGCTGGACTGTACTCCGAAAAGTTCAGCGACGAAAGCCGTAAATACTTGTCGGGCCTTGCATTATGAATTCAAAATGCGCGCTTTCGGATGACACTCGGTCACCGTCGATTTTTCTGTCACTTGCAACGGTAAAACCAATTTGAGCGCCGCGACGCCTTCCCATCACTCACCCCTGGTCATCGGCGTTTCCGGCCATCGCGATCTGCACGCGGGCGGCGTGTCGCAGTTGACCCGGCAAGTCGACGCTTTCCTCGCCGACCTGAAACGGCGCCTGCCCGATACCGAGCTGCGGGTCATGACCGGCATGGCCCAGGGCGCGGACCTGCTGGTGGCGAGCGCCGCCTGCAAGGCGGGGTGGAAGGTCGATGCAGTCCTGCCGTTGCCGCTCGAGCGCTACGTCGAGGATTTCGATGCGGACGCTGCGGCGACGCTGCGCACGTTGCTCGCCGATCCGGCGGTGACGTGCACCGTGCTGCCGCCGCCGCCGGGCGCGGACCTGAACGCCCGTCATGGCGCGGGCCGCGACGTCTTCTACGCGAACCTCACGCAGGCGCTGACTGACAAATGCAATCTGCTCGTAGCGCTGTGGGACGGCAACGGATCGAATCGCGCCGGCGGCACGGCGGATACGGTGCTGCGGTATCTCGGCGCACGCACGCACGTGGGCCACGACCAGATCGCGGTCGAGTTCCAGCCGGCCACGGCCGAAGCGGCATGGGGTCCGCATTTCGTCTACTGGATTCCGGCGCCTCGCGGCAATGGCTCGCCGTCGCCGGCAGGCGCGGCCGGCTATCTCTCGGGCATCGGCGAGAACCTGCTGGCCATGCACGGCGGCGTCGTGCCGCACGCGCTCGAGCAGATGTTCGTGGAGTTGAACACCTACAACCGCGAGTTCGAGCGGCTGCGCGCCAAGGGCGCGTTCCCGCGCTTCGACAGCCTGATGCCGACGCTCGGCCCGGTCGACCCGGGCGAGGACAGCGAAGCCTTGCAGCGGATCGATCAGGAGTATGCCAAGTCGGATGCGCTCGCGGTTTACTACCAGCGCCACTCCGACCGCCTGTTCCGCTGGTTCAGCTACACCGCATCCGTGATGGCGCTGCTGTTCCTGATCTACGCCAAGCTCTGGGCGAACGCAGTGCTGTTGTCGATGTACCTGTCGGTGCTGCTGCTCAGCGTGCTGCTGTTCCACCGGCTGCGCTCGTACCAGTGGTTCTCCAAGCACCTGGTGTACCGGGTGCTGGCCGAGACGATGCGCATCAAGTTCTTCCTGCGCGCCGCCGGCGCCGATCGGCTGGTGAGCGCCACCGAGCTGATCAACCTCACCGGCATCGACCAGTTCTCCGGCTTCAGCTGGATCAGCAACCTGCTGAAGAACGTCGAGTCGCTCGACGTGCGCGGCGTCAACAGCGACGCGACCAGCCGCGCGCGCCTCGCGAGCGTGCATCGTCACTGGATCGTTGGCCAGCAGGAATACTTCCGCCGCCGCGTGCGCCTGCTGGAGCGCGAGCATCGCCGCCTCGAGTCGCTGAAGAACGTCATGTTCTACGCGATCGTCGGCTTCGCGCTGATCCTGCTGGTGTTCGCCGTGCCGCTGCACGAGCGCCTGCTCGGCAGCGTCACCTGGAAAGACGTGCTCATGTTCCTGATGGGCCTGCTGCCGGTGTGGCTCGGCATCTGGGAGCTGTACCAGAACAAGATGGCGATGCGCGAGCTGCTATGGCAGTACCGCAACCAGCTCGGCCACTTCACGATCGCCGAGCTGCAGCTGTCGCGCCACACCACCGCGGAGCGCTCGCAGGAGATCCTCGCCCAGGTCGGCAAGGAAGCGCTCATGGAGAGCTACCTCTGGACGATCCACCGCTTCCACCGCGAGTACGAGCCGCCTACGGCGACGTGAATCCCGGCGGCGCGATTCGTCGCTTCGACGCCGCCTCATACGCCGCTGCCGTAGTCGGTGCCGGGAGAAAAAAACAGGGGAAACTCAGCACCGCAGCATAAAGCGATTGCTGCGCTGCTGAGTTTCCCCCGTTTTTTTCTCCCGGCACCGATCAGGACCAAGCCAGGGCTGCGACGACTTGTGCATGCAGCTCGGCATTGCCGGCGATGATCACTTCGCTGGCGCGATGCGCGGGGCCGCCGGACCAGTCCGTGATCACGCCGCCGGCGCGCTGCACGATCGGGATCAGCGGTTGCACGTCCCACGGCTTCAGCCCGGCCTCGACGACTAGGTCCGCCCAGCCGCCGGCGACCAGGCAGGGCGTGTAGCAATCGCCGCCGAAGCGTACGGAGCGTGCCCTGGCGGCGAGCCTCGCGAATGCCTGGCCGTGGCCGGGGCGAGCGAACATCGTCGGGTCGGTCGCGCAGACGGTCACCTCCGCGAGCCTGGAAGCCGCACGCGTCGCCAGACGCGTCGTGGACGCACCGTGTCGAAGCTCCGCGCCCTCGGGCGAGCCGATGAACGTCTCGCCGGTATACGGCTGGCGCATGAGCCCGATCACCGGTACCCCGCCGTCGTTCAGCGCGATCAGCGTGCCCCAGTGGAGCTGTCCGAGCACGAACGAGCGCGTGCCGTCGATCGGATCGATCACCCACGAGTAGGCGCTCGCGCCCGCATCGAAGCCGTGCTCCTCGCCGAGGATGCCGTGCTGCGGATGGACGCGGCGGATCTCGCGGCGGATCGCCGCCTCGGCCTCACGGTCCGCCACCGTCACCGGATCGTAGCCGCCAGCGCTCTGGTCCTTGTTCTCCATGCCGACGCCGGCGCGAAAGCGCGGCAGGATCTGCTCCGCAGCCAGGTCGGCGAGGTGGACGGCGAATTCGACGAGCTCACGCATGCGGCGGCGTCCGCAGAGTCGCCATGCGCAGGCCGATGCCTCCGAGCGCAGCGAACGCGCCGAACAGCGCCGCGGACAGCACGCGCTGCGCGAGCTGCCCGGCGTCGAGCTGCGGCAGCACGTTCGAATACGGCACGCCGAACACCAGCGCGATCAGCAGCGGCGACAGGTACAGCATCAACACCGTGAAGCGCATCCAGAAATTCTCGCCTTCCGGACCGGAGCAGCTGCGCCGCAAAACGGCGCGCAGCGGCGTCATCAGACCCGCGACGATGAGCGTGCTGATGCACGCGCTGATTGTGATCGCGATTGCCATGGCCTCGAGGGCGCTCATCGTCGTCTCCTGCCAGCGGCTCGGGCGCCGCGCGTTCGCCGCCATGATAGAGCGGTCGCGCGGGTTGCAAT
>DATEJG010000175.1:0-4482 GCA_035278165.1 Steroidobacteraceae bacterium
TTTTGCGGGGCGGCCGGAGGGCTCGCTGCTGCGGGAACGCTGGACGCTGCCGGAGCGCTCGGGCGCACGCCGGCGATGGTGTTGAGACCGTCGATGATGCGCGCCACGTCGGCACGCGGCGCACGCGCCGTTTCCAGCTGCTCGACCAGGTCAGGCACTGCGCCGACTGCTTCGCGCAGCAGCGACATCATCTCGGGCGTGCGCTCCAGCGTCTTGTTGATCACGCGATTGAGCAGGTTCTCGACCGCCCAGGCGAACTCGCCGATCAGCTGCGCGCCGACCATGCGGCCGCTGCCCTTGAGCGTGTGGAACGAGCGGCGCACGTTGACCAGCGAGTCCTGGTCCTGCGGGTTCTCGTCCCACAGCGGGAACAGCCGCTTGAGCTTGGCGATCTCGTCCTTCGCCTCTTCGATGAACAGCTCGAGGAATTCCGGATCGATCTCGCGGTCGAGCGCCTTTGGCGGGGGCGCAACCGCGGCCACGGCTGCCGGCTTGGCAGGCGCGCTCGGCTGACGAACGACGGCCGCCGGATCGAGCACTGCCGTGGGCTCGTGCTCGGTCTGCGTCAAAGTCGGCGTCACGGTCGGCGATGCGACGGTCTGCGACAGCGGCTCGATGACGACGGTGCGCGCATGGTCGGTGGACTGCTGCGCCAGCGCCTCGACGCGCGGGATCGGGTGCGCTTCGGCGAGGAAGCGCAGGCAGTTCTCCGCATTGTCGAGCATGTACCACGGGTCGGCGCGGCCGGCCTGCAACGTCTCCATGTAGTACTCGACCGCCACGATCGCGTCGGCGAGGCGATCGATCGCCTCCTGCGGCAGCGTCATTCCGTCGCTGCGCAACAGTTGGCCGAGCGAGCGATCGATGCCTTCCATGATTTCCACGACGCGCGTTTTGCCCAGCATCAGCAGGCCGGCGATCATGCCGCGCATCAGCTGCGGGATCTGGTCGACGGCCTGCGCCTCGCGCGGCTTCTCGAACGACAGCGCGACCGCTTCCTTGATGCGCGCCATGTTGACGATGCATTCGCGCAGCACCGCCTCGGTGACCTGGCGGAACTCGATCTCTTCCGGGCCGGCCGGTTTCGCCGGCGCGGCACCGCTCCCCTCGGCGCTCGGCACGATCATGCCGACCAGCTGCTCGTCGAGACTGTCCTCGACCTTGATCAGCGTCGCGGCCATGCGCAGCAGCGTGCCTTCGCCCGGCGCAGCGCGCTGGTTGACGATGGCCTGCAGGTCGCCGGTCTCGCCCTGCACCTTGTCGCGCAGCTCGCCGAGGCCGAGCACGCCGAGCGTGTCCGCGATCTTCTTCAGCAGCTCCAGCTGCGGCGCCAGCTCGTCGACCTGCGTGCCGCCCTGGCGCACGAAGATGTCGAGCGCGTCCTTCACGCGGCCGAGATCCTCCTTGATCGCCGCGGCCACGGTCTTCATCAGCTTGACCGACGGCGCCGACAGGCTTTCGCGCGCCTGCTCGATGTGGTCATCGACCGGCAGCAGCTCGGTCAGGCGGAACGAGGCTCGCACCGCGGCGACGCGCGGTCCGGAGCTGCGTGCGCGCGCGACGTAGTAGAGAAGGTTGTTGAGCAGCTCGAGCGGCGGCGAGTCGGTATAGCGACCCTCGCCCTGCTCGTACAGGCGCTTCATCTCGCGGTCGGCATGACCGAGCAGACGCTTGATCGAAGCGCTGCCTTCCATACCGCCCTCGCGCAGCGCTTCGAGCACGGCGCCGACGACCCACCACAGCTGGAACACCGGCTGCGTGGTCGCGACCTGCTCCAGCTTCTCGGCGGAGCGCGACAGGATCTCCAGGTTCTGGTCGATGCGCTCGCCCTTGATCCAGCCGAGCAGGCCGAGCTGATAGCGCGGACGGAGCTTGCGCGCCCACTGCGCGATCGTCAGCACGCCTTCGCCGGGCGTCGCGACCGGACTGGCCTGCTGATCCGAGCTGAGGTTCAGCAGCAGCAGCGTTCCTTCGGAAAGCAACGCATGGCCGCGCACTGCGCGCAGATCGTTGAGCAGCGGCAGCAGCACGAGCGCCATGTCGCGCCCGCCGCTCATCACGCGCTCGAGGTAGGTGGGCAGCTGCACCATCGCGCGCATCAACGCGTCGAGGCCTTCGGCGAGATGGCGCCGCTCGGAGAAATTGTCGACCAGGTAGCGCGCCACCTGCCCCATTTCCTCGGCAAGCAGCGCTGCGCCGTAGACCTCGGCGATGCGCAGCGCGCCGTGCACCGAGCGCAGGTGCTCGCTGCACTTGCGCAGCAAGGCGATGTTGTCCTGCTGCTCGCCGAATGCTTCGAGCGCGGTGCGCGCGTCGTTCAGCTCACTGTTGAGCTCGCGCGCGACGATATGCAGCGTTTGCGATGACAGCTCGGCCATGTCTTCTAAGCCGTTCTCAGCTCGTCCGGTGAGGGATTCACGCGCTCAGGCCGCTGACTTTCTTCGGCGGCGCCGGCGGCGTCGCGGGACGCACCTGCGTGGCCGTGGCGGTTGCCGGCACGGGCGCTTTCTTTTCGGAATCTGTGAGCAGCGCGGTGCCGCCCGAAACGCCGTCGGGCAGCCGGAAGCCCGCGACGGACTTGCGCAGCTGCGTCGACAGCTCGGCGAGCTTGCCGACCGAGCTCGAGGTCGCCGCGGAATTCTCCGCGGTCTGCGAGCTGATCTCGCGCAGCACGCCCATCGTGCGCGTGATGTTCTGCGCGGCCGAGGCCTGCTGGCGCGAGCTCGCGGAAATGTTCTGCACCAGGCTCGCTATCTGGTTCGAGACCTGCTCGATCTCTTCCAGCGCCGCGCCGGCGTTCTCGGCCAGCAGTGCGCCGCCGACCACGTCGGTGGTGCTGCGCTCCATCGAGACGACGGCCTCGTTGGTGTCCGCTTGAATCGTGCGCACCAGCACTTCGATCTGCTTGGTGGCGTTCGCTGCGCGTTCCGCGAGCCGCTGCACTTCGTCGGCCACCACCGCGAAGCCGCGGCCGGCCTCGCCGGCCATCGACGCCTGGATCGAGGCATTGAGCGCCAGGATGTTGGTCTGCTCGGCGATGTCGTTGATCAGCTCGACGATGTTGCCGATCTCCTGCGAGCTCTCGCCGAGGCGCTTGATGCGCTTGGAGGTCTCCTGGATCGTCTCGCGGATCGCGTTCATGCCGTCGATCGTGCGGCGCACCGCCTCGCCGCCCTTGTGCGCGACGTCGACCGAGTGCCGCGCGACGTCGGCGGAGCGCTCGGCATTGCCGGAGACCTCTTCGGTCGACGCAGCCATTGCCGCAACCGACTCGGACGCGAGCGCAACCTGCTTGGACTGCGCCACCGACGCCTTCGCCAGGTGGCCGGCGGAAGCCTGGGTCTGCTTCGCCGCGGCGTCGAGCGACACGGCCGAATCGGTGATCGTCGTGACCAGCTCGCGCAGCGCTTCGATCGCGTAGTTGATCGAGTCGGCGATCGCGCCGGTGATGTCCTCGGTGACCGTCGCCTGCACGGTGAGGTCGCCGTCCGCCAGGCTCGACAGCTCGTCGAGGAGCCGCAGAATCGCTTCCTGGTTGCGCTCGTTCTTGCCCGCCTGCACTTCCAGCGCCTTGCGGATGTTGCCGCCCAGGGCGTGCAGGAGCGACAGCAGCAGCAGCGAGAGCAGACCGGCGATCAGCAGGCCGATGGGCAGCGCGCGGCTGCCGAGCAGCCCGGTGGCGCCTGCCGCCGGAACACCGACGCGGCTGTTGAAACGCGCGTAGATCTGATCGCCCGCCGTGGCGAGCGCGGCCGCCGCCTGGCGCGCCAGCTTGATGCGGTCGGCCGAGCTGATCGCCGTGCGCACCTTTTCGCTGAGCTGGGCGTACAACGCGGTCGTCGACTTGAAGCGAGTCACCGCTTCCGGCGCGCTGAGCTTCGGCAGGCCGAGGCCCGAATCCTCGCCGCTCAGCCCGCCGACGACCTGGCCCATGTAGTCGTTGCCGTCCGCGAGCCGGCGCGCGATCACGGTGGCGTCGCCGACGCCGCCGGCGAGCGCTTCCATGTCCTGTTGCAGGCGCAGTCCGGTGAGCTCGAAGCGCTCCAGATGCCGCGTCATGCCGTCGATGCCCGGGGAGCCGAGCGCACTGGCGACGTTGCCGAGGCTCTGCAGCAGTTGCGGCACGAGCGCGCGCACGTCCGCCGCCGCCTTGTTCACGCCCTCGATCGCCTCGCCCGAGCTCAGGATCACCTGGCTTTGCTTGAGAACTTCGGTCGAGCCCTCGAACGACTGCACGTCGGTGCCGAGCGCCTGGGCGAGCTCGGCGTAGCGGGTGCGCGACTGGCCGAGCCTTTCGAGCGCTGCGGCGTCGCCGTTGAGCGCCGCGGTGGCCTGCGCCGGAACCTTCTGCGACAGCGCGAGCAGCTCGTTCATGCGCCGCACCGAGGTCGCGCCGGCTTCCATGTCCTGGCCGCCGAACGCCAGCAGGCCGACCGCCGCGGCCACGCACACGAGCGCGATGACCATCAATACCGGCAGGAA
>DATEJG010000176.1:0-7807 GCA_035278165.1 Steroidobacteraceae bacterium
CTTCCTCGTCGGCGAGCGCGAGGCGGCCGACTTTGATCTTGACCGCATCGAAGCCCTGATCGACGTAGCCCTGCATCTCGTCCGCCAGCGCCGCAGGCGTCTTGCCGGGCAGGTAGTAGCCGCCGCTGGCGTAAGCCGGCACGCGCTCTTTGCTTGCGCCGCCGAGGAACTTGTACAGCGGCAGTCCGGCGGCGCGCGAGTTGCGATCCCACAGTGCAGTGTCGAGCGCACTGATCGCGCGCATCACGATGCCGGTGCGCCCTTGCAGCAGCGTCTCCTGAAACATCTCCTGCCACAGGCCTTCCACCCGGTGTGCGTCCTGTCCGAGCAGGCACGGCGCGAGCAGGTTCGCGACGACTTCGGCAAACAGCACTGCGCCGGCGCTGCCGACGTAGCAGAAGCCGATGCCCTTGACGCCGTCATCGCCGGCGATTTCGACGATGCCGTAGTGGCGGTCGAGGACTTCGCGGCTGGAGAACGAGGTGGGGGTAGCCAGCGGAATGCGGATGCCGCGCGCGCGGAGCGAAACGATGCGTGTCATGCGTGTGGCAGAGGCGTGGAGGGGACGGCGCATCGTCGGTTTTGTCGTAGATGAAGTCAACAACTTTATTGATAATATCAGCGGCGTCACCTATCATCGCGCCGATGCCCCCGAAACCTCCCCTGCCAGATGGCCCGGCCGACGCAACGGGCGGCTTCGCACGCGGCCTGACGAACTACGGCGATCGCGATTTCGCGCTGTACCTGCGGCGCTCCTTCCTGAAGTCGATGGGCTACTCCGGCGAGATCCTGCGCCGGCCGGTGATCGGCATCGCCGCGACGCCGTCGGGCTACAACAACTGTCACCGTGCGATGCCCGAGCTGGTCGAGGCCGTGAAGCGCGGCGTGCTCGCCGCCGGCGCGCTGCCGATCGACTTTCCGACGATCTCGCTCGGCGAGGCATTTCTCACGCCCACCAGCCTGATGTTCCGCAACCTCATGAGCATGGACGTCGAGGAGATGCTGCGCGCGCAGCCCATGGACGCCGTGGTGCTGATCGGCGGCTGCGACAAGACCGTGCCGGCGCAGCTGATGGGCGCCGCCGCCGCCGACATCCCGGCGGTGCAACTCGTGACCGGCCCGATGATGACCGGACGCCACGAGGGTGAGCGCCTGGGTGCCTGCACCGACTGCCGGCGCTTCTGGGCGAGCTTCCGCGCCGGCACTCCGAGCGCACGACAGATCGAACAGATCGAGGACCGGCTGGCGACCACCACCGGCACCTGCGCGGTGATGGGCACGGCGAGCACCATGGCGTGCATTGCCGAAGCGTTGGGCATGTCGTTGCCCGGGACTGCCGCGATTCCCGCCGTGCACGCCGATCGCCTGCGTGCGGCGGAAGCCAGCGGCGCTGCTGCCGTGCGCCTCGCTCATCAGCCGATCCGGCCGCGCGAGATCATCACCGCGAAGTCGGTGGAGAATGCGATGCGCGTGCTGCTGGCACTGGGCGGATCGACCAACGCCATCATTCATTTGACGGCGATAGCAGGTCGCGTCGGCCTGCAGGTTCAACTGCAGCAGTTGAACGAGTTGAGCGACAGCACGCCGCTGTTGTTGAATCTCAAGCCGAGCGGCACGCACTACATGGAGGATTTCCATGCGGCCGGCGGCATGGGCGCACTGCTGCGCCAGCTCGCACCGCTCCTGCATCTCGACACTCTGACCGTCACCGGCGAGACGCTGGGCGAGCGCCTCGCTGCCGACGGCGACACCTGGACCGATCCGAACATCGTTCGACCGCTGCGCGACCCGATCGAGCCGAAGGGCGGATTGGTGGCGCTGTACGGCAACCTCGCGCCGGCCGGTGCGATCCTCAAGCGCTCGGCTGCCGACAAGCGCCTGTTCGAGAAGGAGGGCCGCGTGGTGTTGTTCGATTCGCCCGAAGATCTGGCCCAGCGCATCGACGATCCCGAGCTCGACGTGACCCGCGACGACATCCTGGTGTTGCGCAACGCCGGGCCCAGGAGTGCCGCCGGCATGCCCGAGGCGGGCTACCTGCCGATCCCGAAGAAGCTCGCGCAACAGGGCGTGAAGGACATGGTGCGTATCTCGGACGCACGCATGAGCGGCACGGCGTTCGGTACGATCGTGGTGCACGTAGCTCCCGATGCGGCCGCCGGCGGGCCGCTGGCGCTGGTGAGAAGCGGCGATCGCATCAGGCTCAGCGTGGAGCAGCGCAGTCTGGAGCTTCTGGTGAGCGACGAAGAGCTGCGGCGTCGTCGCGCCGACAGCATCGTGGCGAGCTCGCACGAGCTGCGTCGCGGCTACGCGCGGTTGTATCGCGAGCACGTGCTCCAGGCGGACGGCGGCTGCGACTTCGACTTTCTGCGGGCGGTCGCGCTGCAAGCGTCGACGCAGACTGAACGCGAGATCGACGTAGGCCCTTCCTGCGAGTTCGAAGTCGGCGAGCCGACGGACGCATAGAGCGATATCCTCTGCGCCACCAGGCGTGACGACCTCCGTCCGCCCAGAAGAAGAGGGATCCTCACCGATGCAAGCCAGACTCTGGTTGGTGCTGTCTTTTGCCTTGACGGCCGCGGCCGCGTTCGCGCAGTCTGCGCCGCCCGCCGGCGGCGATATCCCCGCCGATTTCCAACCGCCGACCGCCGGGCGCGACTACGTGAAGCGCGAGGAAATGATCCCGATGCGCGACGGGGTCAAGCTGTATACGGTGATCGTCATGGCCAAGGGTGCGAAGGACGCACCGATCGTGCTCACGCGCACGCCGTACAACGCACAGGCGCGGGCCACGCGGATGGAGAGCACCCGGATGCTGTCCACGCTGCAGCTCTCCGACGAGCCGTTCGTCGCCGCGGGATACATCCGCGTCTACCAGGACGTGCGCGGCAAGTACAAATCCGAGGGCGACTACGTGCTGACGCGCCCGGTGATCGGGCCGCTCAATCCCACCAAGGTGGATCACGTCACCGACGCTTACGACACGATCGAGTGGCTGGTGAACAAGGCGAATCTGCCCGAGTCGAACGGCCGCGTCGGCATGATCGGCTCCTCGTACGAGGGCTTCACCGTCGTCAACGCGCTGCTCGGTCCGCACCCGGCGCTCGAGGTCGCCGCGCCCGAAAGCCCGATGATCGACGGCTGGATGGGCGATGACTGGTTCCACTACGGCGCCTTCCGCCTGGCCAACATCGGCTGGATCGGCGCGCAGACCGGCTACAAGGAAGCGGGCAAGCGGCCGGGCACGGGCATCTACGATCACTACGAGGAGTTCCGTCGTCTCGGCGGCGCCAACGAATGGGCGCACCGCTCCGGCTTCGATCAGCTGCCCGCGTGGCAGCGCATGGTGGAGCACCCGGCCTATGACGCTTACTGGCAAGGACAGGCGCTCGACAAGCTGCTCGCGGCGAATCCGTCGAACGTGCCGACGCTGTGGGAGCAGGGCCTGTGGGATCAGGAGGACATGTACGGCGCGATCACCGCGTGGGAGGCATTGAAGGCGAAGGGCAAGACCGGCAACAACTTTCTCGTGATGGGCCCGTGGCGTCACAGCCAGATCAATCGCGAAGGGCGCTCGCTCGGCGCGCTGCTGTGGGAAGGCGACACCGCCGCGCAGTTCCGCGAGCAGATGGTGTTGCCGATGTTCAATCACTATCTCAAGGACGGTCCGGCGGTGACGCTGCCGGCGGCGACCATCTACAACACCGGCGAGGATCGCTGGGAGCGCTTCCAGGATTGGCCGCTTGCGTGCGAGCAGGGATGCGCGGCGCCGCTCACTCCCATCTACATGCAGGCGAGCGGTCGCCTGGGCTTCGACAAAGGCGCGGCGGGCGGGGACAGCTACGTTTCCGATCCGGCGAAGCCGGTGCCGCACTTGCCGCGCCCCGTCAACTTCGACGACGGACGCTGGGGCGACTGGCTGGTGAGCGATCAACGTCACGCGGACGGACGCCCCGATGTGCTGACGTATCAGACCGAGGTGCTCACCGAGCCCGTGCGCCTCGCGGGCGCACCGATCGCCGACTTGTATGCGAAGACCACCGGCACCGACGGCGACTTCGTGGTCAAGCTGATCGACGTGTATCCGGACGAAGTCGCGACCGATCCGAAAACCATGGGCGGCTATCAACTGCCGATCAGCCTGGACATCTTTCGCGGCCGCTATCGCAACAGCTTCGAGAAGCCGGCGCCGATCCCGGCGGGCAAGACGCAGCGCTACCGCTTCCGCCTGCCGACCGTGAATCACGTGTTCCAGCCGGGTCATCGGATCATGGTGCAGATCCAGTCGTCGCTGTTTCCGCTCTACGATCGCAACCCGCAGAAGTACGTGCCGAACATTTTCCTCGCGAAGCAGCAGGACTATCAGAAGGCGACCGTGACGATCGAGCTGGGCGCCGACGCGGCGAGCGCGGTGTGGTTGCCGCTGGTACGCGGCACGCCCGCTCAGTGATCGCGCTTCACGTTCATCGAGGCGAGTGCCGTGCGCAGGCCCGTGGCGAGCTTGCCGGTTTCGTCATTCGCCCAGAAGTGCATGAAGTACAGGTGCGGCGAGTCGTCGATCATGTGACTGTGCAGCGCAGTCACTTCGATGCCGTTCGTGCGCAGGATCCTGATCACCGGATTGACCTCCTTGCCGATCATCACGAAGTCGCCGGTGACCGCCGCTTTCCCGCCGCCGGTCGGCTGGAAGTTGATCGCAGTGCTGGTGCCCAGCGCTGCGGGAACGGCCATGCCGTGCATGGTGATCTGCTCGGCGCGCGGCACGCTGAACTGGTAGACCCCGCCGTTGTTCATTCCCTTCGCACCGAGCGCGCTTTCGATGGTTGCGACGTCCAGGTCGATTGCTGGCGGCGCGCCAGCGGGAGCCGCCGCGGCGAGCGGTGTCTTGCTCAACGCAAGCGCGTCGTGCAGCACCTGCGCTTGCTTCGCCGGATCGCCATGTCCTGCAACGTGCATATAGACCACTGCAGGTGATGCCCGCAGCAGATGGTTGTGGACAGCGCTGATCTCCACGCCGTTGTCCACGAGATGCTTCATCACCGGTGAGATCTCCGATTCGGTGAGCACGAGATCGCCCATGAACATGGCACCGTCCGCGGTCGGCACGAACGCGAGCCAGGAGCCGAGCGCCAACGACGGTTTGATCGCGACGCCGTCGACCGTCACCGTGAGGTCGGAACGCGGGAAGCCAAATTTGTAGACGCCGCCCGGTTGAGCGGATCCTTTCTTGCCCAACGTCTGCTCGACCTTCGACCAGTCGGGGTCTGCTGCATGAGCCAGCGGGCTCAACCCGAAGGACAGCGCAGCGAGAGAGGCGATAGCAGTTTTCATGGCAGGCTCCTGTGGACAATCAGGGGATCAAAGCTCCAGCCGCACGCCAAGATTGAACGTCCGGCCGGCCAGCGGCGCCCAGGCGCTCACGACGCGCTCGCCCGTTGCCGCAGGCTGCGGCAGCAGCAGCGGGTCGTAGTCGGACTGCCGCACGTCCGTGAGATTGATCGCATTGAAGAACACCGAGATCTCGCCGAGCTTGATCTCGGCGAGCGCATTGATCTCCACGTATGCGCGGCCAGTCGTGCGATACGGGTTATCGAACAAGGCCTGCCGTCCCGTGTAGGAAACCTCGACGCCGAAGCGGCCGCGGTCCTCGTCTTCGAGCAATGCGGCCAGCTCGCCGGACCAGCGTGGCACGCGGTCGCTGCGGCGTCGTCCACCTGCTGGATCGCCCTCGGTGGCATCCATGAACGTGGAGCTGCCGATGACGTGCAGCGGACCTGCAACGTAGCGCACGAGCAGCTCGGCGCCTGCGACGCGACGCGGCGCGTCTGCATTCATGACCACCAGCAGATCCGGCTGCGATGCCGAGGGCTCCGCGATCAGCGGATGGCGGATGCGCGAGGCGAACAGACTGCCTTCGACTTCCCAGCCGCCTTCCGCCCACTTGGTATCCAGCGATGCGCTCGCTGCTCGCTCGGCCTCCAGGCCCCGCAGCGGCGCGAGATGAGCGAGAGAGGTCGCTTCGATCTCCTCCAGCAGCGGCGTGGGTGCCGCGAAGCCGGTGCCGATCGAGGCGCGCACGGACCAGTCGTCGCCGGTCCTGAGCAGCGCCGAGAGTCGCGGACTGAAGAACGTGCCGTAGTCATTGTGATCGTCGATGCGGGCGCTCACTGCAAGCTTCAGCGCGTCGCTCGCTGCAAACTCGTCCTGTGCGAAGACTGCCGGCGTGACGTATCGATAGGCGGCATCCGGCGCATCGTCGGATTGCAACCGCTCGTATTGCACGGCCCCGCCGAGCAGCCATGCATGCGCGCCGGCGTGGCCTGCGATAGTGCTTTCGCCGTAGCCGGTCGCGAGCGAGTCTTCGATCCGCTCCATGCCGAAGCGCCGCTCATGATCGACGACGCCCGCCGACCAGCGGGTGGCGAGCTGGCGGTCGTTGCCGAGGTCCAGCGTCATCGTGAGCCCGCCGTCGTAGCGACGCGTGTCGAGCGCGTCCCGCAACGACGTGCCGTCCGCGAGCGTGCGTCCGCGCATCGTGCCGCCCTGGCGATCCTCGTCGACGAAGCCGACGGTTGCGAAGATCGAGCGACCTTCGTCGTCCCAGAACAGGCGAGGACGCAGTGCGTAGCGGCGATAGCCGGCGAGGTCGGCCCATGCGTCGCGATCGATATCCTCGCGCGACTGATCGTTGACCGCAGCGGTCAGCGTCACGCCCCGGCCCTCGCGAAATTCGCGAGAGGCGAACCCGACGACGTCGGTCGCGCCGCGCGATGTGCGGTTCAACAGCAGCTCGGGCTCCGTACCCGGCCGGCGGGAGACGAGGTTCAGCACGCCGGCGAGGGCGGAAGCGCCGTACAGCGCTGAACCGACGCCCTTGACGAGCTCGACGCGCCCGAGGTCCAGCGGTGGGATCTGCAGCAGCCCGAAGCCATCCGTCTGCGCGCCGAGCAGCGGCAACCCGTCCTGCAGGACCAGCGAATGCCGTCCCGGCATCCCGCGCATCTGCAGCGCCGTGCCGCCGAGCGAAGTGGTCGTGGATTGCATGCGTGCGCCGGCAAGCTCGTTGAGCAGCGTCGTGAGATTTCCCGGCTGGATCGTCAGGTTCTCTTCGATCTCCTCTTCCGGCACGACTTCGACGCGGACCGGCTCGTCGCCGACCACGTTGCCGCTGCGCGTGGCGGTGACGAGGATCGATTCGATCTGCTGCTCTGCCTCGTCCTCGAGAGCCACGGCTGCCAGCGGCAGCACGCACAGAGCGAGGCCCCACGAAAATCCGGTCGTTGCGCTCACACGCAGCATGCTGCCAGAGGCGGACTGACGAGTGCCTGACAGGTTGATTCGAGCGTGCTGCTCCGTCCAACGCTCAAAGGAGCGGAGCGCGCATGCGAAGTCCGAGGATTACTTTCACGCTGCTCGCCGGCAGCATCGTCCTGTCGTGCAGCGCGTGCGGAACGTTGCCTGCCGGCGGCAGGTGGGGCGATCAAGCGACCATCAGGCCCGGCTGGGAACGGGTGCGCGAAGCTGCACAGGGCGCGGCCAGCGATCCGTGGGTGTGGGCGCCGCTCGCCGCAGCTGCGGTCTTGCAAGTCGACAACCTCGATCGGCGCGCGTCGGATTGGGCTCGCGAGCACACGCCGGTCTTCGGCTCGCAGAAGAATGCCGAGGACTGGAGCGACACGCTGCGCTCGACGGCTTCGATAGCCGCGCTCGCCACTCTCGTTGCGACGCCTGGCGGCGATGATCCAGGCGAATGGCTGATCAGCAAGGCAAAGGGCGGGGCGGTGGAGGTGGCGGCTGTCGCTGCGACGAC
>DATEJG010000177.1:0-18236 GCA_035278165.1 Steroidobacteraceae bacterium
ATGGCAAGCGCGCGAGCGTCACCGACGCCAACGGCAACCGCGCGGAGATGCGCTACGACGGGCACGATCGCCAGAACCGCTGGGTGTTTCCCTCGAAGACGACCGCGGGCTCCGTCAACGAGAGCGATTACGAGAGTTACACATTCGATGACGCCGGCAACCGCCTCTCGTTCAGAAAGCGCGACGGCGGGACTATCAACTACCAGTACGACGGCCTGAATCGGGTGACAGTGAAGACGGTGCCCGCTTCAGCGAGCGGCGCGGCGGGTTACAGCGTCTTCTACGGCTATGACGCGCAGGACCTGCAGGTCTTCGCCCGCTTCGGTTCGACCTCGGGCGCCGGCATCACGAACAGCTACGACGGCTTCGGACGGCTGCGCTCCTCGACCAATACGATGGGGAGCGTCAGCCGCACGCTCGTCTGCGACTACGATGCCGGCAGCCGGCGTGCGCAGCTGACCTTTCCGGACAGCACTTACTTCACGTACGGCCATGACGGCGCCGATCGACTCGGAGCGATTCTCGAGAACGGCGGTACGACGGTCGCGAGCTTCAACTACGACGGCCTGGGGCGTCGCGCCGACGCCTGGCTGGGCGGAGCGGTGACCAGCAACGAGTACGACGCGATCTCGCGCCTGTCGAGCCTGACGAACAATCTTGCCGGGAGCGCGGCCGATCAGACGCTGCAGTTCGGCTACAACCCCGCCTCGCAGATCACCTCGCGCATCGAGAGCAATGACGCCTACGCGAGCACTACACCCGACGGTGTCACCCGCGGCTACAACGTCAATGGCCTCAACCAGTACACGAGCGTCGGTGGCGCCGCGCACGCCTACGACTTGAACGGCAACCTGACCTCCGACGGTGCGACGAGCTTTGTCTACGACACCGAGAATCGATTGGTATCGGCGAGCGGTGCGAAATCGGCGACGCTCACCTATGACCCGATGGGCAGGTTGTTTCAGGTGTCTGCCGCAAGCGGCACGACCCAGTTCCTCTATGACGGTGACAAGCTCGTAGCCGAGTACAACGCCAGCGGCACTGTGCTGCGCCGTTACGTGCACGGGCCTGGGGCCGACGAGCCGTTGCTCTGGTATGAAGGCGCTGCGCTCGGCACGCGCCGCGGTCTCTTCGCCAACCATCAGGGGTCGATCGTCGCCGTTGCAGATGCAAATGGCAGCTCGCTCGGGATCAATGCCTATGACGCATACGGCGTCCCGAACTCCGGGAACATGGGGCGGTTTCAATACACGGGACAGGCGTGGATCGCGGAGCTGGGGCTGTACCACTACAAGGCGCGGATGTACTCGCCGACGCTCGGGAGGTTTCTGCAGACGGATCCGATCGGGTGTGAGGATGACGTTAGTCTCTACGCCTATGTCGGCAATGATCCGCTCAATAAGACCGATCCGAAGGGCGAATTTGGAGTAGTAGGATTCGTCATCGGGGCAGCGATTGAGATTGGCATGCAGACCGTTATCGACGGCAAATCGTTCTCGGAGATCGATTTTGGCGACGTGCTAGTCGCCGGAGCTGTATCTGCTGTAATTCCTGGCGCCTTTAATGCGCTGAAGACTGGGGCGAAAACCGCGCAGGTCGCCACCAAGAGCGTAAAGGCCATTTCCAAGCTGTCCGAGCAATCTGCCAAAACCGCGAATAGAGCGGAAAAGATAAGCCAGAGAATCGGGGACAACCTAGGAAAGATTGAAAGCGCTGTGGCGGATGCTGGCAAAGCGGCGGCTGCGGCAGTTGCCAATCACGTAGCAAATGCTGTCGGTCAGGAGGCGGTTCCACCGGTGACTCCGAACTCTTTGACCTCTCCTGATTCGACTGCGCCGCCGGCGACATCGAACCCAGGCCCGCTGCCCAAGCAACCGCCACCGTGTGGAGCGCCGAATTCAAGCGGCTGCATAAAGTGAGGTTGCATGGATCTTGAATCGATTCGGCCAGCTATTAGCGGCCTCATCGGTGGTGCTGTTAGCGTGTGGCTACTCAGGAGGCTCTCGCAGAGTGTTCCCGAGACCTGTGGGACCAAGGGAGTCGATGAGCTTGTGCAGGAGAACAAGTTAAAGATCCTAGTATCCAACATCGTGTTCTTTGCGAGCCTTGCCGGGGGTGTGGCGCTGTACCACATCGGTTACTTCGACAGAAGAGACTGGCGCGGACTACTACTTGTCTTTGGGATAGCAACGATTGCGCCGGCGCTGTTCTTGTTCGTTTCTTCCATTGCTGGTGGCGTCCAACGCGTCAAGGAAGCCTACGTAGCCTACGCCATTGCCCAGCGAGTGCCGCCTGGGGTCGTTTACGCCGGCTTCGCGCTAGGCTCAATTTGCCTTTTTGTTGCGCTCGGAAGTGTGCTCGACGCGTGACACTGGGTATGGAAGGATGGGATTCCCTCTCCCGCGCCTCCACTCTGTGCATCGCCTCGGTCGCGCTGACGATCGGAATGTCTTGATAGGTCTCGAGCGTGAGCAGATCGGAATCGCCCGTGACGATGCGGTTTTGAGCGTGCGGCAATGGGTGTCGGGCCGGGGGTCGTGGGGGACCGACTGAGCGGCCGCAGGGGTCATCGCCGAGTAGTCGGTGCAGCATGCGGCGTGCGTGAGCAGATCGAGATCGCCGGTGACGATGAGATCGGCTTGCGCGGCGAGCGCGCAGGCGATCACGTGATCCGACCGGAACGGAATCCGCATTCATCAGCACGTACTCCGCTTGTGTGGACACTGGCGGTTCAAATTGCGGTGCGATTCTTGAGCCCTACCAGCAAATGGGAAAGGCCTTCCTACTCGCCGATGCGGCCTGGGAGCTTGATCAGGGCAGCTACGTGACCGCCATCGTCCTCGGCGCTCTTGATGTCGGCACGGGCGGGAAGGGCAGAGTAGTCAGTGCCGCTGTTGGCAAGAGTCTGACGCGAACAATCGGTCGGATTGCGAATCGACTGAACGTGATTGTTATCGGCAGCAGGAGTTGCGGGTCACGAATTCAGAGTGATGGGTGCTGAGGGATTCATGAAATGAACAAGAGATACTTCACGGTGTTGGAGTTGGTGTTCTTCGCAGTTGCCCTGTTCTGGTTCATCCCGGTCATCAAGTCAGATCGTCTAGTCGATGAGCCGAAAAGATTGGAATTTTCTCCGGGGCTTTCGAGTATCGATCGAACAAAGCGACGCCCGCGACAGCAGAACGTCAGGTGGTTGGCCTGACCAAGCCCGCAGACGTCATCGATGGAACCGCGACCTACACCAGCCCCAGGCGTTGCAGCACTTCCTTCGGCGGCCCTTCGAACGCGGCCAGCGCGACGTTGCCGACATACTTCAAGTCCTTCATGCCGACCGGCGTCGTGTAGAAGCCGCCGGCAGTCAGCGCGCGATAGCGCTCGAAGAATGCAACCGCAGTGGCGAGGTCCGGCTTCGCCGGCGTTGCAATCAGGTCATCCGCGATCGCTGCCATCTGCGTGGCCGAGAGCTTCGCGGACGGCGCCTTGAAGCGTCGCTGCGCTTCGCCGTCGATCCAGCTCAGGCCGCCGAGCACCGTCGAGCGATCGACGGCGTGCTCGGGATATGGCGCGCTGATCCATTCGTCGATGAACTCGACGACGCCGACGCTCGATGCGGCGGGCGAGCCGGCATCCGCGGGGATGATCAGATCGCACAGTGCCGCTGCCGTTGCGCGCTGATCTTTCGTCAGCGTCAGCGGCCACAGCTCGCCGCTCTTGTAGACCTTCATCAGGTCCGGGTCCTTGCCGTAGCCCTGCGCCGCGGGTGTTGCCGCTGCCGTGTCGAACGACACTGACGGCAGCCGCAACGCCGCGCTTGCTGCGAGCACCCACTTCACTGCCGTACGCCGGTCGAGTTGCGTCATGTCAGAGGTCCCGCTTTTTCATCGCCTGCAGCATGTAGTCCGCCGAGCGCCACGCCAGCGCCATGATCGTCAGCGTCGGGTTCTTGTCGGCGTTCGACGGGAACGGCGCGCCGTCGGTGATGAACAGGTTCTTCACGTCCCAGCTCTGCATCCATTGGTTCGTCACGGAGGTCTTCGGATCCGCGCCCATGATCGCACCGCCGATCTCGTGAATGATGAAGCCGCCCGGCGCGATCGCCTTGCGGCCGTCGAGCTCCGGCTTGCCGCCGACCACGCGCCCGCCCATCTCCTCGATGATCGCGGCGAACGTCTTCTGCATGTGCGCGGCCTGGCGCGTCTCGTGATCCGACCACTGCCAGTGGAAGCGCAAGGTCGGAATGCCCCAGCGGTCCTTGCTCTTGGGATCGATCTCGCAGTACGAGCTCTCGTTCGGGATCATCTCGCCGCGGCCGGCGAGGCCGACGAACGAGCCGTAGTAGCGCCGCATGTCTTCCTTGAACTTGCGGCCATAGCCGCCGGCGGTGCTCGCCATGCGCGCCATCGAGCCGACGCTCGGCATGCCGCGGCCGCTGCCCATCTCGATGTGATAGCCGCGCGCGAAATCGAGCTTGCCGGCCATCTGCTCCTGGTACAGCCACCAGGGCGAGTAGACGTGAATGCCGCCGGCGCCGTCCTCGTTGTGCGGCGGCAGATTCTCGAGCAGGGGAATCTGCCCGCTGACCGGCGAGCCCACCGTGTCCATGAGGTACTTGCCGACCTTGCCGCTGGAGTTCGCCAGCCCTTGCGGAAACTGCGCGGACTTCGAATTGAGCATGATGCGCACGCTCTCGCAGGCACTCGCCGCCAGCACGACGATGCGCGCCTTCGCGCGATGCTCCTGGCCGCTTTCCTTGTCGATGAACACGACGCCGGAGGCGAGGCCGCGCTTGTCGAGCTCGACCTCGCGCACCATCGCCTGGCACACGATGTCGAGATTGCCGGTCGCCATCGCCGGCGGCAGGTGCACTGTCGTCGACTGGTAGTTGGCGAGAATCGAGCAGCCGCGGCCGCACTCCGTCGCCCAGAAGCATGCGGCGCGCTTGCGCATGTGCTCGGCGAGGATCTTCTGCGCGCGCTCGTTGCCTGGATGCAGCAGCGGCGGCAGGCGCTTGTCGTCGAGCTTCTGCGTGAGCACCGCGCGATGAGCTGCGATGACCGGCACGCCGAGTTTCTTTGCGCGCTGGCGGATCAGCTGCTCGCCGGCGCGTGCTTTGGGTGGCGGCTGCAACACACCGGGCGAGGAGTTCGGCGTGTTCTCCATGCCGTCGTTGTCGCCGTACACGCCGATCAGCATCTCGACCTTGTCGTAGTAAGGCGCGACGTCGTCGTAGTCGAGCGGCCAGTCGAAGCCGAGCCCGTCGCGCGCGTGCGGCTTGAAATCGTACGGACCGTTGCGCAGCGAGATGCGGCCCCAGTGATTGGTGCGTCCGCCGAGCATGCGCGCGCGCCACCACCAGAAGCGCCGCTCGGGACTTTCGGATGCGCTCGAATAGGGCTCGCCCGGCATTGCCCAGCCGCCGTCGACGGTGGCGTCGTAGAAGCCGAATTCCTTGTCCGGAGTCGAGGTGCCGCGCAGCGGCGCCTGGTCGGGCGTGTGGAACATCGGCGTCTGCGTCTCGGGCACGTAGTTGCGGCCCGCTTCGAGCATCAGGACCTTCGCGCCGTCCATCGTCAGCGTGTACGCGGTTTGTCCGCCGGCCGCGCCCGAGCCGACGATGATGACGTCGTAGTCATTCCTGATATCGCCTGGACGAATCATCGCCATGCTTTCTTGTCCTTCTGCTGTCAGGCTAAAGCCTGACCCACACTGCTTTGATCCCTTGTGGGTCAGGCTTCAGCCTGACTTCTCATCTCACTTCAGTTTCTTCACGCTGATCTCGCGGTACAGCACCACGTCCTTGTCGTCGTGGTTCTGCAGCCCGAAGTAGCCGGCGGCCGGGCGCGGGCCGCGGTCCGGCTCCGACTTCACTTTCTTCTCCGGCACCGGGTCGCCTTCCTTGTAATCCGTGATCTTCTCGCCGTTCAAGGTCACGACGGTGCGGTCGTCGGTCAGCGTGATCTCCATCGTGTTCCACTCTTTCAGCTCCGGCTTCGCCAGCGCCTGGGTGAGCGAGTACAGCACGCCGGTGCGGTGATAGTCGTCCTCGCTGGGATCGATCTGCACTTCGTAGCCCTTGTTCACCGGCATCCACGGCTCGGTCGGCTCGGTGGGAATGCGGATGAAGATGCCGGAGTTGCCGCCCTTGGCCGGGTCGGGCACGCGGAACACGACGCGCAGCACCGAGTTGCTCAGCTTCTCCTTCGTGTACCACAGCAGCCCCATGCCGCCCTCGGTCTTGAGCACGCCGTTCTCGACCACGAACTGGCCGGGCCCGACGTGCTGCCAGCCATCGAGATTCTTGCCGTTGAACAGCGGCTGCCACTGGCCGGCTTCCTTGGCGTGGGACGTCACGGCGGCAAGCCCGGCGAGCACGGCGGCGCCGCCGACAAAAAGCGATCGAAGGGACATGGTCGACTCCTCATTGACTTGTGGGTCAGGCTTCAGCCTGACGATTCTGGCAATCCCACCCACGCCGCGTCATTGCGGCTCGACTCCACTGCGGCGTGGATGAAGCGCACGCCGCGTAACCCGTCCTTGCCGGTCGGCACGAGCAGCGCGCCGGCCGGCGGCGGAAGCTTCGCATCATACGCCGCGATCAAGTCCGCGATGTCGCGGTACAGCTGCGCGAAACATTCCAGGTAACCCTCCGGATGTCCGGCGGGAACGCGCGCGGCGGCTGCGGCAAGCGGCGTCGCGCCCGGCCCGCCGCGCGCGACCACTCGCGGCTGCTGGCCATACGGCGCGAATCGCATGTGATTCGGTTCTTCCTGCGACCATTCCAGGCCGGCTTTCGCGCCGTAGATGCGCAGACGCAGGCCGTTCTCGTTGCCCGCCGCGATCTGGCTCGCCCACAGCGATCCGCGCGCGCCATTCGCGAAACGCAGCAGCATCTGCGCATTGTCGTCGAGCTTGCGGCCCGCGACGTGCGTCGAAAGCTCCGCCGCGAGCTGCGTGACGCTCAATCCAGTTACGAACTCCGCGAGGTGGAATGCATGCGTGCCGATGTCGCCGACCGCAGCGGCCACGCCGGCCTGGCGCGGGTCCGCGCGCCACGACGCCTGCTTCTGACCTTCGCCTTCCAGCAGCGTGGTCAGCCAGTCCTGCGCATATTCGACTTGCACGACGCGCAGCTCACCGAGCTCGCCCGCAGCGATCATTTCCTTTGCTTGGCGCACCAGCGGATAGCCGCTGTAGTTGTAGGTCACTGCGAGCAGCCGCTGCGCGCGCTCAGCCGTTGCAACCAGGTCTTCGGCATCGGCGACCGTCGTGGTCAGCGGCTTGTCGCAGATCACATGCATGCCGGCTTCGAGAAATTTCCTTGCGCCGGCATGATGCAAATGATTCGGCGTGACGATCGCGGCGACATCGATGCAATCCGCCCGCGCGCGTTCGGCACGCACCATTTCGTCGACGGACGGGTAGCAGCGCGCAGCGTCGAGCAGCAGCTCCGCGCCGCTTTCGCGCGAGCGCTGCGGATCGGAAGAAAACACGCCGGCCACGAGCTCGTAGCGGTCGTCGAGGCGCGCCGCCATGCGATGCACCGCGCCGATGAACGCGCCGCGTCCGCCGCCGACCATGCCGAGCCGCAGCCGACGCTTCATCGGATGCCGGCGAGCGTGCGCAGGTAGTCGAAGCTGATCTTCACCGCTTCGAGCGGCGTGCGCTCGAAATTCTCCTGCTCGACGAAGTAGTGCTGGATCTGCCGCGCTTCCATCGCCTTGAACGTGCGCTTCCAGTCGATCTTGCCGCTGCCGACCTCGGTGGTCTGCGCCTGCAGCCGGTCGGCCGTCACCATCAGGTCCTTGCGGACATCCTTCACGTGCAGCAGCGCGATGCGATCTTCGTGCTTGCGCAGGTACTTCACCGGATCCGCGCCGGCGGTGACGACCCAGGCGATGTCCATTTCCATCGTCACCAGCTTCGGATCCGTCATTCGCAGCAGCTCGTCGTAGGCAACGACGCCGTCGTATGCGCGGAATTCCATGTTGTGATTGTGGTAGCCGCAGCGCAGGCCCGCCTGGTTCGCCGCCGCGCCGATCTTGTTGAGCTGCTCCGCGTTCCACTTCCAGTCATCGAGCGTGATGCCCGACGCGAGCGAGACGACGGCGTGACCCGGATTGGAGCGGAAGCGCCCGTCGCTGGTCCACGGGAACGAGCACACGAGGTACTGCGTGCCGAGCGTCTGCGCGTAGTCGATGCGCTCCTGCAGTCCTTCCTGCAGCTCCGCCATGCTCGCGTGCATGCTCGGCGCCGTCATGCCGAGATCGCTCAGCATGGCGCGCAGCTCCTTGGCGCCGGTCGGCATGCCCGCGAGCTCGACCTCGCGATAGCCGATGCCGGCGAGCGTGCGCAGCGTGCCTTGCAGATCTTTCGCAACCGCCTCGCGCACTGTGTACAACTGCAGGCCGATCGGTTTGCCGAGAGGACCGCTCAGCGCTCCGCTCTGCGCGTGCGCTGCGTGCGTCGCGCCCAGGCTCATGGCTGCGACCGCCAGGGATCCGCGTTCGAGAAAGGCGCGTCGCGACAGCATGGCATCTCCTCGTCCCCCGTTTGCGTCGAGAATAAATCGACTGGCGGGGCGTTGTATATTGAGCCGGAATGAATTCCGTCCCCACCCTGGCGATCCTCGTGCATGGCTTATGGATGAGCGGCCTCGAGCTGACGGTGATCCGGCGCCGTCTCGAAGCGGACGGCTCGCTGCGCGCCCTGCCGTTCAACTATCCCTCGCTGGTCGGTTCGATGAGCGATCACGTGCGTCGGTTGATCGACTGCGCACAGGCTCACCGCGCCGAGCGTTTGCACTTCGTCGGTCACAGCCTCGGCGGATTGGTCGTGCTGCGCGCTCTGCAGGTGACCGGCGATCTGCCGCCGGGCCGTGCGGTGTTGCTGGGCTCGCCGCTGCAAGGCTCGCGCGTTGCGCAGCGGCTCGCGCGCATTCCGTTCGGGCGCGCGCTGCTCGGCGGCGCTCTCGCCGAAGAGTGCATCGACTGCGCGCCGCGCGAATGGTCGGGACGGCGCGAGGTGGGCGTGATCGCCGGCTCGATGGGATTGGGACTCGGCCGCCTGATCGCGAGCCTCGACGACGAGCACGACGGCACGGTGATGGTGGAGGAGACGCGCCTGCCCGGCGCCAAGGATCACCTGGTGGTCGCGACTTCGCACACAGGGCTGGTGCTGTCTGCCGAGGTGGCGGAGCAGACCCGGCATTTCCTGGAAACCGGCACGTTCCGCAGGAGCGGCTGATTCTTCCGTGTTTGTCAGGCTTCAGCCTGACTCCGATAGTTTCTTCTTCAGCGCGTACAGCGCATCCAGCGCTTCCTTCGGCGTCATCGCGTCCGGATCCAGCTCGCGCACGGCACGCACCACTTCGTGCTCAGTCGGCTCCGCTGGCAATTCCAGCAGCAGCTCCTGTTGTGGCCGCGGCTCGTGAGCTGCCGCCGAGCGACGCTCCAGCTCGCGCAGGTAGCGCCGCGCCGCAGTGATCACTTTCTGCGGCACGCCCGCCAATGCTGCGACTTGCAAGCCATAGCTCTGATTGGCAGGCCCTTCCTTCACGGTGTGCAGGAAGATGAGCTTGTCGCCGTGCTCGGTCGCATCGAGGTGCACGTTCGCGCAGCCTTCGAGCTCAATTGCGAGCGAGGTCAGCTCGAAGTAGTGCGTCGCGAACAGCGTGAATGCCCGTGTGTTGCGCGCGAGATGCTGTGCACACGCCCACGCGAGCGACAGGCCGTCGTACGTGCTCGTGCCGCGGCCGATCTCGTCCATCAGCACCAGGCTCTGCGCCGTGGCGTTGTTGAGGATGTTCGCGGCCTCGGTCATTTCCAGCATGAACGTCGAGCGGCCGCCCGCGAGATCGTCGGAAGCGCCGATGCGCGTGAACACGCGATCGATCGGCCCGATCCGCGCCGCGCGCGCCGGGACATAGCTGCCCATGCGCGCGAGGATCACGATCAGCGCAGCCTGGCGCATGTACGTCGACTTGCCGCCCATGTTCGGGCCCGTGATGACGAGGATGCGGCGCGCATCCTGCAACTGCAGGTCGTTCGGCACGAACGGCTGATCGATGAACTGCTCGACCACGGGATGCCGCCCCTGCGTGATCTCCACGACCGGCTCGTCGGTCAGCTGCGGCGCCGTGTATCGCAGTGTCACGGCGCGTTCCGCCAGGTTCGCCAGCACGTCGAGCGCCGCCAGTGCCGCGGCACTCGCCTGCAGCTCGGCCAGTCGCGCGATCAGCTGATCGAGCAGCTCGTCGTAGAGTTGTTTCTCGCGCGCCAGCGCACGGTCGCGCGCGCTCAGCACCTTGTCCTCGAACTCCTTCAGCTCCGGCGTGATGTAACGCTCGGAGTTCTTGACGGTCTGGCGGCGGTGATAGTCCGGCGGCACCCGGTCGGCAAGGCTGCGGTTTATCTCGATGTAGTAGCCCTGCACTCGGTTGTAGCCGAGCCGCAGGTTCGCGATGCCGCTGCGCGCGCGCTCGCGCGTTTCCAGGTCGAGCAGATATTGATCGCTGTGCTCGCTGATGCGCTTCAGCTCGTCCAGCTCGGCGTCGTAGCCGGACGCGATGACGCCGCCCTCGCGCAGGATCGGCGGCGGTTGCTCGACGATTGCCCGCAGCAGCAGGGCATGAAGATCCGGATACGTGCCGGCGCGCGCTGCAAGCTCCTGCAACGCTGGCGAATCGATACCAGCAAGCAAGCGCTGCAGGTCCGGCAGACGCGCCAGTGCTTCGCGCAGTTGTGCGAGATCACGCGGACGCGCGGTCTTCAGCGCGACTCGCGCGAGCCCGCGCTCGACATCTCCGACATGCGCGAGCAGATCGTGCAGCGGGCCGTGCAGTCCTTTGTCGATCAGCGCGCCGATGGCTTGCAGTCGCAGCTCGACGGGATTGCGATCGCGCAACGGTCGATGCAGCCAGCGGCGCAGCTCGCGGCCGCCCATCGCGGTCGCGGTGCGGTCGAGCACGGCGGCGACGGTGCAGTCGGGCCGATCCGCGAGACTGGTCGACAGCTCCAGGTTGCGGCGTGTCGCGGCATCGAGGAGCACTGCTTCGCCTCGCTCTTCCGTGCGCAGCCCGCGCAGGTGCGGCAGCGCGGCTTTTTGCGTATCGCGTACATATTGCAAAAGACAGCCGGCTGCCGCGACTGCCAGCGGCCGGTCGGCGCAACCGAAGCCGGCAAGGTCGCGCGTCTGGAATTGCTCACAGAGCGAGCGCGTGCCTGTCTGCAGGTCGAAGTGCCACGGCGGGCGCTCACGGATGAATGCAATGACGCCGCCTGGCCGCACCTGCTCCGGCACGAGCAGCTCAGCCGGTCGCAGGCGCTCGATCTCGCTCGTGAGCGCTTCGTCGCCGTCGGCTTCGAGCACGCTGAAGCGGCCGCTGGAGAGCTCCAGCCACGCCAGCCCGAAGCGCTCGCCCTCGCGGCACAGCGCCGCGAGGAGCGTGTCGCGCCGCTCTTCGAGGAACGCGTCGTCCGTTACCGTGCCCGGCGTGACGACGCGCACGACCTGGCGCTCGACCGGGCCTTTCGACCTGGCCGGATCGCCGATCTGCTCGCAGATCGCCACCGATTCGCCGCGCCGCACGAGCTTCGCGAGATAGCTCTCGACGCTGTGGAACGGCACTCCGGCCATCGGAATCGGCTGACCCGCCGACTGGCCGCGCGCGGTGAGCGTGATGTCGAGCAGCCGCGCGGCGCGCTTCGCGTCGTCGTAGAACAACTCGTAGAAGTCGCCCATCCGGTAGAACAGCAGCGAGTCCGGGTGCTGCGCCTTCAGGCGCAGGTACTGCTGCATCACGGGAGTGTGGGTTTCGAGCGCGGCGGACATCCGGCGAATTCTGCCTGCGAAGGTCCGCAACTGCCCAGCTTGACGTGAGCCGCGGAGCGCACTAAAGCGTGTCCCATGACGACTCTTGCGACGAGCGATCCGGAGCTGCTGCGCCTCGCGACGAAGGTCGGCGCGCATCTCATCGACGGCGAGCGCCGGCTGGTGGCCGCCGAATCGTGCACCGGCGGCTGGATCGCCAAGGTGGCCACCGACATCCCGGGCAGCTCGAACTGGTTTCTCGGCGGGGTCGTCGCTTACAGCAACACTCTCAAGCAGTCTCTGCTCGGCGTGCTGCCCTCGACGCTCGCCGCGCACGGTGCCGTGAGCGAGCAGACTGCGCACGAGATGTCGGTCGGCGCGCTCGAAACGCTAGGCGGTCACGTCGCGGTCGCGGTGACCGGCATCGCCGGCCCCGACGGCGGTCAGCCCGGCAAGCCGGTCGGCACGGTGTGGTTCGGCTGGGCCTGGCGTCTCGGGGGCGAGATCGAGACGCGCGTTGCAATGGAAACGTTTGCCGGCGATCGCGAAGCGGTCCGGCGCCAGACCGTTGCACGCGCCCTCAGCGAGATCCTGCGACTGTAGGTCGGGCTTCAGCCCGGCTCCGATGCCCCCGAGCAAAAACCGCCGCCTGTTCTTCGCACTGTGGCCCAGCGACACGGTGCGCGCGCGGCTTGCCGCCGAGGTTCAGGCGCATGCGGCGCTCGGCCGCGCGATCCCGGCGCGCAACCTGCACGTTACCGTCGTGTTTCTCGGCGCGGTGCCGGCAGAGCGCGTCGCCCGCGCGATCGAGATTGGGAAGTTGACATTGATTGTCAGGTTTTTGCTGCATCTTGATCGCGTGGAGTTCTGGCGGTATTCGAATCTGCTGTGCCTGAGCGCGCAGCGCACGCCGCCGGAGCTGCAGGAACTCGTCGACCGCTTGCACGCCGGGTTGCGAGACGGCGGCTTCGAGCTGCACGCGCACGAGACGTTTCGTCCGCACGTGACGCTCGTCCGCGACGTCGCCCGCGGGCCGGCGGCCGCGGCGGTCGCGCCGCTCGACTGGCCGGTCGAGTCGCTCGCGCTGGTCGAGTCGCAGGTGGGGCAGCGCGGCTCGGAGTACACCGTGCTCGAAGAATGGAGAACGACCGAAGAATCTGCTCCGCGGTGATTGAATTACTGTGTAAATGTACAGATAATCAGGCCCTGCTCAGGCATCGACCTGTCGGATACTGAACACCTCGCGCACCCCTCAACTCTCTTCAAGGCTGCAACGATGGAAGAAAATCGCAAGAAGGCGCTCGCCGCCGCGCTCGGGCAGATCGAAAAGCAATTCGGCAAGGGCTCGGTCATGCGGCTGGGCGAAGCCACGGAAAACTACGACGTCGAAGCAGTGTCCACCGGCTCGCTCGGGCTGGATATCGCTCTGGGCGTCGGCGGCCTGCCGCGCGGCCGCGTCATCGAGATCTACGGGCCGGAGTCTTCCGGCAAAACCACGCTCACCCTGCAGGTCATCGCGGAAGCGCAGCGCGCCGGCGGCACCGCAGCGTTCGTGGACGCCGAGCATGCGCTCGATCCCGTCTACGCCGCGAAGCTCGGCGTCAACGTGCAGGACCTGCTGGTCTCGCAGCCGGACACCGGCGAGCAGGCCCTGGAAATCACGGACATGCTGGTGCGCTCCGGCGCGGTCGACATCGTCGTCGTCGATTCGGTCGCGGCGCTGACGCCGAAGGCGGAAATCGAGGGTGAAATGGGCGACGCGCACGTCGGCCTGCAGGCCCGCCTCATGTCGCAAGCGCTGCGCAAGCTCACCGGCAACATCAAGCGCTCGAACACCATCGTCATCTTCATCAACCAGATCCGCATGAAGATCGGCGTGATGTTCGGCAACCCGGAAACCACCACCGGCGGCAACGCGCTCAAGTTCTACGCCTCGGTGCGGCTCGACATCCGCCGCATCGGCGCGCTGAAGAACGGCGAGGAAGTCATCGGCAACCAGACCCGCGTCAAGGTCGTCAAGAACAAGGTGGCGCCGCCGTTCCGTGAAGCGGAGTTCGAGATCCTGTACGGGCAGGGCATCTCGCGCAACGGCGAGGTCATCGACATCGGGGTCGCGCAGGGCTTCGTCGAGAAGTCCGGCTCCTGGTTCAGCTACAACGGCGAGCGCATCGGCCAGGGCAAGGAAAACGCGCGCACCTTCCTCGACCAGCACCCGGAAATCGCCCGGGAGATCGAGGGCAGGATCCGCGAGAAGCTGCTGCCCGCGCCAGGCGAGAAGAAGGGCGAGGCTGCGAAAGGTGAGGCGACCGTCTAGCAGCTCGAAGCAAACGGCCGCCGCGGCCGACCCCAAGACCGTCGAAGCAGCCGCTGTGCGGCTGCTCGCCCGGCGCGAGCACTCGGTCGAGGAGCTGCGGCGGAAGCTCGAGCGCAAGGGCTATCCGCCGGAGTCGATCGAGTCCGTGATCCAGAAGCTGGCCGGCAAGCGACTGGTCAGCGACGAGCGTTTCACCAGCAATTTCGTGCATCACCATGCCCGGCGCGGGCAGGGTCCGGTCCGGATCCGCGCCGCGCTGCGGCAGCAGGGAGTTTCCGACGCCCAGGTCGAAGAGGCGCTGCAATCTGCCGACGTCGACTGGGTGCAGCTGGCGCGGGAAGTGCGTCGGCGCAAGTTCGGGTCCTCCGCCCCGCGCAGCCTGGGCGAGCGTGCAAAGCAGGCGCGCTTCCTTCAATATCGCGGCTTCGATGCCGAGCAGCTCCGCTCCGCCCTTCGCGAGGAATCGGGCGAGGGGGACGGCGCGCCGGACATAACCCTCGAGGCTGAATGACCACGGGAAAGCGGCTGTCCAGCGCCGAACTGCGCGCGCTGTTTCTGAAATTCTTCAACGAGCGCGGGCACCAGATCGTGCCTTCGAGCTCGCTCGTGCCCGGCAACGACCCCACGCTCCTGTTCACCAACTCCGGCATGGTGCAGTTCAAGGACGTGTTCCTCGGCAAGGACAAGCGTCCGTACAACCGCGCCACCACCTCGCAGCGCTGCGTGCGCGCCGGCGGCAAGCACAACGACCTGGAGAACGTCGGCTACACCGCCCGCCATCACACGTTCTTCGAGATGCTGGGCAACTTCAGCTTCGGCGACTATTTCAAGAGCGACGCGATCCGCTTCGCGTGGGATTTCGTGACCGGCAAGGACTGGCTGGGCATCGATCCGCAGCGCCTGATGGCAACCGTCTACCACTCGGACCAGCAGGCGTTCGACATCTGGCACAAGGAGATCGGCCTGCCCGAGAGCCGCATCGTGCGCATCGGCGACAAGCCGGGCGGCGGCTCCGACAATTTCTGGCAGATGGGCGAGACCGGCCCGTGCGGACCGTGCTCCGAAATCTTCTATGACCACGGCGCGCACATTCCGGGCGGCCCGCCGGGCTCGCCGGACGACGACGGCGATCGCTGGATCGAGATCTGGAACCTCGTGTTCATGCAGTTCGACCGCTCGGCCGAAGGCGTGTTGACGCCGCTGCCGAAGCCGTCGGTCGACACCGGCATGGGATTGGAGCGCACCGCTGCCGTCATGCAAGGCGTGCACTCGAACTACGAGATCGACCTGTTCGTCAATCTGATCAAGGCCGCCGCGGCTGCCACCAACACCACGGACCTCAGCTCGAAGTCGCTGCGCGTGATCGCCGATCACATTCGCGCCTGCTCGTTCCTGATCGCGGACAGCGTGATTCCCTCGAACGAGGGCCGCGGTTACGTGCTGCGCCGGATCATCCGCCGCGCCATCCGTCACGGCTACATGCTCGGGCAGAGCCAGCCGTTCTTCTACACGCTGGTCGCCGCGCTCGACAAAGAGATGGGCGCGGCCTATCCGGAGCTCACGGCGCAACGCGCGCAGATCGAGCGCGTGCTGAAGCAGGAAGAGGAGCGCTTCGCCGAGACGCTCTCGCAGGGCATGGCGCTGCTCGACCAGGCGATCGGCTCGCTGCGCTCGAAGCAGATTCCCGGCGAGACCGTGTTCAAGCTGTATGACACGTTCGGGTTTCCGGTCGACCTCACCGCCGACATCGCCCGCGAGCGCGGGCTGACGATCGACCAGCCGGGTTTCGATGCGGCCATGGAAGCGCAGCGTGAGCGCGGCCGCGCCGCGAGCAAGTTCGGCGTCGACCTCACCGCCGGCGTCACGGTCGAGGGCAAGACGGATTTCAGCGGCTACGAGCACCTCTCGGACGCCGGCAAAGTCGTCGCGCTGCTCCGGGGCAAGGAGCGTATCGAGACTCTGAAGGCCGGCGAGGCGGCCCAGGTCATCCTGGACCACACTCCTTTCTATGCGGAGAGCGGCGGCCAGGTCGGCGACTCCGGCGTGCTGGTCAATGGCGCGGCCGAGTTCCAGGTGAGCGATACGCAGAAGCTCGGCGGCGCCTACGCGCACATCGGTCGCCTGACGCGCGGCGAGCTGAAGGTCGGCGATCGGCTCGAAGCGCGCGTCGACGCTGTGCGGCGTCGCGCGATCATGCTCAATCATTCCGCCACTCATCTGCTGCACGCGGCGCTGCGCAAGGTGCTCGGTACGCACGTCACGCAGAAGGGCTCGCTGGTCGCTCCGGATCGCCTGCGCTTCGACTTCGCGCACTTCTCGCCGCTCGCGCCGGCGGAGCTGCACGAGATCGAGCGCCTGGTGAACGAGGAGATCCGCGGCAACGCGCCGGCCGAAACCAGGCTCATGCCGTACGAGGCCGCGGTCGCATCCGGCGCGATGGCGCTGTTCGGCGAGAAGTACGACGACGAGGTGCGCGTGCTGCGCATCGGCGATTTTTCCACCGAGCTGTGCGGCGGCACGCATGTCAGTCGCGCCGGGGACATCGGCCTGTTCAAGATCGTCAGCGAAGGCGGCATCGCCGCCGGCGTGCGCCGGATCGAGGCGTTGACCGGTCAAGGGGCGCTGGACTGGGTCGGGCAGACCGAGCAGGCGATGCGCGACATCGCGGCGCTCATCAAAGCCAACCGCGACGACGTCGAGGACAAGGTGAAGCAGCTCGTGGAGCGCAGCCGCAAGCTCGAGCGCGAAGTCGCCGGGCTCAAGTCGAAGCTGGCAAGCGGGCAGGGCGGCGACCTTGCGAGCGGCGCGGTCGAGATCGCGGGGGTCAAGGTCGTCGCGACGCGCGTCGATGGTGCGGACGCACCGGCGTTGCGCGACGCCGTCGATCAGCTGAAAAGCAAGCTGCGCTCGGCGGCGATCGTGCTCGCTTCGGTCCAGGAGGCCGACAAGGTCGTGCTGATCGCAGGTGTGACACCGGACCAGATCGCGAAGGTGAAGGCGGGCGATCTCGTCAATGTGGTCGCGCAGAAGATCGGCGGCCGCGGCGGCGGTCGTCCGGACATGGCGCAGGCCGGCGGCAACGATCCCGCAAAGCTCGACGAAGCGCTGGCGGCCGTCGCGCCGTGGGTCGAAGCGAAGCTCGCCGGCCGCTCGGCCTGAGCGATAGATTCCGAGCCCGACTCACGTCGTACGAATGCCGACGGACGTCGCTGTTCGTGCCCGCAAGTCCTGTTGCGCAAGCGTCAGCATGCGCTGCGCATCGTGACAAGCCGCAGTGTGACGACGCGCTGTCGTGTGCTTATGTATACCGGTGTGTTGAAGAAATAACGGCAACAACTCGGATGACAAAAAATTCAGGTCGCTCGGGCACTTCGAAGGTGCGAACATACCTGGAAAAATTTTGTCTCTCTTGTGAGGGTGCCGGAGCTTTTCAGGGAAATCCCGATCCCCATTACAGATCTGAGTACCCTACATTCGAATTGGATGACTCGTGCACGCGCGCTGTGGGAGGGCAGTGATTTCCACTGCCGGCACGCTGCGCGGAGCTCATTCAGCTGACAGGCAAGGAGCGAACCATGTTGATTCTGACAAGGCGCGTCGGTGAGACCGTGATGATAGGCAACGACATCACAGTGACCGTCCTCGGCGTCAAAGGCAACCAAGTCCGCGTCGGCGTCAATGCGCCGAAGGAAGTTGCCGTGCACCGCGAAGAGATCTATGAGCGCATCAAGCGCGAAGAGCAGGCTGCCGGCGGCGCGATCAAGCGTCCGTTGACGGGTGCTGGATCCTGACGATCTGCCTCACATTGCGGCGAGCCGCGGACGTGGCCCAGTAACCCACTTCCGCGGCCCGCTGGATCTCCAAAACCTCCAATCAGCCCAACCCTTTACCTGACGGGTTGCCGCCAGTATTCTTGCCGGCCTTCGCAGCCGGCCCGCTCCTGACAGCCGCCTCGCGCATGCCACGAAGGTGGTACATCGCGACCGACTCGGGCCTGCCTTGACAGGTGTTTTACGCGCGCCGGAGAGATGGCCGAGTGGTCGAAGGCGCACCCCTGCTAAGGGTGTATGGGTCAAAAGCCCATCGAGGGTTCGAATCCCTCTCTCTCCGCCAC
>DATEJG010000178.1:0-14485 GCA_035278165.1 Steroidobacteraceae bacterium
ATCGAAGCCGGCATTCGTGCGCCGTTGATGCTGCAAGTCGTGCTCGGTCTGGATGGCGAGACGATCGCGTCGGCGTTCCTCGTCTCGCCCGCCGCCATGCGCAAGCGGCTGTCGCGCGCGAAAGAGAAGATCCAGCAAGCAGGCATTCCGTTCTCGATTCCCGAGCGCGAGGAATTGCCGCAGCGGCTCGACACTGTGCTCGCCGCAATCTACACAGGCTTCGCCGAAGGCTGGACGGACCCGGGCGGCACCGATGCGATTCGCCGCGATCTCACCGACGAAGCGATATTCCTCGCGCGGCTCGTCGTGGAGCTCATGCCGCAGGAAGCCGAAGCGCTCGGTCTGCTGGCGTTGATGCTTCATGCCGAAGCACGAAGGCGCGCGCGGCGCACTGACGCTGGCGAATACGTCCCGCTCGCCGAGCAGGACCCGGCGTTGTGGAACTCAAGGCTGATCGACGAGGCCGAAGCTCTGCTCCATCGCGCGAGCGCGCTCGGCACGATCGGGCGTTATCAGCTCGAGGCGGCGCTGCAATCGGCCCACGCCGATCGGCTCCTGCGTGGCCGTAACAACTGGGCGCAAGTAGTCGAGCTCTATGACGCGCTTTCGGCGATCACGGACTCGCCTGTCGTTGCGATCAATCGCGCACTCGCAATTGCGGAGCTGCGCGGGCCGCAGGCTGCGCGCGAAGTGCTGAAGACAATCGCGGAGGACAGCCGGCTCACCGAGTACCAGCCGTATTGGGCTGCGCGGGCGGAGTTGCTGTCGAAGACCGGAGCGTATGACGAGGCGCGTCGGGCGTACGAGATGGCGATCGGTTTGGAGCGCGAGCCGGCGGTGCGGACGTTTCTGCAGAAACGTCAGGCCGCCCTGCCAGAGTCAGGCTAAAGCCTGACCCACACCCTTCACCAACCCCTAGCCTGTCATTTGTGCTCTGCCTGTCTCCTGTGGGTCAGGCTTTAGCCTGACTCTTCCTCTCCTGCGCCGCCTCGATGATCACTTCGCGCAGCCACGTGTGCGCGGGATCCGCCGTCTGCCTGCCGTGCCAGTACAACCCGAAGTTCAGCTTCGGCGATTCGAACGGAAACGGCAGCACGCGCACGCCGGCGGCGCGCCGCAGATACGCAGCGATCTTCGCATCGATCGACGCGATCAGGTCCGTCTGCCCGACCGCGAATGCCGCCGTGAAATAGTGCGGCACTTCCATCGCGACCTTGCGTCGCTGCGCGCCGCGCTGAAACAGCAGTTGATCGACGATGCCCATGCCTTCGGGCGGGTAGTACACGACGACGTGCGACGCTTCCTGGAACTGCGCCTGCGACAGCGTGCGCTTGATCGTCGGATGCCCTTCGCGCACGACGCACACGAGATGATCGACGTACAGCGGCGCCGAGACGATCACGCCGCTCGGATGATGCGGGCCTTGCGGGAACGCGCCGATCGCCATGTCCAGCGCGCCCGAGACCAGCTCCTGCGTCGGTAGCTCGAACAGCCCGGTCACCCGGCGGATGACCAGCTTCATGTTCGGCGCCTCCGAGCGCAGGCGCTTCAGCACCCTGGCGATCAACGTCAGCTCCAGGTCGTCGCTGGTCGCGATCCGCACGCTCACGGCCGAGGTCTTCGGCGCGAACGCCGGCCGGACGACGGCTTGCCGCACCTTCTCCAGTGCCTCGCGAATGGGGACGGCGAGCTCGCGTGCCCGCAGCGTCGGCCGCATGCTCTTGCCATCCTTCACGAACAGCTGGTCGCCGAACACGACACGCAGCCGCGCGAGCGCACCGCTCAGCGCCGGCTGAGTGATGTGCAGGCGACGGGCTGCCCGGGTCACCTGCCCTTCGGTCAGCAGCGCCTCGAAGGCGACCAGCAGGTTCAAGTCGAAGCGATCGAGATTCACGGCGTTGATGCTCTCGTATCTTTTAAAACGATTGGCTCGTCGACCGTCGCGCCGCTAGGCTGTCGACGATGAAGCTCTACCAGGCATGCTTGATTCTAGCGTCCGCGGCGCTCACTGCGGAGCAGGCGGCGGCCGCGCCCTCGGCGGACGAGATTCGCGATGCTGTCCGCAGCTATCGCGAGCAGCGCGAGCCGGCGATCGTCGGCGAGTTCGCCCGGCTGCTGGCGATCCCGAACCACGCATTGGATACAGCGAATATCCGCAAGAACGCCGAGCACATCGCGGGGCTCCTGCGCGAGCGGCAGGTCGAAACGCGCCTGCTGGAGCTCGAGGGCGCGCCGCCGGTGGTCTTCGGCAAGGTGGACGTTCCAGGCGCCAGGCGGACAGTCACCTTCTACAGCCACTACGACGGCCAACCGACCCGTCAGAGCGGCTGGACAGCACAGCCGTTCGAGCCGACGCTGCGGAGCCCGGATGGGACGGTCATCGACCTGCGCGCCCTGCCCAAGCGTCTCGATCCGGAATCCCGCCTGTTCGCGCGCTCGGCCAGCGACGACAAATCGCCGATCATCGCGATCCTCACGGCGCTGGACGCGCTGCGGGCTTCGGGCTGGAAACCCAGTGTCAACCTGCGGTTCTTCTTCGAAGGCGAGGAGGAAGTCGGCTCGCCGCACCTCGCGGACCTGCTGAAGAAGTACGAGTCGGACGTGAAGACCGACCTGTGGCTGGTCTGTGACGGCCCGGTCCACCAGGACGGCAAGAAGCTGGTCGACTTCGGCGTGCGCGGCGCGACGGCGCTCGACATCACCGTCTACGGCCCGAACCGCGGCTTGCACAGCGGACACTATGGCAACTGGGCGCCGAACCCCATCGTGATGCTCACGCACCTGCTCGACAGCATGCGCGACACGCAAGCGCGCATTCTCATCCCCGGCTTCTACGACGATGTCCGCGCTCCAACGGAGTCGGAGCTGCAAGCCGCACGCGCAATGCCCGACTACGACGCGCAGATCAAGCGCGACCTCGGCCTCGCGCGGACCGAAGGAGATCCGGCGTCGCTGCAAGCGCAGCTGCTGCTGCCCGCCCTGAACGTACGCGGCATCGCCGGCGGCGCGGTCGGCGACGCGGCCGCCAACGTCATCCTCCCCGAAGCGACCGCATCGATCGACTTCCGGCTCGTCCCGAATCAGACGCCTGAAGGTGTCCGGCGCAAGGTCGAGCAGCACGTCGAGCGTCAGGGCTACTTCATCGTTCGCCAGGCGCCCGACGCAGCGACGCGCCTGGCGCACGCACGCATCGCGCTGCTCGACTGGCAGTCCGAGGGCTCATATCCCGCGCAGCGCACGCCGCTCGACAATCCGCTCGGCGAGCAGGTGGTGCAGATCGTGCAGCAGATGGCCGGTGCACCGATCGTGGTCGCGCCGACGCTCGGCGGCAGTGCGCCCGAATACCTGCTGCAGGGTCGCGCGAACACGCCTGTCGTCGGCGTGCCGATCGCGAACTACGACAACAACCAGCACGCCGCGAACGAAAACCTGCGGCTGCAGAACCTGTGGGATGCCATCGAAATCTTCGCGGGATTGTTCATCCTGCAAGGGAGCCCGGAAACATGAAGCCCGCCATCGTCGCCCTTGCCCTTCTGTTCGCCGGCACCGCGTGGGCGGGCGCAGGAGAGTTGCGGCTCGCGCCGTGCGCCGATCCCAAGCTCAAGCCCGCGAAGTGCGGGACTTATACCGTTTGGGAGAATCGCGAGGCGAAGAGCGGACGCACCATCGACCTGGCTGTCGTCGTGTTGCAGGCGACCGGTCAGGATCGCAAACCCGATCCGCTGTTCATCCTGCTCGGCGGGCCCGGCGAGGCTGCGGCGAGCAGCGGCGCCGAGTGGTATGTCGAAGATCCGGTGCGCGCCACCCGCGACATCGTGCTCGTCGATCAGCGCGGCACCGGCAACTCGAACGGCCTGCACTGCCCGGTCGCGAAGGATGCGCCGCTCCAGGACTACGTCCCGACGCTGAATCTCGCCGTGCTCGCGAAGTGCCGCCCGGAGCTGCAGAAGCGCGCCGACATGCGCTACTACAGCACGCCGTACGCGATGGACGATCTCGACGACATCCGCGCGGCGCTCGGCTACGACAAGATCAACATCGACGCCGGTTCGTACGGCACGACGGCAGCGCTCGTCTATATCCGTCAGCACGGCGAGCATGTTCGCGAGGCGACGCTGTGGGCCAGCACTGCCCTCACCCAGCCGATGCCGCTGTTCATGGCAAGCGATGCCGAGAACGCGTTGCGTAATGTGTTCCGCGATTGCTACGCCGAAGCGGCATGCAAGTCCGCGTACCCGACGCTCGAAGCCGACTACAAGCGAGCCGTCGCGAAGATCGAGAGTGGCCCCGTGCGCGTCACGGTCACGGATCCGCGCAGCAAGCAGCCGACCGAAGTGACTGTGGACGCAGATGCTTTCGCCGAGGGACTGCGCGCGATGATGTACCGGCCGGAGGCGATGCGCAGCATCCCGCTGGTGCTGCGCAAGGCCGCAGCTGGCGACTACAAAGCGTTCGCCGATTTCCAGATCGGACGCAACATCGGGCTGAACAACGCGCTGGCGGATGGCCTGTACTTCTCGATCACGTGCACCGAGGACGTCGATCGCGCCGATCCGAAGCAAGCCCAGGCGAATGGCCGCGGTACCTTCCTCGCCGACCACCGCAATCGCCCGCACCGCGAAGGCTGCGTGGGCTGGCCACGCAGCAAGCTGCCCGCGGGATTCGGCGAGGAAGTGAAGTCGGACGTTCCCGTGCTGGTGATCAACGGCGCGAACGATCCTGCGACGCCGCCCAGCGCCGGCCGCGCCGGAATCTCACGGATGTCGAATGCACGCCTGGTCGTGGTGCCGTATGGGGGTCACTCCTCGGAGGGACTGATCGGCGAGGAATGTGTGAAGAGCATCGCGGCGAAGTTCCTGGAGACGGCGGACCAGAAGTCGCTGGATGTGGGGTGCGTGAAGAATATGAAGCACAAACCGTTCGTGCTGAGCGAGAAAGAGTCAGGCTGAAGCCCGACCTACATTCTGCTGCACGCGTACGCGCACAACTCGCGCACGAGCTTCGCGGCGACGGTTGCCGTCATGCCGTTGATATCCCGATCCGGATTCAGCTCCACCACATCGGCGCCCACCAGCTGCGCGCGCTGCGCGTGCAGCACACTCAGGAGCTCGCGCACCGTGAGCCCGCCGGGCTCGTGGTGCGACACACCCGGCGCGACTGACGGATCGAGCCCGTCGAGATCGATGCTCACGTACAGCGGGCCTTCCAGAATCGGCACCGAGTACGCCGAGAACGTCTTCATCGGAATGATCTCGACGCCGAAGCGCTCGACCTGCGCCCGCTGCCGCCGCTCCAGCGTGCGGATGCCGACCTGCACCAGGCGTCGCGCAAGCCCCTCTTCCATGATCCGCGCGAACGGCGAAGCGTGCGATCGCTTGTTGCCCTGGTAGTCGTCGTACAGATCGGGGTGCGCGTCGAAATGCAGGATGTCCACCTGCCCGCGCTGCGCGTGGATCGCCTTCACCACCGGGTACGTCACCGCGTGATCGCCGCCGAGCGAGATCGGGCAGTAGCCTTCCTTCACCGCGGCGGCAATCGTGCGCTCGATGATCTCGTCATCGCCATCCGCCTCGTGCAGCGGCGCATCGCCGCAGTCGTTGATCAGCAGATCCTGACCCACCTCGAGGCCGTCCTCGGCCGCGATCGTATTGGCGTCGCACTGGAGCGCGGCGCGAATGAACGCGGGCCCTTTGGCGGGCCCGCGCAGGTAGGAGGAATGACGATCGGTCGGCAGACCGATCAATGCGAATGTCGGCTTCATCGTCGAATTATGCCTCAGCTGAGTTACGCGCTACTTAGCGCCTTCGACCTGCTCCGCCCAGGTCGCCGCGCGCGGATAGCCGTTGAGGAACGGCAGCGCGGTCTCGACCATCTGCGGCGCGACGCCCATCTCGTAGTGCGTGACGTTCGGGATGATCGCAAGGCGATTCTGCGCCATGTGCTCGCGTTGCCAGCCTGCGTCCTTCAAGCCGCCGCCGAGCATCTGGTAGAACTTCACGACGTGCTCCAGGCGCATCATGTCGCTGTCGCCGTAGATCAGCATCGTCGGCATGGTCAGCTTCTTGACGTCGCCCGACCAGTCGTACGGCTTGCGCATGTACGCGCCCATCTGGTCGAGCAGCTTCGGGAAGTCTTCCGGATGCGGCGCGATCGCCATGTACGACTTGTACATCGGCGTGTCCTTCATGTACTCCACCATCGCGGCGCCGACCTGGGCCTGCTGCGGCAACATCTCGGGATAGAAGCCGTCCTGCGAATACGCGCCTGAAACCAGCACGAGCCGGCGCACCAGCTCCGGATGCTGGACGGCGAGCTGAAATGCCACGCCGCCGCCGAGCGAGTAGCCGAGCACGTCGACCTTGCCGTAGCCGAGCTTCTTGACGATCGCGGCCATGTCGCTGCCCTGGTCGACCAGGCTGATGTCGCGGGTGCCGAGATCCGTGCGGCCGTGGCCGTGCAGGTCGACGCCGATCACTTCGCGGTTGCTCGCGAGCGCGGCCAGGTTCGGGCCGAACATCTCGATCTGCCCGAGGCCGCCGTGCAGCAGCAGCAGGGGCTCGCCTTTGCCGTACACGGCGTAGTAATAGTTCACGCCGTTGACGGGGACGTGGCCGCTCTTCACGGGCTTGGGATTCTGGGACATGGAAGGGCTCTCCGTGGCGCGCGCCGGCGCCGGTGACAGGGGGATCATGGCCAGCACGGTCGCGGTCAGCGTAGCCAGCCCGGTGACCAGGGTCCGTGCGCTCGAACGGGTAGACATCTGCAACTCCTGCGGTGAAGTGTCCGGATCTGCTGCAAGGACGCTCGTCTGCGTCCGATTCCGACATCAGATTCACTCACCCTCGTCATGAGGGCAATCACCTCGCAGGTCATGGACTGCAGGTAGTCGCTAATATCGCGATTCAACCTTCCGCTGGAGCATGCCCATGGCCGCGCCCGTCGAAACCCTCGAGCAGATCCGCACCACCGTCATCGACCTTGCGCTGAAGTTCGGCCCGAAACTGCTGGCCGCGCTGATCATCCTCACCCTCGGCTATCTCGTCGGCCGCTGGCTGTCGCGCTGGCTGGAGCGCGCGCTGTTGCACATCGACATGGAGCCGCCGGTGCGGCTGCTGATCATCCGCATCGCGCGCCTGTTGATCTTCGTGCTGTTCGGGATCATGGCGCTGCAGAACCTCGGCGTTGAGCTGCTGCCGCTGGTCGCCGGCCTCGGCGTCGCCGGTGCCGGCATCGCGCTGGCCATGCAAGGGCTGCTCAGCAACTTGTTCGCGGGGCTCACGATCATCCTCACCAAGCCGTTCCGCGTCGGCGAGTACATCGGGATCGTCGGCGAGGAAGGCACGGTGGAGACGATCACGCTGTTCCAGACGACGCTGAGTCATCCCGACCGCTCGCGCGTGGTGATCCCGAATCGCAAGATCGTCGGCGAGATCCTGCACAACTACGGCAAGATCCGGCAGCTCGACGTGAGCGTCGGCGTCGCGTACGACACCGATCTCAACCAGGCGCTCACGCTGATCCACGAAGTGCTGCGTCAGAACTCGCGCGTGCTGCAGGACATCGAGCCGGTGATCCGCATCAACCGCCTCGGCGACTCCGCCGTGAACATCGCGGTGAAGCCATGGGTCGGCGTCCAGGACTGGGGTCCTGCGACCGGCGAAGTCAACAAGGACCTGCTGGAAGCCTTCCGCGAGCACGGCATCGAGATGCCCTTCCCGCAACGCGAAGTTCGGCTGGTGCAGGAGGCTGCGTAGAAGGCGGTGCCGGGAGAGAAAAACGGGGGAAACTCAGCAGTGCAGCAAAATCTGCCGCGTCATGCTGCGGTGCTCAGTTTCACCTCTTTTTCTGTCCCGGCACCCTCGATCAGGGTTGCGGCGCTGAAGGTGGTGCGGGCGACGAGGCCGGAGCGGTCGGTGCGGTTGGTGAGGCGGAGGTCGATGTGGTTGCGGTCGGCGGCGTGCTTGGCGATGGCGAGGCCGAGGCCGCTGCCTTCGGTGTCGGTGCCTTCGATGCGGAAGAAGCGGTCGAAGACGCGCGGCAGCAGGTCGACCGGAATGCCCGGGCCGGTATCGGCGATCTCCACGACCGCCGTGCCGCCGTCGGCGAACAGGCGGACGTCCACGACGCCGTGATCGGGTGAATAGCGCAACGCGTTGTCCAGCAGGTTGTGCAGCAGGCTGCGCAGCTCGTGCGGATTCGCGCGCACCGTCGCAGCGACGTCGACACTGAGGCCGAGATCGATGCTGCGATGGTCGGCGCACGGCATCAGGTCCGAAATCAGCTCGCGCAAGAATCCCTCGAGCTCGACGTTCGACGCCGCATCCGCCTTGGCCGTCGCCTCCTGGCGCGCCAGACGCAGCAGCTGCTCGATCAGCCGCTTGGTGCGCTTGAGTCCGGCCTCGAACTGCGCGACCTGCTCGCTGACCTCGGCATCCTTCACGCACGCCTTCACGTTCTCGAGTTGCAGCGTCATCGCAGTGATCGGCGTACGCAGCTCATGCGCCGCGTCCTGCACGAAACGACGCTGCGAAGCAAACGCATCGCGCAGCCGCGCGAGCAACGTGTTGACCGCCGTCACGAGCGGCTTGATTTCCGACGGAACACCTTCCGTCGGCAGCTCGCCGATCGTGTTCTCGTCCTGCGCAGCTGCCACACGCGCGACAGCGGACAAGCGCCGCAGCGCGCCGCAGATTCCAAACCACACGAGCCACGCCGAAATCGGGATCAGCAGCGCGATCGGCAACCCGGCCTGCAAGGCCTGTTTGTTGATCACGTGCGAGCGGAACTGCAGGCATTGAACGCTCTGCACCGTCCGCTCCGGCGTATGCAGCACATATACACGCCACGGACGCGAGCCGATCCGCACATCCTTGAACCCTTCTCCCGACTGCAACGGCAGCGCGAGCGACGGATAGGAGCTCGCCAGCAAGCCGCCCTTCGCATCCCAGATCTGGATGATGAGATCGCCCTTGTCGACGCTGTGGTCCGTGAGCGAGCGCAGCGTCGGCGGGCCCACCGTCTCCGCCGCGTGCGAATCGGCGAGCACGCGCATCTGGTTGTCCATGAACCAGCTGACCATCGAGCCGAACATGTAGTACGTCCACACGGTGGAGATCACCGCCACCGTGAGGAACACCGGCACCAGCCACGCCAGCAGACGTTTGCGCAACGACTTCATGAGCGCGCTCCGGCGACCCGCCAGCCGAGCCCGCGCACGTTGCGGATCACCTCCGCACCCGCCTTGCGGCGCACGCCGTGTATCAGCACTTCGACGGCATTGCTGGTGACTTCCTCGCCCCAGCCGTAGATGCGCTCTTCGAGCTGCGCACGCGACACGATCGCGCCGGGCCGCTCGAGCAGCGCATGCATCAGGTGAAACTCGCGCGCCGACAGATCGACCGTGGTGCCCTCATGCACGAGCTGACGTGTCGCGAGGTCGAGCTGTGTTTGCGCCGTACCGATCGTCGACTGCGCATGACCGCCCGCACGACGAATGATCGCGCGCATGCGCGCCAGCAGCTCGCGCAGCTCGAACGGCTTGACCAGATAGTCGTCCGCGCCGAGATCGAGCCCGGACACGCGATCGTCGACACCGTCACGCGCCGTGAGCACGAGCATCGGCGTGCGATTGCCTTCCTGCCGCGCACGACGCAGTACTTCCAGGCCGGAGCGACGCGGCAAGCCGAGGTCGAGCAGCACCGCCGTGTAGCTGCCTTGCGCGAGCGCATCCTGCGCCAGCACGCCGTCGCGCACCCAGTCGACGGACAGGCCATTCTCGGCCAGCGCCTGTCGCAGGCTGTGGCCGATCATGTGATCGTCTTCGACGAGCAGAATGCGCATGAAAACCAGCGACCCGGAATCGTAGCGACGCGCGAATACGTGCAGTTTCGCGACGCTGCGCGCGCTGTCAAGCGCGTTTGCTAAGTCTCGGCTAAGAATCGCCGCGTTTGTATTGGTTGCGCCGCGTAAGGGTCCGCTAAGTCTCGTTCACTAGGCTTTCCCCGTCGGCACTCGATGCTCGGGGAATCACATCAATGAACGGGCGAATGAACTCAATGCGCCGCTTCTTCGGCATTAGCGTCGTGTCGTTGACAGTGCTGCTCTCGTCGTCCGCCGGCGCGGCAACGGCGCAGCCGCCGAGCCGCGCATTGCAGATCGTCGAAGCCGTCTGGAAGGTGCAGTCGCTGAGCTTCGCGTACAGCGGCTATGCAACGGTCTATTCGTGCGATGCGCTGCTCGCCAAGGTTCGCCACATCCTCGAAGGCCTCGGCGCGCGCGACACGCTGCGCATCCGCTCGTGGGGCTGCATCGACATGACCAGTCACGGGCGGATGGACATCACGCTCGAATCGCCCGTCGAAGCAACCCCCGACAACATCCGCGAGCTCACGACTTACGACAGCACGCGACAGCTCGTCGCGCGCGTTCGCAACGAGCGCCTCGATCGCGCGGAGGAAGTGGAACGCTTCCCGGCGACGTGGAAGACGGTCTCGATGTCGCGCGACCGCACGCTCCATCTCGCGCCGAGCGACTGCGAACTGGTCAAGCAGCTGCGCCGCGACGTGTTTCCGCGCATGTCGATCAGAGTCGAGTCCGATCGACTGCGCTGCTCGGTCGCGTTCGGCAATCTGGGACAGCCGCAGCTGCGAGTCGCCGCGCTGGTAGCAGTGCCGCAGTAACAGGCACCGCGCCCCACGCTACCCCACGCTCCCCCACAACTTCCGCGCTTCCTCCGCGATCACGTCCGGAAATTCCTCCGGAAAAAACAGCTTCGCGCCCGGGATGCGCCGCACGCCGCGCGAGTTCGGCAGCGTGCGATCCAGATAGTCCGGGCTCTCCTGCGAGAAGATCGGATCGCCTGTCCCCCACACGATCCGCGTCGGCACCATCGACTTCTTCAGCTCTGCCTCGATACCCGCGAGCGGATTCGGATCGAGCGCGAGCGCATACGCATGCACCAGCGCCTTGCGCTCCGGCGAGCTCACCAGCGGCCCGAGGTAGTAGTCGACTGCCTCGTCCGTCGGGTTCTCGGGATACGTGAACGTCTGGCCGCCCAGCCCTTTTTTCGACCGCGCCAGCCTTTTGTTGGCGACCCACGGCGCGAGCCACTCGTCCGCAAACTTGCCTTCGCGCGACAGATCCAGCACGGGCTGCAGCGCCGGCGGCGGGCTGTCCGGCTCGACGTCGCAGTTCGTCAGCAGCATCGTGCGGACGCGCTGCGGATACTTCACCAGGAACAACTGCGCCACCGCACCGCCGCTGTCGTTGGCGACCAGGTCGACCTTCCCGATCGAAAGCTGATCCAGCAGCGTTGCGAGCATCTCCACCTGAGCGCCTGGCGCACAGCTCTGTCCCGGCGCGACGATCGTGTGGCCGAGGCCGAGGAAATCGGCGGCCACGCAGCGTCGCTCGCCGGACAGGCGATCGAACTGTCCGCGCCACTGGAAGCTGTTGAGCGGGAAGCCGTGCAGGAACAGCACCGCTTCGCCCGAGCCGCGGTCGACGTACGCGATCTCGCCGAATCGAGTCGAGGCAAAGCGCCGTTCGGCCACCCAGGCCGCCACGTCGGTCGCCTTGGATGACGCCGCAACCGCCCGGGTCGCGCCGGATTCCCATGCGCATCCGCCGAGCGCGCCGATCGCCAGCCCGCCACCGGCCGCGGCCATGAAAGTTCTGCGATTCATGTCAGCTCTCCGTACCAGGCACCACGCCCGTCATGGGCGGCTTGATACGCGGGCGGACGACACGGCAGCAATGACCTCGCAGGTCATGGAATTCCCGCGGCCCGCCCGTATCATGCCGGCGTGCACTCCATCGACACTCGCGCGGCCGCAGCCGCAACCCCGACCCACGTCGGCACCCTGCTTCGCGAATGGCGGACTGCGCGCCGCCTGAGCCAGCTCGACCTGGCCCTGGACGCGAACGTCTCGCCGCGACATCTGAGCTGCGTGGAAACCGGCAAGTCGCAGCCGAGCCGCGACATGATCGCGCGCCTCGCCGACGCGCTGGAGATGCCGCTGCGCGAGCGCAACGCGATACTGGTCGCGGGCGGATTCGCGCCCCAGTATCGCGAGACCGAGCTGACGACGCCGGAAATGGCGCCGGTGCGCCGCGCGATCGAGTTCATCCTGCAGCATCAGGAGCCGTACCCGGCGATCGTCACGAACCGGTACTGGGACATCCTGCGCGTGAACGACGCGGCGATGCGCATCTTCACGCTGCTGCGCCCCGGCGGCCCGCGGCACTTGAACGTGCTGCGGCAGATCTTCGACCCCGAAGACATGCGCAGCGTGATCCGCAACTGGGAGGAAGTGGCGATGGACATCATCCGCAGCCTGCACAACCAGATCGCGATCTCGCCCTCCGATGCGAAGGCCCGCGCGCTGCTCGACGAAGTGCTCGCCTATCCCGACGTTCCGGATCGCCTGCGCACACGCGAGCCGGGCCTGGCGCCCGCGCCGCTGATGAACACGGTGCTCGGCAAGGATGGGCTGGAGCTGAGCTTCTTCTCGACGCTCACGACGTTCGGCACGCCGCACGACGTGACGCTCGACGAGCTGCGGATCGAATGCATGTTCCCGGCGAATGAGGCGACGGCGGAGTTCTGCAGGAGGGTCGTACAAGAGTCAGGCTGAAGCCTGACCCACAACCTTCATCAAGGTCAGCTGTCCCTGCGGGTCAGCTTCAGCCTGACTGCCTCATCTCTTCAGCCACTTGTGCAGGCGCTCCAGCGCCGTCTCGATCTCTCGCGTCGACACCGCCGTGAAGAACCGCACGAACGGGCCGCCGCCGACGGGATCGAAATCCACGCCCGGCGCAAGCGCGATGCCTGTCTGCTCCAGCAGCTCGTGACAGAACTCCAGGCTCGAGCGGGTGTACCGCGAGATGTCGGCGTAGATGTAGAACGCGCCGTCCGGCTCCACGACCGGATTGATCCCAAGCGTCGGCAGCTCGCGCAACAGAATCTCCCGGTTGCGCGCGTACTCGATGATCGCGCCGCGCAGCTCGTTGCCGTCGCTGAGCGCAGCGACCGCGGCCACCTGCGCGACGTTCGGCGCCGTCAGGAAGAAGTTGCCGATGTACGTCTGCAGCTTGCCGATCAGCGGCTCCGGCACGACCAGCCAGCCCAGGCGCCAGCCGGGCATGCGGCAGAACTTGGAGCTAGTATTTCCTACCTAACTACGGCTATACTGCGACTCGAGTGACGGAAACAGAGGAATTTGCGCAAAAATGACGCGAGCAGCACTGGTACATAACCACCCTCAGTGGGAACCGCCAGAAGACGAGCCGTTTGTGCCGATCGAGGACTACCGCGAAGTGTGGCGCGGCTCGATGCGCATCGTTCGCTCGCGGCGCCGAGCGCGCACGCTGCAACGGCGCGGCGTGCCGATGTGGGATCTGCGAGAACGCGGCAAGCGCATGTGGTTTTGGTTTGTGGAGGAGTCGGCGTGAGCGCAGAGTTGCCGAAGACAAGAGCGGCTCGATTACGAAAGCTCGCGCAGTACGTTGAGCTACGTGACATGCGCTGGCTTGCAACAGGAGATGTGTCGTGAGGCGCGCCTACAGCTATGTTCGGTTTAGTTCATTAGAACAGGCCAAAGGCAAAAGCCTTGAGCGGCAAACTGAGGCGGCGCGCAAATACTGTGCGACTAACAATCTTGAACTAGACACCGCTCTCAGCCTGCATGATCTCGGCGTCAGCGCCTATCGAGGAAAAAATGCGGACGTCGGCGCGCTGAACACCTTTCTCAAAGCTGTGCACGCGGGCTCGGTGCCGCCGCACTCGTACCTGTTGGTAGAGGCTTTCGATCGAATCAGCCGCGAGGCTGCATATGACGCTCAGGTTGTCGTGCAGAGCATAGTCAACGCCGGCATCACGATCGTCACGCTCATGGATGGCAAGGAGTACAGCGTCAAGGTGCTGCGCGCCGACCCCATGTCCCTTGTCTACATGATCCTCATGTTCACGCGTGGACACGAAGAATCCTCGACAAAGTCGAAGCGTGTCGCCGATGCGTGGCAGCGCAAGCGTGCCGATCTCAAGACAGGCAAGGCGTTCACCTCGCTCACACCCGGATGGATCGAGCTCGATCACAACCGCAAGCCGCGCCTAATCTCCGCACGCGTAAAGATCGTGCGCCGCATATTCTCCGCATTCGTCGACGGCGACAGCTTCGTCATGATCGCGACCAAGCTGAACCACGACGACATCCCGACGTTCAAAGGTGCTAGATGGTGGGGCCACAGCTACATCCGGCTGCTGCTCGCCAACCGAGCGGTGCTCGGTGAGTTCCAGCCACATCGCATGGAGCACACCGAGAAGCGAAAGGTGCGGGTGCCGGCCGGTGAACCGATCAAGGGCTACTGGCCTGCCATCATCGACGTGAAGACGTTCAACGCCGCACAGAAGCGCCTCAGCGGCATCCGGATCAAGCCCGGCCCGAAGACTGGGCTCAAGAACATCCTGGCCGGGCTCGCACGCTGC
>DATEJG010000179.1:0-18080 GCA_035278165.1 Steroidobacteraceae bacterium
GCTCCACGCCCCCAACAGAGAAGCGCTTGCCACAGAGTTCATTCAGCCGGATTCCAACTGTAATCAGATTGCGCCTCGGTTCGTGTGGAGCGAGAGAAAGGCCTGATGCTCTGTTGAAGGCGTCTATGTTTTCCACTTCGATGAGCGTCACCTGATAGTCAGCGGATTTCCGATTCTGCTCTTGAGCGTATCGATCTCCCTCGAGCCCGCAATCACTGACTGCTTCGACCTCGGCCAAAGCCACCATCGGAGCACCGCGCTCGGGGGCTATGAAGATGTGCTTTACGATTCCCATGTCGGCGCCTAACGCCGCCGCTGTGCCGCGAGCAACGGCGCTTCGCCGGTGCGAGTCGGGCGACCGAAGGGAGCGAACTCGATTCGCATGTTAGCGAGCATTTGTCACCGCAGCGGCATGACTAGAACGGACAAAGAAAGAACCAGAGCTATCAACCCCAGCCGACGAACCATCACCCTGTTGCCAGAGATGCTAGCTGGATCGCTTAGTCTCTGCGCAATGAAACCAACCGCGAACCCGGGGGATGTGGCGATGGCAGCACCTGCCCAAAGATTCGAGAACCACTCGGAAAAGTGAGCCACCCAAAGACCGAGCACACCGCCGACAACCTGGAAGGAGATCACAACAATCAAGAGCAGGCGAATCGGCTGAAGATCAGCCCAGCTATATTCAAAGCCAAATTGGTCTTCTCTCATGCTTGCTAACGCCCACCATAACCGGCGGCGAACACGGGCGCGCCAACGGCGCGTGCGTGTTCGACGTTCGTGTTCATGGTGTTGTTAGGCGACACGGCGCTTCCTAGCGCTCGCCCCACGGCGCGCAGACTTGGATTGAACCAACAATAGGTTCGGTTCCAGAGCCACCGAATGCAATCCTCGGCTTGGGCCACGACGGATGGTAAAGAAGATTTCTGCGCATCCGTACTGGTCGAAACTGCTGACGCGCTTGCATGCGCCGAGAATGTGTCGAAACACAGCTTCTGACCTGCGGCGATCAGGCTGCCTCATACCCGCGAGATCGGGTACTCCCACAACCCGAACGCGACTGCCGGCTAGGACGCGGCGTCCGCGTGCATCGATGGGAGGTAGTGGCTGCCTCATTGTGACGCCTAACGCCGCCCATCACGCGCGTGCGTTTCGCACGTCGCGTGCATGGGCTTGTTAGCCCTCTGATGTATCTGAGATTGCACGAGTTGACTCCGGGCATGCGCTCTCTGCTGCACGCAAGTATTCCTTGAGAGTGGGAAGAACGGTCCACAAACAAGAGACCAGATCCGAGTCGCTCCTGATGGGCCCACTGAAACAGAAGCCGTACACGCCCCAACGCCCATCGCTCGGCTGACACACTATTGCTGGCTCCCCCTCGCCGATTTGCCAGACGATGCCAGCACGAGAGCCGTTTGGAGCGATAACGAAAGCGTCGCCCCATTCGGCGCCGCTCGGCTCCGTGATGACTCCAAACACAAAGCCATCCTTCTCTGAGTCTTTGAGTATCGGGAAGCCGTAGTACACAGGAGTGTTCGGCGGTCTAGCAATGAAGGCCGGTAGATTGGGGTCAGCCGAAAGCGCTGCCTCGTCAACACGGGCACGCTGACCTTTTGGTGGGAAGTCCGTCATGCGCTTGCCTGGGCTAACGCCGCCGCTGTGCCGCGAGCAACGGCGCTTCGCCGTTGCGAGTCGGTACCAGCGGCTTGTTATGCGGCATGCACGTCAACAGCCGCACCCTCCCTTCACCGGTACCTCAGCCTGACGTCGCGCGGCGCTTGCTTGCACGCTGCCACTGAACCAGCAAGCCTCGGAGCCTGCGCCTGTTGCCTGCAACTTTGCCTGCACAGCTACTTCGGAGTCTTTCCACTCGGACTCAAATGGCTCTCCGAGCTTGCATTGATACATCGGAGATTCGATCTGCTTCGTCGGGCGCAGCCTTAGATTGCCTCGACCGATATTTACGAGCGCATGGGGCGGCTCGGCGTTTGGCGCAATAACCAAGAGCTCAGGCCCAGATCCGTAACTACCCTGCGCCTCGCCCGATAACGTCTCACGAAAACTGCACCCGCAGACAATGGATGAGCGATCGATCCGCTCGAGCGGCACCAAGACCTGATCCTGCGATCGGCTGCTACCGACGCTGAGAACGCACACCACAACCAGTACGCTGCCGTATCTCATGCTGCATAACGCCGCCGCTGTGCCGCGAGCAACGGCGCTTCGCCGTTGCGAGTCGGTACCAGCGGCTTGTTATGCGATGACCTGCAGCGCGCGATGAATGATTCTGGCAATTGACACGCCGACTGCCAGGCGTAGAGTCGCCTGCGGAGCGTAGAAACTCCTTCAGGCGGGCAAGCCGTAACCCGCACGTTACGGCTTTTTTTGTGCCCGAAGTTCGGAACGCAATGGTCGGGTGTCTTGGTGAATACAAGACCTGCTCGCAGGGAATAGCCGAGGCAGTACCTGTTGCTGTTTCTACCCACCCGACCTCCCACTCTTGCAACGTAGAAATTGCAGCAGGTGAAGTCATGAAGAACCGAAAGCTCAAGGTCCGAGCTGGCTACTACGATCGCCCGTACACCGGTCGGATGAGTTACAAGCCTATTCCCCAAGTTCCTTTCGTCCTTCTCAAAGGGCATTGGCTCGAGCAAGCCAACTTCCTCATCGGCCAGAACATCAATGTCGAAGTTCGGGAGAATCAACTGATTCTCACCACCGAACCATCCTGAACTCTACCCGGAGCCCTGGCAATAACTGCTGGGGCTCCTTGCTGCATGACGCCCGCGTTGGACACGCCCATTCGCGTCGCCGCTTCAACTCATTGTCGTGCCTTTCGCACCCTTACCAACATCTTGCTCCGAAGCTCAGAGTCGTTCTCTGCTCGCGGTGGGTCGATGTCAGCAAACTTGATCCCGTACTCTTCCTCGTCTTCAGAGTCATAGGATGCGAGTGCTCGGAACTCATCCTCAGCCAACCACAGTCCAGCTTCTTTCTCGCTTCTGAAGCGAGTGGTTCTACCATCGCAGTCGAAGACTTCTGCGAGTCCCGAATCAAACACCCGCAGCCGTGCCCAATTCAAATCAGGCAGCGCGCTGTACATCAGGTACCACGAATCTGTGTAGGACTCACTCTTCATGACCTAGCCGGCATAACGTGTTTTAGAAGTGCCCTTCATGCCGAATAACCTACCACGCTGACAAATAACCTGGACGCCATACGACACATAAGGACCGGAACCGCGAGCGATTAGCTCCTGCTCCTGACCTCCCCTGCACTACTAACACATCCTCCAAAGCCGGCGCCTTCCGGCTCCTGCAATCAGCCGCCCTGATCAACGTCCCACGCCCTCAGAGCTCTGACTCCTTCCCGGCAACAGAACGGACAAGCACGTAACGCAGCCTTCGAGCTTCTCGTACTCACTGATGTCCACGACGATCGGCTCGTAGCCGAAGCCTGCAAACAGGTCCGCACTCCGTGGCGCACTCGCTGCCATCAACAGTCGCTTGCCCCCAATCAACACCACATGCGCGCCGGCCGGCTCCGGCACGGCGATGAAATCCGGAAAGATCGACGCGTCATCCACCGCGGGCAAGTAGCCGATCATGCGCCCGTCCGGCAACGCGGTGACGGCACTCTTGAGATGCAGGACCTTGCTCACCGGAACCTCGACGACCGTGGCGCCGAGTGGCTCGAACGTCTCGCGCATCTGCGCCACCCCTGCGGCGTTGGTGCGCGCGCTCCTGCCGACGTACATCACGTCGCCGACCTGCAGGACATCGCCGCCATCGAGCGTTCCAGGCTCGCGGATGCGATCGACGCAGTAGCCGAGCGGCTCGATCGTCCGCTCTGCGCCGACGATCTCGGGCCTGCGGCTCGGAGCGCCCGGGCGGGCGATCATCGCCGTTGTTCCATGGACGACCATCGTGTCCTCGATGAACACGCTGTCGGGGCAGTCATCTGCGCGCACCACCTCTGTGGTCTCCCAACCGTGGCGCCGAAGCAGCGCTACATACTCCTCCCACTGCTGCACGGCGAGCTCGTAGTCGACGGGGACGCGCTCGATGTGATCGACGATCCCTTCGTGAAGACGCGGACTCGGGCGGCGAACGAGTGCCGATTGGTTGATCATGGCCACCACTGTACTCCGTCGGCGAGCGCCACATTGCGCTAACATCGATCCATGCATGTACGATGCGAGGCACGCAGGATGTCCAGCAGACGCGCAGCGACTCTCATTTTCGTCCTGGCGGGACTAGTGGCGCCCGTCGCACACGCCCAACAGAGCTGGGCGTTGGATGCATCGAAAATCTACCTGTCACCCGACCAGCCCGCCATCAGCGGCCAGGTTGTGATCGCAAGCACAAAGATCGCGTCCGTCGCGCCATCCTCCGGCAAGCGCGCAACCGCTACAGCTCGCGCCCCTCAATGCAACGGCGGCGTCATCGTCGCGGGCTTCCAGAACAGTCACGTTCATCTCTTGGGCGACGAATTCCGCGACGCGCGACAGCAACGAGCCGACGCGCTCGAGAGCGCGCTGACAGCGATGTTGACGCGTTACGGCTACACGACGGTCTTCGACATTGCTTCGGATCGCGACAACACGCTCGCGCTGCGCGACAGGATTACCAAGGGCGAGGTCCGTGGACCGCGGATTCTCACTGCGGGCTGGCCGCTCTTTCCGCCGCACGGATTGCCGATCTACATATCGCACTTGCGCAAGGAGCTGCTCGACAAGCTTCCTCAACCGAGCTCAGCTGACGAGGCCTTGAAGGTCGTGCGGGAAAATCTCGCGGCCGGCGCCGATGCCACCAAGCTCTTCCTCGTCACGCCACAAGGCAGCAACAACAGTCCGAAGCGCATGCCGCCGGACATCGCCCGTGCTGCGGCGGATGAAACGCACCGCCGCGGCAAGCTGGTGTTCGCTCACCCGACGGACATTCAAGGTGTCCAGCAAGCTCTCGACGCTCGCGTCGACATCCTGGCGCATCCGCCGCTCGGATCGCCCGTGCCGTGGCCGGAGCCGCTGCTGAAACAGGTGCGCGATGCGCGGATGTCGATGATCCCCACGCTCAAGCTGCTGGAGTTCGAGTTTGCGAAGGAAGGCGTTCCCGCCGCGACAGCGGAGCGTCTCATGAAGGAGAACGTCACGGAGGTCGGCAAATTCGCCGCGATGGGCGGACAGGTGCTGTTCGGCACCGATGTCGGCTACATGACCGATTACGATCCGGCGCGCGAGTACGAGCTGATGGCGGCCGCAGGCCTGACGCCGATGCAGGTCCTGGCGTCGCTGACGACGACACCGGCGGCGCGTTGGCAGGAACAGGATCGGCGCGGCCGCATTGCCGCCGGAATGGACGCAGACTTGGTCGTGCTGGATGCGGACCCGGCCGACTCGCCGCGCAATTTTGCAGCAGTTCGTTGCGTCGTTCGCAGCGGAGAGGTCATCTACACGTCGCAGTGATCGACGTCACCTGCTCCTGGCGTTCGCGACCATCTGCATCAGCTTCCTGAGCGTGGTCTTCGCCGGGTAGTCGTCCGTCTTGCTCGATCCGATGACGGCCTCGACGTTCTTGTCGCGGATGTCGATGTGCAGCGTTCTCTCGATCGCCATGTGGATCTCGATCACGTCGAGCGCATCGGCGCCCTTCCCCACCGCGCTCAGCGGCGTATCCAGACCGACGGCCGAGGGATCGGCCTTGAGCTGCTCGGCGACGATCTTGGTGACGACCGCCTGGTCGTCGGCCGCGCCGGCGATGCTGCCGACGAGAGTCGCCGCCAGGATCAGGGCATATCGGATTCTGAACATGTGCTCTCCGGTCTTGTGCTTCGATCTCGAGCGTTCGGTCAGCGCGAAAGCAGCGCGTCGACGTTGACGTCCATCCGCTCCTTCTCCACCGCTGCAAACAGCGGGCGGGTGACGAGACCGGCACGCTGGACCAGCAGCGTATCCGGGAATTGCTCCATGCGCACGTTGTTGAGATTCACCGCCGCGTTGTAGTACTCCCGCCGATGCGCGATCTGTTCTTCGAGGCCGCTGATGCGACGCTGCAGCTCGACGTACGACGCGCTCGCCTTGAGGTCGGGATACGCCTCGGCCGTCGCGAACAGGCGACCGATGCCGCGCGACAACTCGTCTTCGGCCGCCAGCCGTTGCGCATCGGAGCCGCCGCTGCCGGTCCGTGCACGCAGCGCCGTGATCTTCTCGATCAGCTCGCGCTCGTAGCCCGCGTGCCCGCGCACCACGTCGATGAGCTTCGGCAGCTCGTCGTGGCGCTGCTTCAGCAGCACATCGATGTTCGACCAGGCCTGGTCGACCTGGTGCTTGACGCTCACCAGCCCGTTGTAGATCGAAATTCCGTAAGCGACGAGCGCCGCCACGATCATCGCCAGAGCAAACAGAACGATCGTCATGAAGTCTTGCCCTCAGGAAGGTTTGGTCAGCTCGTACAGCAGCCAGCACAGAATCGCGATGCCGATGCCGATGTACCAGAGCGAGCGCTTGCGCAGTTGCGAGGCCGCGGCAGTCTCGCGCTGATTGGACACGATCAGCGGCCGGCCTGCGCGCCCTTTCCAGACGAGCACGTCGGTCGGCTGGAGGCTGGGCGGCGGCGATTCCTGTTTGTTCGCATCGCCTGAGCCGCTCAGCAGCGAGAGGTAGCCGATCGCCACGAGCATCGGGCCGCGCAGCACCGCTGGCATGGCCTCTACCAGCTTCTGACGCCATTCGCCGCTGCGGATCAGCAGAGTCCAGCGTTCGAGCGCGCGTTGTTCGCCGACATCTTTCAGACGGTGCGCCTCGTCGAGCGTACCGAGCACATAGACCTGGCCATTGGCTTCCATGCGCTGCTCACGCACCCGCACGCGTTTCGTGCCGGTCCAGTCGAACGGAGTACCGGCGAGCAGCTGCAGGCCGCCAGGCGGCAACTCGTGGTTGCCCTTCTCCCACACGTCCTCGCTCAACAGCAGATCGGCATCGCGCAACCACACCGGCATGCGACCCGTGTCGTCTTCGAGCCAGAGCGTGTCAACCTCACCTCCGTTGCGCGCCATCACTTGCACCCAGCGGCTGCCGCGATGCCGACCCGACGTGCGCTTCTGCCAGACTTCCACTTGCATGTTCCACCACACGCAAGGCACGCCGGTCACGACAGCCGGTGTGGGCCGCTGCGTCACCGCGCGACCTTCGAGCTCGACGAGTCCCATGGATGCGCTGCTCACTTTCGCAGTGGGCGTGTTGGCCACGGCCAGCGCATCGCGCAGGCCGATGATCCCTTTGCGGAAGCACCAGAGGCCCGCCGCGATGAGCAGCGGCAGCAGCGCGATGCTCAGCAGTATCAGGAATACGATGATCAGCGCGAACGCGGCGCCGATGATGAGAGCGACCTTGAACCCGTTGCCGGAAGCTGTCGTCGATGCCATGTGACTACGGCACTCGCGCAAGCTCGACGCGCCGGTTGCGTGCGCGTCCGGCCAGCGTGTCGTTCGATGCGCGCGGCCGCGTTTCGCCGAATCCTCGAGTCGTCAGTCGCGCGGCAACGATGCCGTGACGAGTGACGAGTGCCTGCTTGACGGCCGCTGCCCGGCGCTCCGACAGCTTCTGGTTGAAGTCGTCTGCCAGGAGACTGTCGGTGTGACCTTCCACGCTCAGCTTCCAGTCGGGATGGCGCTTGAGCACTTCGGCGATCACCCGCAGCGAGCCCTCCGATTCGCTGCGAATCTCGTCGCTCCCGGAGCGGAAGAAGATGTCCGGGATCTCGGCACGACCTTCCTTCATCAGCGACGCTTCGAGCTTCGCAACGCCACCCGACGGGCCGGCACCCGCGCCTGCGCCTGCACCTCCGCCAGAACCGCCGGGAGGCGGCGCCACCGCGCAAGTGAAGTTGATCTTCACCAGGTCGAGATTCGACTGGTCGCCGCCGTCGAGCTTCAGGCAATGCTGCGGGATGTAGCCGGCAATCTTGGTCTGCGACTCGCAGTCCTTGCGCTCCTCGGGCGTCTTCGGCTTGATCTCATCGACGCCGATCCGGTACCTGAGCGCCAGCGGATTGTCGGCCTGGTCGAGAAACCAGAACTCCGAGACGTAGCCGAGAAAGTTGCCGCCCACGTGAATGGCCGGCAGCGATGTCGGTACGCCATTCACCAGCACGGAGATCCGCTCCGGGGTCGACGAAACGACCTTCGCCTGGCCGGGCAGCTGCCTGCGGTACACGCTGTTGGGGTCCTCCCGGTTCAGCGACGGCGGCTCGATGAACCCCCAGAACGTCGCGAAGCTCAGATCGGCATGCCCCTGCTTCTTGAGCTCGGACAGCACCAGCGACGACGTGCCGAGCGAGGTCATGCCGGGCACGTCCTCGGGAATGTTCGTGTCGAACTGCTGCATGTAGGCCCGCGAGGTGCGCAGGTCCTCCAGCCGCTGGATGCGCTTGCTCACGTAGCTGCGCAGGCGCGGCGGGTGCACGGAGAACATGTCGCCGTAGTCCATCTTCTCGGCGCTGTAGTCGATGCGGGCTTCGGTGGCGGTGACGGATCTGAGGGTCTTGATCGACTCGTAGTCCCCCGAGCCGCTGTTGACCGCTGTCACCAGCGTCATTCCTTCACATAACGGGATGTGCGGCGCTGAATCGCCCTGCACGGCAGCGACGGCGGACGAGGCTGTCAAGAGCAGCGCCGGAAGCACGGATCTCGGTTGCATGCCTCCTGAAACGACAATCCGGAGGCAAACCGATCACTTGCCGCAGGTCGCCCTCTGACGAGCGACTTCATCGCGGTACTGGAAGACATCGGCGGTCAGGATGCCCCGCTTCTCCATGTCCTGCCACATCTCGAAGCTGCGGCCATAAGCGTTGCAAGCCGCTCGCCTGTCCTTCAGCGCAGCGTACGTGTGCCCGACGAGCATGAGCGCCTGAGCGCTCAGCGCCCGTTGCCAGGCAACGGCCGGATCCGCGGGCGCTTCGTCGAGCTGCACAACGGCGCGGGCGGCCTGCCGCAGAGCGATGTCGCTGCGCCCCAGCTTTGCCTGCACCTCGGCGACGCCGGCGCGAACGATGGCGGTGCGATAGCGAACGATCACGCTCTCCGGCTGGTCAGCCGCCATTCGCTCATAGAGAGCCAGTGCCTTCTCACGATACTGCAGCGCCTGAGCATTCGCGCCGCTCTCCGCCAGCATGTCGCCGATTCGCGCGTTCGCATAGCCATAGTCTTCGCGTGCTGCTGCGTTGAGCGGATCGTCGGCCACCGATTGCTCGTCGAGCACGAGCTTCTTGCGGAAGCTTTCGAGTGCGCCGGCCGAGTCGTCGAGGAAGTCGCGGTACTCCCCGTCGTTCTGATAAGTGTTGGAGAGCAGACGGCGGTAGTCGGCATTGCGCGCGTTCGCGGCCAGCAATGCAGAGCAAATCGTCATGGCGGCGCGATTGCTGGCCAGTCCGTCGCTCAACGCGCCGCTCAACACCTGGGCCCGCCCGAGATTGATGTACGACACCGCAAGGTTGCGCTGGTATTTCTCGTTGCCCGGCTCCGCCGCGGCCATCGCTTCGCGCAGCTGCAGCGCTTCACGATGATTCTGCATCGAGCCGGCCGCATCGCCGAATTCCTCCAGCGCCAGCCCGAGATTGTTGTAGGCCCTGGCCAGCTCGTTGCGGATCTGCGCATCGGCCGGGTTCTGGGCCAGCGCCTTGACGTACTCGGCGATCCCGCGGCGCACGTAATCGGCGCCGCGCATCGTCTCGTTCGTCTCCTGGAGCTGGCTGCCGATCGTGATGTAGCTGCCGGCCAGATCCGTCCGCGCTCGCTGATCGCGAGGATCGGCTGCGACGATCGCTTCCCTGATCCGCGACGCCTTCATGTAGCTGTTCAGCGCTCCGGCCCGATCGCCCAGCGAGGCTGCGGAGAACAGCTTGCCGTGGACGTCGCCGACCCTGTCGTACGCCGCGGCCAGCTCGCGCTGCAGGTCCTTGTCGTCGCTCGCCTCGCCGGCAAGGCTGTCGAGATACGTGATCGCATTCTTGACCAGCATCTCGCGCGCCGCCGTTGCGCCCGGCAGATTCTCGATCGCGTCGTAGTACTCGAACAGCACGGAGTTCGCGAGGCGCCGCACGTCGTTGAAGCGCTCCTCGGCCCGCGCCTTGGCTGCTTTCGCGATCGCTTCCTGTTCCCTGGCTTTCTGCGCCTGCCACGACGTCGCGACGATACCGCCCAGCAAACTGAGCGTGACGAGCACCGCAGCCGCGGTGGCTGCCTTGTTTCGCTGCACGAATTTCATCGCGCGATAGCCGAACGTATCCTGCCGCGCCAGTACCGGCAGGCGTTCGAGGTGGCGGCGGATGTCGTCGGAGAATCGCTCGACGGATTGATAGCGCCGCTCCGGCTCCTTGCGCAGCGCCATCAGCACGATGTTGTCGAGATCGCCGCGCAGCCCGCGGGCCCAGCGCTCGGCGCTGCCGACCGCCGCGCTCGGTCGGCGCGGCTCGGTCTCGGTGATCGCGCGCGAGATGTCGTGCGAGGTGCGCGGCAGATCGTAGGGCTGACTTCCGGTCAGAAGCTTGTACAGGACGACGCCGAGCGAATAGACGTCCGAAGCAGTCGTCAGCGCTTCGCCGCGCACCTGCTCCGGGCTCGCGTAGTCCGGCGTCATCATGCGCAGCCCGAGCATCGTGAGGATCGACTCGCGGTACTCCCCCGGCTGCAGCACCTTGGCGATGCCGAAGTCGAGCAGCTTCGGCACGCCGTCGCTGTCCACCAGGATGTTCGAGGGCTTCAGATCGCGATGGATGACGGCATGGCGATGCGCATAAGTCACGGCGCCGCAGATCTGGCGGAACAGCTGCAGGCGCTGCGTGATCGAGAGCTGCCGCGCGTCGCAGTAAGCATCCACGGGCACACCTTCGACGTACTCCATGACGAAGTACGGCCGGCCGTCGTCGGTCGCGCCGCCGTCCAGCAGATGCGCGATATTGGGATGATCGAACGTCGCGAGAATCTGTCGCTCGGTGTGGAAGTGTCGCAGCACCGAATCAGTATCCATGCCGCGCTTGATGAGCTTGACCGCGACGCGCTTCTCGTAGTGCTGGTCCGCGCGTTGCGCCAGGTAGACGACGCCCATCCCGCCGCCGCCCAACCTTCGCAGGATCCGGTACTGGCCGACGACCTGGCCGAGCAGGCGATCGTCGTCCGCTGATTCGATCGCGTCGGCCTGCGGCCGGACCAGCGGCTGCTCGATGAAGCGATCCGCCTGTCGATGGGATTCGAGGAGCAGCTCGACCTGCCGCCGCAAGCTCGCATCGCCGGCGCAGCTCTGCTCGAGGAACGCGCTCACTTCATCCGGCGGCAGCTCCAGTGCTGCGTGGAAGATCCGTTCGACGGCCTCCAGGCTCACGCGCCGGAGCTCTGCAGTTCCGAGTAGAGCCAGGCCTTCGAGAAAGTCCAGTCGCGTTGCACGGTCACGACGGAGACGTTCAGGTGGGTCGCGATCTCCTCGTACTCGAGCCCGCCGAAGTACTTGAGCTCGACGACCTGCGCCTTGCGCTCATCGAGCTGCGCGAGCTTTTCCAGCGCGTCGTTGAGATCGACGATCTCGCGTGCCGGCTCCGGCAGCACGAGCGCCGCTTCCTCCAGCTCGACGGCGCCGGCTCCGGACCCCCGCTTCTTGCGGTTGGCGGACTTGGCGTGGTCCACCAGAATCTGCCGCATCGCCTTGGCGGCAACGGCGAGGAAATGCGCGCGATTGTTGAAGTCGGGCTTTTCCTGACTGGCGAGGCGCATGTACGCCTCGTTCACGAGCGCCGTGGTCTGCAGCATGTGGCCCGGCGACTGCCCGCCCATGTAGTGATGCGCCAGGCGGCGCAGCTCGCCGTAGACCAGCGCAGTCAGCCGCTCCAGCGCCTGCTGATCGCCGCGGCCCCAGGCGGCGAGCAACTGCGTCAACTCTTGGGGCGGCCTCGCATCGGTCATTGCATTGATCGGTTTTGCGCCGATTCGTCGTTTGTTCGTGTTTTGGATCGTGGCGCAAATCCGCCGAACAAGGAAGGGCCTTTGATCGGTTTGGCGGCGGGTCGTCGTTTCTATCAGCGATGCGCAACAGTTCATCGCTCGCCCTGCTCGTTCTGGTAAGTCCGCTGCTCGCGGCGAGCGGAGTCGCGCGTGCCGACGACGACGGCATGGACCTGCTCAAGCGCAGCATGGCCGTCTATTCCACCCTCCCCACATACGCCGACAGCGGCACTGTCGTGCGGGAAGGCCCCGGCCTCACCGACCGCTGGAAATTCCAGACGCGCTTTCTGCGGCCGCTGAACTTTCGCTTCGACTTCCAGGGCGTGACCAGCCGCAGCGCCGGGCTCACGATGGACTCGAGCACGCAGCACATCGTGCTGTGGATGATCGAAGGCGAGCTGCAGTCCTTCAATCGGCAAATGCGCTCGCACAACACGGTTCCGCGAACCGGCAATCAACCCGGCGAGCTGCTCAACGCCAGCGCGGGAACGGCAGGCACATCGGTGCTGATCCCGTCGCTGCTGTTCGCGAAGGCGGATCTGCCGGGCTCGATCCGCCAGATCCGGGAAGCGGCGCATGCCGGAATCGAATCCATCGACGGCCATCGCTGCCACAAGATCGTGGGCAAGGCGGCCCAGTTCTATCCGTCGGGGCAGATGACGAACGTGCGCGAAGTGACCGTGTGGCTCGATGCGCAGAATCTGCTCGTGCGCAAGGTCTTCGAAGACACCCCGAAGGGCTATCCGGCAGGCTCGTACCTGCGGCTCACCATCGATCTCGATCCGCAGGCGAATCCCAAGCTGGACGCGACGAGCTTCCAGTTCAACGTGCCCAAGGAGTAGCAGTCATGCGTTTCAGCTTCGGCCTGCTGTGTGCAGTGTGCGTGTTCTCGCAGGCGACTGCAGCGAACGATCCGCCGCTGCACGCGTGCTCGGTGCTCACCCGGGCCGAGGTCAGAAAGTTCGTGCCCTGGTCGGACCAGATCGAAGGCATCTTTCCGCAGGCGGAGGAGGATCAGTTCCCGAACGGCTCGGGCTGCGAGTACCCGTCCGTGCGCGTGCAGGTCATGTCGACTTCGCCGGAGCAGTGGAAGCGCTGGGTCGAGACCTCGAAGAACCCGACGGTCGAGCGCATCGCAGGCGTCGGCGAAGAAGCTTACATCCGCGACAACCAGGGCAGGTTCGCCGAGCTGTACGCGAAGAGCGGCTCGCGCCTGGTCTCGTTGCAGAAGAATCTGAACAACGGTGAGACGACGCAGGCGTCGAAGCCCCAGCTGATCGCGCTCGCCAAGGCGGTCTTGGCGAAGCTGCGCTGACACCATGGCTCTACCTCGCAAGCTCCTGGCAGCGATCGGCACCGCGGGTGTTGCCTGCGCGGCGATGAGCGCCCAGGTCGCTCCGGTCAAGGACCCCGACGCGGTGGTCTGCGACGGCGTCGATGCTCGCGATCCGAGCGTGCCGCCCGAGATCGCGCGCAGATGCGCCAAGGTGCGAGCGCAACAACCTTCGCGTCCACCCGGCACGCCCACACCTTCAGACAGCCCGCGGCCGTGCGCATCGTGCGGCTCCTCGGCAGATCCGTTTCGCGATCCATGGTTGATCGGCCCGGCACCTCCAGCCGGAAATTCGCCGGGCACTGGCCGCCTGGATCGTTCGGCGCTGGAGCAACTCGAGGGCCGCATTCGCGACCTGGAAAAGTCTGCGTACTTCGAGGTCGTGAGCCCGAGGACCGGCAAGACGATCTTCCGCGTCGGACCCGGCGGCGCGCGCTTCTTCAACGAGCGCGGCGAGAAAGTCGCGGATATCGGCACGCCGGACGCGGGCGGCTATTTCGCCGCGTATTCGTCCGGCGGCAGCGAGGCCTCGATCGGGGCATCGGGCACTCGCGTCGGCGTTCGCATTCTGCAATCCGAGGTCGCTCGCATCGATCTCGGCAGCAAGGAAGGTCCGTTCGGGCTGCGCTTCCCGGTGAGCAAGGACGGCCTGCTCGCCGGGATCGGCGAATCGCGCGCGGGCAGCGGCGCGGTGCTCGTAGGAACGTCGGCCGATGGCGCGACCGCAGGCTCGATCATCGTCAGCGACGAGCGCGCCGTGGTGTCGATGACCAAGAGCCCGGGCCGCGGCGGCGTTGCGTTCGCGCAGGCCAAGGTCGGCGGAGGCGTCCTCGACGTGGCCACGACAGGCGGCGTCTCGGCAGTGAAGATGGGACACAAGGATCAGCGGTACGGCATCGTGCTCGCGGGTCCCGCTCTCGGCTTCCCGTATGTGCCGCGATCGGGCCTGCCCGGCAGCTATTTTGTCGGCTGCGCCAGCGGCGAAAAGCCGGCGTGCCTTCCAGAGGTGGCACCCCAATGACCGTGCGCTTTCCCGGCGTCATCGCGACGCTCCTGCTGCTCGCTCAGATCGTGACCGCGAACGCCCAGTCGACGGCCGGCGGTTGTCCGGACGAGCGCAAGCTCCAGGAGCTCGCGCGCCGCGTGAAGGACCTGGAAACGCGGGCCTACCAGGGCCGGCTGGGCGGCAGCAAAGTGGTCGCCCCGTTCGAAGTCACCAACGAAGCAGGCACGCGCATCTTCAGGGTGGAAGACGGCTATGTGTGGTTCTACAACTCGACCGGAGCGACCAGCGCGCGCGTCGTGATGCAGGACAAGGGTGGCTATTTCATCGCGTCATCGACCACCGCCAAGCTCACGGCAACGATCGGCGCCGTCGGCACACAGGCCAACGTGTTCGTGATGGAGAACGATCAGCATCGAATCAATCTCGGCCGCAACGACAAAGGCCGCTTTGGCCTGCGCGTGTACGAGCCGGGCGGCAAGATCGTGGCGGGCATCGGCCAGGGAAACGGCAACGACGGCGTCGTGACGATCGGCGACGCCCAGGGGAGCCAACGGGCCGTGATGTTCGTGAGCCAGGGAGGCGGCGGCATCCTGCAGGTCCTGAACAAGGCCGGCAACAGCGTGGGCTCGCTCTACGCGACCGACGCCGGCAACGGCCGGATGGAATTGTTCAACGACGCCGGCCTCGTCATGGTTCAGGCGGGCGTGAACGAGCACAACATAGGCATGGTCCGCGCCGGTCCCGCAGGCTTTCATCCCGGCGTCGGCATCCTCGGTCTCCCCGGCAGCTACATCGCCGGCAAGGCGGAGCAATGAGCACACTACGACCGGTCGCACTCGCGGCGTTCGCGCTGGCGTGCTGGACTCACGCAAGTGCTGCGCGCGCAGAGAGCAGCTTCGATCCCGAAGCGCGACTTGCCGAGCTGAAGCTGACGCTGCCGCCGCGCGAAGCTCCCGTCGGCAACTTCGTTCCTGCCGTTCGCAGCGGCAACCTGCTGTTCCTCGCCGGTCATGCGCAGTGCGACCAGGCAATCATCGGCAAAGTCGGCGGCAGCGTGACACCTGAGCAAGCGTACGCGGCAGCAAAGCTCACCGGCTTGTGCCTGCTGGCCACCCTGAAAGCCGAGCTCGGCGATCTGCGCAAGGTCAAGCGGATCGTGAAGGTGCTCGGCATGGTGAACGCCGTCCCGCAGTTCAAGGATCACCCGAAGGTGGTCAACGGGTGCTCCGACCTTTTCGTGGCCGTGTTCGGCGACCGCGGCCGGCACGCACGCTCTGCCGTCGGCATGGCGTCATTGCCGGACGACACGGTCGTCGAGATCGAGATGGTGGTGGAGATCGACGCTGCCGGATGAGACGACTGCACGACACAATCCACAAGCACAGGAGCACCGTCATGATGAAGCGCACGTACCTCGGCGTCGCGGCCGCAGCCGCGATGAGCATCGGCTCCGCACAGGCGGCCAGCGACTACCTGATCCAGATCGAAGGCATCGCCGGCACTTCCACGCTCGCCGGCTTCGAGGACTACATCGAGGTCGAATCCTGGTCGCTCGGGTTCGTCCGCAACACCTGCCAGGACCTGCATTTCGTCAAACGCATGGATGCCGCGAGCGCCGACCTGACCGGCGCGGCCATGCGCGGCACCTTCTACCCGAAGGTCGTCCTCGTTGCGCGCAAGCAGGGCGGCGACAGCAACGGCTTCGTCTACCTGAAGCTCACTCTCACCAACAGCGTGTTCAGCAGCTTCCAGAGCGGCGGCTCGAATGGCAGCTCGCAGTTGCCGATCGAGCAGGTCAGCGCACAGCCGTCGTCGGTCAAGTTCGAGGCGTTCGAGCAGGGCCCGACCGGCCTCGTGACGCTGGTGGCGTCGAACACGGTGATTTGTCAGAAGGTGAAGTAGGCCCTTTCTGTACCACCTTGGTGGTATCCAAGCCCGCCCGACCGCCACGCTAGCATCCCGGCACTCGTGTTCGGCGCAGCATCCTGCGCCGACACGCTCCACATTCGCAAAATTACGGGGATCAGCATGCTCAACAAATCCAGGTCTCTGGCCGTCACCGCGGGGCTCACCGTCGCAGTGTGCTCGGCGGCAATGGCCGGCAATCCGTTCAAGTCGCTGACCACGACCGAAGGCGGCTATCACACGTGGGATTCGGATCTCATCAACGTCGATGCAGTCCCGCAGACCGGCCACGGCGTGTACGTCGCCGTGCTGGACACGGGCCTGGTGCCGAACTGGCGCGATTACTTTCCGGAGGAACGCGTCAACACCAAGCTCGGCACGGGCTTCGATCAGCCGGTGACGTTCCGGACCTCCAAGACCAATCCGTGCGGCGTCGAGGTCAATGTCGGCAAGCTGTCGCAATCGACGTGGGTCGGCTCGACCGGCTCCACGCACGGCACGCACGTCGCCAGCACGATTCTCGGCTACTCGTACGACTCCAATTCCGATACGGCCGGCGGCTTTCCGCTGCCGCCGATCCAGGTGCGCGGCATCGCTCCGGACGTGACCGTCATTCCGGTGCGCGTGCTGGCCGACTACCAGTCGCCCGCGATGCCGAAGTGCACCGATCCGGGCCCGCAGGCTTCCGAGAAGGTCGTGTTCGGCACCGACGAGATGGTCGCTGCCGGCATCCGCTACGCGACCGATCTGCAGCGCGCCGGCTACAGCCCGATGGTGATCAACATGAGCCTCGGCGGATCGGAGCTCGCGCAGATCGAGAAGGACGCGATCGACTACGCCATCGCCAACGGCGTCATCGTCGTCGCCGCGGCCGGCAATGACGGCGAAGCCGGCATGCATTTCCCCGGCGCCTATGCTCCGGTGATCTCGGCCGGCTCGATCGGCTGGACCGGCGAATGGCTGAAGCCGACTGACGGCCTGCCGCGCTATCGCATGTGGTGGCTGAAGGACAGCGATCACGTGCCGCCGCTCCTGCCGGGTACCGGCGAGGTCGCCGATCCCACGGCGGCGTCGGACATCTACGTTTCCGACTTCAGCAGTCGCGCGCTGCCGGGACAGCAGCTCGATGTGCTCGCGCCGGGCTCGTGGGTGCGCGGCCCGTTCCCGGGTACGCCGGGCTTCAATCACCTGCCGTGGTGGTCGAAAGGCATCGGCGACGTCAAGGGCGGGCACAACTCCGGCAACTTCTTCTACGTCGGCGGCACCTCGATGGCGACACCGCACACGTCCGCAGTGGCCGCGCTGATGATGCAGAAGAATCCGAACCTCACGCAGGCACAGGTGGAAGCGATCCTGAAATCGACAGCGCTGGCGCTGCCGGCGACCGGCTCGCGTGACATCTTCGACTTCGATCATGCTGCGACGATCACGTGGGACACGGACTGCGACGGCACGACCTGCGACGCGGTCGGTGCAGGTGTCCTGCGAGCTGACGTGGCGCTGAGCGCAACGCCGGCGCCTTGAGTCGAGGACCCGACCCGGGCTCTGCATGGCGGCCTCGAAGCGATCGCGATCGCTTCGAGCGCCGCCGCGGCGCTCAACCGTTCCTGTAGATGTAGCTGTACGCGTTGAGTGCCGGGACGCCGCCCAGGTGCGCGTAGAGCACCTTGGAGCCGCGCGGGAAGAAGTCGTTGCGCACCAGGTCGATCAGGCCCTGCATCGACTTCCCTTCGTACACCGGGTCCGTGATCATGCCTTCCATCCGCGCGCACAGCCGCATGGCCTCGTTGGTCTGCTCGGACGGCACGCCGTAGGCCGGATACGCGTAATCCTCTTTCAGGATGATGT
>DATEJG010000180.1:0-3517 GCA_035278165.1 Steroidobacteraceae bacterium
GCTGCGGAAACGGGCGTGTAGGTGGACCACGCCGTGATTTTTGCGCTCGGGCTTCAATTAGGCCGCAGCGAGTCCGCTGCGGAAACCTCCTCCGCCACGATGTCTGGGCCGCTCTGCAACGTCGCGCTTCAATTAGGCCGCAGCGAGTCCGCTGCGGAAACCGGTCGGGTCGGAGGAAAGTAGCGGCCCGTTGACCCATGCTTCAATTAGGCCGCAGCGAGTCCGCTGCGGAAACGTTCGCGAACGTGTTGTTGGTCAGCAGTTCGACTGCCGGGCTTCAATTAGGCCGCAGCGAGTCCGCTGCGGAAACGGCCCGCGTCCAACCCTTCGCCCCGCAACGCGAATTCCGCGCGTCTGCGAGAGGTACGCCGCGACAGCAAGCGATGGACGCATTTTCACTGACCGGGCCATGTCAGCTTCAAACAAACAACCGTGTTTTCAAAGAGCTACCGGCGCGCGAGCGCTCCCTGGCAATTTCGGCGTCACCGCAGCGCTCGCGGAGCGCGGCACGACTACACAACGATGGGTTCGCGCACGACCGGCTGAAAATCCTTACCCAAGCTTACCACTCTCGGCACGACGCGATCGGCAGGACCGACGTCCACGAACAGCACGTGGTCCTCCGCGTGATGGATCATGTCGTCGAGTAGAGCAACCAACTCTGCATGACGCTGGCGGTTGAGACGGCATTGGAATACGGATAGCTGGAGCCATTCGCCGTAGCCGTTCATTACGTTGAATACGCGGCGCCAGCGCTTTGGGTCGCTGATGTCGTAGGTCACGACATAGAGATGTTCTTCTTTCATGGTCAGCGCGTCGTGAAGTTCGGATATTCGGAAATTTCGCCAAGCAGGTGCCGGCCGAGCAACCGCGCCTGCAATTCGAGCAGCCGCCGATAGCTCACCTTGTAGCCGAATTGCGGATGGGTGATCTCCTGCCCCATCCGGCGCTCGAACGTTCCGATGAACCGTTTGCGGCCATCGTCCGTTAGGGCAACGCTGCCGGCGACGCTGATGAAGTCCGACGGGCGCACTTCGCCGTTGTTGATCGCCTGGATGACGCTCGAGTCTGCGATCAACGGCCGAAACGGCTCCATCATGTCGAGCGCCAATGCCGGGCGTCCGTACCGAGGTTGGTGGTAGAACCCGCGATATGGATCGAAGCCCACAGCGCTCAGGGCTACCGTCCACGACCTGACGAGCAGCGAGTACCCATACGACAGCAAGGCGTTGACCGGATCCGCGGGTGGCCGGCGATTTCGCTTCTCGAACTCGAAGCGCAGAGAGTCATCGCCACCGCGGCTGATCATGCCACTGAAATTCCCGAAGTATCGGGCAGCCGCCTGCCCCTCCACCCCGAGCAACTCGCCCAGATTACGAGTTCGCTGCACGCCTCGCAGGTCATGCTGAAAACCGTCGACAATCTCGCCGGGCGCGGCGCCGTCCTTCCAGTTGCGTCTCAGAAGAGTCCGCTGATTCTGGATCTTCGCGATCACCAAACCTTTCGCCAAGCGCAGGCACGTCTGCTCGTCGAAGCTGGCCCGATACTGGGCCGTACGCATCTCGACATTCCTGTGTCCGGTGCCGATCGTGTGGCCGATGAACCATCCGCCGTACGAGTACCACGAAACGGGAATCTCGCGGCTCATCAGCTCTTGCAGGGTCGGGGTCGTAACGTACACCTGGCCAAGGATCGCAAGCTGCGATATGTCCACGAGTCGCACCGACTGAACCGGCTTGTCTTCGACAGTGATCTCCAGCGTTTCACCCTTCTTGGCCACCTTGGCGCCGCGCGCCTGCACGTACAGCGGCAGAGCATCTTCGCGCGGCACCGCTAGCGGCCGCGGTGAGATGTCGAGACCGCGCAGGGAACCGACTTCATCCGGCAAGCAGATGCCGACCAGCGAACATCGCGGACACTTCGGGCTGTCTTCGAGAGGCGGCGGGATCTGCCCACCTGCTGCGACCAGGCGCAGCCCATCGATCGCATTGCGAGTCAGCGCGCGCAACTCATCGTCGAAGGCCACTCGAACGCGCTCGCGGCTTTCGGCAAAGTACAGCACGCCCTCCTCGCACTGGTATCCGTGCTCCTCGAGAATCAGCCCTTGGACGCAGAGCTGCACACGCTCCGGGTCGTATGCGCCGCGTGGCACGTGGGGCCGCTTGCCGCGCTTGTAGTCAACGGGTGTGACGCGACTGCCGTCCGCCTCGATCAGATCCATGCGGGCGATCAGCCCGAGGCGGTTGGACGATAGAGTGATCGAGCGTGCATGCAGACGCTCATCGATTTCATCCGGCGGTGGCAAATCACCGCTTCGCTTGTCAACGCGGCGATGGACGTATCGTCCTTCGACGGTGTCCGAGGACTCGGACCATTCGCCTTGCACCCACTCGAGATAGGCAAGCCGCGGACAATATTGGTACTCGTTGACCATGCGCGCAGGCAGCAGCGGCAAGTCCCCACCAAGCTCGGGGAATGGCAGCGGCAGCTCTTGCTGCGTGACGGTGTCGTCAGCCATACACGACGCCTCTGATCTCCGTGGCCCGCGCCGAAGATGAGCGCGGCTGAGCGCCTCGGTCTGCGACGGAGTTGGCAGAAATCCACGGAACGGGCGCCCAGAGGCAGGACAGCAGTCAGAACTGCGAGAAGGCGCTCAGCAGGTATTAGCTCTTTCGCGCGCGCACCAACCGTCGATCGAATGCAAAAATTGAGGCGGCCCGAATCCAGGTCAGGTCGCGGACTCGTCAGGCTCTCTGCAGCCTGGTCGAGCATGGCCTGAACTGACAACTGGAGCGGATGAAGATGCCGCTTGATGATCTCGGCGACGGTCAGCGGATCGATGTTGCCAAGGTAGTCGTGAACGAGAATGTTGCGAAATCCGCTGATTCCCGCCACGGGATGCTGGGATGGGCTTCCTTCAAGGGTTTCGGCAGCAGTTGCGTCGCTTCGGACAGTGTCTGCAAGTTGCGCAAAGCCGCGTCATAAAGAATCTCGTCCTGCGTCAAATCGCCGCGCGCTTCGATTCGTCGTATCTTCTCGACTGTGTCGATGATGTGCAGCGCGTACGCTTGCCAGGGCTTGCTCACAGATCGACGGCCTCTTTCAGCACAACGCTGCGGATGTGCCGGTTGAGCTCGTGTTCGGGCACAACCTCGACTCGCCGTCCGATCAGTCCCTCCAACCGCTCCGTGAACGCCAGGCGCTGGCCGAACATGTCGTAGCCGCGAGGAAAGTCCACGAGAAAATCCACGTCACTATCGGGCCGTTCCTCACCTCGAGCGACGGAACCGAAAACACGGATGTGTCGCGCCCCGTACTGACTACCGAGGGCGAGAATCGCTTCTCTCTTGACTCGCAACGCGTCCAGCAGCATGGCGCGAATGTAGCACAGCCGGATCTCCGTGGTGCCTGACGGCGGGAATGCGTTCGAGCAGTTGGGATCGTATCGTCTAAAAGACGAGCGCTGCCGCAGGCGGAATACAGGGCGAGCGAATACTCAGCTGCGACTGTTTATATG
>DATEJG010000181.1:0-11822 GCA_035278165.1 Steroidobacteraceae bacterium
TCGGCTTCACCCTGGTGGGCGTGAACGTGGAAGCAAACACCTCGGATGCCGAACGCTGGTTGCAGGAAACGCCGGTGTCCTTCCCGGTGCTGTTCGACCGCGACAGCAAGGTCAGCAAGCTGTACGACGTGAACGCGATGCCGAGCACCGTGTTCATCGACCGCCAGGGCAACGTGCGTTACCAGCACAAGGGCTACAAGGCGGGCGACGAGAGCGAGTACTTGAATCAGATCAGGGCGCTGTTGAAAGAGTAAGGACAATGGAAGCGGTTAGCGGTTGGCGGTTGGCGGTTGGTGGCGAGCGGAAAGCGTGGCGGCGCGGAATCGCGCTCGCGATGCTGGCGTTGGCACTCACCGGTTGCGGCAACATCGAGCCGTGGGTGAAGCCGTACGAGCGCCAGGCGCTGGCGGATCCCATCATGTCGTTCGACGCCAATCCGGTCTCGAGCTCCTATCTCGACCACGTGTTCGACGCGCGCGAAGGCGCACGCGGCGCCAACGGCGCCGCCGGCGGCGGCTGCGGATGCAACTGATGAAGAAGGCATGGGGCATGGCGACAGCGGTCCGGGCCGGCGCAAGCCGGCTCGGGCTCGCACTCGCCCTGTGCTTCGTGCCGCTCGCGGCCTTCGCCGGCGTGCTCGCCGACGATCGCGCGGACGCGCTCTACCACCGCTACGAAGGCGGCGGCGTGACGATTCACGGCCCGTCGGTCCTGGTGCGCAAGAAGTTCGCCGAGAAGTACGCCGTCAGCGCCAACTACTACCAGGACATGGTCACCAGCGCCTCGATCGACGTCGAGATGTCGGGCGCCAGCGAATACAAGGAAGAGCGCGACCAGTACAGCGTCGGCCTCGAATACCTGCGCGGCAAGACCACGTACACCCTCGGCTACACCAACAGCAAAGAGAACGACTACCAGGCCGAGACGACCACGTTCGGCATCAGCCAGGACCTGTTCGGCGACCTGACGACGATCACCATGGGCTTCTCGCGCGGCAAGGACGTCGTGCGCCGCCGCGACCCGACCACCGAGCAGATCGACCCGAGCTTCAAGGAGCCGATCGATCGCTGGAGCTATCGCGTCGGCGTCTCGCAGATCCTGACCAAGAGCCTCATCAGCTCGCTGCAGCTGGAGGTGATCACGGACGAGGGCTACCTCAACAACCCGTATCGCTCGTACCGCTTCGTCAACCCGAGCGACGACCGGCTGTTCGCGCTCGCCCGCGAGATCTATCCGCGCACGCGCACCAGCAACGCGGTAGCGGTCAACGCGCGTTACTTCCTGCCGTACCGCGCCGCGGTGCACGGCGGCTATCGCTTCTTCACGGATACCTGGGGCATCGGCGCCGATACCTTCGAGGCCGGCTACACGCACCCGATGGGCCCGTGGACGTTCGAGGTCGGCTATCGCTACTACACGCAGAACAACGCCGACTTCTACAAGGACCTGTTCGACCGGCCGAACCAGCAGAATTTCCTGGCGCGCGACAAGGAGCTGTCGACCTTCAAGAGCCAGGCGCTCAGCGTCGGCGCGACCTACCAGTTCGCGAGCAGCGGCTGGCGGTTCATCAAGAAAGGCACGCTCAACATCTACTACGACCGCATCGAGTTCGACTACGACGACTTCCGCGACGCGCGCTTCTCGCTGTTGCCGGCGTCCGACCCGAACTTCCGTCCGGCCGGCAGCGAGCCGCTCTACAGCTTCGGCGCGAACGTCTACCAGCTGTTCGTCTCCGTCTGGTTTTGAAGCGGATCGCGGTCGCACTGCTGCTGATCGCTCCGCTCGCCGCCGCGGACCCCTTCCCCTCCCGCGACCTCAACCCGCTGCTCGCCGGCTACGGCATTCCGGGCGCAATGCCGGCGCGCCTGGCAGGAAAATCCTGGAGCGTCTCGGCCGATCTCGACTGGGCCAGCACGGCGCTCATGCAGCGCGTGGGCAGCGAGCAGTTGATCGTCGACGCGGAAGTCCGCGAGGCGCGCGTGATCATCGGACACGTGTGGTCCGGGCGGTTCGCGGCGCAATTGCAATTGCCGTATCGCTACACCGGCGGCGGGGTGCTCGATAGCGCCATCGACAGCTGGCACGACTTCTTCGATCTGCCGGAAGGCGCACGCACGCGGCAACCGCAGGATGCAATCCGCATCGCTTACGCGCGTGAAGGCTCGTTGCTGCTGAATACCGATGCGGCGTCCAGCGGGCCGGGCGATGCTTCTCTCGACTTCGGCTACGAGCTGGCGTCCTCGCCCGCAACTGCGGTCACGGCGTGGCTGAGCGTGAAGCTGCCGACCGGCAACGCAAGGGATTTCACCGGATCGCAGAGCACCGACGTATCGATGACGCTTGCAGCGGAGCATCGGCTCAGCGATCGCTGGTCGCTGTTCGCACAGGCCGGCGCAACGCGGCTCGGCGAGGGTGAGCGGCTGGCGCGCTGGCAGCGCGACGTGGTCTGGAGCGGCCTCGCAGGTGCAAGCTTCCGGGCGTGGCGCGCCATGCAGCTGAAGGTCCAGCTCGATGCGCACAGCGCGGTGTTCGACGACAGCGAGCTCGACTTCCTCGGTGGCGCAACGGTGCTGACGTTCGGCGGCGACTATCGCTTCGCGTCCGGGTGGACGCTCGACCTGGCCGTAAGCGAGGACATCGCCGTGGAGAGCGCGTCGGACGTCGTGTTCGTGATCGGACTGCGCCGCGACTGGTGACGGCGCGCGCTCACTTCATCGCCTTCTCGATCGCCTCGCACACGACGCGCAGCACGTGCAGGCGCGCGCTCTTCTTGTCGTCGGCCGGCACCACGGTCCAGCGTGCGTCCGGCTGGTCGGTCCGCGAGATCATCTCCGCGGCTGCCAGCTGGTAGGCGTTGTAGAAGGAGCGATTCTTCCAGTCTTCCGGATCGACCTTGAAGCGCTTCAGCGGATCCTCGTCGCGCGCCTTGAAGCGCTGCAGCTGCTCGCCCTTGGTCACCTGCAGCCAGAACTTCGCGACGATCAGGCCTGCCTCGGCGAGCTGCCGCTCGAACTCGCAGATCTCGGCGTACGCACGCCGCCAGTCCGGCGCGGCTGCAAAGCCGCGCACGCGCTCGACCAGCACGCGGCCGTACCACGAGCGATCGAAGATCGCGATGTGCCCGCGCTCCGGCACCTCGCGCCAGAAGCGCCACAGGTAGGGATACGAAAGCTCTTCCGGCGTCGGCGCCGAAACCGGCACGACCTGGTACTGGCGCACGTCCAGCGCGTGCGTGATGCGCTGGATCGCGCCGCCCTTGCCGGCCGCGTCCATGCCTTCGAACGCGAGCACCAGGCCGCGGTGCTTGCGAAAGCGCTGGCGCCGCGTCAGCAGCGCCAGCTGGCCCTGCAGGCGCTCCAGCTCCTCGTCGTACTCGTCGTCCTCGACCTTCTCGATCCGCACGCGGGGCAGCTTCGCCGCATGCGCCGGCTTGCCCGGGCGCGGGCGCATCGACTTGCGCGCCTCCTCCAGGCCGGCGCGCATTTCGTCGCGGAGCAGCTCGCCGACGCGCACCTCGCGGTAGTCCTCGTCGGAGCCGTCGATGACGTGCCAGCGCGCGGCAGGCTGGTCGCTCGCGTGCAGGCACTTTTCGATCGCCTTACGAAATTCCTTGTGATGGCGCGCCTGCCACAAGTCTTCGTGCGTCACGCGCCAGCGCGTCAGCTTGTCGCTGCGCAGCTTCTTCAGGCGTCGCCGCTGCAGGCTTGCGTCCAGGTCGAGGTGCACCTTCAGGACGCGCACGCCGTCGGCGCGCAGCATGGCTTCGAGCTGGTGGATGCGGGCGAGCTGCCGCTGCGCTTCGTGCCGCGCCTTGCCCGAGTCGTGCAGCTCGCAGTTCAGATAGTCCGAGTACCAGCCCCAGAAATAGAACGCGATGCGGCCACGGGTGGGCAACGCGCGCCAGTAGCGCCACATCCGCGGATGCCGGTCGTCATTGTCCTTGCCGAACGCGCGCACCGTGACGTACTTGGGATCGAGCCACTCGATCAGCTTGTTCACGGTCTCGCTGCGACCCGCCGACGACACGCCGCTGACGATCACCGCGACCGAGAACTTCGCGGTCTTGCGAGTGGCGAGCTGCGCCTCGAGCAGGTCGTCGCGCAGCGCCGGCACCAGCCGCTGATAGTCGCGCCGGTCGAGCTGCATCTCTTTGCGGATTCGATGTGCCATGGGTCACCGCGAGCGCTTGCGCCGCGCGGGCGCGCGACTCGCGCCCGCAGGCATCTGCTGCGTGATGCAGTGAATGTTGCCGCCGCCGAGCAGGATCTCGCGCGCCTGCACGCCGATCACGCGACGCTCCGGGAAGATGCGCGTCAATGCACGCATCGCCTCGCGGTCGCGCCGCGGATCGAGCAGCGGCATGACGATCGTGGAGTTGCCGATGTAGAAATTCACGTAGGAGCCGGCGAGGCGCTCCCCGGAGCGGCGTCCGACGCCGGTCTCGACTTCGTCGACGTCACGCGCTTCCTCGCGCGTGCGACGCAGCGGCCCCGGTTGCTGCAGCTTGTGAATCTTCAGGCGGCGACCTCGCGCGTCGCGCGCCTCCATCAGACGCTCGTACGCTTCCAGCGACACGCGATACTGCGGATCGCGCTTGTCGTCGGTCCAGGTGAGCACGACTTCGCCGGGCCGCGCGAAGCAGCACAGGTTATCGACGTGCCCGTCGGTCTCGTCGTCGACGACGCCCTTGCCCAGCCAGATGACGCTGCTGACGCCCAGGTATTCGTGCAGCAGGATTTCCACCTGCCCGGCGTCGAGCTGCGGGTTGCGATTCGGATTGAGCAGGCACTCCTCGGTGGTGATCAGCGTACCCTCGCCGTCGACGTGGATGGCGCCGCCCTCCAGCACGAACTGCGCGCGGTAGCGATCGCGCCCTTCGATCTCGAGCACCTTGCGCGCGACCAGGTCGTCCTGGTCCCACGGAAAATACAGCCCGTCCGCCAGGCCGCCCCAGGCGTTGAACATCCAGTCGACGCCGCGCACGGCGCCGGCGTCGTCGACGACGCACGTCGGACCGACGTCGCGCATCCAAGCATCGTCGCTCGACATCTCGACCACGCGGATGGCATCCGGCAGCATCGCCCGGGCGTGTACGAACTGCGCACGCGATGCGCCGACGGTGACCGGCTCGCCGGTGGCGATCGCCGTCGCGACTGCTGCGAACGCGGCCTGCGCAGGCTTCGCTCCGCAGCGCCAATTGCTCGGCCGCTCCGGCCACAGCATCCAGCAACCGGAGTGCGGCTCGAATTCACCGGGCATGCGGAAGCCGTCGGCGGCGGGCGTCGTCGTCAGCGTCGTGCTCATTCGCGCGATGGTAGCAGTTGTGGGTCAGGCTTTAGCCTGACCGCCGATGCGAAACCGCTTGTGATACACCGCCGGCGGCACACCGACGCGCAGCCGGAAGTGGCGCCGGAAGGATTCCTGCGAGCCGAAGCCGGCCCGCTCCGCGACCCGGCCGAGCGCGACGCGGCCGGATTCGAGCATCTCGCGCGCGGCAGCGACGCGCTCGCGCACCAGCCATTCGTTCGGCGCAAGACCGGTCGCTTCCTTGAAGCGGCGCAACAGCGTGCGTGGGCTCATCCCCGCCCGACGCGACAGCGACGCGATCGAATGCTGCTCGGCGAGATGGCCGCGGATCCAGTCGAGCAGCCGCGACACGCGGCTCGACTCGTCGGGCGCGACCGGTCGCGGCACGTACTGCGCCTGGTCGCCGTCACGATGCGGCGGAATCACCAGCCGCTGCGCCACCTGGTTCGCGACCTTCGGTCCATGATCGCGACGCACGAGGTGCAGCAGCATGTCGAGACCTGCCGCGGAGCCGGCGGAAGTCAGCACCTGCCCCTGGTCGATGTACAAAGCGTTCGGCTCGACGCGCACGCGCGGATAACGCTGCGCCAGCAGGTCCGCGTAACGCCAATGCGTAGTCACGCGCTTGCCGTCCAGTACGCCGGCGGCGGCGAGCACGAACACGCCGGAGCAGATCGAGCACAAACGCGCGCCGCGTGCGTGCGCGGAAATGATCCGGCTCAACAGCTCGTCCGGCGGCGGCTCGTTCGCGTCGCGCCAGCCGGGAATGACGATCGTGTCGGCGCGCTCCAGCAGCTTGAGCGGATGCGGCGCGGTGAAAGTGATTCCGCCCGCCGCACGCAGCGGCCCGCGCTCGGCCGAGCATACGGCGAAGTCGTACCAGCGCACGTCGAGCTCCGGGCGCGGCAGCGCGAACAGCTCGACGACGCAGCCGAACTCGAAGGTGCAGAGGCGGTCGTAGGCGAGCGCGACGACGAGGTGGCGCCGCGAGGAGATGCGCGTCATGGCGCGATCTTACCGGAAGCTGACGATTGCGCCAGCGGACGGCACAGGCCGTGCTGGATAGCATGCTGTCAGGCTTCAGCCTGACTCTGCCACGCCAAGGAGACTCCCATGCGCTCATCCGTGACCGAGATCGCGCCCGCCGACAGCGCTGCCGCGCTTGCGCATTTCGACGACTCGTTCCGCTTCGAGACCGACTGCTGGGACGTCAACGACGCCATGAGCACCGGCAAGCGCGACTTCGTGCTCGTCGACGTGCGCAGCCCGGACATGTACGTGAATGGCCATGCGCCCGGCGCTTTGAACATTCCGCATCGCAAGCTGATCGAGTCGACGCTGAGCCGCTATCCGCGCGACACGATCTTCGTCGTCTATTGCGCCGGTCCGCATTGCAACGGCGCGGCGCGCGCGGCCGTGCGCCTGGCGCGGCTCGGCCGGCCGGTGAAGATCATGATCGGCGGGATGACCGGCTGGCTCGACGAAGGCTTCAGGACCGAGAGCGGCGCGGTGCCGGCCGAAGCTGCTTGCGGATGACGAGCTTCAGGCCCGACCAGGTCTCGTCGACGGCGCACACCTTGATGTCGACGAGGCCGAGCGGCAGCGCCACTTCGCGCACGGTGTCCTCGGTGATGTCGGTCGCGACCTTCGCGGCCTTCTTCGGCCACGAAATCCAGATGGCGGCGTCCGGGCGCATTTTCGGTACGGCGGCGCGCAGGTCTTTCTCCAGCCGCGCGCGGGAGGTTTCGAAGAAGTGCGCGATGTCGGCGTCGTCGATCTTGCGCACGCGCCGCACATCGTCGGGCAACGGGCACACCAGCTCATCGTAGTGACCCGGCGCGGCAACCAGGAACAGCGCGGAGCCGGGCTTGATGCCGAGCTTCTTCGCCAGCGGCGTTCCGGAATAACCGGCCATGCGCTAGAGGGTGGTCTTGACCAGCGCCGCGTGCGCCGCGCTGCCATCGCGCCCCAGACCCGCCACGACGCCGTGCCTGTCGGCGCTCGAGCGGTTCTGCGACAGCTTCCACTTGCCGATGAGCCGGGCCAGCGGGATCTCCACGCCGACGATCGCGCCGAGCATCTTCTCGATGTAGTCGGCGGGCGCATCGTTGACGTGCCACGGATCCGCGCGCCCCTGCTCGTGACGATTCGTCAGATCCTCGACCATGCGTCGCAGCCACGCAGCGTCATGAACGACGCGCGCATTCCCGTACGCGTGCACAGCCACGTAGTTCCAGGTCGGCACCACCTTGCCGTGCTCCTGCTTCGCCGGATACCAGCCCGGCGACACGTAGCCGTGCTCGCCCTGGAACACGACCAGCACGGGCTCGTCGGCCGCGATCTGCTCCCATAGCGGATTGGCACGCGCCAGGTGACAGCGCAGCGTGCCGAACGGTTGCGGCTGCGGATCGATCTCGAACGGAACGTGACTCGCCTCGGGACCGTCGGGCGTCGCCGCCACGAGCACGCCGAGCGGATGGCGGCGGATCAGGTCGTGCAGCACCTCGACCCTGTTCTCCGCGAAGTGACGTGGGACGTACATGACAGCGCGGCCGCAGCGCTCAGCGGATCAGCGTGTACTCGGCGCCGCAATAAGGACACTTCGCCCAGCCGGTCTTCTCGATCGGCAGGAACACGCGCGGGTGCGAGTTCCACAGGTGCATGCCCGGCATCGGGCATGACAGCGGCAGATCGCTCGCCGTGACCATGTACTGGTTCTTGGCGTTCGGCTGGATCAGTTTTGCGCCGGGCTCGGCAGCGGTGGGTTCGATGCTCATGGCACGCATTATCGCAGATCCCCCGCCTCGCGCATGACCTCCTCCCAGACTTCCAGCACGCCGCGCCGCTCCGCGATGAACTCCTGCTCGTCGACCAGGTTCTTCGTGCCGTCGAGCGACAGCCGGTGCAGGCGCTGGCGGTAGGCCCGGTAAGTCGCGACCAGGAAGTCGACCCGCGCCTGGGAGACGATGTCGCCGGAAGCCAGGCTCTCCAGCTGGCGGATGTTGTCGGGAAACGTGACGATCTCGGGATAGCGGTCCGACCACTGCAACATCCAGAACTGCACCAGGAATTCCAGGTCGGCGATGCCGCCGGGATCCTGCTTGAGATCCACCTGGCCGGGCCGCGCCTTCGAGAGGTTCTCCCGCATGCGCTCGCGCATGCGCCGCACCTCGTCGCGCAACCCGTCGCGCTTCACTGCCTTGCGCAGCACCTCGATGCGCGCGGCCTCGAACTGCTCGCACAGCCCCGGCGGCCCTGCGATCGCCCGGGCGCGCAGCAGCGACTGGTGCTCCCAGGTCCAAGCATCCTGGAACTCGTAGTCGCGAAACGCGGCGAGCGACTGCACCAGCAGCCCGCGATTGCCGGCCGGCCGCAGGCGAGTGTCCACCTCGTACAGACGGCCCGAAGAGCTGTGCATCGTGAGCAGATGCACGAGCCGCTGGCCGAGGCGCTGGAAGAACAGCGTGTTGTCGATCGGCTGCGAGCCGTCAGTGCGCTGCGCATCGCCGCTCGAATCGTGCAGGAACACCAGGTCGAGGTCGGATCCGTAACCGAGCTCCAGGCCGCCCAGCTTGCCGTAAGCGACCACGATCATGCTCGCGACGCGCGCTGTGCCGCCGGCGTCGACATAGTGCGGCACGCCATGCCTCGCTTCGATCTGCTGCTGCGCCAGCACGAGCGTCTCCTGCACGATCAGCTCGGCGATGTCGGTGAGCCGGTCGCTGACTTTCATCAGCGGCAGCCCGCCGATCAGGTCGGCGACCGCGACCCGGAACAGCGCTGCGCTCTGGAACTCGCGCAGCAGCTCGACCTGCCGCTCCGGCTCCTCGCCTTGCATGTTCCGCCGCCGCAGGGCGAGCTCGTCGGCGAACTGTGCGCGCGTCGGCGTTGCGTCGATCAGGCGCTCGTCGATCAGCTCATCGAGCAGCAGCGGCTGGGCCGCAATCTGATCAGCGAGAAACTGGCTCTGCTCGCACAACGTCACCAGCCGCCGCAGCGCTGCGCCGTTCTCGTTCAACAACGCGAGGTAGACGGTGCGCCCGCCGATGCGCTCGAGAATCTTGAGAACGCGCGTCAGCGTCGTCGCAGGCGAGCGCGACTGCGCGACCGGCGGCAACACGCGCGTCAACAGCTCGTGCAGCCTGCGCCGCCCGGTTTCATCGAGCCTGCGGTAATACGACGTGTCGCGCAGCTGATCGAGAGCCTCACCGACGCCGCTGGTATCGGCGATGCCGAGCGCTTGCAACGCCGCGACCCGCGCGTCGTTCGGCCCGTCGAGGTCGACCAGTGTCGCGCGCTTCTCCTTCTCCACCGGCGAGCTCGAGCCAGGGCCGAAAACAGTCTGCGCGAAATGCTGCGCGACGCGCTGCCGATGACCGGCCAGCTCCGCATTCAGCGCATTCCAGTCGGGCATAGTCATCGCGAGCGCCAGCCGTGCGCGGCCGACCTCGTCCTCCGGGAGCTGATGAGTCTGCTCGTCGTTCCACTCCTGCAGCCGGTTCTCGATCATGCGCAGGTAACGATAGGCAGACGCGAGCTCCCCGACTGCCTCGTTGCGCATGAAGCGCTGCCCGACGAGCAGCGGCAGCACGCTGCGCAGCTCGCGACTCTGCAGCCGCCGGTCGCTGCCGCCACGGATCAGCTGAAAGGCCTGGACGATGAACTCGATCTCGCGAATGCCGCCCGGACCGAGCTTGACGTTGTCCTGCAGCTCGCGCCGCTCGACCTCGCGCGCGATCATTCCCTTCATCTCGCGCAGCGACTCGAACACGCTGTAGTCGAGATAGCGTCGATATACGAACGGCCGCAGCACCTCGTCGTACAGCGCTGCGTAGTGCTCGATCGCGGTCAGCGGCCGCGCCTTGATGTACGCGTAACGCTCCCAGTCGCGGCCATGCTCCTGCAGGTAGTGCTCCAGCGCGCCGAAGCTCAGCGCGACGCGCCCGCTGTCGCCGAACGGGCGCAGGCGCAGGTCGACGCGGTAGACGAAGCCTTCGACAGTCGGCGTCGCCAGCATCTGCACGACCTTCTGCCCGAGCCGCAGGAAGAACTCGGCGTTGTCGACGGCACGCGCGCCGTCCGTTTCGCCTTCTTCCGGGTAGAGGAGAATCAGGTCGATGTCGGAGCTGAAATTCAGCTCGCCGCCGCCGAGCTTGCCCATCGCCAGGATCATCAACGGCTGCGGCTGGCCGCTGTCCGTGCCGCGCGGCACGCCGTAGCGTGCGACCAGCGCGCCATACATATATGAGTACGCGAAGTCGATGCTGGCATCGGCGAGCGCGGACAGATCGCGCAGGGTCTCATCGAGATCGGCCCAACCGGCGAGGTCGCGCCAGGCAATGCGCAGCATGTGCCTGCGACGGCAGCGTCGCAGCGCTTCCATCACGTCGCTTTCGTTCGAGCCGCGCGCTCGCTCGCGCACATCGCGTGCAAACCAATCGTCCGCAGCGCGCGCGAACAACTCACCGCCGTGCACGAGCTCACTCAGCAACTGCGGCGCACGCATGCAGGATGTCGCGATGAACTCGCTGCACGCCCACACGCGCGGCAACGATTCCGCAACGCGCGGCTCGGCAAGAATTTCGCGCCACGTATCGGGCTCCTGCTCGCGCGCTGCGAGTAAACGCACTTCGATGTCGGTCATCAGCCGGCGCTGCACCCCGGCGAACTCTGCACTCCCGGATTCCATGGGGTGAATCTTACGGAACTTTTTGCCAAAGCACGCTGTCGCCGCGCGCGGCCGAGTCGAACCTTTTGCGGTGCATATCCGTTTCGAAGCTGCAGGAGCGACCTGTGAAATAAGTTTCGGAGGTTCCGGCTATGCCCGCTCATAGCGTTTCCGGCTCGACGCCCCGCCGCACATCGATGTTCATCGTGGTGGCGGGTCTGCACGTACTCATCGTTTACGGCTTGATGGTCGCCACCGGCGTCATCCGTCAGCCCGCGTTCGTCGCGCCGATCGAAGCGACGTTCATTCCGGAGCAGACGAAGTCCGAGCCCGAGCCCGAGATCAAGGTGAAGCCGGACATCGATCAGCCGGTCGCCGTCGACCAGCCGCCGCCCGAAGTGCAGTTCGAGGAAGCGGTGACGCCGCCGGCCGAAGTGCCGGTGCCTGCTTCGGCGAACGCGATCAGCGGCTCGCAGCAGCAGGGCGCGCCGGCGCAGGATCTGAAGACGTCGAACCGCGTCGACCCGACCTATCCGCCGTCTTCGCGCCGCGCGGGTGAGCAGGGCACGGTGCGCCTGAAGGTGCTGGTCGATACCAATGGCCGTCCTTCGAACGTCGAGGTCACACAGGGCAGCGGCTTCGCGCGCCTGGACCAGGCGGCGGTCGAAGCGGTCCGCAAGTGGCGCTTCGAGGCGGCCACCGACGGCACCAAGAAGATCCAGGCCTACACCCAGGTCGCGGTCACGTTCAAGCTGACCGAGGCCGAGCAGAAGGCCGCGGCAAAGAGCTAGCAGTCACTCGGTCAACAGGCAGCGCTCCTGCCTGTGAGCCCCCTGCCCGCCACTGG
>DATEJG010000182.1:0-7830 GCA_035278165.1 Steroidobacteraceae bacterium
CGCTCAACAGATAGTAGGTGTGCTTTTCCTTGTCGCCTTCGCTGAACAGCAGACGCCCCTTGGGCGCCTGCAGCCGGTGGGTCCGGCGCGCCAGCGCCGTGAGGTTTTCCGGCTTCATGCTGTCGAACGGCGAAAACCGCCGCAGCAGCGCCAGGTCCGAGGGACTTCCCGTTAGCTCCATGAATCTGTCGTATCTTCTGCGAGTGCGCGCAAGTATAGGCAGTGCCCGCTACGCCGGGGCGCGACCGAACTCACACTGCGGTTCGCGCCCGCCGAACCGGGCGTGGGCAACTCCACGATTCCGCACGGGCTGTGACAGCCGTCATGGACCTGCGGCGCGGGCCGCGCAGGCCGCTGATTCCGTTCAGGAACGGCGTTCACGTGGAGTTCACCCCCCGGAACGGATCATTGCCCGCGACCGTTTAAAAGCGGGGGTGAGCACATTATGAACGCCGGGATTGTTGCGCCGAGATTCGGGATGCGGGCTGTGGTGTGGCTGGCTGGCCTGGTTGCGCTGGCAGCCGCGCACTACGCGCGCGCCCAGGAACCGGTGGTCGATCCGCCAGGCCGCGTGGCGCGCCTGAGCCTCATGGACGGCGAAGTCTCCATGGCGCCGGCCGGCACCGAGGAATGGGCGGATGCCGTGCTGAACCGTCCGGTGACCAGCGGCGATCGCCTCTGGGTCGGCACCGACGGCCGCGCCGAGCTGCAGATCGGCACCGCGAGCGTGCACCTCGACCGCAGCACCGGCTTCGAATTCATCGAGCTCGACGACGACGTCATGCAGATGAGCCTCACCGAGGGCGTCGCGAACATCCGCGTGCGCACGCTCGGCGACCGCGAGAAAGTCCAGATCGAGACTCCGAACGCGACGGTCAGCATTCTGCACCCGGGCGAATATACGGTGCAGATCGACCCGGACAGCGACCGGACGATCGTCCGCACCCGCAACGGCGAGGCGGAAGTGAGCGGCGCGTCCAAGTCGTTCCGCGTGCGCGCCAACGAGGAAGGCACCTTCACCGGCCTCGACGGCCTGACTGCGAACATCGGCTCGCTGTCGAACCGCACCGCCTTCGAGAACTGGGCGAACGATCGCGACCGTCGCGGCGACGAGTCGCAGGCCGCGCGCTATGTCTCGCGCGAGGTGGTCGGCTACGAGGACCTGGACGGCCAGGGCGACTGGATCGACGAGCCCGAATACGGCTACGTGTGGCGCCCGACGTACGTCGCCGCCGATTGGGCGCCGTACCGCTTCGGCCGCTGGGCCTGGGTCGCGCCGTGGGGCTGGACCTGGATCGACAATGCGCCCTGGGGCTACGCGCCCTTCCACTACGGCCGCTGGGCTTTCGTGCGCCAGCGTTGGTGCTGGGTGCCGGGTCCGCGACACCTGCGTCCGTACTACGCACCGGCAGTGGTCGGCTGGGTCGGCAGTCCGTCCGTGAGCATCTCCGTCGGCTTCGGCAGCGGCGTCGGCTGGTTCCCGCTCGGCCCGCGCGAGGTGTTCGTGCCCTGGTATCGCCACACGCCGCGCTACGTGCGGCACGTGAACGTGTCCAACACGATCATCGTCAACAACATCACGAACGTATACAACCGGCGCGGGTACGTGCCCCGCTACAGCAACAGCGCCATCTCGCGCGCCGTGACCGTCGCGCAGCGCGACGCGTTCGTCAGCGGCCGTCAGGTCGGTAATCACCGCGTGCAGGTGACCGATCGCGACTTGCGCCAGTGGCGCACCAATGTCCGCCCGAACTCGATCGCGCCCGACCGGCAGAGCATCGTCGCCGGCCAGCCGCGGCGTCAGGCTCCGCCGCCGGCAGCGTTCGCGCGCGAGAACCCGAAGAACGTCGGCGGCGACTTCCGTGCCTCGCGCATGGCCGCAGACCAGATCAAGCGGGCGCAGGCTCGGCAGCCCGACATGACGGCGGATCGACGCGTCGCCCTGCGCGAGCCGTCGCGCTCCGTGCAGTCGTCGCAGGATCGACAGGACGTCGAGCGCGTACAGAGCATGCGTGGACGCGATCAGAACGATCGGCGCCAGCAGCAGAACGATCGACAGAGCGATCGGCCGCAAAGCGACGTCCGCTCGCGCGCGCCGGTGCAGTCGCTGCAGGGCAGCTCGGACCCACGCGACAGCTTCCAGCGCGACAACAGTCGCAACCGCCCGGCAGAGCGCTCGTTCCAGCGCCGCGAGGAGCCTGTGAAGCGGGATCAGGCTGACAGCCGCGACCAGCCGCCCGCACGCGAATGGAGCCAGCCGCAAACCAGGCAGGCTCCGATGGAGCGACGTGACGCGCCGGTGGAACGGCGTGACGCGCCCGTCGAGCGCCGCGCAGCTCCGGTCGAGCGCGACCAACCGCGTTTCGAGCCGCGTCGTTCCGAGCCGCAGCAGCAGCGAGCCGAGCCGCAGCGTGAGATGCGCAGCAGCCCGCCGCCGCGAGCGCCCGAAGCAAGCCAGCCCCGCAGCAACAACAATCGCGGGAACAGCAACAGCAACCAGGGCGGCAACGGCCCGCGCGTTTCGCGCGACCGCCCCAACAGCCAGCCCGACTAGGCCTCGAGAGATTTTGCGGAAATCTACAATCCGTTAGCCCTGCCCCGCGGCGATACTGACGCCTCGTCACTCGCCGCGGGGCCTCTCGATGACTGCAGCACCTGCCTCCCGTAAAGCCGTCGTCTTCATCTTCATCACGATCCTGATCGACACGATCGGGTTCGGCATCATCATCCCGGTCCTGCCGGAGCTGATCATGCAGCTGACGGGCGAAGGACTGAGCCATGCGGCGCGCTACGGCGGCTGGCTCTACTTCGTGTTCGCGATCACGCAGTTCTTCTGCGCGCCGACGATCGGCAATCTCGGCGATCGGTTCGGAAGACGCCCGGTGCTGCTCACTTCTCTGTTCGCGCTCGGCATCGACTACGTGGTGATGGGCCTGGCGCCCGGCATCGCGTGGCTGTTCCTCGGCCGCTTCATCGCGGGCATCGCCGGCGCTTCCTATGCCCCCGCGTACGCGTACATCGCGGACATCAGTCCGCCGGAAAAGCGCGCGCAGAACTTCGGACTGGTCGGCGCAGCATTCGGCGTGGGCTTCGTGCTCGGGCCGTCGATCGGCGGCCTGCTTGGATCGTTCGGACCGCGCGCGCCGTTCTTCGTCGCCGCTGCACTGGCCTTGCTGAACGCGACGTTCGGCCTGTTCGCCCTGCCCGAATCGCTGCCGCCCGAGCGCCGCCGCGCCTTCCAATGGTCGCGCGCGAATCCGTTCGGCACGCTCATGCAGCTGCGCAAGCAACCGGTAGTGGTCAGCCTCGCGGGCGTCGCGTTCCTGTGGCTGCTCGGGCATCAGGTGCTGCCGAGCACGTGGGCGTTCTACACGATGCTGCGCTTCGACTGGTCGGAAGCAGCCGTAGGTGCCTCGCTCGCTGCCTCCGGCATCATCATGGCCATCAGTCAGGGCGGGCTGACACGCGTGCTGATTCCGCGACTCGGCGGCGAGCAGCGCGCTGCACTGGTCGGATTGCTGAGTGGCGCAGCCGTCTACACGTGCTATGCGTTCGCGCCGCACGGCTGGGTGATGTACATCGGCATCCTGGGCTGGGGTCTGGCCGCACTGAGCTGGCCTTCGCTGAATGCGCTGATGTCGCAGCAGATCCCGCCGAATGCGCAGGGCGAATTGCAGGGCGGATTGGCGAGCCTGTCGAGCTTGTCGGCCGTGCTCGGGCCGCCGTTGATGACGCAACTGTTCAGCAAGTTCTCCGATCCAGCCGGCACCGTTCATTTTCCCGGCGCGCCGTTTCTGGCGGCCGCGCTGCTGGCATTCGCGAGCGCGGCCATCCTGCTGCAGGTCACCCGGGTCAGGCTCGTGGGTCAGGCTTCAGCCTGACGCTTGCCATGAATTCAGCATCAGGCTGTGAAACAGCCGCACGCCGCTCTCGCGCTTGGGCGAATACGGCCCGCTGCGGTAGGCGCGCGAGTGCAGATTGAACTGCACTGCCTCGCAGATGTGCGCGTCTTCTGCCTGCACTTCCTCGCTGAAGCGCACCAACTCGTTCCAGCGCTGGTTGGTGCGCGGATCCGGCAACGGCTGGAACGCAAACCACTCGAAGCGCACGACGGTGTTGTCGGCGTCGATCGGGATCACCACGTTCGACTGCAGCTGTCCTTCATATATGTTCAGCATGATGTTCGGGAACAGCCAGTAGTAATAGGCCTGGCCGTCGCCGGTCTGGCCCTTGTACAGCTCGCTGCCTTCGCGCACCGGCGCATGCTGCAGCGTGTGGCGCGGACCCAGGTCGGTCACGTACTGGCGGTAGTCGATCTCGCGGTTGAGCCGCGGATGCACCAGCGGGATGTGATAACCCTCGAGGAAGTTGTCGACGTACACCTTCCAGTTCGCCTTCACCGGAAAATCGCGAGTCGCCACATAGCCCATGCGCTCCAGGCCGAGCGGCGCGCAGTGCTCGCTCACGCCCGGGAACAGCTCGTCGAACGGCGGCGTCTGCGGATCGAGTGCGGCGAGCAGCAGCGGGCCGAAGCGATGCACCTTCACACCTTGTAAGCGGATCTGCGCCGGATCGAATTCCTCAGCGCCCTCCATCTCCACCGTGCGCAGCAGCTGACCGCCGAGGTCGTAGGTCCAGCCGTGATAGCGACAGACCAGCCGCTGCGCCTTGCCGCAGCCGTAGGCAATCGGACCGGCGCGATGCCGGCACACGTTGAAGAAGCCGCGGATCGTGCCGCCGTCGTTGGTGAACAGCAGCGGCTCGTTGCCGAGCCGCGTAGTGAAATAGTCGCCGGGATTGGCGAGCTGGCCGACGTGGCCGACGATCTGCCACGAGCGTGCGAACACGCGCTCGCGCTCGATGGCGAGTCGCGCAGGATCGACATAGAACTGGGCGGGCGGCGTTTTCATGCGCGCAGTCTACCAAGAGCCCGTTCCGCTACACTCACGCCGCAGCCGCTTACAACAAAATGGGGGATTTCACTGTGCGGACCTTGCCACTGCCGACCCCACGAAGGTCGCTTGTATTCGTCCTGTTGCTGTCGTCTGCTCTCGGTGCAGCACAGGCTCGCGACGTCAGCATTCCACAGGCGAAGCCGGAGAGCGTCGGCTTCTCCAGCGAGCGGCTCAAGCGCCTCGACGCCGGCATGAAAGCCATCGTCGACAACAAGCAGCTCGCCGGCGTCGCGACGCTCGTCACGCGCCACGGCCAGGTCGTGCAGCAGATGGCGTACGGCCAGGCGGACCTCGCGAGCAACGCGCCGCTGCAGAAGGACACGATCGTCCGCATCTACTCGATGACCAAGCCGATCACCGGCGTCGCGATGATGATCCTGTACGAGGAAGGCAAGTGGAAACCTTCCGATCCGATCAGCCGCTACATTCCCGGGTTCAAGGACCTCAAGGTCTTCAAGAGCCTCGACGCCGACGGCAAGCCGGTCGCGGAGCTGCCGGGTCATCCGCCGACGATGGGCGAGCTGATGTCGCACACCGCCGGTTTCACCTACGGCCTGTTCGGCAGCACGCCGGTCGACAAGCTGTACATGCAGGCGAACCCGCTGGCCGCAGGCTCGCTCGAGGAGTTCATCGACAAGATCGCGGCGCTGCCGCTCGCGTATGAGCCGGGCCAGGGCTGGGTGTACAGCGTCAGCGTGGATATCCAGGGCTACCTGGTCGAGAAGCTCTCGGGACGACCGTTCGCGGACTTCCTGCGCGAGCGCATCTTCGAGCCGCTCGGCATGAGCGACACCGCGTTCTTCGTGCCGCAGAGCAAGCTGTCGCGGCTCGCAACCGTTTATCAGCTCGGCGCACAGGGCCTCGCGCCGATGCCGCGCGATCCGAACGTCAGCGCGCCGCCCGCCTTCCCGTCCGGCGGCGGCGGACTGTATTCGACCGGCAGCGACTACCTGCGCTTCGCGCAGATGCTGGCGAATCGCGGCGAGCTGAACGGCGTGCGCATCCTCGCGCCGAGCTCGGTCGCGCTCATGACCAGCAATCACGTGCCGGAAGCAGTGACCGCGTCCGGCAAGTTCGGCATCGGCGCCTATCGCCAGCAGCCGGGCTTCGGCTTCGGCTTCGACGTTGCGATCTACGAAGACCCTGCGCGCCTGGGCGCGAGCGTCGGCAAGGGCACGTACCTGTGGGACGGCATCGCCGGCACGTGGTTCTGGATCGATCCGGTCAACGACGTCGTGTTCGTCGGCATCATCCAGCGCTGGCTCGGCCCGACGCCCGGCCCGAACATCGAGGACCTGTCGCGCACGCTGACGATGCAGGCGCTGGTCGATCCGGCGAAATGACCACTTGTTGGCTTATAGGTCAACAGGTCGTTATGGTCTGTTGATGCAAAAGTCAACGTACGTCGGCGACACTGCGCGAGTGCAAACCTCGATCGAAGTTGCCTGCCGCATCGTCGGCGACCTGGAGAAGCGCGCGCCGAAGCGCCGCTGACGCAAAAAAAGGCGGCCCGCTTGCGCGAGCCGCCCGGTCCATCCCCTTGCCTGCCGGGCCGTACTAGAACTTCTGCCCGAAGCGCACGCCGATCGTGCGCGGCGGATTGGTCACGACGTAGGTCTGCGCGCCGCAGATCTCTTCGGCGCATTGCGCGAAGCGCGTGATCTCGGCCCGCTCGTCGAACACGTTGCCGACGAACAGCTCGAACGAGTACGTCTCGTTGGCGATGCCCGCGGTCACGTCGAAGATCGAGTAGGCGTCGAGCTGGCCGATGGCCTCGCGAGCCGCGAGGCGCAGGTCCGCCCAACGCTTGCCGGCGTAGACGAATGCGCCCTGCAGGTGCGCGTCGAAGCTGCCGAGCGGGAACTCGTAGCGCGCCGTCACGTTGCCCTTGAACTTCGGCGACACCGGCAGCTCGGTGCCCTTGGGCGCTTCCGGTCCCTCGAACGGATCGTCGAAGCGCGGATCCTCCACGCCGGCCGGACAGCTCGTGACCGGTTTCGAGGTCACCGGATCCGCGAGACCGCAGTAATCGTCCAGCAGCTCGGAGTCGATGAACGCCACACCGCCGGCGAGCGTGAGCCCGCTGCCCACCAGCCACTCGGCATCCATCTCCAGGCCGTTGATGCGCGCCTTGCTCGAGTTCTGGATGATCGTCAGGCCGTTCTGGCCGAGGAACGAGAACTGGAAGTTGTCCCACTTCTGCGTGAACAGCGCGCCGTTCCAGCGGAAGTTGCCGCCCCACGTCGTCTTCCAGCCGACCTCGTAGTTGTCGAGGAAGTCCGCGAGATACGGCGGGATCGCCGCGAAGCGGTTGACGCCGCCCGGGCGGTAGCCGCGCGACCAGGTCGCGTACACCATGCGGTCCGGATCGAACTTGTACGCGACGTTCAGCTTGCCGATGGTGTCCTTCTCGTCGACGCGCCGCGAAAGGTTGGTACAGGGCGCCGTGCCGGTCTTATTGACGTACGGCACCCAGCCCGACCGGTCGCCGACTTCGTCGCCAAGCACGAGGCTGCACAGCGCCTCGCCGCTCTTGCCGCTGGTGCTGAACCCTTCGCCGAAGCCGAAATACCCTTCGAGTGAGTTCTCGGCTTCGAACCAGCGCGCGCCACCGGTGATGCTGAGCTTGTCGGTGATGTCGTAGGTCAGCTCGCCGAAGATCGCCTTGTCGCGATCGATGCGCTCCTGCTCGGTCAGCCAGATCGTGTCGGCCCAGCCGGTTACTTCGAGCGCGGAGGACAGGTCGTTGATCATGTAGCGCTGCTCGATGTCGTGCACCTGCCGCTGGGTGAACAAGCCGCCGACGAAGCGCAGGCGGTTCTCCGCCGGTGTCGCAAAGCGCAGCTCGTGCGTGTAGCGCCGGTAGCGGTCCTTG
>DATEJG010000183.1:0-3661 GCA_035278165.1 Steroidobacteraceae bacterium
GCTCGCGCGCGTGGCGCATGCGCGCAATCTCAAAGTGATCGCGTGGTCGCTGCACAGCCACGACACATTCACGCGCGACGTCGATTCGACTGCCGCGCGGGTCCTTGCCCGCGTCGTCCCCGGAGACATCGTGCTGATGCACGATGGTCACGAGCGCGACGACCGTCATCGCGGCGTCGCTGCAGCCGCACTGCCGTCCATCCTTCGCGGTCTGCGCGAGCGCGGCTTGAGTTGCGTCACCGTCTCGGAGCTGCTGCGGCCGTAGCAACTCTGCGGATTCGGCGCGGGCAATGCCCCGACAGGCGGGAACAACCGCGCCCGCTACTGCCTTGAATCTGTGCAGCCCTGTTTACTTCAGCGAGGAGGTGCCGAGATGTTTGCATCGCGGAGAGGCGTGTTTTCCTTGAGCCGGCGTCGTGCGCGACCCGAGATTGCCACCACCCTGAGCGTGGCCGCCGCGACTGCCGCAGTCGCCGCTGCAGCCGTCTATTTCCTGGATCCGAGCTCCGGCAAGCGCCGTCGCGCGCAGATGCGCGATCGAGTGGTGAGTGCCAGCCGCGAGGGATGCGATCTCGCCGCCAAGCTCGGCCGCGGTACGTACAAGCGAGCGACGGGAATGTATCGGCGCTCCAAGCGCCACCTGCACGCTGTCGCGGATCAGGCGCCCTTCTAGCGCTTGATCCAGGCGCGCACGCGCACTTCGAGCACGTCCAGCGGCAACGGTCCGCCGAGCAGCACCGTGTCGTGGAATTGGCGGATGTTGAAGCGCTCGCCGAGCGATGTCTCGGCCTCGCGCCGCAGCTGGCGCAGGCGCAGCTCACCGACTTTGTACGCGAGCGCCTGGCCGGGCCACGAGATGTAGCGCTCCAGCTCCGTCTGGATGTTGTGCGGTGCCAGCGCCGAGTTCTCGGTGAAGCAGCGCCGCGCCTGCTCGATGTCCCAGCCCAGCCAGTGAATGCCGGTGTCGGCGACCAGCCGGCAGGCGCGCCACATCTCATACGAGTAGCGGCCGAACAGCTCGTAGGGATCGCGATAGATCCCCATTTCCTCGCCGAGGAACTCCGAGTACAGGCCCCAGCCTTCGGTGAAGGCCGTCACGTTGAGGTTGCGGCGGAAGTACGGCAGCTCGGCCAGCTCTTGCGACAACGCGATCTGCAGGTGGTGGCCGGGCACGGCCTCGTGCAGCGTCAGGGCCGGCAGCTCGTACAAGCCCCGCTGGTCGAGGTGCGACGTGTTGACCATGTAGCCGCCCGCCTGGCCCATCTGCATGCTGCCCGGCCAATAGCGGCCCGTGGTGTAGCCTTCCGCCATCTCGGCCGGCACCGGGCGCACGCCGTACGTCAGCCGCGGCAGCGTGCCGAACAGGCGCGGCAACTGATCGTCCGAGCGCTTGGCAATCTCACTCGCCTTTTCGAGCAGCTCCGTCGGCGTGCGCGCATAGAAGCGCGGATCGGTGCGCAGCATCTGGAGGAAGTCTGCAAAGCTGCCCTTGAAGCCGGTCTGCGCGATCGCCTTCTCCATCAGCCCGCGAATGCGCGCGACTTCCTCGACGCCGAGCTTGTGGATCTGGTCGGGCGTCATGTCCGTGGTGGTCTCGCGCCGGACCAGGAAGCGATAGCTGGCTTCGCCGTTCGGCGTCGTGCGCCAGGCCAGCGCCGCTCGCGCGGCGGGCACGTATTTGCGTGCCATGAAGTCAGCGAAAGCGCGCTGCGCCGGATAGATCTTGTCGCGCACCAGCGCAAGCCCCTTCGCGCGATAGTCCGCTTGCGCATCCGCGGGGATGGTTGCAGGCATCTGCGCGAAAGGCAGCATCAGCGAATTGTCCTCGGGCTTGCCCGCCACCTGCTTGCGCGCGACATCGAGAACGCGATCCACGACGATGCGCGGCTGCGTGTAGCGCGTCTGGATGCCGCGCTCGAGATTCGCGACGTTCTGCTCGTACCACGCGGGCAGAGCCGCGAGACGTGCCAGCCATGCTTCGGCGTCATCACGCGAAGCAATGGTGGTCGTGCGCCCCAGATAGTCGGCAAGCGTGTGAAAGCCGTCGTCGTTCTGGAACGCGATGCGATTGAAATCGAACCCGATCTCCTCGATCGATTCCTTGGCGATGTGCGTGAGCAGCGCGTGATTGAGCGCAGCCTCGCCGGCGAGCTGCCCCGCATCGATCTTCGCAAGCCGCTCGCCGAACGCGACGAGCTGAGTGCGCTGCGCGTGATCCGCTTCCGGACGCGCGTCCGGCAAGCGGCGCAGCGCCTCGCGGTCGCCTTCGAAGCCGGCAGTGATCGGATCGACCTGACGGCTGTAGCGCTCGAAATCAGCGATGACCTGCTGCAACGAGCTTTCTGCCGTCTGCGCCCCGGCCTGCAGCGCCACGAATGTCAGCGACAACCAGGCCAGCGACACGCACGTAAGAGCAATGCGACGCATGCGAAGAACTCCTCAGCGGCTCAGTGCATCGCGCACGGCTTCGTGGAAGGCGCGACGGTATTCCGAGAGCTCCTTGCTCTGCGCAGTCGGCCACAAGCCGTGCGTGACGATGACGATGCTCTGCGGCTCGTAGATCTCGATCGACTGGCCGAAGATCCCGCGCGCGCCGTAATTGCCGGGCCCGATGATCCACCACTGGTAGCCATAGCCGGGCATCGACGGCGACGGCGTCGTCGCGTCCTTCATCCAGTTCTCCGGCAGGATCGAGCTGCCATCGGCGAGCACGCCCTTGCGCAGCGCGAGCAGGCCGATGCGGCCATAGTCGCGCAGCGTCGCGCTCATGCAGCAGCCCGCGTGCTCGGCGCCGTAGTCGTCGGCGAGCATCCAGAAGCCGTTCGACTCCATCGCGAATTTCGACCAGATCTTCTGACTGGCGTAGCTCGAGAGATTGTTGCCGACCGCGGCGCGCACGATCGCGCCGGCGAGATGCGTCTCGCCGGTGTTGTAGTTGAACTTCGAGCCGGCAGGCGCCACCCGCGGCAGCGCGCCCATGTACTTCACCAGTCCGAGCGAGCCGCCCTGTGCCGCGACCGCGCCGATGCGCGCCACGTCGGATTTGGGATCGGTGTAATCCTCGTTCCAGCCGACGCCCGAGGACATCTGCAGCACCTGGCGGATCGTCACGCCCTGGTACGAGGTGCCCTTCAGGACCGGCAGATAGTCCGTGACTGCATCGTTCACATCTTTGACATAGCCGTCCTTGATCGCCGCACCGACCAGCATCGAAGTCAGCGACTTCGCGACCGAGAAGGAGGTCCACTTGCTGGACGCGGTGTGGCCGAGCGCGTAGTGCTCATACGCGATCGTGCCGTCCTGGATCACCAACAGACCGGCGACGCGATTGTGCTCGAGGTACTCAGCGAGCGTGTGTCGCTTGCCGCCCGCCTCGAACGAAAGACCGGAGAGATCCTTCAGCGCAACCGGCAACGGGTACGCAGGATGCGCCTTGGCATCGCCGCGGCTGATCTCGCGCGTGAGGAAAATACGGTCCATGTTCGGATAGCTGACGCGCTGCTGCTGCGGCGTCCAGAACAGCACCCGATCGGGCGGGCCGTATGCCGGCGTGTCTGCAAATGCCAGGAGCGGTGCAGCCGCGAGCGCGGCACACAACAGCGATCGACGCATGGGAAGCCCCCTCGGTCTTTTCGTTGGGCACCTATTGTAGGTCGGGCTT
>DATEJG010000184.1:0-6974 GCA_035278165.1 Steroidobacteraceae bacterium
GGTCAACCCGTGCTTCGCAGCGATCTTCTCGAGCGTATCGCCGCGCTTCACGACGTAGCGGCTCTCCTCGGTTCCAATGACGCCGGTCGGCGGTGTCGGCGCCTTCGCGGGCGGTCCGATGTCCGGCCTCGCGTTCGATGCAACCACTGCGACGGGCGCCTGCGTGCGACTGCCCGGCAAGGCCAGCACCTGGCCGGCGCGGATACGATAAGGACGATCGAGGTTGTTGAGTTCCGCGATCGCCGCGATGCTCGTGTTGTAGCGCGAAGCGATCGTGGACAGCGACTCGCCGCTGCTCACGCGATGCTGCGACTCGGCAACCTGCGCGTCGTAACGCTCGCCCGCCGACAACTGGCTCATCACCGTGGTCAGATCGATAGTGTTCGGCACACGCAGCTCGAATCCGCGAGGAACGTGGCGCGCGCCGCGCCACACCGAAGGCAGCAGCGAAGGATTGAGGCGGCGCAGCTCCTCGCGATCCAGCTCAAGGATCGTGGCGAGCCGGCTCGCCGGCACGAACGCAGGCACTTCCAGCACCAGGCTCCTGTCGGTCGGATTGCGGCGGATCGAGCCGAAGTACTTCTCCGGATCCTTGTCGATCTCCAGCGCGGCCAGGAACGCGACATAGAAGTTGCGCGAGGCAAAGCCGAACGAGCGGCTGTTGTACTTGCGCACGATGGTCACGATGTCGCTCGTGCCGAGCTGCTCCTGCGCGCGCTTCATGCCGCCCGGGCCATGGTTGTACGCAGTCAGCGCCAGCGGCCAGCTGCGTAGCACGATGTAGTTCTGTTCCAGGAAGCTGGCAGCCGCCTCGGTCGAGCGATACGGATCGAGGCGCTCGTCGACGGCCGCGTCGATGCGCAGGAAGCGCCGGCCCGTGCCGCGCATGAACTGCCACATGCCAGCGGCGCCGACCTTGGAATACGCATAAGTGTTGAACGAGGACTCGACGTGCGGCAGCGCTGCGAGCTCGGTCGGCAGGCCCATCTTCCTGAAGGTCGCCGCGATGTGCTCGCGCCACGCGCCCGAGCGCACCACGCCTTCGCGGAAGCGATCGGACTGACCCAGCTGGAAGCGGATGCCCTCCGCCGCCTCTTCGAAGCGCGAGCGACGCGTGCCTTTCGGCCAGAGATCGAGTACGCGCTGCTCCTCCTCGCTCAGGTCAGTGGCGCCGGAGGCAAGACGATCGAGAATGCGCGCGTAGCGCTTCTTCGCGTCCTCGATGCGCTTCTGACGCTGCTTCTGCGAAAGATCCGCGGGCAGCTTCATGACTTCGTAGACGACGCCCAGGTCGTCCTGGTCGTGCAGCAGCCCGCCCTCGGTCGTCACCTCGGTGTAGACGCGGCGCCAGAACGCGATGTCGGGCTCCAGCTCGGCGGGACGCACGAACGGGCTCTCGGCCGCGGAGGCGGCCAACGGCGGCAGAGCGAAGGCAAACAGGAGGGAAGTCAGCAGTAAGCCGAGCCGGATTTTATTCATTGAATGAGACAGACCGTGGCCGCACCAGGGAGTGCCGCAAGACTATGTAAAACCGGCCTGTTTCGACAGTGCTCCAGTTCGCAATTAATCGACCCAGGTGACCCACGTCAGCGAGTCGCTCTTGTAGTTGCCGGTCACCTCCCAGCAGCCGCGCGGCAGCTCGAGCATGAACAGCATCGCGACCTCCTCGCCCATGATCGCGTTGTTCACCCTGGGAAACGTGAGCAGCGGTCCATCGCTGCCGAAGCGCTTCGCCGTCGCTTCGAACTGATACGGAAACTCCTCGCGCCACTCCGGATTCTTGCGATACCAGAACGATTTGTTGCGCGTGCCCGTGGCAGAAGTGAGGCCGGTCCAGCGGCCATCGGACGGCAGGGCCAGGTAGAGAGCGTCCGAGCCATACCAGAACATCGGGCCATCCGGCTTGGCCGGCTTGCTGGGCGGCGGCGGCGTGAACCGGGTCTCGGGCGTCGAGCGAGTGACGGGGCAGCTCTCGGGAATGGGACTCTGCTTCCCGTCGGCAGCGAAGGCTGGCGTCGATCCAACCAGGGCGAGGCTTGCAACGAAGATCGTCGTGACTCGCATGACCGCTCTCCTTGAGCGACCGGCTCTGGCGCTTTGAGACAGTCTGCGCCGGCAAGTTCCCTTGCTGCGAGGCAACCCGAGAGAAATTCGGTGAATCGGGACGATTCTCGTCGCCCAGCCCGCAGCCGAGTCGTGCATAAGGAGAAAGTTTGCAGCGGCCGCAACCGGTGTTGACGCACCGGCGCGGCCTAACCACAACCCGCACTACACAGGAGTGCAAGCCATGGCTGGTCGCAAGTCTACACGGCGCGCCAACGCGTCCAGGAAACGGAATACCGATCTCGCCGCGACAGATGCACGCATCGTGCTCACGATAGAGGCACAGCGAAGACGCCTGTTTCAGGTTTCTGCAATCGCAGCTTGTCTCGGACATGCCCTCGAAGACATCTGCGCTCCGGGCAAGCTCGCGCCCGAACTCCAGAACGTTACTGACGCAATGATCCAGCTCCTGGACGACGCGGCCGCCGCCTTGGACCCGAGCATCCTGAAGCTTCAGGCAGCCCATGACCGGAGTGTGGAGACGCGACGAGCGGTCAGTGTGAACAGCACCCCTGACCGGTTGGGCGGCCGCCTTGAACGCGAGTGATGTGTCACAATCCGTCTGCTTCACACGAATCCACGGAACCGGAGCGGCATGTGTCCATCCCAAGGCGCAAAGCCCTGCTGAAGACGCCGAACTATCCATTCGCTGAGGCGGCGCACTACCTTCATCTGTCGGTTACGACGCTGCACGCATGGTGCCGAGGCGGGCGTAGATTTCAGCCCATTATTCGCTTGGACGGGAAGCCGTCGGATGGGCTTTCGTTTCGCAATCTGATTGAGGCACACGTCCTGTCCGCAATCCAGGGCAAGAACGGCGGTGCGTCGGTCAGAATATCCGAGGCGCTGCGAAATGTCGGCAGGCATCTCGATATGGAGGAGTGTCTGGCGAGCGCCCGGTTCGCTACCCGAGGCATTGGCGTGTTCGTAGAAGCTTTGTACGGCAAATCCCGCGCGTCCGGGCGCAGACGGGCTGACGTCACCGAGGCGATCCGTGTCCATCTCCAGCGAATTGATCGCGATGCGCGCGGCATCCCGATGCGCTTCTATCCGTTCACTTGCGAGCGCTCCGACAAGCAACTCATCAAATCACTCGTCATCGACCCGCGCATCGCGTTCGGCCGCCCGGTGCTGGTTGGAACAGCGCTACCCACCAGCGTCGTTGCGGACCGATTTAGGGCGGGAGATACGGTGACCGAGCTAGCTAAGGACTACGTTGCGCACCCAGCAGTCATCGAGGAAGCGATTCGCTACGAGCTGTACCGTCGCCAAGCTGCCTGAGCAACGTCGAGGGGTCGGTGTGCTGCATGAGGTGTCTACCTCTTGAGGAGGGATTTTGCATGGCCACAAACCCACAAACGCCACAGCTCAAGATCTCGATTGTCGAAGAGACTCCGACTCGCGCTGCAAGCGTGGACGATCTGCGGGCGCGCCGGACCGACGAACTCATCATTGCTCTCATCGGACCGGTCGGATCCGGATGCACGACTTGCGCCAAAATTCTCGGCACCACTCTGTCAGCGGTGTTTGGTTACGAAGAGGTGGTCCATCACAAGGTTAGTGATGTCATCATCCAAAACGCCGCCGCTGTGGGCACTACGTGGGACAGCACGACGATCAGAACTGAGCGCGTTCGACGACTGCAAGACATTGGGAATAGCCTCAGGCAGAAATACCAGAACGACTATCTCGCGGCGAAGGTAATCGAAAAGATAGCCGAGCACCGTTTCACGAAAGGGGGCTATCGGAAGGCTGCAAATGATGCGCTGGTTCCCGAGCCGCGCCGATGCGCCTTCATCATTGACTCGCTCAAGAACCCAGCGGAGCTTGCCCTGCTGCGACAAGTCTACGGCGACATGCTCTGGGTCTTCGGCGTTTTTGCACCCGAAGAAGTCAGAAGAGACCGACTGAAAAATCGAGAGCGGTGGGATGAGTCTCAGCTGGCTGATCTCTTTGAGCGTGATAGCAAACAGGAGTGGAACTACGGTCAGGGGGTTCGTGACACCTTCCATCAAGCTGATTTTTTCATCCGCAACGATGGAGAGAACGATGAGACAGTGAAGAAAACGATAGAGCGACATCCAAGAGTCATCTTCGGCGAGCCGGTCATCACGCCAACTCGGGACGAATCGGCGATGTACGCGGCACACGCGGCGGCAGCGATGTCAGCTTGCATGTCACGCCAAGTAGGTGCGGCGCTGCTTGCCGAGAGCGGCGAACTGCTGGGGGTCGGATGGAATGACGTTCCGAAGTTTGGCGGCGGCTTGTACGTGGTGGAGGATGAACAATCGGACAATCGTTGCTACAAATGGGGTGGACGTGTGTGCCACAACGATGAGCGAAAGGACCTGCTCTATAAGGCGATTTTCAAGGAGTTGGCTGATGCAAAGTTGCTTCGCGGCGAAGTCTCGCTGCTACAAGCGATCGAGGCACTCAAGAGGACGGACGTAAAGCAGCTGATCGAGTATTCGCGCGCAGTACATGCAGAAATGGATGCACTAATTGCAGTCGCGCGCGCCGGAAAGCAAGGGTTGGACGGCGCGACTCTGTACTGCACGACGTTCCCGTGTCATTCCTGCGCACGTCACCTGCTTGCCGCTGGTGTTGAGAAAGTCATCTACATTGAACCTTACCCGAAGAGCCTAACTTTGGAGCTGCACCGTGATGCAGCGTCGTCCGACGTCAAGGAACACGAAAAGAAGATGGTATTGCAGCAATATGAGGGTGTTTCACCGCGGAATTTGCTGCGCCTGTTCAAGCAGGGCGAGCCCGCACGCAAGGTCGTTGGGAAGCTCGTTGACTTCGTTCCGAAGCGCGCCCATCCTCTCTCGTCGGTTTCCGTGGACGATTTTTCCGTGCACGAAAAACGTGTCGTGAGTCGTCTTCAAACACTTGAGTCGAGCAAGGCGCAGCCATGAAGGCAAAGAACAAACGCAGGCCGAGAGGGTCCGCCTCACAGCTGCCGCTGAATTTCAGCAAGGCATTGCCCCCACGCGTGGTGCCGGAAACCCGCGCAAGCGCGGAAGTGGTTGGCCTTGCTCAGTTCAGGACCGCGAAAGTTCGGGATCTGTTGATCGCAGACCTGCACAAGAGTCGCGTACCAAAGTAGCAGCTGTCCGCAAGCCATACGTAGTGGCTCGCGCGTCGTCGCTGAGCGGCGGGCTTGCGCGGCTCCGTCTAAACGAAGTCGTTAGTGAATCCGGACGACCTGTCGCGACCGGCGACACCGCACCCGCGCCTTGACCGGATCGCCGACGCCAAGCGGCTGCGCGTGCGCCGCGTCCTGCGCCACTATCGAGCAGGACCTTCGCGCCGACGCTTTCCGAACAGCGCTACCCACGCGCGTAGCGCGTGCCGGCGGCAGAGTTACCCGCACTTGCTGTCTCCGCAGTTAAGGCACGTCATGCAGCCGTCCATCAGCACGACTGCCGCAGTGCTGCACTTGCCGCAGAGCTGCGCGCCTTCCGGGAAGTGGCTCTTGGCGAACGCATCGGTCTGCTTGTTGCGCGCCTCGAACTCCGCCTTCTTCTCTTCGATGAGCTTCTTGCGCGCGTCGTCGAGCTCCGGCGCCTTGAGCAGCCCGATCATCTGCAGGTGCTTTTCGACCACGTGGCCGAGCTCCGCGATGATCGACGGCATGAACGTGCCGCCGGCCTGCCAGTAGCCGCCGCGCGGATCGAATACGGCCTTCATCTCGTCGACCAGGAACGTGACGTCGCCGCCCTTGCGGAACACCGCCGAGATGATGCGCGTGAGCGCCACGATCCACTGGAAGTGATCGAGGTTCTTGGAGTTGATGAAGATCTCGAACGGCCGGCGCTGCTCGTACGGCGTGCCTTCGTTCAGCACGATGTCGTTGATGGTCACGTACATCGCGTGATCGGAGACCGGCGTCTTGATCTTGTAGGTCGAGCCCAGCAGCATCTCCGGCCGCTCGACCTTCTCGTGCATCCAGACGACGTTCGATTCTTTACGAGGCTCCGCCGCCGGCGCCGCCTTTTCCTGCGCTTTGTCCGCGGGCTTCTCCACCCGGTACTTGACGATGCGCTTGTCGATCTTGGTGGTGCTCATGCTCAGAACTTCCCGTAGTAACCTTCTTTCAGCGCATCGAAGAGGTTCGCGGCGGTGTGCATCTCGCCGTCGTACTCGATCTCCTCGTCGCCCTTCACTTTCATCTCCGTGCCGTCCTCGAGCGTGAACACGTAGGTGGTGTTCTTCAGGTCCTCTTCCTTGACCAGCACGCCCTGGAACGCTTCGGGATTGAAGCGGAAGGTCGTGCAGCCCTTCAGGCCCTGCTCGTAGGCGTACAGGTAGATGTCCTTGAAGTCCTCGTAGTTGTAATCGGTCGGCACGTTCGCGGTCTTGGAGATCGACGAGTCGATCCACAGCTGCGAGGCAGCCTGGATGTCCACGTGCTCGCGCGGCGTGATGTCGTCGGCGGTCGTGAAGTAGTCCGGCAGCTTCTCGGCCGCATTGGTCGAATTGGGCATCGCGCGCGGGTTTACAAGCTCGCGGTACGCCAGCAGCTCGAACGAGAACACGTCGATCTTCTCTTTCGACTTCTTGCCCTCGCGGATCACGTTGCGGAAGTAGTGATGCGCGAACGACGGCTCGATGCCGTTCGAGGCATTGTTCGCCAGCGACAGCGAGATCGTGCCGGTCGGCGCGATCGAGCTGTGATGCGTGAAGCGGCCGCCGACTTCGGCGAGCTCGTCCACCAGCTCCGGCGCAGCTTCGGCGACGCGCTGCATGTAGCGGCTGTACTTCGCGTGCAGCACGCGGCCCGGCACCTTGTCGCCGGCCTTGTAGCCGTCGCGAACCATTTCCGGGCGCTTCCTCAGCATCTCGCCGGTGACCTCGAACTCCTGCGT
>DATEJG010000185.1:0-54672 GCA_035278165.1 Steroidobacteraceae bacterium
GCCCACGTTCCGCCCCGCCAGAAAATAGTCGACCGAGTTGCGCCCCTTGCGCGCGAAGTACACCCCGATCCCGAAGATGATCACGAAGTAGATCGCGATGATCCCGATGTCCAGACCCGTCAGGCTCTTGCTCGTGACCACCGCCGCGGCCGTCGTGCTTGCCATCGTTCCTCCTGCGTGCGTGCGCGGAAAACCGCACATTTGCCGTCGGGTTGGGGCATTCTATGTGCGCTGAGCGGAATGCGACAGCCGCGCCTGGCGCGATATCGAGCGCAACGATGAGCACGACAACCCTCGACCGTGCAGCGGACGCGGATTTCCACCTGGTCACGGAATGGCACATTGCCGCCGATCTCGATGCGGTCTGGCAGGCGCTGAATCATCCCGACTACTGGCCGCGCTGGTGGCCCTATGTGCGCGCCGTCGAAAAGCTGCGGGCCGGCGATGCGGAAGGACTCGGCTCGATCTACAGCATCGAGTGGACCAGCAAGCTCCCCTACGGCTTCACCTTCGAAGTCGAGACCGTGGAGGTGATCCGCTACGAGCGCATCCGCGGGCTCGCCCGCGGCCAGTTGAACGGCCAGGGTCTGTGGGAATTCTCGCCGGACGAGAGCTCGACCCGGGTACGTTATACATGGGACGTCGAGCTCGGCCACACGTGGATGCGCCGCCTCAAGCCGCTGGCGGCGCCGATCTTCCGCTGGAATCACAACGCGGTGATGCGCGCCGGCGCAGTCGGCCTGGCGCGGCACCTGCACACCAGCCTGGTCAGCTCGACCTGAATCCGATCTTCGCGTGAGTGCCGTCGCAGAACGGCTTGCTCGCGCTGCCGCCGCAGCGGCATAACCGTGCGCCCGTGACGCGCGCGACCACGCGCCCGGTGCCGCTGATGATCTCGAGATTGCCGCGCACCGCCAGCGGTCCGTTCGGCTCCGGGTCGATTGCAAGCACGCCGTCGCGCTGCGCCAGCATGTCCGCATCGCGAGTCGGCGGCTCGCCGGAGGCATCGAACTTGATCTCGTTGTGCGAGCCGTCGCAGAGCGGCTTGTTCTTCGACGCGCCGCAGCGGCACAGCGTCGCGCGAAAACCGTGCGCCGCGCCGTCGATCTGCAGCGCGCCGCGGAACGCGTAGGGTCCCCGCTCCCGCACGCTCGCGAGGTTGACCGGCGGCGCAGCTTCGTCGCTCGCGCCATCCGTGCGCCGATAGCGAATCGCGCCTGACGGACAGGCATGCGCGATCTCGACGACGCGCTCCACCGGCATCGCGTCCGGATGAATCCACGGCCCCTGCACGTTGGCGAGAAAAACCTTCGGCGCGCCGGTGACGCAGAAGCGCGCGTGGATGCAGCGCTTTGCCTCGAACATGAGCTCCAGCTTCTCGCCTTGCACGCGCTCGACACCGTCGACGATCGTCGACTGCGGTGCCGCGACGGGCGGCGGCGACGCTTTCTGGGTCATGGGCGCAGTCACGCCGAATGCCGGCGCGTGCAGATCGAAGCCGCGCGTCGCCTGCTGCGACAAGCTCGACAGATGCTCGGTCGCCAGCTGCACGCGACGATCGCCGCCCTGCGCGAGCGCCGTACCGACGGCGACCAGCTGCTGCAATCTCTCGATGAAGAACAAGCGCGCCGCACGTCCCGGCTGCAGCGGCGAAGAATCGCGCAAGGTCGTGAAGGACATGCCGGCGTGGCAGTCCGGATTCGAGGGCCCGGCGGGTAACCGCGCGGCGCGCTCCGCCAGCGGCACGATCGCGTGCATCAGCCCGATGGCGAGTCGCAGCACCAGCGGCTTTTCGTCGCCCGGCGCACGACACAGGTAGGAGTACGCGAACAGGCGCAGCATCAGGCTGTACGAAGCGTTCGCGAGATCGACCACTGCGCTCGCCTCCGCGTCTTCGATCCACACGCGACCTTCCGGACGCGGCGGCCGGCGCAGCACGGGATTGGTGGCCGCAGGGAACGCGGGCGCGAACCCGGGGCGCTGGCGCTGCAACGCCAGCAGCTCCTCGCGCACGCTGAGAAAGCGCTGGAAATGCGACCCCATCATGTCGCGCGGCGCGCCCTCGCCCTGCATGACGATGCTTTCGAACGCGGCGAGCGCAGTCTTCACGCAAATGACGGGCCGGGCGCCGCTCAAGCCGAACTCGGCGAGCGCGATCTGCAACGCCGGATCGCCGCAGAAGACCTTGTCCTCGCCGCAGCGCTCGACCATCGCGCGCAAGCCGTGAGACAGCGTCGTGTAGAAATTGCCGACGGTGTCGTAGTTGATGCCCATCGGCGTGAGTCGCGGCACCTCGCTGCCGCGCACGTAGTTGCGCTCGACCGCGAACGCCTCGCTGTCGCGCTCATCGGAGCCGGCGGGGCGCTCCAGGTAGATGAAGTGTTGCAGCGTCTGCGCGTTGAACGGCGCAAGCTTCACCACCACGCTGGCCGGCAGGTAGCCGGGGTCGATGGGGAAATTGCCGCGACCGATGCGCGGCATGCCGCCGAGCGCCGATGTGATGTTCCACACCGCCGTGAGATGCGACATCTCCTCTATCGCGACGTCGAGCAGCGCCTGGCGCCAGCGGGCAGCAGCTGCGGTCTCATCCGGCGCCAGCCCGTCGGCCGCGTCGCTCTTGAGACTGAAGGCGGCGTACAGATACGTGCACATCAGGTTGTGCTCGAGCTCGGCGGCTTCGTAGAGCGCGTGCAGGACGGCCTCGCGATCGCCCAGCCGCGGCATCATTACGAATGCTTCATTCATGGCGACTCTCCGCAGAATCCGCCAATGGTGCCCGAACGGTGCGCTGACGCAATCCGCCGGCCGGCCGGGGCAGCGCAGCGCGAGGGTTGAGCGAGCGGCGGGACCCATGTAAAACGCTGACCTCGATCCCTGCCTTCCGCGCCCTCCCATGCAAAATTTCGCGCCCGGCGATCTCAAGGAAGTCCTGGCACTCCTGCAGACGGGTCTCGATCTTCCGCTGGATCAGCGCGCGGCGTGGCTCGCGTCGCTGGAAGCTGCCAACTCGCGGCTCAAGCCCACGATCGCAGCACTGCTGCAGAAGCAGGCCGAGCACGAGACCGACGATTTCCTGCAGGACCTCGCGCGTGTCGCGAATGGCGCGGCCGACGGCGCGGGAGTTGCGCCGCCGCCCGCAGTCGGCGCCGTGGTCGGCCCGTACCGTCTGCTCAATCCCATCGGCGAAGGCGGCATGAGCTCGGTGTGGCTCGCGGAGCGCACTGACGGCGTCCTGCGGCGCAAGGTCGCATTGAAGCTGCCGCACTGGTGGGCGCTCTCCAAGCTCACCGAGCGCGCGACGCAGGAGCGCGAGATCCTCGCCTCGCTCGAGCATCCGAACATCGCGCGTCTGTATGACGCCGGCATCACCGAGGACGGTCGACCCTATCTCGCGCTCGAGTTCATCGAGGGCAAGGCCATCGATGCCTATTGCCGCGACCAGAGCCTGGACGTGCGCGCTCGCGTTGCTCTCGTTGCGCAGAGCGCGCGCGCCGTGGCCTACGCGCATTCGCGCTTGATCGTGCATCGCGACCTCAAGCCTTCCAACATCCTGGTCGACGCGCAGGGACAGGTGCACCTGCTCGACTTCGGCATCGCCAAGCTGATCGAGGAAGGCAGCGCGGCGAACAAGGCGCTGACGCAGGTCGGCGCGCGCGTGCTCACGCCGGAGTACGCATCGCCGGAGCAGATCACCGGCAGCCCGATCACGACGGAGAGCGACGTCTATTCGCTCGGCGTCGTCGCATACGAGCTGCTCGCCGGCGCGCGACCGTACACGTTCAAGAGCGCTCTCACTGCGGACTGGGACGTGTTGTCGAGCGATGTGCGCGCGCCGAGCGTGGTCGCGACCGAACGCGCGGCGGCCAGGAGCCTGCGCGGCGATCTCGACACGATCGTGCTCAAGGCGCTGAAGAAGGAGCCGGCGGAGCGCTACGCCACTGCCGCGGCGTTCGCCGACGACCTCGACCGCTATCTGCGCGGCGATCCGGTCGTCGCACGGCCGGATTCGGCCGGCTATCGCCTGCGCAAGTTCGCGGTCAAGAACCGGCTCGCCGTCGGCGCCACCGGTGCAGTCGTCCTGGCGCTCGCCGCCGGTCTCGCCGTCGCCTCCTGGCAACTGCGCATTGCGCGCGCTGAAAAGCAGCGCGCCGAAGAGGTGAAGGAGTTCGTCGCGTCGATCTTCCGTTCGGCGGACCCCTACTTCACCGGCGAGCAGCAGATGAAGGCGTCGCAGCTGCTGACGCTCGCAAAGGAACGCATCGATCGCGAAATGGTGTCGCAGCCGGAGAGCAGCGTCGAGCTGCTGGCGATCGTCGGCGAAGCGCAAGCCAATCTCGAAGACTACGACGCTGCGCGCTCGACGTTGCAGGCTGCGCTGGATCTGGCCGCGCGCAAGCTGCCGGAAGGCAACGTGCACACTTCGCAAGCGCGTGCACAACTGGCCACCATCCACGCGAACGAGCGCGAGTTCGACCTGGCGAAGCGCGAGCTCGACGCGGTGATCCCCGAGCTGCGCGAATACGGACAACCAGCGGTGCGCGCCCTGGTGAATGCGTTGCAGACACGCGGCTTTGTCGCCGGCGACGAAGGCGACGCGGAGCGGGCAATCGCCGACATGCGCGAGGCCGTAGCGATCGCCGAGGAGTCGCTCGGCGACGACGATTCGGAGACGATCCTCGCGAAACGTCAGCTGGCGCAGGAGTATCTGATGGCCGGACGTATGCAGGAGGCAGTGGAGTCGGCGCGCGAGGCGTTCGGCCTCGCTCAGGAGAATTTCGGCACCGGCGGCCGCAACGCGCTGCTGGTCGAGACCGAGGACGTCTACGGGCGTGCGCTCGCCGATTCCGGCCAGCTTGCCGCCGGCATCGAGCATCTGCAGAACGCGATCAAGAAGACCGAGGCGCTACTCGGCCCGAACAACGGCTCGATCGCGAGCAAGCTTTCATGGCTGGCGCGCGCGCAGTTGAAGCTCGGCGATCTGCCCGGTGCGATCGACTCGATGACTCGCAGCGTCGCGGCCGCCACCAACGAGCTCGACCGTGCGCGTGCGCAAGCGAGTCTCGGCGTGACGCTGGTTGCTGCCCGGCGCATCGACGCAGCGATCGAAACTCTGCGACCCGCAGTCGACGACCTGCGTCGACTCGATACCGGCGAAGGCTCCTGGCTGCCGAACGCCACTGCGACGTACGGCACCGCGCTGGCGTTGGCAGGACAAACTGCCGAAGCGCAGCGAGTGCTGAATGAGAGTCTCCACACCGGCAAGGTCGCCGGACCGGCGCTCGCAGATACGCACAACGGCCTGGGACTGAGCGCGCTGAACGACAACGACGCCGCGGCCGCCCTCGAGCATTTCCACACGGCACTCGAAACTGCGGGGCCCGCCGATCCACCTTCGCGCATTCGCGCTGCAGCCGTGCTCGGCGCGGGCATCGCACAGCTCGAGCTGGGCAAGCTGAAGGAAGCCGAGCAGACGTTGCGCGACGCCGAAGCTGCCTATCGCAAGATCTACCAGCTGCCGACGCCCGCGCTCGCTGACGTGCAGATCGCGCGCGGCCGCCTCGCGATGCTCGAAGGGCGCTCGCACGATGCATCCACGCTGTTCGATGATGCCGATCGATTCTGGCAGCGCTACGAAGCGAAGAGCCGCTGGGCGCGCGAAGCGACACAATGGCGCGAGCGCCAGGCCGCGGCGCGCGACCGGTCCGTCGCCCGCGAGTAACGCTGCGCACTGCACCGAAGGAGCCCGTCTTGTCATCGACTGTCGTGTGCACGTTGCTGGCGGCTGGCCTGCTCTCCTCGATCTGTACTGCGACGGCTGCAGAAGACAAGCGCCCGCGGCTGCGCGACCTCGGCGTGACGATCGGCGTGTTCGACCCCGGACCGCTGAACGCCATCACCGACGTGCAAGGCGTCCGCGTCGGCCATGTGACCTTGATCGAAGGCGAGCGCATCCGCACCGGCGTGACGGCGATCGTGCCGCATGCCGGCAACGTGTTTCAGGACAAAGTCCCCGCCGCGGCAGTGGTCGGCAACGGCTTCGGCAAGCTGATGGGCACGACGCAGATCATGGAGCTGGGCGAGATCGAAACGCCGATCGTGCTGACCAACACGCTGGCCGTCGCGCAGGCAGCGGAAGGCGTCGTGCGCTGGACGCTCGCGCAGCCCGGCAACGAAGGCGTGCAATCGGTCAACGCGGTCGTCGGTGAGACGAACGACGGTCGCCTGAACGACATCCGCGCGCGGACGATCACCTATCAGCATGCAATCGACGCGATCGCGCAGGCGCGCGTCGGCCCGGTCGCCGAAGGTTCGGTCGGCGCAGGCACGGGCACCGTCGCGTTCGGCCTCAAGGGCGGCATCGGCACCAGCTCGCGGCGCTTGCCGCAAAGCGGCGGCGGCTACACCGTCGGTGTGCTGGTGCAGACGAACTTCGGCGGCCTGCTGACCGTCGCCGGCATGCCGCTGTGGAAGCAGCTCGACCTGAATCCCTTCGCCCCCGAGCCCGCACCGCCCAACGCCGGCTCGATCATGATCGTCGTCGCCTGCGATGCGCCGCTCTCCGATCGCAACCTCGAGCGCGTCGCACGGCGGGCGCTCGTCGGACTTGCGCGCACGGGCGCTACCGTTTCGAACGGCTCGGGCGATTACGTGCTCGCGTTCTCGACCGCGCAGGACGTGCGTCGCACGCCTGCGAAGCGCAGTGCGCTCGCCACAGTGCAAGAATTACCGAATGACGCGATGACGCCGCTGTTCCAGGCAGTGGCGGAGGCAACCGAAGAAGCGATCGTGAACTCGCTGTTGCAGGCGCGGCCGATGCGCTCCGCGCTGTCCAGCGTCGAAGCGCTCGATCCGGAAGCCGTGCGCCGCGCGTTGCATTAGCGAGCTGCACGACATAACGAAACCTTCACGCCGCTTTCATTGCGATGACAGCGCGCTCGCCGATGCTGGCCGGTGCATCGTCGAGGAGAAGCTCCATGCAAGCGGATCGTCGCAGTTTCATCAAGCATGCGCTCACGGGCAGCGTCGCACTGACCGGGCTCGCCGGCATCCTGCATTCCCGCCAGGCGCCCGCAGTGGTCGCTGCCGATTCGTCGCGGCCGATGGCGCCGTGGGGATTGCAGGTCGGCGACGTCGTCGGCGACCGCGCGATCGTGTGGAGTCGCTCCGACAAGCCGGCGCGCATGTTCGTCGACTGGTCGCTCGATGACAGCTTCGCGCGCGCCGTCACCTTGCGTGGTCCGCACGCGCTCGAAGCCAGCGACCTGACGGCGCGCATCGACCTCACGCAGCTCCCCGCGGAGAGCGACGTGTTCGTGCGCGTCGTGTTCGAGGATCTCGATTCCGGCAAGGCGCGCAGCGAGCCCGTCATCGGCCGCTTCCGCACGCCGCCGGCGAAGCGCCGCGACATCCGTTTCGTCTGGTCCGGCGACACCGTCGGCCAGGGCTGGGGCATCGATCTCGGCTTCGGCGGCATGAAGATCTACGAATCCATGCGGCGCGCGCGGCCGGACTTCTTCCTGCACTCCGGCGACACGATCTACGCCGACGGCCCGCTGACGGAGCGCGTGACCGACGCGAGCGGCAAGCTGATCTGGACCAACGCGTTCCTCGCGGAGGTGCCGGAGAAGCTCAAGGTCGCGGAGTCGCTGCACGAGTATCGCCGCAACCACCTCTACAACCGCTACGACGCCAACGTGCGGCGCTTCTCCGCGGAGGTCCCGCAGATCTGGCAGTGGGACGATCACGAAGTCACCAACAACTGGTCCGACAGCAAAGTGCTCGACAATCGCTACGCCGAGCAGCGCATCCAGACGCTGGTCGGCCGTGCGACGCGCGCGTTCCTCGAATACGCGCCGATGCGCTGGCACAACCTCGCCGAGTCCGAGCGCGTCTACCGTCACATTCCGTACGGACGCGATCTCGACGTGTTCGTGCTCGACATGCGCAGCTACCGCGGGCCGAACTCGTTCAACCGGCAGGAGCAGCGCAGCGCCGCGACCGCGTTCCTCGGCCGCGCCCAGATCGAGTGGCTCAAGCGCAAGCTGGAGCGGTCGCGCGCGACGTGGAAGATCGTCGCGGCGGACATGCCGCTCGGGCTGCAGGTGCCGGACGGCAACGATGCGCAGGGCCGCCCGCAATGGGAAGCGGTGGCGAACGGCGACGGGCCGGTGCTCGGACGCGAGCTCGAGATCGCCGACGTGCTGCGCTTCATCAAGCGCGCGGACATCCGCAACGTCGTCTGGCTGACGGCCGACGTGCACTACTGCGCGGCGCACTACTACGATCCGAACAAGGCGCAGTTCCAGGACTTCGCGCCGTTCTGGGAATTCGTCGCCGGACCGCTGCACGCCGGCAGCTTCGGCCCGAATCTGCTCGACGACACGTTCGGGCCGCAGGTCGTGTTCCAGAAGGCGCCGCCGGTCGCGAACACCCCGCCGAGCGGCGGGTTCCAGTTCTTCGGGCAGATCGACATCGACCCGCACAGCAAGCACTTGACGGCTGCGCTGAAGGACATCGACGGCGCGACCGTGTTCACCAGGCGCCTCGACGCGCGGCCCTCGCGCGACGGTCGCGAGGACTGAAAAGAGTCAGGCTGAAGCCTGACCCACAGTGGGACTGGTCGTGGGTCAGGCTTCAGCCTGACTCCCCCCACCCGTTCCTGTCGAAACATTCTGCGGCCGCCCGTCATACTATCGAAGGTCCGGCGAACCCGGCTGGACCATGACGGAGAGCCCCGATGTTGTATGCGCTGCTGATCTACGAACGCGACGGCGATTTCGACCGCCGCGGCGACGAGGAGGAAGTCTCCTACACCGGCGCCTGGCAGGCGTGGCACAAGTCGCTGCTGGAAGCCGGCGTCTTCGTCGGCGGCAATCCGCTGGAGCGGCCGGATACCGGCACGACGATCCGCCAGCGCGACAGCAAGCGCATGGTCCAGGACGGTCCGTACGCCGACACCAAGGAGCAGCTGGGCGGATTCACCTTGCTCGAGCTGCCCTCGCTCGATGCCGCGCTGGAATGGGCGGCGCGCTGCCCCGCCGCCTCCTACGGCGCGGTGGAAGTGCGTCCGGTGGCGGGCCAGATGCACAAGCGCATCACGGGTGAAGAGCCCTACGCCAGGCGATGATCTGGCGCGCCGCGCCGTCGAGGCGGTGGCGCGTCAGTCTTACGGGCGGCTGGTCGCGCTGCTCTGCGCTCGCACGCGCGATGTCGCTGCGGCAGAAGATGCTCTCGCCGATGCGCTGACGACGGCATTGACGACATGGCCGCGCGACGGCGTCCCGAAGAATCCGCAAGCGTGGCTGATGACGGCGGCGCGCAACCGGGTGCTCGATCAGATCCGGCATCGACAAGTGCGTGAGCACAGTGCGCCGACCCTCGAGCTGATGATGAGCGACCTCTACGAAACTGCGGATCCGGATGCGCTGCCCGACGAGCGCCTGAAGCTGCTGCTCGTCTGCGCTCACCCCGCGATCGATCGCGACATGCACACGCCGCTGATGCTGCAGACGGTGCTGGGTCTCGACGCGATGGCGATCGCGCGCGCCTTCCTCATATCGCCGAAGACGATGAGCCAACGGCTGGTGCGCGCAAAGAACAAGATCCGCCAGGCCCGCATTGCTTTCGAGGTCCCGGCTACCGAACAGATTCGTGAGCGGCTGGAGGCGGTTCTCGATGCGATCTATGCAGCATACGGCAGCAGCTGGGAAGACGCCGCCGGCACCGACCGCCGCGCGGTGGGTCTTGCCGAGGAGGCGATCTGGCTCGCACGCGTGCTGCGCGATCAAGTGCCGGACGACCCCGAGGTTCATGGTCTGCTCGCGCTGATGCTCCATTGCGAAGCGCGCCGCCCTGCGCGTCGCAGCGCGGAAGGCAAATTCGTGCCGCTCTCCGAACAGGATCCGGGCGCGTGGCTCACGCCTCTGATCGAGGAAGCGGAGCGCGAGCTGGTGGCCGCGGCGCGGCGTCCGCGGCTCGGGCGCTTCCAGCTCGAAGCGGCGATTCAATCGGTGCACGCCGAGCGCGCGCACACCGGGCGCACCGATTGGCGAGCGATCGCGAAGTTCTACGACCAGCTCGTGCACATTGCGCCGTCGCTCGGAGCCGCCGTGGGCCGGGCAGCCGCGCACGGCGAAGCCCGGGACACGAACGCAGGACTGGCGCTGCTGGATCAGATCGACGCCGCCGCGGTCGCCGCGTATCAACCCTATTGGGCCGTGCGAGCGCATCTGCTGAGCGACCTGGGGCAAGCTCGCGACGCGCGCGAAGCGTTCGATCGCGCGATCGGCCTGAGCGAGGACGATGCCGTGCGGCAATTCTTGCTGGAGCGCCGCGGTCAGGCTAAAGCCTGACGCTACGGCGTCGATGGATCCCCATAGCGGGGATCGGTCAGAAACCGCTCGTCGGTCAGGCTCGACAGGAAGTCGAGCAGGTCCTGCTTCTCCTGCGCGCTCAGCGTGAATCCCTTGATGAACGGATTCTTGCCGGGATGCGCGCGCCCGTCGCCGGCGCGCGGACCTTCCGTCACGACGCGGCCGCCCGCCGCATAGAAATCGACGACGTCGCTCAGCGTCGCGAGACTGCCATCGTGCATGTACGGCGCGCTGCGCTCGATGTTGCGTAACGTCGGCGCCTTGAATCGATCCTTGTCGGCTTCCTGTCCCGTGACCGCGAAGAGGCCGTAGTCGGCGCCGCTCACATACGTCGCGCTGTACGGGTACAGCCCGGTGACGTGGAACGCACGCTCCGCGACCTTGGTGCTCTTGTGCGTGACGAACTGGCTGAAGTTGAAGCCGGCGTGGCAATGCGCGCATTCGAGCCGCTCGGACATGAACAGATTCATGCCGCGCACCTGCGCCTCGGTGAGTGCCGAGTCTTCGCCGTAGTAGGCGTAGCGATCGAACGGCGAGTTGAAGGAGACCAGCGTGCGCACGAAGCTCGCGAGCGCTTTCGCGACGTGGTCGAACGTCACTCGCTCACCTTGCGACGGAAAAGCGCGCGCGAACAGCTCGTCGTAGGCAGCATCGGCACGAATGCGCGCCACGATTTCCTGCTCGTGGCCCGCAGCGCCCATCTCCACCGGCTTGTCGCCGAACAACGGCAGCAGCACGTGCTGCTCGATCGTGTTGATGCCCGGATGCGCCCAGGTGAACGTTGCCGTGTATGCGACGTTCACCAGCGCCATCGAATTGCGATGATGATGCTGACCGGTCGAGCCCGTTGCAGTCGGCGCGTCTTCGCTGAAGGCATGCCCCTGATGATGACAGCTCGCACAGGACTGCGTGCCGTTGGCAGACAGGCGCTTGTCGTAGAACAGGTGACGCCCGAGCTCGACCTTCTCCATCGTGAGTGCGTTGTCCGGCGGCACGAGCGGCTGAGGAAATCCCGGCGGCAGTTGCCACTCGTACGGCGTCTCGCGAGCGCATGCGCTCACGAGCGCAAGCGCGATCGCCAGCAGCACTGTGCGAGCTCGGCTCACTGCAACACCCACAGACTCTGCGGCGTGCCAGGCTGCAATCCGGTCGCTGCGTAGGCGTCTTTGCACGCAGGAGCGACCTGATAGTCGCCGGTACACACGACGTAGTTCGCCGCGCGCGCGGCTGCGATCAGCGAATCCAGCCGGACGCGCACGACACCGCGCAATGGATCGCCTTTGAGCTCGAGCCGCATTTCGTTGGGGTGCGCACAGGGCTGCGCCGGTGGACGCAAGGCCGAAGCGGAGCTGCAGCCGGTGCTGCCGACATGAAAGGACCACTCGTGATCTTCGACTGCGAGATCGGCGCGCAGAAATTTGTGGCCCGACTGCCAGTTCCAGAACATCTCGCTGCGATCCAGCGGCGCCGCGGCGGTGAGCGGGTTGTCGTGATTCAGCTCGAACGGCACGCCGATCGTCAGGCGAATGCCCGAATATGCGGCGCCGGACTCGCCTGCGACTTCCCCGGCGACGCTCGCGTGCCGCGGCGTCGACGGATCGCCGGCGAGGTCGAGCAGCACGACGTGCTCGCTCTGCCAGGGTTGCGCCGCCGCCAACCTGAACGGATGTGGCTTTCCGTGCTCATCGAGCAGCTCGATCGCATGAACATAAAACTGCAGGCTGCGAACTGCGGCCGCATCGCCGTCGATCCCGAAACGGATCGCAACGCGCGTCGCTCCAGAGCCACACGACGACAGAAGACCGGTGCTCAGCGCAAGCACCGGCAGTAAGATGTGCGCCATACCTGCGCTGGCTCGCAAGGGACTCCAGAACATGAGCAATCTCCCACAGCGACGTCGCTCGCGGCGGACCGGCCACGGCTTCGCTCTGCCACTGCTCGCTGCAGTGTTGGTTTCGTGTTGCATCTTCCCAGCAGCCGCGGACGACGGCAAACCGCGCTACGTTTCCGGCGCCGGTCGCGACCAGGGCGACTGTCTCAACCGCTTCCGGCCGTGCAAGACGCTGAGCTATGCGATTGCGCAGGCGGGCAAGGGCGACTCCATCCAGGTCGCCGAAGGCACTTACACGATCACTCGCTCGTCGCAGTTGTTCGATCTGCTATCGGTCACCGGTCGCATCAACGGCGGCTTCAGCAAAGTCAGCGGCTACTCCGAGCGCACGGCGCGCGAGGGAACGCTGTTGATCGGCGTGCCGCCGGAATTTCGCGAGCGCTTCGAAGGCGCGGGCTTCACGGTCATCGCCGACACGAAAGGAATCGGGGTGAGCAGCGACGAATCGCGCCGCATGCGCAAGCTCACCGCGACAGTGACTCAGTCGGAGAAGAGCCATGCCGCGGCGCCTTGTGCCGGCGGTGCGTCCGGCGGCTTCCCGTGCCAGTCGGTGAGCCTGCTCTCGCACGTCGCGTTCGACACGCTCGAGCCAACCTCGACGCGCGCCAATGACGTCTGGGGCTACACCGATCTCAACACCGGGCGCGAGTACGTGTTCATCGGCGTCGAGAACGGTCTCGCGATTCTCGACATCACGGATCCGACTGCGCCGGAGCAGGTCGGCGCGCCTACCGGCAGCAAGACCGTCTGGCGCGACATCGAGGTTTACCAGACGTTCGACGCGACGGCGCAGCGCTGGCGTGCCTATGCGTACGTGACTGCGGACGCGGTGAGCGATCCGCTGATGATGCTGGACCTGAGCGGCCTGCCCAACGGCGTCGAGCGCATCGAGTTCACATCGGACCATCGGGCCGCTCACACCAACTACATGCTCAACGCCGATTACACCTACGGCATCTCGCAGACGGGCGAGCCGCCGGTGCTCGGCATCGCCGGCGCGAATCTCAACAGCGGCAATCATCGGCTGTACTCGCTCAGCAACCCGCGTGCGCCTTCGCTCCTCAGCGTCTCGAGCTCGGGCTACGCGCACGACATGGTGTCGTTCCCGGTGACCGACGCGCGCAAGAACACGCAGTGCGTCAACGCGCAGAGCCGGCCGGCGTGCCAGGTACTGACGGACTTCAACGAGAACACCGTCGACATCTGGGACGTGAGCAATCCCGCTTCGCGCCAGCTGCTGGCGAGCCAGCCCTATCCGAACGCGCGCTTCGTGCATTCGGGCTGGTGGACCGAAGACGGCCGCTACCTGTACGTGCACGACGAAATCGACGAGCGCGACGTCGGGCTCAACACGACGGTCCGCGTCTTCGACATGGCCGACCTGCGCGCGCCCGCGCTGGCCGGATCCTGGGTCGGGCCGACACGCGCGATCGATCACAACGGCTACGTCAAGGGCAATCGCTACTACTTCTCGAACTACAGCGAAGGGCTGACCGTCCTCGACGTGACCAACCCCGTCGCGCCGACGCGCGTGGGCTTCTTCGACACCTATCCCGCCACCAGCGAGACGGGCTTCGTAGGCGCGTGGGGTGTGTATCCGTTCTTCGCGAGCGGCACGATTGCGATCAGCGACATCAACAGCGGCCTGTACCTCGTGCGCAATGAGACGCTTTCGACTGCACGCGGCGCGCTCTCGGTAGCGCATGCGACGCTCGCAGGCACCGAAGGTCAGGCGTTGGCGATCAACGTCAATCGCAGCGCAGGCACCGGCGCGGTGTCGGTGCGCCTCGAAGTCCTCTACGCGACTGCCACTGCCGCGGACGCGACGCTCGCTTCTACGACGCTCAACTGGGCGGACGGCGATACGCAGCCGAAGAGCGCAACGCTGAACGTCGCGTCCGATACGGACGACGAGGATCTCGAGCTGCTGCTGGTTCGCCTGATCGATCCGCGCGGCGGCGCGACCATCGCGTATCCGGACACGACACAGGTAACGATCGGCGACAGCGGCAAATCGGCGCGGTTGCGGCTGCTCGACGCGGCGCCGATGGTCGATGAAGCGCGCGCCAGGGCTTACGTCACCCTCGTGCGTCGCGGCTCTGCGAGCGGCGAAGTCCGCGCGAGCTATCGAACGGTAGCGGGTGGAACGTACGGCGGCGTAACCGCCGCGCAAGGCGACGTGGTCTGGCCCGACGGCGACGTCAGCGCCAAGACGGTCACGCTCACGCTCAATCCGGCAACGCTGCCTGCCGGTCAGAGCGGCACATTCCAGGTGGAGTTTCTCAACGCGAGCAACGCGGTGCTGGAGAACGGCTCCGGCGCCAGCGTTTCCGTGCTGCCTGCGACAGTGACAGTGAGCGACCTGGTCGCTGCCGTCGTCGTACCCAACCCGCCGACGACGCCACCGCCCTCCAGTGGCGGAGGCGGAGGCGGCGGTGGACTCGGCGTCTTGCTGCTGCTCGCGCTGGGCCTGCTACTTGGCCCACGGCTGCGACAGCGAAGCTCGACGTAGGTCGGGCTACGAAGCGCTCGCCAGCAGCGAATCCGGCGCGTCGTCCTGCTGATGCAGGTGCCGCTCCAGGCAGCGTGCGAGCGCGTCGCGATCGAGCGGCTTGGCGAGATGATCGTCCATCCCCGCCTGCCGGCATTCGAGCTCGTCCTTCTTCATCGCGTTCGCCGTCAGCGCCACGATCGGAATGCGCTCGCCGTTGCGCTCACGGGCGCGGATCTCGCGCGTCGCCTCGTAGCCGTCCAGCTCCGGCATCTGGCAGTCCATCAGCACCAGGTCGTAGCTGCCTTTCGCCCACGCATCGACGGCTTCGCGTCCCGTGCGAACTGCGTCGACTGCGTAGCCGAGCTTCTGCAGGAAGCGTGTCGCGACCTTTTCGTTCACCGTGTTGTCTTCGGCGAGCAGGATGCGCTTGCCCGCACCTCGTACCTCCGGCGCCGGCGGCGCCGCAGGAAGCGTCGCGCGCGCACTGACGACGTCGAAGCGCGCGGTGAACCAGAACGTCGAGCCGGCGCCTTCGCGACTCTTCACGCCCGCCTCGCCGCCCATCAACTCCGCGAGGCGCCGCACGATCGAAAGGCCGAGCCCGGTGCCGCCGTAACGGCGCGTCGTCGACGCGTCGACTTGCGAGAACGGCTTGAACAGCGCATGAACGCGATTCGCCGGAATGCCCACTCCGGTGTCGCGCACTTCCAGGCGCAACAGCGTCTGTCCCGAGATGGCCGGCTGCGCCTCGACGTGCACCGCGACGCTGCCGTGCTCGGTGAACTTGATGGCGTTGCCGCACAGGTTGACCACGATCTGCCGCAACCGGCCGGCGTCGCCGCGCAGCAGCGCCGGCACCGAGTCCGCGACCTCGGCAGTGAGCTTCAGGCCTTTCGTCTCGGCCGAGACGCGCATCATGCGTGCGACGTGATCCAGCAGGTCGCGCGGCGCGAATTCGATCGCTTCGAGCTCGAGCTTGCCGGCCTCGATCTTGGAGAAATCGAGAATGTCGTTGATGACGGTCAGGAGCGAGCGAGCGCTGCCGCGGATCGTCTCGGCCGTTTCGCGCTGCGCGGCGTCGAGCGGCGTGTCGAGCAGCAGATCGGTCATGCCGACGACGCCGTTCATCGGCGTGCGGATCTCGTGACTCATGTTCGCCAGGAACTCGCTCTTTGCCTGGCTCGCGTCCTGCGCGATCTGCGCCAGGTGAGTGGCGCGGTCGGTGGCGGCGATCAGCTCCTCGTTGATGCTCGCCAGCAGCTCGTTGCTGGCATGCAGCTCGCGCGTGCGCTCGCGCAGGTCGCGCTCAGCGGCGACGAGGCGGTCATGCTCGCGCAACGACATGCTCTGGCGGATGACGGCCAGCACGATGACGATCGTGGAACCGCCAACGGTCGCGAGCTGCACCGAGCGCAGCACGCTGGGCACGGCCCAGACGATCGCCAGGCTGACGACGGCCGCAGCCGTCGCGACCAGCGGAATCAGGCGCAACGCCGCCTCGTAGCGGCGCTCCCAGGCGTCACCCGTCTCGATGCTCGTCTGCCAGACCGAAGCGCCGTAGCCGATCGCGAGCGTGCAGACCGAGAATCCGAGATTCAGCCACGTCCCGGACTGCGGCGTACGCACGTCGATTTCGGTATTCCAGACCATCCACACGATGCCGTTGCCGAGCAGCCCGGCCAGCAGCACCACCCAGCGATGGTCCGGGCGCAAGCGCATCGTCGGCACGATCACGGCGCCCAGGCACACCGGCGTGAGCATGCAGATCGGATAGATGATGAGCACCGCCAGCTCCACTGTCGCCATGGAGCCGCGCCGCGGCAGGTACAGGTCGAGCGTGAGCGTCAGCAACACCAGCGCCAGCGCCACGACGTCCAGCAGGAACGTGCGCAAGTGCAACTGACGCGTCTCGCGCAACGCCGTCGCCAGGCCGAGCACGAAGCAGGGACCCAGCGCCAGGAACAGCGCGTCGTTCAGTTGCGGCAGCAGGATGCGGCCGGTGAGCTCGTAGTAGTTGTAGAGGAGATCGCCGACGACGGTGAACGTCAGGCCGATCGCGAACCAGCGGCGGATCGTGCGATCCACCCCTGCCGCCTGCACCACGCCGAGCCAGGCCAAGATCGCCGCGGCGACATAGGCCAGGGTCCAGTGCAGGCAGTCGAAGATGTGGGCGACTTCCCGGTCGGCGCTGGTCCAGCCGATCTGGAACAGGACGCAGATGCCCGCGCCGGCGAGGATCAGGGTCCTCGTGGCGACACGCCGGGCGTCCGCATGTGAAAGTCGCAGTGGCACTATTACTGTGACGGCGCGGCGCGGCCAATCTGAAATGCCGCCGCCGCGGCCTCGGGCATTCCCTGAGCGCGGGTAACGGGGACATTCCTCATTCCTGTGACGCGCTTCACACCCGCCGCCGCACTGCGGGCGCAGGCGCTAAACTTCGCGGACTTGGCGCTCCCGTGGAGGCGATCAGTGCACGTTACCGGCCGGCTCTGGATTCTCACCCTCGCATTCGCCTGCACTTCGACGCTCGCGCAAGTCACGGAACCGGACACTCCCGAGCCGGGCTCGATCGAAGAGATCGCGAAGGCCACGACCGCAGCGCAGTTCCTCTCGCCCTGGGTCTCGTACCTGCCGGCGTCCTCCGCGGTGCCTTCGCCGCGGGCTTTTCTCAAGCGGATTCCGGGCGCAGCCGGCGAGCTGGCCGATTCCGCCACTGCCTATGCTTACTCCCGCGCGCTCGCCGCGGCTTCGCCGCGCGTGGAGGTCTTCACGATCGGCAAGTCCGAGGAAGGCCGGGACATCGTGTTGCTGGCCATCGCCGACGAGCAAGGCATCCAGTCGCTCGAACAGCTCAAGCGCGACACCGCTGCGCTCGCCGACCCGCGGACCACCGACGCGGCAGCCGCCGAGCAGATCGTCGCGCGCGCCCGCCCGATCTATTACTTCAACGCAGCGCTGCATTCGGACGAGACCGGCTCGACCGAGTCCGTGCTGGAGCTGGCGTACCGGCTCGCGGTGTCCGAGCAGCCGATGATCCAGCGCATCCGCTCGAACCTGGTGGTGCTGATCAACCCGGTCTCGAATCCGGACGGCCGCGACAAGGTGGTCGAGTGGTTCTACCGCTTCCTCAAAGGCAAGTCCGAGCGCGAGACGCTGCCGCGCATGTCGCCGCCGTACTGGTCGAAGTATGCGTTCGTCGACATCAACCGCGATGCGCACCAGCTGGTGCATGAAGCCACTCGCGCCGTCTCGCGCATGTTCTTCGACTGGCATCCGACGGTCGTGCACGACCTGCACGAAAGCGTCGCGCTGCTGATGTCCTGGAACGGCACCGGGCCGTACAACCCCAACATCGATCCGATCACGTTCAGCGAGTTCCAGGCGCTCAGCTTCCATGAAGTGCAGACGCTCACCTCGTTCGGCATGCCCGGCGCCGCGACCTGGGACTTCGGCGAGGCGTTCGCGCACCTGTACCTGGATTCGGTGGCGATGAACCACAACTCGATCGGCCGCGGCTACGAGACTTTCGGCAACGGCACGGCCGAAACGCTGCAGTGGCAGCTGACGCCGGGCCAGACTTCGCGCGAGTGGTATCGCGTCCTGCCGGCGCCCGACAAGCCGTTCCTCTGGTCGGCGCGCGACAACGTGAACTACAACGAGACCGCCGCGCTCGCGGCACTCGACATGGCGGCGACTCAGTCGAAGATGCTGCTGCGCAGCTTCTATCGCAAGAGCTTCAACTCGTGGCGCAAGGGCGTCGACGAGCCGCCGTACGCGTTCGCGATCGCGGAGAACCAGGGTGATCCGATGCGAGTCGCGCAGCTGATCGCGCGGCTGCAGTCGCAACACATCGAAGTGCAGCGTGCGAATGCCGCGTTCACGGTGAAGGAAGGTGCGTTCGGCGCCGGCACGTACCTGGTCAAGCTCGACCAGCCGTATCGCAACTACGCGGTCGACCTGCTGACGCCGCAAGACTTCCCGAAGAACGGCGGCGAGCCGTACGACGACGTCTCATGGGAGCTGCCGGCGCACTATCACGTCGACGCGGTCGCGATTGCCGATCCGGCGATCAAGAACGTGGCGGGGTCCGCGCTGAGCGCAACGCCGCAGCCGCGCGGCACGATCGCCGGCGAGGGGCCGGTCTACATATTGAAGGACACGGGACAGGAAGGCGTGCTCGAGGCGCGTTATCGGCTCGCCAGGTTCAAGATCGAAGTTGCCGAGCGCGCCTTCACGATCGGCGACAAGGAGTATCCGGCCGGCTCGTGGATCCTGCCTGCGCAGTCCGGGCTCGCCGCAGCGCTGCAGCAGCTCACCCCGAAAGTCGCGCTGGATTTCGATTCGGTCGCAACAGCTCCCGATGTCGCGCGACACGCTGCGAAGGCGCCGCGCCTCGGCGTGTGGGTGCCGTGGGCGGACACGGACAGCATCGGCTGGCTGCGACATACGCTCGACCAGCGCAGCATTCCTTATACATATGTGAGAGACGAGGACATCCGCGCGGGCACCTTGCGATCGAAATACGACGTGCTGCTGTATGGACACGTCGACCTGGAGCTCGCCGAGCAGATCCACGGCATTCCGAAGGCGTGGGGACCCATGCCTTTCAAGAAGACGAAGCAAACGCCGAGCCACGGCACGCCGGCCGCTTCGGACGACATCACTGGCGGCATCGGCTGGGAAGGCCTCGCGCAGATCCAGCAGTTCGTCGAAGGCGGCGGCGTGCTCGTCACGCTCGGCAGCGGCACGATGCTCGCACTCGAAGGCGGGATCGTGCGCGGCGTGCGTCGCGACTCCGGCGGCGTGCCGCGCAGCGCCGGCAGCGGCGGTGAGGAATCTGCGCAAGCCGCGGTGACCTCGGTCACGAGAACGCCCGGCGCGCATGTGCGCGTGTCGTTCCCACAGCCGGATCATCCGATCGCGTACGGATATCCTGCGCACACGCATGTGTTCAGGCAGAACTACGCGCTCTACGCAGTGCCGCGCCACTGGCTGCGCATGGCGTTCTGCACGACCTGTCTCGACGGCCCGCCCGATCCGAGCGGCGTCGTGATGGAATGGGGCGATCCGGCCACCGACGCACCGTTCCTCGTCAGCGGCCAGGTGTGGGGCGAGTCGAACCTGATCGGCCGGCCGGCAATCTTCGACATGCCGGTCGGCCGCGGCCGCGTGGTCGCGTTCAACTTCAATCCGCTGCATCGTGATCTGAACCGCGGCGACCAGCGGCTGCTGTGGAACGCGATCCTGAACTGGGAGGCGCTGCTCGCGCGGCGCGCACGCACCGATCGGCTATCATCCGCGCCATGAAGCCGCAAAAACCCCGACGCGGACAATGGCTCTCCGGCGTGATGTTCCTGCTGATCGCGCTGATCGCGATCGGCGCGATCGTGCTGCAGCTCAGCGCCTCGCAGCATTGAGAGCGCCGGCCGCGCGCAACGAAGCAACTGACGGCACGTGAATCGCCGCGCGGCAGTGTCGGCTCCATGCGCGACGCCGCGTCCTTGATGCGCAGGGCCGAAGGGCGGCCCCCCCATCCTGGAGAGCTTCCATGAATGCCGAAGTGAACTGTCCCCAGGCCCAGCCCGAAGTGCGCGGCGGGCTCGTTGCTTACGTGCAGGTCAAGGGCGCAAGCGATGCGTCCGCCTTCTATCAGCGCGCGTTCGGCGCCATCGAAGTCGGGCGCCAGCCGGTCGATGAGCAAGGTCGGACGATGCACGTCCATTTGTACGTCAACGGCAGCTCGCTGATGCTCAGCGACGCGTATCCGGAGTACGGCTACGCGCATCAGGATCCGCAAGCGTTCGACCTGATGCTGCAGGTCGACGACATCGACGCGTGGTGGGAGCGCGCGGTGGCGGCCGGCGCCGAAGTGCTCTCCCCGGTTCAGGAGATGTTCTGGGGCGCGCGCTACGGGCAGCTGCGCGATCCGTTCGGCGTGCGCTGGGCGATGAATCAGCCGCTGACCTGAGGCACGCTGCACGACGCGGGAGCGGCCGTTGGCTGCTCCTGCTTCACTGGCCCTACCATTCTCCCTCTCGGCGGCGCGCTCGCTGTCGTGCGATGCATTTCAACCTGAGAAACCAATGGCCGTTGTCACTGCAGCTCCTACTGCGCTACGCGGCGACGCGCCTTCAGCAGCACGTTCGCCGGCTCGGGCCGGTCGCTCCAGTAGTCGAGCCGCACGCGCCCGTCCGGCAGCTGACTCACGGTCGCGGGAATCGCGCTGAACGTGCAATACCAGCCGGATGGCAGCACGACTGCGTTGCGGGGTCGGCCGAGGCTGCGATCGAACACGAGCTCCTCGCCGTCCAGCTTGTAGCTGACCGGCGCCGTGTACGTCTCCGCAATCCGCAAGCGCAGCGTCTGTCCCGCCTGCACCGCCGGAAATGGAATCACGACCACGCGTGCAGCCGGATCGACGCTTTCGCCTGCGTTGATCTTGAGATCTGCCATCTCCGCGCCGCTCATCTCCTTTGCGGTCAGTTGCTCGCCCGTATCGAGGATGCTTGCCGACGGATTGCTAGCAGTGCTGCCCTTGCGGACGACGTTGGCGTAGCCGTTGATGCCCGCTCGCGTTTCCGTGTAGTCGTGATAGAGCGCGAACGCGTGCGTCTCAGGCTGCTGCAGGAAGTAGACGATGTCGCGATCCTGATGCGCACGCTCGGACAGGCGGTCTTCTTCCGTCTCGCCTTCGAACGGCGATTCCCAACTACGCTGTTGCGTCGCTGCCTTCGGTGCCGCCGCCGCACCTGTCTGCGCTCCTCTCGCGGCACGCAGGACCAGCGGTGCCGCGCCGGAGCTGGCGTTCATGAAGCTGACAGCGATGCGACCGTCGCTTTCGGTGCGCAGCTGCGACGGCACCGTCAAGCCGACGACCTCATAGCCCGGCGGCAGCACGACCTTGTTGCGCTGGACGCCGAGCGGACGGTCGAACACGATAGCCTTGCCATCGACGTAGTAGCTCTTCTTGTCCTCGTACGTCTTGAGGATGATGAGCCGGCCCTGCCCGTTCGTCGCGACGGGACGCGCCAGCGTCACCTTGATGTAGTTCGTGTCGAGGTCCGCGTCCGGCATCAAAGCATCCTTGCGCGCCTGCTCGCCGCTGACGACTTCGAAGTGCAGCGGCTTGCCCGTCATCGCGTCGAGCACGCTCTCGTCGGTCGCGATGCTGCCCTTGCGGATCGGGTTGTAGTAGTGCTTCGCGCCGGCGGTCGTGGCCGTCACTTCGTAATAGATCTTGAAGCGGCCGCTGCCTGGTTCGAGCAGCTCGTAGCGTGTGTATGCATCGGCTTCGCCCTGCGTCGTCCCGGTTGCGAGATAGATGCCATCTTTCGCGGGCTCAGCGGCTCGCGCGCTGACGAGCGCACAGCCGGCAATGCTGACGAGAACGGCGGTGGCGCGAGTAAGGGCGGTTTTCATGATTCGGATGACCCCTGCCTGCCGGCGACGGTCCCGAATCATACCTTCAGCTGTCGCCCGTCGGCACAGTGCCCGAGGCCCGACCTGCAAGGGACCGGGTGCTAAGCTAGGGCCGTTTCAACCGGAAGCGTGGCCATGGCTCACTTCGATCGTCGAACGTTCCTGCACGCGTCGCTTCTCGGCGCGGGAGCGCTCTCGTACTGGCCACGCGCGATGCTCGCGCAGGGCGGTCCGGGCACGCCCGGGCGCGTGATCGCGCGGCCGTTCGAGTTGTCGCAGGTCCGCTTGCGGCCGGGCGTCGCACTCGATGCGCTGAACGTCAACCGTCGGCATCTCATGGCGTACGAGCCGGATCGCCTGCTGCACATGTTTCGTGTGACAGCCGGGCTGCCGAGCTCCGCCGAGCCGCTCGGCGGCTGGGAAGCGCCGAACAACGAGCTGCGCGGACATTTCACCGGGCACTACCTGTCGGCGTGCGGCTTGATGTATGCGCAGACCGGCGACGCTGCGATGCAAGCACGCGGCGACGCGCTCGTCGCCGAGCTGGCGAAGTGCCAGGCCAAATTCGGCAATGGCTATCTGAGCGCATTCCCGGAAGAGCTGTTCGACCGGCTGCGCGCGAATCAGCCCGCATGGGCGCCGTTCTACACGTTGCACAAGATCATGGCCGGCATGCTCGACATGCACGTGCTCGCCGGCAACGCGCAAGCGCGCGAGGTGCTGGAAGGCATGGCGACCTGGACCGCGCAGTGGGTGCGTCCGATCGACACCGCGCTGATGGAGCGCATCCTCGAGCGCGAATATGGCGGAATGAACGAGGTGCTGTACGACTTCGCGGCGCTCACCGGCCAGGATCGCTGGCGCGAGCTGGCGGAGCGCTTCAATCGAAAGCGCATCTTCGAGCCGCTCGCCGCGGGGCGCGACGAGCTGCAGGGCCTGCACGTCAACACCACCATTCCGCAGGTCATCGGCGCCGCTCGCGGCTACGAGCTGACCGGCGACAGGAATCTGCACGACTGCGCCGATTACTTCTGGCACACGGTGACCGAGCGTCGCTCGTACTGCACTGGCGGCACGAGCAATGGCGAATCGTGGAATGCTCCGCCGGGCAAGCTCGCCGGCGAGCTGTCGGGGTACACGCAGGAATGCTGCGTCACGTACAACATGCAGAAGCTCACGCGCCATCTGTTCGGCTGGACCGGCGATGCGCGGGCCGCCGACTACTACGAGCGCGCGTACTACAACGGCATCCTCGGCGTGGAGCATCCGCGCGACGGCAGCAAGCTCTACTACGTTCCGCTGCAGAGCGGCTACTGGAAACTGTTCGGCACCTCGATGCACGACTTCTGGTGCTGCACCGGAAGCATGGCAGAAGCTTTCTCGAAGCTCGGCGACAGCATCTACTTCAAGGACGACGACGGCCTGTACGTGAACCTGTTCGTGCCGTCCGAAGTCACGTGGCAGGAGAAAGGCCTGCGCATCGTGCAGGAGACGACGTTTCCCGAGAGCGATCGCACGACGCTCACCGTTCGCGCGAGCGCACCGCGGCGCGCGCAACTCCGCATCCGCGTACCGTACTGGGCAGCCGGTGGGTCCGCATCGCTCAACGGCAAGAAGCTCGAAAGCTTCGCGACGCCGAGCAGCTATCTCGTGCTCGACCGCACGTGGCGCGACGGCGATCGCGTCGAGCTGCAATTGCCGATGCGGCTGCACGCCGTCCCGATGCCGGACGATCCCACCGTCCAGGCCGTGATGTATGGACCGCTGGTGCTGGCCGGCAAGCTCGGAACCGCGGGTCTCACCGCGGAGAATCTGCGGGCAGAGCCGACCAGGCCGCGCACGGTGCCGGAATACAAATCGGAGCCGATCGCGGCACCGACCATTCGCGCGCCGTCGGCCGCTCCGGCGAGCTGGCTCCAGGCAGCGAGCGGGCGTCCGCTGGAATTCCGCACCGTCGGCCAGCAGAGCGAGCTCACGCTGGTGCCGCTCAACCGGATCTTCGACGAGCGCTACGCGGTTTACTGGAAGGTGGCCGCAGCGGCCGATGCACGGACAGGAACTATTTGAGTCGTGCGAGCTGCGCCGCGTTGTCCGCTCGCAGCCGCTCGAACCAGCGCGTCAGTCGTGCGTCGCCGCGTAACGACTGGAACGCCGGCTCGGCTTCGATCGGATCCATATAAAGGAGCGACTGCGGGCGCAGATCGAGGGCCCAGGTCGTGCGAAATCCCTGCTGGTACGCGCGATCGAGCGCACGCAGCGCCGCCTCGTGTTCGCCGGCCAGAGCGTGCGCACGCGCACGCTGGAACGTGAACAGCGGTAATTGCAGCGCCGCTGGGCCGTCGAGGTACGCCGCTACACGATCGAGCAGCGCACGGGACTCTTTGACGGCGCCGGTGCGCAGTTGCGCGGTAGCGAGATCGAGAGCAGGCATGACATTGCGAGCGGTGATCGGCTCCATCCCGCGCGCCAGATAGGGCAAGCGCTCCGTGAGGATCTGCAGCGCCTCATGCGGCTCGTTGGCGATGAGCGCGAACTTTGCCGCCGGCAGGTCCAGCAGGCGACTGATCGGATACTCCTTGCGATGCTGCGCGAGCAGCTCGAACGCCGCGTCGTGACGTCCATCCATGGCAAGGCGCGCCGCGGCAGCGAGGTGCGCTTCGAATGGATTCTTGCCGAAGTCGAGCCACTGCTCGGCTCCGCTGCGATCGCCCAACGACATGTGCACGGACCACAGCTGCACGCGCGCCGCGCCGCCGATGCGCTTTTCGATCGCTCGCAGGTGCGTCGCAGCCTCGACGAGCTCGCCGAAGTACGTTTCGAGCGTCGCGATCGCCATGTGACAGCCGAAAGCATCCGGATAGCGCGCGATCAGGTCGGTGCAGCGGCGGCGCGCAGCTTCGAGTTGGCCGCGGTTGCCGAGCGCTGATGCGATCAATACGTGCGGCGCCGCGCACAGCGCATCCACTTCGATCGCGCGCTCGAACAGGCTGGAGGCCATGTCGGGCTCGTTCCAGAAGATCGCGCGGCCGAACTCCTCGAAAGCCAGCGAGCTCGCGGGATCCATGCCGATGGCGCGCTGCATGTCGCTTTCCCCGGCGAGGTGTGCCTCGTAGTCGTCCTGGAAGCGCGAGCGCCAGAACGCGAAGCTGGCGCGCGCCTGCAATGCTTCGCTCGAGCTCGGGTCGAGTGCGAAGGCGCGCTCGGCAGCAGCCGTGCCGAGGAGCGAGCTCTCCTCGATCTCGGTCAGCGTGCCCCATGCCCGGCGGAAGTAGTAGCGCGCCAGGCCGGCATGGGCGCGCGCGTAATGCGGATCGCGCTCGATTGCCGATTCCAGCAGCCGCTTCGCGAGCGCCGGATCGGCACCCTTGGTCCGCCCCAACAGGTGCGCCTGCGCGATCACGAACAGGCGATGCGCTTCGGGATCGGTAGTGCCGCGTGCGCGGATCCGCGACTGGTCGCTGGCGAGCAGCTCGATCTGGAGCGCCGAGGCCACGGCGAAAGAGATGTCCTCCTGGATGCGGAAGATGTCGCCGAGGTCGCGCTCGAAGATCTGCGACCACAAGTGCTCGTCCTTGCGCGCATCGATCAGCTGCGCCGTGATCCGCAGGTGCTCACCCGAGCGGCGCACGCTGCCTTCCAGCAGGTAGCCGACCTGCAATGCATCGGCGATCGCCGCCGCGGACTCGTGCTTGTCCTTGAAACGCTGCGCCGACGTGCGCGCGACGACCCTGAGCCCGCTGATTCCGGCGAGCTGCGCAGTCAGCTCCTCGGTGAGGCCGTCCGCGAACTGCTGGTCCTCGCCCGGCGGGCTCAAACTCGTAAAAGGCAGGACGGCAAGCGCCGGCAGCTGCGGCTGCGCGGCTGCGGGCCGATCGACGGCAGGACGCATCAACCACGCTGCTGGCGCTGCAACCATGAGAGCGACGACGCTCATGGACGCGACCGCCCACGGCCGTTGCCACCAGCGCGCCGGTTGCACCGGCGCCGCCGCACTGTCGACCGGATAGATGAATCGATAGCCAAGCCGCGGCAGCGTCTCGATGAAGCGCGGCGTCGCAGCGTCGTCGCCGAGCGCCCGGCGCAGCCGCGCGATCGCATTGTTGAGCCCGTGATCGAAGTCGACGTAGACGCTCGACGGCCAGAGCTGCTCGCGCAGCTGTTCGCGCGTCACGACTTCGCCGGGACGCTGCAGCAACGAGCTGAGGATGTGGAACGACTGCTCCTGCAGGCGAACGCGGCGACCCTGCTTGCGCAGCTCGCGCGATTGCATGTCCACCTCGAATACGCCGAAGCGGTGCACCTCGGGGGTCTTGCTCGTCTCGCTCACGGACTTGCCCCTTTGCCGCCGCGACGATTCTGCCACCGTACTGCCGCAGGGGCTGCAGCCAAGGCCTGCGGCGGCCGTCCGTGACTCGCGGCGCGCGTGGGATACGCGCCCAATGTTCCAACGATTTCAACGCGCTATCGGGGGATGAACATAGGACGAACGTTTCAGCGCTGCGGGCTTGACCGCGACCGCGCGCGGCGGGAGGTTCGGGCGCAGATGCGCGTTTCACCGCAGCATCTCGCCGCCGGAGACTGCCATGAAAAATGCTCAGCGTCGGTTGGACGGGACGACCTGGATCGCGCTTGCCGCTGCCGTCATGTCGATACTCACGGCCTGCGGCGGCGGCGCGGAATACAGCGACGGCTTGCGCGCGCCCACGCCCGACCCAGGATCAGGAACGGTCGTTCCCGACGCACCGCGCCTGTCGGACTGGCACGGCCGCTTCGTCGGCACCGCGACGATCGGCGGCGAGCAACGCTTCGCGGACGCGATCCTGACCGTCGACGGCGCCATCCGGCTGTACGTCGGCGGCCCGGCGAATTCGAACGGCGGAATGCAGTTTTCGAAGCCGGGCGAGGCGGCACAGTTCGTCGGCTCCTTTACAGAGCGGCTCAACAACTCGGCCCGCGCAACCGGCACGGTCATCGGCGAACACTGCGGCAGCAGCACGTCGAGCTTGTGCAGCGAACTGCCGCAAGCCGAGCTGCAGCTTGCGCCGACCGCATCGACCATCGAGGGCGAGCTGCGCTTCACCACCGCTGCCGGATCGCAGACCTGGTCCGTCGAGCTGATTCCGTGGGCGCACCACTATGTCGAGGATGCGACGGCCGGCGGCTTGACGGGACAGTATCGCGAAGAGATCGCGGACTACGCGTCAGCCGGCGACACGGTCGTCAACATCGATTCCGCCGGTCGACTCTTCTTCCAGAGCGCGACCTCGGGTTGCACGGGCAACGGCACCTTGCAGCCTCATCTGGACGGCGCCTACAACGTCTACGATGTCGCGATGATTATCGACAGCTGCAAGGCATCGCGCAGTGCGCTGAACGGCGCCTTCACCGGACTCGCCACCACCAGCAGCAGCTCCTACTGGGACTACGACGTGCTGCTGCGAATGTGGCTCTCGAAGGCCGACGCGCTCGAACCGGCTGCCCTCACGACGCTTGCTCGGTAACGGGGCACCCAACGCATTGACATGTCCTCATGTCCATTGCGTTGGCATCGGGTCGATAACTTGACAGGATTTGGTCAGCCACGGTCGCCGACGCGCGACAACGGCGCATTTCGACACGCCATTGCTGCCGCTGAAGAACGAGTGAGTTTCGCCACGCCCGGTTTCTCGACTGCCGCGCCGTGAATAAGGTACGCCCTCATTGTGCGTGACCGACGGTCGCCGGGGAGTCGAGGTTCATGATCAGTCGCAAAGTTGGATCGGTGGTTCTGGTCGTTGCGGTGGTTGCTGCGGGCAGCGCCCTCGCCGCCTGGAAACATTCCTCGCTCGAAGCCGCGAACGCGTCCGCCGCGAATCAGCCCGAGCCGGTCGAAGCCGTGCAGGCGGCGGTTGCGCGCGAGCTTCAATACAGACCGCAGACGAGTGCGATCGGCACTGTCGTCGCGACGCGGTCGATCAGCGTCCGCAACGAGTTGCCCGGCACCGTGCGCAAAGTCGCTCTCGAGCCGGGCCGCATCGTCGAGGAAGGCGCCGTGCTCGTCGCACTGGATGTGGCGGTCGAGCACGCTGAGCTGAAGGCTTTGCAAGCTCAGGCAGCGTTCGCCCAGACCCAGTACGCGCGCGTGCTGAAGCTGAGCGAGCAGCGTGCTGTCTCGGCCGAGGAAGTCGACAACACGCGCGCGGCGCGCGATGTCGCTCTCGCCCAGATTGCTCGCATCGAAGCGACCATCGAGCGCAAGACCATTCGGGCGCCGTTTCGCGCCCGCGTCGGTATTTCCGACGTGCATCCGGGCCAGTACTTGAGCGAAGGCACCTATCTGACGAGCCTGCAGGGCGTGGACGAAGCGGCGTACGTCGACTTCGCGGTCGCTCAGCAAGTGGCTGCCGGGTTGCGCGGCGGCGAGAAGGTACAGGTCCTGACGGCGAGCGCCGAGCCGATCGTCGCGACCATTCTTGCAACGGATGCACGTGTCGACCCGACTACGCGCAACGCTTCCGTGCGCGCGCAGATTCCGGATGCGCGGCTCGCGCCGCCGCCCGGTGCATCGGTTCGCGTGCAAGTGCCTGCCGGCGTAGCGCGATTGGCCGTCGCGATCCCTGCAAGCGCGCTGCGCAAGGGACCGGGTGGCGACTTCGTGTTCGTCGTCGTGCCGGACCAGGACAACAAGCCGCGCGCGCAGCAGCGTCCGGTCACCGTCGAAGCGTTGGCGGGAGATGAGGTCGTGATTCGCACGGGTCTTGCGGTCGGCGAGCAGGTGGCGACCTCCGGCTCGTTCAAGCTGCGTGACGCCGTGCTCGTGGCGGTTCTGCCGAAGCCCGAATCCGTCGCGGCGAACGCGGGCGGCAAGAACGGGGTCGCGCTGTGAAATCCTTTACCGATATCTTCATCAAGCACCCGGTGCTCGCGGCCGTGGTGAATCTGGTGATCGTGCTGGTCGGCGTGCGGGCGCTGATGACGCTGCCGGTCCAGCAGTTCCCGAGCATCGAAAGCTCGTCCGTCATCATCACGACTGTCTACACCGGCGCGAGCGCCGAGACCGTGCGCGGCTTCCTGACGACCCCGATCGAGCGCGCAGTTTCGTCGATCGGCGGCGTCGACTACGTCGAGTCCACCAGCCGTGCCGGCATCAGTACCGTGACGGTACACCTGAAGTTGAATCACAACAGCACCGCCGCGCTGGCTGAAGTCACGGCTCGCCTGCAGCAGGTCCGGTCCGAGCTGCCGGGCGAAGCCGAGCCGCCGGGCGTCGAGATTCAGCGCGCCGACCGTCCGTACGGCACCTTTTATCTGAGCTTCACCTCCACGCAGCGCGACGTGCCGGCGTTGACGGACTGGCTGTCGCGCACACTGCAACCGCAATTGTCGACGCTGAAAGGCGTGCAGCGCGTCACCATCGAAGGCGGCAGGCCGCTGGCGATGCGCGTGTGGATCGATCCCGACCGCCTCGCCGCGCGCGGACTCTCGCCGGGCGATGTGCATGCCGCGCTCCAGCGCAACAACTATCTCGCGGCGGTCGGCCAGACCAAGAGCAACCTGGTGCAGGTGAACCTGCTCGCCAATACGGACCTGCGCGCCGTCGACGAGTTCGAGAACCTGATCGTCGCCGAGCGCAACGGCGGCATCGTCCGCCTGAGCGACGTGGCGCGCGTCGAGCTCGGCGCCGAAGAAGCGCAGATGGTCGCGAAATACAGCAGCAAGCAGGGCGTGTATCTCGGCATCTGGCCGCTGCCCGGCTCGAACGAGATCGAAGTGCAGCAGGCGCTGGTCGACGAGATGGCGCGCATCAAGCCGACGCTGCCGGGCGACGTCGAGATGGAGCTGGTGTGGGACGGCACGATGTTCATGCGTGACGCCCTGAGGGAGATCACCAAGACGCTCGGCGAGACGGTGCTGATCGTCGCGCTCGTCGTATTCCTGTTCATGGGCTCCGTACGCACGGCGCTGGTGCCGCTGGTCGCGATGCCGGTCTCGCTGTTCGGCGCCGCGGTCGTCATGCTCGCCTCCGGCTTCAGCCTGAACCTGCTGACGATCCTGGCGATCGTGCTGTCCGTCGGCCTGGTAGTCGACGATGCGATCGTGGTCGTCGAGAACGTCGAGCGGCACGTGCGCGAAGGCAAGTCGCGCCTCGAAGCGGCGCTGATCGGCGCGCGCGAGCTCAAGGGCCCGATCATCGCGATGACCATCACGCTCGCCACCGTGTACACCCCGATCGCTTTCCAGGGCGGCCTGACGGGCTCGCTGTTCCTCGAGTTCGCGATCACGCTCGCGGCCGCGGTCGTGGTGTCCGGCCTGGTCGCGCTGACGTTGTCGCCGGTGATGAGCTCGAAGTTCGTGCACGAGCACGGCGAGGAAACGCGGCTGACGAAGCTGGTCAACCGCGGCTTCAACGCAGTGAGTCGCACGTATGCACGCCTGCTCGACGGCGCGCTCGGCATGCGCTGGGCCATCGTCGCCGTCGCTGCAATCGTGACGATCGCCGCGTGGCCGCTGTACCAGTACTCGCACCAGGAGCTGGCGCCGGTCGAAGACCAGAGCCACATCAGCCTGTTCTTCGAAGCCTCGCCGGATTCGACGCTGGAAGAGGCGAATCGCAATTCGCTGGAAGTGGTGCGCAGCATCACCGGCTTCCCGGAGACGCGCTTCATGTGGTCGCTGACCGCGCCGTGGGGCGGGTTCGGCGGCCTCGTCGCCAAGGACTGGAAGCAGCGCGAGCGCTCGACAGCGCAGATGTTCGGCGAAGTGTACGGCGCGGTCTCGCAGGTCCCGGGGCTGCGCGTGTTCCCGCGCCTCGATCCGCCGCTGCCGACGCCGGGTCAATACGACGTCGAGCTGATCGTGCAGAGCTCGGGCGAGCTGGAACAGCTGCTCGAAACGACGCAGGCCGTGCTCGACAAAGGCCGGCAGAGCGGCAAGTTCCTGTACGTCGACACCGATCTGAAGATCGATCTGCCGCAGGCGCGCGTGGTGCTGGATCGCGAGCGGCTGGCGGATCTCGGCCTCGACCTCGCAACGGTCGGGCGCGAGCTCGGCACGATGCTCGGCGGCGCGTACGTCAACCGCTTCAACTATTTCGACCGCAGCTACAAGGTGATCCCGCAGTTGAGCGACCAGGACCGCGCGACGCTCGATCCGCTGCTCGATCTCAAGATCAAGACGCCGGACGGCCGTCTCGTGCCGGTCTCGACCTTCACGCGCATCGAGACCGTCACCGGACCGCGCACGCTGAATCGCTTTCAGCAACGCAACTCCGCGCGGATCTTCGGCGGCGTCGTGCCAGGTGTTACCAAGGATCAGGGACTGCGAGTGCTGGAGGACGCGGCCCGCGCCGCGGGCGCCCAGGACGTGACGCTCGACCATGCAGGCGAGTCGCGTCAGATCCGCCAGGAAGGCAAGGCGCTCACGGCCACGCTCGGCTTCGCGCTGATCCTCATCTACCTGGTACTGGCGGCGCAGTTCCACAGCTTCCGCGATCCGCTGATCGTGCTGCTCGGGTCGGTGCCGCTCGCGATCTCCGGCGCGCTGGTGTTCACGTTCCTGGAGCTGACGACGATCAACATCTATTCGCAGGTGGGCCTGATCACGCTGGTCGGCCTGATCGCGAAGAACGGTATCCTGATCGTGGAGTTCGCCAATACGCTGCAGGAGCGCGGGCTCGCCAAGCTCGATGCGATCCGGCAGGCGACGCTGACACGCTTGCGGCCGGTGCTGATGACGTCGGCCGCGACCGTGTTCGGCCACTTCCCGCTGGTGCTGGTCGCGGGGCCGGGCGCTGAAGCACGCAACAGCATCGGTATCGTGCTGGTCACGGGGATGATCGTCGGCACGCTGTTCACGCTGTTCGTCGTGCCGGTGTTCTATCAGTTGATCGCTGCCGATCACCGCGTGCGCAAGGACGCGGCGGTCGGCGAGCCGATCGCGCAACCGGTCGCAGGCTAGCGTGAGGCGACGAACACGGGTTCGTTGGTGAGGTCCGTAATGATGACTTCCCCCGCGGGCAACGGCGCGGGCGACCTCATCAGCCCGACCAGCAGCAATGCATGCACCAGACCTGCGAGCCCGGCGCCAATGACCTTCTTCATCTCACGCTCTCCTGCGTCCTAGTACGCGGCGCGCATTCAAAAGGGCTCGCGTTACGGCGCAGTTACGCAGGCCGGTGCGACATATGCTTTTGTAGAAATGTGTGATGGATTCCCGTTTTGAGCGACCGCAGCGTCATCGCAAGGAGCGGATTGTTCGCGGTTGCGGGCGGACGTACAGTCGCTGCATGAACTACTTCGTGTTCGAAACTGCAGCCGGCTTCTGCGCCATCGCATGGAGCGCAGCAGGCATCGTGCGTTTTCACCTGCCAGCGAGCACCGCCGAGGCGACCGAGCGCGGCATGCGTCGGCGGTTGAGTGCTGCGGAACCGGCCACACCGCCTCCACCTGTGATGGCAGTTGTCGAAGCCGCGAAGCGCTACTTCGCCGGCGAGCAGATCGACTTCTCGAGCGTGACGCTCGATCTCGCCGGGCAGGATGAGTTCTTCATGAAGATCTACGCCGCCACGCGCCGCGTCGGCTGGGGCCAGACGACAACGTACGGCTCGTTGGCGAAGGAGCTCGGCGCGGGCCCGGAAGCGGCGCGTGACGTCGGGCAGGCGATGGCGAGAAATCCCGTGCCGCTGATCATTCCCTGCCATCGCGTCCTGGCAGCCGGCGGCAAGATCGGCGGCTTCTCCGCACCTGGCGGCGCGACGGCGAAGCAGCGCATGCTGGAAATGGAAGGCAGGCGCGCGGAACCGCCGAAGCCTGCGCAGGGAACGCTCGGGCTGTGACTTACGGCGACCAGATGCCAGCCCATCGTCCGAACGACCTGACTCACCCCGCCGCCGACGCAGTTCACCGCGCGCGCCGCAGCTCCCTGCTGCTCAACGTGGGCGGCTGGCTGCTGTTCGGCGTCGCGATGATGATCGGCTGGCTGGACGTGAACCCGTGGGAGGCCGTGCTCGCGATCACACCGGTGTACATCCTGCTCGGCTTCCTGCTGTCGCTGCTGCTCGGCCTCGTGTACGACCGGCTCGGCGTGGGGCCCGCGTCGTTCGGGCGTGCGCTTGCCATCAGCATCGTCGGATCGTACGCGGCGGGAGTGTTGTGGACGATCGCCTACTATTACTACCGACACTACGCGGCCGCGATCATCCATTCGGTCATCATCGGCGCCCCTTCGTCGCTCGCCTTCCGGCACGGCTGGATTCTCGATGGCGCACTGATCAACGGCTGCCTCCCGCTGTTGGGATGGAGCCTCATCCGCCTCGGGCTGCAGTACAACACCGCGCTGCGCGAACAGCGCGAGACCGCACTGCGCGCCGTGGCCGCCGCACGTGATGCGCAGCTGCGAATGCTTGCATACCAGCTCAATCCGCATTTCCTCTTCAACACGCTCAACTCCATCCGCGCACTGATCAATGAGGATCGCCGTCGCGCGCGCGAGATGGTGACCGCACTCTCCGGCTACCTTCGCTACGCGCTCGTGGACCGGCCCCTGCACGTAGCGCTGCTGGAGGAGGAAGTGTCATCGGTGCGCGGCTACCTGGCGATCGAGCAGGTGCGCTTCGAAGAGCGCCTCGATGTGCAACTGGAAGTCGAGCCCGATGCGCTGCGCTGCGAGGTGCCTGCGTTCCTCCTCAACCCGCTCGTGGAGAATGCGTTGAAGCATGGCGCCACCGGCGGCGCCGATGCACCGCTCGTGCTTCGAGTGGAGGTACGGCTGGTGGAACCGGACCGGCTCAGGCTCGTGGTCGAGAACACCGGAAGATGGTCGGCGCGCAGACAGACGCACTCCGCGCGCGAGGACGACGACGGCTTGCCCGGTGGCTTGGGGCTCGCCAACGTGCGCGCGCGCCTCGCGGCGCTCCATCCCGCGGAGCATCGCATCGAGATCGAGGAAGCGGACGGGCGCGTTCGCGTCGTAGTGGAGCTGCCGGCGCGCCGCCGGGCCGAGGCGGAGAAATGAGCGCGCGCCGACGACACGCCGTCATCGTGGACGACGAGCGCCTCGCGCGGCGCGAGCTGCGAACGCTGATCGAAGAGGCGCACGCCGAGCAGGTGCACATCGTGGCCGAAGCCGCTTCGGTTTCCGAAGCCGCACGCCTCGTGCACGCCACGGACGCAGACGTAGTGTTCCTCGACATTCAGCTCGCGGGCGAGACGGGAATGGACCTGCTGCCGCTGCTGGGCGCAGACGTGGACGTCGTGTTCGTCACCGCGTACGACACGTACACGCTGCGCGCCTTCGAGGTGAATGCGCTCGACTACCTTCTGAAGCCGGTCGCGCCCGAGCGGCTTGCCGTGACTGTGAACCGGCTCGCCGCCCGGCAGCAGCCGGCGTCCACTGGCGAGGCCGTCACCTACGAAGACCGCCTGTACCTGCGCCTCGGCCAGGAGCGCGCCTTCGTCCGCGTGCGTGACATCATGGCCGTCGAGGCGGCGGGCGACGGCTCGACGCTGTGCCTCGCTCCGCATCCGGCGCGCAAGCCGTCGGCGAAATCGCTGCGCGAATGGGAGCAGCGCCTGCCCGATCGGCAGTTCGTGCGCATCCATCGCTCGACCATCGTGAACCTCGAATACGTCGAGCGGCTGGAGCCCTGGTCGCATTCCAGCCAGCGCGTGTACCTGCGCGGCATGCCGGAGCCGATGACCATGAGCCGCCGCTTCGGGGCGCGGCTCAGGGACCGGTTTGGATGATGGCAGCGCGCTCACGATCGCGCGCGCGCCGCTCGTCGCCGGAACGAACCGCTCAGCGGCGATTCGCGCCGCCCGCGGCTATCTCATCGCGTCTGCATCTTCCGCATGCGAGCTTCGCGGCGTCATGCGGAGGCGAGAAATGAACGATCGCAACGGTCAGATCAGTCGGCGAGACACCCTCAGGATTGCGCTCGGCGTGTGCGCCGGCCTGGCGCTGCGCCCTCACGAACTGTGGGCTGGCGAGGCTGCGAGCCTCCTCAGCAAGCCGATTCCCTCCACCGGCGAGCGCCTCCCGGTGATCGGCATCGGCACGGCGCGCCGCTACGACGTTGCCGCGTCGGACGCGGAGCTCGCGCCGCTGCGCGAGGTGGTCAGCAACCTCACGCGCATGGGCGGCAAGCTCATCGACACCGCACCCTCATACGGCAACGCGGAGTCCGTGATCGGAAACCTGGTGTCGCAGGCGGGCAATCGCGGCCAGCTGTTCCTCGCAACCAAGGTGGGACGCGGCCGCGAAAGCGTCCAGGCCGGGCGGGCGGAGATGGAGCAATCGCTGCCGCGGCTCAAGGTCGACAAGGTCGATCTCATGCAGGTGCACAATCTGGGCGGGGTCGACGAGATGCTTCCGGTGCTGCGAGAGTGGAAGGAAGCAGGCAAGACGCGCTATATCGGCGTCACGACCAGCTCCAAGAACCAGTACGCAGAGCTCGAGCGCGTGCTGCGCACGCAGCGCATGGACTTCATGGAAGTGGACTACGCCATCGACAATCGCGAAGTGGAGCAGCGCATCCTTCCGCTCGCGCAGGAGCGCGGAGTGGCAGTGCTCACCGCGCTTCCTTTCGGCCGCGGCCGCGTCTTCGAGGTGTTCGGCAAGCAGGCCCTCCCCGGCTGGGCGCAGGAGCTGGGAATTCGCAGCTGGCCGCAATTCGCGCTCAAGTACATCGTCTCGCACCCGGCCGTCACGGTAGCGATTCCAGGCACGGCCAAGATGGAGTACTTGACGGACAACCTCGGCGCGGCGCGCGCGCCCATGCCGGACGCCGCGGCGCGCCGGCGAATGGCGGCCCTCGTCGACGGCTCCTGATCACGCCGGAGGCAAGATGCTCTTCCTCATTCTCGTTGCGCTGATGTCGAATGACGCAAGCGCGCACGATGAGGGCGATGAGCAGCGCACGTCCGGGACAGCGGCTGCACATGCATTCCTGCAATCGCTGCCGCAGGCGAAGCGAACACACGCGCAGTTGTCGTTCGATTCGTCCGAGCGCACGAGCTGGAACTACGTTCCCACGAGACGCGCCGGCGCCGCGCTGGCAGAGCTCGATACGAACCAGAAAGCGCGGATCGATGCACTGCTGCGCTCCGCATTGAGCCCCTCCGGCTTCGAGACTGCCCGACAGATCGTGCAGCACGAATCGATCCTGGCGCAGATCGAAGGAAACCCGCGGCGCGATCCGCTGCTCTACTACACCGCAGTGTTCGGCGAGCCTGGCCCGCGTGCGCCCTGGGCGTGGCGTTTCGAAGGGCATCATCTTTCCGTCAACGCGACCCATGTCGACGGCCAGGCCCAAATCGTGGCGCCGCTCTTCATGGGCTCGAACCCCGCACGCGTGCCGCACGGTCCGAAAGCCGGCCTGCGAGTGCTCGCGGCAGAAGAAGACCTGGCGCGCGACCTGATACGGATGTTGCCGCTGGCGCGACGCACCCGCGCGCTGGTTGCCGATCGCGCGTTCCCGGACATCGTCACGCGGAATGACCCAAAGGTGCGCTCGCTGCACATCGAAGGACTCGCCGCGGGGGACATGTCTCAGCCCGAGCAGGCGCAACTGCGCAAGCTACTGCACGTCTACGCAGATCGCATGACGCAGAGCGCGGCACGAGAGCAGATCGAGCGCATCGACCGCGCCGGCTTCGACAAGGTGCACTTCGGTTGGGCTGGCAGTCTCGAGCCGGGCAAGCCGCACTACTATCGCGTGCATGGTCCGACTGTCCTCATCGAGTACGACAACACGCAGAACGACGCCAATCACATCCACACTGTCTGGCGCGACTTGCAACGCGACTTCGGCGGCGACTTGCTGCGCGCGCACTACGAAGCGCATCGCACGGACCACCATGGTCACGACCAGGCTCAGGAACCCGCGCGCACAGCCTCGACGATGCGCGACTCGACTTCCTTCCATGCCGCAGTCCCGGGCGTGACCAGGTCGAAATGACCGGCGCCGGGAATCTCGACCAGCGTGACTGCTTTCGAGTGTGCCCGGCGCATCGATCGAGCGTAGTCGTCTGCCACATACGGCGGAACGAGACGATCGAGAATGCCGCTGACCATGACTACGGGGCCGCGTGGCGGAGGCAGTTGTGCCGGTGAGGTGTCGGCGTACGGATCGATCGAACCGCCGTGCGGCGCCAGCTTCTCGATGATCCCGGGCCCGCACAGCAGCGGAACGAAGCGACCGAACGCTTTGAGATCAGGCACGCCGGCCAGGCTGATCACCGAGCCCGGTATCGAAGCATTCGTGCTCCGCAGCGGGCTGCCTGCCGGGAGCTGATCGCGTAGCGACGCCCACAGTGCGAGATGGCCGCCGGCGGAGTGCCCGACCACGACGGTGCGAGAAACATCGAGGTCGTAACGCGCAGCGTGCAGCCGAAGCTGATCGATACCGGTCGCGACGTCCTGGAACGTGCCCGGGTAGCCGCCGCCCTGCTCGTCCGCGCGCCGATAGCCGATGCTCCACACGGCGATGCCGCGATTCGCCAGCTCCGACGCGATGGGCCGCAGCTGCTCGCGTCCGGCCCCAGGCAAGTCTCTCCAGCATCCGCCGTGGATCAGGATTGCGACCGGGTGCGGCCCCTTGCCGCCCGGCAGGAACACATCCACGGCCTGGGACGGGGCTGGGCCGTATTCGAGCACTGCGCCAGGCGTCGGCTTCGCGAGCGCGGCAAAGGTAGTGAGCTCTACGGGGTCGGCATGAACAGGGCTTACGATGCTCGCGGCTGTCAAGAAGACAGCCATGGCGCGAAGTAGCATGAGTTGACCTCGAGTGCTCGTGAGGAACGGCGCAATTGCTCGCAGCCGCGATCCTCAGGGTTGCGCTCGTGTCAGGCCACAGGCTGTGGTTCTGTCCGATCCCTGACGAACGTCAGGGTAGACGTGGCTGCTGCACGATGTCGCGCAACGCGGCCAACAGCTCGGCGCCGAGCGCACCGTCCACCACGCGGTGATCGCAGGACAGCGTCACCGTCATCAACGTCGCGAAGCGCACGCCGCCGTCAGCCTTCTCGATCGGACGACGCTGCACGGCGCCGACCGCCAACACCGTCGACTGCGGCGGATTGATGATCGCGGAGAACTCGCGCACGCCGAACATGCCGAGATTCGATATCGCGCTCGCGCCGCCTTGCAGGTCGGCTGCTTTCAGCTTCTTGCCGCGAGCACGCGCTGCGAAATCCTTCACGTCACGCGAGATGTCCCACACGGATTTCGTGTCCGCGGCGCGCACGACGGGTGTGACCAGGCCGCCATCGACTGCGATCGCGACGCCGATGTCCGCACGATTGAGCTGCAGGATGCTGTCTTCCGCCCAGACGGCGTTCGCGCGCGGCACGGCGCGCAGCGCCATTGCCCACGCCTTGATGATCATGTCGTTGACCGACAGCTTCGGAGTCGTCGGCGACGGCAAGGCCGAATTGCGTTGTTCACGCGCTGCCATGAGCGCGTCGACGTCGAGGTCGATCGTCAGATAGAAGTGCGGAATGGTCTGCTTCGATTCGGTCAGGCGCCGCGCGATCGCCCGGCGCATGCCGTCGACCGGCTGCTCCTCGTAGGTGCCAGGCTCGTACAGCGCCTTGATCTGTTCCAGGCCGCTGCTGCTGCGTGTTGTCGCTTGCGGCTGTGTGCCCTTGCCACGCTGCGCCTCGATGTCTTTGCCGACGATGCGACCGTCGGGACCCGAACCGCGCACCGTCGACAGGTTCACGCCGAGCTCGGAGGCAAGGCGTCGCGCGTACGGAGTGGTCTGCACATCGCCGACGTGTGCCGGGCCGTAGTTGCGCTCGGGGGTGAATACTTCTTTGAAGGGTTCCAGCTTGCGCGCGACGTACGTGGGCGGTGCAACCGGAGGCTGTTGTCGGGCTGAAGCCCGACCTACGGCATCCTGTGGGTCGGGCTTCAGCCCGACTCCGGCGCCCGGTGCAGCTACAGGTTGCGGCGCGCTCGGTGCAGTGGCGGTTTCGGCGCCCTCCTCCGCGATCACGGCGACGACCGCACCAACCGGCGCAGTTTCGTCCACGTCGACGCGAATCTCGGTCAGCACGCCGCCGACGGTCGAAGGCACTTCCATCGAGACCTTCTCGGTCTCGATCTCGAACAGGTTCTCGCCCGGCTCGACCTTGTCGCCGACCTTTTTGTACCAGATCAGAACCTTGCCTTCGTCGACCGTCTCGCCGAGCTGCGGCATCAACACGTCCATCGCGCGCTCCTCACGAGTTCAGCGAGCGATGCACGGTCGCGACGATGCGATCGACGGTCGGCAGCACCTGGTCTTCGAGATTGGCGGCCGACGGCAGCGGAATGTGCGGCGTCGTGATGCGGATCGGCGGGCCATCGAGGTCGTAGAACAGCTCTTCCGCGGCGATCGACACCAGCTCGGCGCCCCAGCCGCACAGCCGCGGATTCTCTTCGACCGTGAACATGCGATGCGTGCGCGAGAGCGAGCCGAGGATCGTCTGCGTGTCGAGCGGCACCAGCGAGCGCACGTCGATCACTTCGCAATCGATGCCGTGCTCCTGCTTGAGCTTGTCTGCCGCAGCGACCGCGCGCGGCACCATGTACGCGAGCGCGAGGATCGTCGCATCTTTGCCCGGTCGCAGAATCTTCGCGGTGCCGAGCTTGTCGACGATCTCGCCATCCGGCACTTCGCCCTTGGTCGGGTACAGCGACTTGTGCTCGAAGAACACCACGGGATCGGGATCGCGGATCGCCGCCGCGAGCAGGCCGACGACGTCGGCCGGCGAAGACGGGGCGACCACCTTCAGCCCCGGGATCATCATCACCCAGTTCTCGACGCTCTGGCTGTGCTGCGCGCCGAAGCGCGAGCCGGCGCCGTTGCCGGTGCGCACGACCAGCGGGCACTTCACCTGGCCGTTGGTCATGTAACGGCTCTTCGAGAATTCGTTGGCGAAGTAGTCGAAGCACACCGCGAGGAAGTCGGAGAACATGATCTCGGCGATCGGCTTGAGGCCGGTCATCGCGGCGCCCATCGCGGCGCCGAGAATCGCCTGCTCCGAAATCGGCGTATCGCGCACGCGCAACGGGCCGAACTGCTCCAGCAATCCGACCGACGCCTTGAATGCGCCGCCCGGCTTCGCCACGTCCTCGCCGAGGAACACGACGTCCGGATCGCGGCTCATCTCCTGCGCGATGCCGCGCGCGACCGCGTCGCGATAGGTCAGTTCCGCCATGCCCAGCCTCCGTCGGCGTACACGTCGGTCCAGATCAGCTCGTCCGACGGCGGGCCCGCCGCCTTGCAAGCCTCGGTCGCCTTGTCGAGCTTCTGCTTCACGTCTGCCTCGATCTGCGCGATGACGCTCTCGGCCACGCCGGAGTCGAGCAAGCGCACGCGGTAAATCTTCACGGGATCGCGCTGCTTCCAGCGCTCGAGCTCGCCCTCGGGGCGATACTTCGCGGGATCGGCGCGCGAGTGGCCGCTGTATCGATAAGTGAGACACTCGATCAGCGACGGCCCGCCGCCGGCGCGCGCCTTGTCGAAGGCTTTCTTCGCGGCGCGATACACGGCGTCCGCATCCTGGCCGTCGACGATGATCGACTCCAGTCCGTACGCGCTCGCTCGCCCGGCCGCGGGGTCCTTCACCGCTGTCATGTCGGCGATCGGCGTGTATTCCATGTACAGGTTGTTCTCGCACACGAATACGACCGGCAGTTTCCACACCGCGGCGAAGTTCAGCGCCTCGTGGAACGCGCCGATGTTGGTCGTGCCATCGCCGAAGAAGCACGCGGTCACGTCACCTTGACCCTTGTACTGCGCACGCCAGGCCGCGCCGCAGGCGATCGGCAGATGCGCGCCGATGATCGCGTACGAGCCCATCACGCCGTGCTCGACGGATGTCAGGTGCATCGAGCCGCCCTTGCCGCGCATCAGGCCATTGTCGCGGCCCATCAGCTCGCCGAGCACTTTCTCGACGGGCACGCCGCGCGCCAGCGTGTGCGCGTGGCCGCGATACGTGCAGAAGCTGAGATCGCCGGGTCGCATCGCCGCGGCGCAGCCGGCGGCCACCGCTTCCTGTCCGAGCGACAGGTGGCTGGTGCCCTTCACCAGGTTCTGCAGAAACAGGTCGTAGGCGCGCTGCTCGGCCTCGCGGATCTCGACGAGCAGGCGATAGATGCGCAGCGCCAGCTGGCTGTCGATCTTCTCGCCAGCCGTCACGCTGGCCGCCGGACTCGCGTCGCTCCGGCTGTGTTGAACGGCCATGCAGTCAGTCCTCCGATATAAATGAGGTCACTGCGCACAGCGCGTGCGCAGTGACCAAAGACTCCGGGGTCGAGGGGGTGACGCTTCAACCCCGGAATCACTCCTGCAGACGATTCCCGGGCGGCCTCGCTCAGGCATTCCAGCCGCGGTTGGCATGCGGCACCGTCCATTTCTCGACCTTCATCGGCGCGGTGTTCGCCTTGCCGAGCGCCGGGCACGAGAGGCCATAAGTGCCGGCCGGGCCGCTCAACCAGATGATGTTGCGATCCCACTCGACGACCGCGGTTTCCGACTCCGAGCGGCGCCAGGTCTCGTACTCCTCGATCTTGCCGACGTGCGGCGGGATGAAGTATGCGATCTGCTTCGGCTGCGTCGGATCGGCAATGTCCCACACCTGCACGCCGGCGTTGAAGCAGGCGAGCACGATGATATTCGGCTTCGGGGTGCCCGGCGCCACCCACGAGCCCGTGTTGTGCACGCCCATGCGGCCGCGCGACAGGCAGAAATCGGCGTACGGCGCTTCCTTCGGCGGCGACGGCTTCGGGAACAGGCCGATCATGCGCGGATTCTTCAGGTCGCTGACGTCGACCACGCTGATCGGCTTGTACGGCTCGCGGCAGTCCGGCTCGACCGTCTCGGGCAGGCACACCAGCAGGTTCTTCAGCCGCGGATTGCCCGGATACACCGGGAAGATCGTGTGGAACGGAATGCCGCCCATCGTCTCCCACAGCGGCCGGAACTGGCTGATCACCTGCGGCTTGGCGGGATTCGACAGATCCATCGTCAGCATGCCGAAGTGGCCGAAGCCGCAGAAGGCGATCTTGCCGCCCTCTTCCAGGCGCTGCGGCATGATGCCGCCGTGCGAGCTGGTCCAGGACGAGCGGTCGTTGGCGAACCAGTATTTCTTGTACTCGGCTTCTTCGCTGTACAGCTGTCCCGGCACGTGCCAGCGGCTCACTTCCTTCACGTTGCCCGGGTCGGTCATGTCGAGCAGCATGAAGCCGTTGCCGTTCGGGCGCTGCGCATTCTCCATGCGGAACTCGTTGCTCCAGCCGGCGTCGACCAGGCAGTAGCGGCCGCCGTCGTAGAAGTTCATGTGCGTGCCGCTGCCGGTCTTGCCGGTGCTGAACTCGCTCAGGAGCTTCGGCTCTTCCGGCTTGGTCACGTCGAGCACGCGGATGCCGCGCAGGCCGCTGTAGGACTCGATCTTCTTGCGATATTCGTCGTGCCAGCGGCCGTGCGGATACTCGGGATTCGCGGAGCTGAGCGGCTGCGCGGCCGAGGCGATCATCAGCCACTTCTTCAGCTTCTCGTTATAGGCGACGCACCCCTGGGTGCGCTCCTTGGTCTCGACCTTCACCGGCTTCTTGGCGTCGGTGACGTCGAGCCAGCCGCCCTGGCCCTGGATCAGGCGGCGCTCGCCCTTGACGTACATGTTCATCTGCGGCTCGCCGCCGGAGATGCGCGCGTCCTCGACGTGCACCAGCAGCTCCATGTTGTGGATGTACTGGTTGCGGTCGAGATAATCGAGCGCGCCAAGCGGCAAGCGGAACGGCACAGTGCCGCCGCCCGGCATGATGCCGGTGACCTGCGCGCGCGCCGCGGCAGCAGTCAGACCGAGCGCCGCGCCGCCAGCCAGCAGGGCGCGCCGGCTCAGATTCGGGGTACCCCCAGCGTCATTCTGGTCGTCATTCTTCGGCATCTCACACCTCGGATTCTTTCGGTGAGCGTGAACGATCACGTCATGACAGATCAGGAAAGGCCGTCGTTCACCACGGCGTTCTCGGATTCGAGCTCGAGCCCGGACTGCTTCGCCTGCTCCAGCAGCAGCACGGCGAAATCGCGCTCTTCGTGGCCCGCGTCGATCGTCTTCTGCACGTACTCGCGCGTGAGCGCCGTCAACGGCAGCGGCACGCCGAGCTGCTCGCCCGCCTTGAGGCCCAGGTCCAGGTCCTTGCGCAACAGCACCGGCGTGAAGGTCGGCGTCAGCTCCAGATTGACGAACGCCGGCATCTTGTAGCGCGCGAATGCGGAACCCATGATGCTGCGATTCAGGAACTCGAGAAAATCGTGGCGCGCCACGCCGCGCTTCTGCGCCAGCACCGTCACCTCGGCGAGCGCCTGCGTGACGATGCCCAGGTAGAGGTTGTGGCAGATCTTGACGATGCGCGACAGCTCGCCCTCGCCGACATACGTGACGCCCTGGCCGAGCGCGGCCAGGTAGGGCTCGGCGACTGCGAAGGCGTTGCGCGGACCCGAGGCGACCACGGTGAGCTTGCCGGCCTTGACGACCTTGGCGTTGCCGCTGACCGGCGCGGCCAGCATCGGGATGCCGGCCTTGCTCAGCGCCTCGCGCACGGCGAGCGAATCGGACTCGGCGACGCTCGAGCAGTCGACGAACAGCTTCGGCTTGCCCTTGCCGGCCAGCAGGCCCTGCGCGCCGAGCACCACTTCGCGCAGATCCGAGCCTTCCGACACCATGCTGAACACGATGTCGCGGTCGGCGAGCGCCGCCGGCGCATCGACCAGCGTCGCGCCGACCTGCACCAGCGGCTCAGCCTTGCTGCGCGTGCGGTTGTAGACCGCCACCTTGCAGCCGGCTGCCAGCAGGCGCTTCGCCATCGCGAAGCCCATGCGTCCGGCGCCGATCCATCCGATGGAGTGCGCGCTCAACCCGGCGGCCTTGGAGGTTCCCGTCACGACTGCGCACTCCCCTTGATCTGCGGCTGTGCAAACGATTGCACAAACCGACTCTAACGAAAACGGCAGGCGGACGCAAATCGGCCGGCGCCGGCCCCGGCGCGGCGCGCGCGGGCCGCGCTTGTTCGCCGCCCGGGGCGCGCCCTATCATTGGCCATGCGCAAAGCCCGAGTGACCATCAACGAAGTCGCCGCGAAAGCCCGGGTGCATGCTTCCACCGTCTCGCGCGTCCTCAACGAGGAAACGCGCAGCATGGTGTCCAAGCCGGTTGCCGACCGCGTGCTCGGCGTCGCGCGCAAGCTCGGCTACCTGCCGAACCCGCTCGCCGCCGGCCTGCGCACGCGGCGCAGCCGGACGATCGGCGTGCTGATCCCCGACCTCACCAACCCCGTGTTCCCGCCGATCGTGCGCGGCATTGCGCAGACGCTGCACGACGCCGGCTACGTGGTCGTGCTGGCGGACTCGAACAACGACGTACGCAACGCGCAGGCCATCGTCAGCAACCTGCGCGCGCGCCATGTGGACGGGCTGATCCTGGCCACCGCGCAGCGCGAGGATCCGGTGGTCGAGGATTGCGTCGAGCACGGCATTCCGCTGGTGCTGGTCAACCGCAGCGCCGACAAGACGCCGGTCGCGACCGTGACGACCGACGACGATCTCGGCATCCATCTCGCGCTCGAGCATCTGCTGGAGCTCGGTCACCGCAGGATCGCCTTCGTCGGCGGCCCGCAGAGCACGTCCACCGGCTACGTGCGCTATCGCGCGTTCCTCGCCGCGATCAAGGAGCGCGGCCTGGACATCGACCGGCAGACGATCGTCAACGGCAAGGCGTTCTCCGAGCCGGCAGGCAAGGAGTCGCTGGCGAAGATCATCCAGACCGAGGGCGTGAAGTTCACGGCGGTGGTCGCCGCCAACGACCTGCTGGCGCTCGGCTGCTTCGACGCGCTCGAAGAGCATGGCCTGCGCTGCCCGCACGACGTGTCGGTCACCGGCTTCAACCACATGCCGTTCGTCGACCGCTTCACGCCGTCGCTCACCACGGTGCACATCCCGCATCGCGAGCTGGGCATCAAGTCCGCGGAGCTGCTGCTGGAACGGATCGCCAACCCGGGCATCGAGCCGCGCTCGATCCGGCTGCGGCCGCACCTGGTCGTCGGCCGTTCGACGCGAGCGCTCGGCGCGCGCGAGCAGCCGGATGTGGGTCGGGTTTCAGCCCGGCAGCAGCACTCGGGCTGAAGCCCGACCTACGAATTTTCCTTGCCCGGGCCCTGCTCGAGCGCACTCGCCAGCGTCTGCGTGTCGAGCTCGTTCTCCCACTTCGAGATCACCACGGTCGCGACGCCGTTGCTGATCATGTTGGTGAGCGCGCGCGCCTCGCTCATGAAGCGGTCGATGCCGAGGATCAGTGCCATGCCGGCCACAGGAATCGTCGGGATCACCGTGAGTGTCGCCACCAGCGCGATGAACGAAGCGCCGCTCACGCCGCTCGCGCCCTTCGAGGTGATCATGGCGACGCCGAGGATCACCAGCTGCTGCGTCAACGTCAGCGGCGTGTTGGTCGCCTGCGCGACGAACAGCGCTGCCATCGACATGTAGATCGCGGTGCCGTCGGTGTTGAAGGTGTAGCCGGTGGGCACGACCAGGCCGACGACCGGACGCGAGCAGCCGAGCTTCTCCAGCTTTTGCATCAGCGAAGGCAGCGCGCTGTCCGAGGAGCTGGTGCCGAGCACAATCAGGATCTCCTCGCGGATGTACTTGAGGAACTTCAGCACGCTGAAGCCGGCCCAGCGCGAGATCGGCCCGAGCACCAGCAGGATGAACGCGAGCGAGGTTGCGTAGAACGTCAGCACCAGCTTGACCAGCGGCAGGAGCGAGGCGAAGCCGTACTTGCCGACGGTGAAGGCCATCGCGCCGAACGCGCCGATCGGCGCCAGCTTCAGGATCACGTCGATGATGCGGAACACGACGACCTTGAGCGAGAGGATCACGTCGTTGACCGGCCTGCCCTTCTCGCCGAGCGCGGTCAGCGCGAAGCCGAACAGGATCGAGACCAGGATCACCTGCAGGATGCTGCCCTGCGTGAATGCGCTGGTCACCGTCGTCGGGATGATGTCGAGCAGGAACTCGTGGATGCTCTGCTCCTTCGCCTGGGTCGCGTACTGCATCACCGCCGCGCTGTCGAGCGTCGCCGGGTCGGCGTTGAAGCCGTCGCCGGGCCGCACCCAGTTGCCGACGACCAGGCCGATCACCAGCGCCAGCGTCGAGACGACCTCGAAGTAGACGAGCGCCTTGGCGCCGACGCGCCCGACCTTCTTCATGTCGTTCATGCCGGCGATGCCGGTGACGACCGTGCAGAACACGATCAGCGAGATCACCATCTTGATCAGCTTGATGAAGCCATCGCCGAGCGGCTTCATGTCGACCGCGATGTGCGGCCAGAACTCGCCGAGCAGCACGCCGATGGCGATGCCGATCAGCACCTGCACGTACAGGATCCGGTAGAACGGCTTGCGCGGCGCGGCGGCGTGCGTGCTGCGGGCTTCGGCTGAGGGCATATCCGCCTGCAAACGATTGCTGAAAAAGCCAGCGGGCACCTTACAGGCAAGGCCCGGCCCCTCGCAAGGGCGCGGCCGCGTTGACGGGCCGCGGCGCGCGCCGCTGCGACGGCTCGTGCAACCGTTTGCACTACTTTGCGCAAACAGCAAGGGGCCCGCGCATCGCGCGAGCCCCTGCTCCAGTCTCCCGTAGGCCAGGCTTCAGCCTGACTCTTGCTTCTCTCCTACAACCCGAAGCGGTAGTTCGCCTCCAGCGCCCAGGTCCGCGCGTCCTGGTAGATCGGGTGCCACACGCCGCGCGTTGCGATCGACCGCGAGCAGGCGTCCAGCACGACTTCATCCGTCAGGTTGCGACCCGACACGGCGACGGTCCAGCGATCGCTCGGATCGGTCCAGCCGACACGCGCATTGACCGTCGTGAAGCTGTCCTGATGGCACTCCGTCTTCTCGCCGGACGCGATCTGCGACGCCGTCGTGATGCCCGTGTCGGTCGCATCCTGCCAGTACACGCCGAGACGCGCGTTCAGCTGCGCGTTGCTGCTGAACGTCGTCGCCCAGTTGATGTTGCCGGTGAACGTATTCTCCGGCTGCGTGTTGACGGGCGTGCCGCTCAGGTCGGTCAGCAGGCCGGTCTCGGGATCGAACACGTTGTAGTCCGTGTACTTCGGCTTCTGCTTCGCGAGGCCGCCGTCGATCGAGAACCCGCCGCCGAGCAGCGCCTGGAACTCGAGCTCGTAGCCTTCGATCTTCGCCTTGGCCGCGTTCTGGATCACCTCGATCGCGGCGTTCGGGCCGAACTCGCCGTTCGCGTTGTCGATGTTGATCGCTTCCTGCTTGTCCTTGTACTTCATCTGGAACAGCGCGAGGTTCAGGCGCAGGCGCCGGTCGAGCATCGTGGTCTTGAAGCCGATCTCGTAGTTGTCCAGCGTCTCGGGCTTGAACACCAGGAGCGGCGCCAGCTGCGGAATGCGCGCAACTTCCAGCTCGGTGTTGAAGCCGCCGCTCTGGAAGCCGCGCGACCACAGCAGGTACATCAGGCCGTCGTCGAGGAAGCCGATCGGCTCGGGGGTCATGAAGTTCAGCGACACCGTCGGCGTGGTCTTGGTGAACTCCGTCGAGCCGGCGCCGAACAGGTCGACCGTGTCGTCGTTCAGCACCCAGGTGAAGCCGCGGAAATCGTTGGTCGGGGTGACCGAGCCTTCGATGTTGAAGAAGTCCTTGTGATCCTTGGTGTAGCGCGCGCCGGTTTCCAGGCGGAACCACGGCAGGAACTGCCACTTGATGTGCGTGAAGATGCCGCGCGTGATCGACGAGCCGCTCTCGTGCGTGACGAACGGCGAAGCGCCGGAGCCCGTCGTGTTGAGCGGGTTGTTGCCGAAGTAGAACCCGGATGCGCCGATGCACGTGACGCTCTGCCCGGTGCCCGCGACGGCCGCGTAGGCTGCCCAGCACTGGCTCTTCGGGCCGCCTTCGTGGCCGGCCTCGTCGATGTAGCTGTAGCCGAGGATGATGTCGGCGATGCCGATCTTGGCGTGCGCCGAAACCTCGCCGGTCAGCGATTCACCGCCCTGCGGGAACGTCGCCGGACCGAAGTGGCCGCGCGTTTCGACCGGCGCGTTGGTCATGTCGACGTCGACCGCGAAGCGATAGCCGAACGTGCGCCGGCCCAGGCTCGCCTTGAGGCCGATGTCGTCGAAGATGCCGCGTTGTCCGCCTTCCCATGCCGCTTCGCCGGTGATCGACTCGGACTCGGCGCGCAGGAACTGGCGCTCGTCGGCGTAGAAGTTGTAGCGGCCGGCGGCCTCGCTCTCGCGGCAGCGCGCTTCGAAGTTGTCGCCGCTCAGCTGGTTGTACAGGCGCTGGAAGCCCACCACCTGCACGAAGCGGCAATCCCCGCCGCGGTTGTTCTCGTTCTGGTCCATGAACGACCAGGTCGCATCCAGCGTCAGGTCGTCGGTCGGCACCCAGCGCAGCGCGGCCTGGTAGGTCTTGACGTTGCGGTCGCTGGCCTTGCTGTTGTACGTGAGGTTCTTGTAATAGCCGTCATCCTTGTCCTGACCGACGGCGATGCGGCCGAACAAGGTCTCGCCGAGCGGCGCATTCACGACCAGGCGCGCGTCCTGGCGATTGTGACTGCCGGTGCGCAGCAGCACTTCGCCTTCCGCTTCCTTGGTCGGACGGCGCGTCACGATGTTGACGGCGCCCGCGGTGGTGTTCTTGCCGAACAGCGTGCCCTGCGGGCCGCGCAGCACCTCGATGCGCTCGATGTCGAGCGTCGACATCACGTTGACGATACGCGAGCCAACGTAGATGCCGTTGATGTACTGACCGACCGCCGGATTGGTCGTCGGCGAGCCGCCGGCGCCCTGTGCAGTGACGCCGCGAATCGAGAAGTCCGCGTTGACCGCGCGCGCGCCGATGTCGATGCGCAGGTTCGGCGTGAACTCTTCGAGGTCCTGCGTGCTGGTCAGCTGGTGCTGCTCGAGCTGCTCCGGCGTGAACGCCGTGATCGACGTCGGAATGTCCTGCACCGATTCCTGTTCGCGGCGCGCCGACACCACGACTTCCTGCAACACGCCCGCACCGGACGCGGCCGCGTTGCCGCCGGCCTCCTGCGCGACCGCAGGCGCCGTAGCATCGAGCCCGACCATCAGGCCGGAGACCACGACCAGCCCGGTCATCGTGGATTTGGATCTGCGAGTGCGCTTCATCAACGTATCCCCCTTTCCCAAAAGTCGTTGGTCGGTCGCGCGGAGCTGAGAGCTCAGATCCGCAACAGGCGCGCCAGATTGCCGCCAAGGATCGCGAGCTTGTCCGCGTCCTTGAGCGAGCGTTCGGCGAGGATCAGATCGATTGCGTCGGGCCAGTCGTACGGAATGTCGGAGCCGTACACGACCTGGCCCGGCCCCACCTCGGCGACGAGATGGCGCAGGCCTTCGGCGGAGAAGATCATCGCGTCGACGATGATCTGGCTGCGGAAGTATTCGCTCGGCTTGCGCGTGTTGGCGCAGGCCGCAGCCTTGCGGACCTGGCACGCGACTTCGCTGCGGCCGAGATAGGACGGCAGGTAGCCGCCGGCGTGCGCCGCGCCGACTTTCAGGCGCGGGAAGCGGTCGAGCGTGCCGTCGAAGATCAGGTGCGAGAGGAAGAAGGTCGTCTCGAGCGGATTGCCGATGATGTTGCTGAGATCGCCTTTGCCGTCCCACGCGCCGTCGCGCACGATGTTCTCGGCGCCGCCCGGGTGCATGAACACCGGCACGTCGAGCTCCTGCGCCTTGGCCCAGAATGCGTCGTACTTCGGTCCGGACGGCACTTCGCCGTTGACGTGTCCGCCGACCGAGGCGCCGCGCAGGCCGAGATTACGCACTGCATGCTCGAGCTGCGCGGCGGCAAGATCCGGGAATTGCAGCGCTACGGAGCTGAGCGCGACGAAGCGGTCCGGATGCTGCTTGCACCACGCGCTCAGCGCCTCGTCGTGCATGCGCACGATCTTGTCGGCAAGCTCGCGCTCCGCCGCGTACCACCAATATTGATTGATGCTCAGCGCCTGCACGTCGATGCCGCGCTCGTCCATCGCGGCGATGCGCTTCGGACCGAGCGTCATCATGCCGGGGATCTCGCGTGCCAGCGGCGTGCCTTTCACGAGCTCCGCGACCTGCGGGAAGGCGCAATGCGCGTGGAAATCGATGACTTTGGCGCGCTTGCCGCCGACCTGGAGCTCGCGGCGCGCGGACTGCGCAGCAGTTGCGGGCAGCGCCGCCGCCAACGCCGTGCCGGCCAGACAGCCGAGAAACGCACGGCGGCCGCGCATCAGCGGCTCACCGAGCGCCTGTCGCGGCGCAGACACGAACGAGCCCGGTATTCGACGCATCATTCCCCCACGGACTGCAGCGCACGGACCGCTCAACGTCGCGACGCGGCCTCGGCCGATTCGAGTACACGGGCGCCCGAGGCACCCGCGCTCGACACCTTCCTGTTCTGTGGCGGAGATTACACCGGCGTTTTGCTGACTGCAATCGTTTGCATATGCATGGCGTGCGCGGCCGCCGCGGCGTTACAGTGCCGCTGGCCGTGTCCCCGGCGCATGCCGCGCGGCGACAACATCAAGAGGTCCCACATGAATCTGAGAACACTGACGGCGCTTGCCGTGCTCACCGGCGTTGCAGGCGGGGCGTCCGCGCAACAAGTCCCCTACGGTCCGCCGACGCTCACGCCGCCGTACGACAGCATCGTCATGACGGAGCCGGTGAAGGGATCGGACATCCCCGTCGACATCATGCTGATGGAGACTGTCGATGGACTGCTCACGCCGATCGGGCTGCGCAAGCCGCGCGGCGCAGGCCCGTTCCCGATCGTGCTGCTGTTCAGCGGCAACGGCGGCGCAGGCTTGCCCGCGGTACGCAACTACGTGCACGGTCCCGCCGGCTACACGATGGAGCGCTTGCTCGAGGCCGGCTACGCGGTCGCCTGGATCAACTACCGCGCGGAAGCGTGGTTCGCGTACGAGACTGCGCAGCCGCTCAAGGTCTCGCATCACGAAGCGAACCAGGTGCTCAACCGGCCGGCGCTCGAGTACAACGATCTGGTCAGCATCGTCGAAGGCGTGCGCCGCCTGCCGTTCGTCGATGCCCGGCGCATCGGCCTGATCGGCAACAGTCATGCCGGCGGCATGATCCTCAAGGCCGGCGCGGAAGGGCTGGAGGTCGCGGCTGCAATCGTTTCCGAGCCCGACGCCAGCGAGTTCCTGCAGCTCGATCCGAAGGTGTTCGACGTCGAGGAGGCGCAGCTGCAGACAATGGACAAGGTGCTGCCGCACGTGAACAAGAAGGTAGCGATGGAGCGCCTGCGGCGCATCAAGGTGCCGCTGCTGTTCATGAACCGCGATCACGACCACATGCAGGGTCTGTTCGAGACCGCGTACGAATGGGCCAAGGAAGCCGGCCTCAACCCCGAGCACATCTCGTACGACCACGACGTGCACGGCTACGTGCTGCGCGTGAAGCAGGACGCGAGCGGCAAGTATCAGCCGGACGAGATTCAGCTGAAGGCGATTCCGCAGGCGATCGACTTCTTCAACAGGAAGATGGGGAAGTGAGAAGGTGATGGGGTGATGAGGGTGATGGAAGTGATGGCCGACCTCATCACTTCATCACTTTCATCACTCTGCTTCCTACCAGTCCACCGCGACGTACTTCTTCTCCAGGAACTCCAGCAATCCATCGTGCGAGCCTTCTCTGCCGAGCCCGCTCTGCTTGACGCCGCCGAACGGCGCCGCGGGATCCGAGACGACGCCACGGTTCAAACCGACCATGCCCGCTTCGAGCCGCTCCGAGACCCGCAGGCCGCGGCGCAGATCGCTGGTGTACAGATAAGAGACCAGGCCGTATTCGGTGGAGTTGGCGAGCTCGATCGCCTCGTCCTCATCTTCGAACTCGATGACCGGCGCAACCGGTCCGAAGATTTCCTGCGTGAGAATGCGCGCCGAGCGCGGCACGCGATCGAGCACGGTCGGCGGATAGAAATAGCCGGGCCCATCCATGCGGCGGCCGCCCGTCAGCGCGCGCGCCCCCGCGCCGACGGTCTCGTCGACCAGCTCCTGCACGCTGTTCACTGCCGCGGCGTTGATGAGCGGACCCAGTCCGACGCCGCTTTCCAGACCGTTGCCGACTTTGACTGCGCGCATCGCTTCGCTGAAGCGCTGCACGAACGCCGGCGCGATGCCCTTCTGCACCAGGAAGCGGTTCGCCGCGGTGCAGGCCTGACCGCCGTTGCGCATCTTCGCGATCATCGCGCCCTGCACCGCGGCTTCGACGTCGGCGTCATCGAACACGAGGAACGGCGCGTTGCCGCCGAGCTCCATCGAGCTGCTGACGACGCAATCGGCCGCCTGCGCCAACAGCACCCGGCCGACCTCGGTGGAACCCGTGAACGACAGCTTGCGCACGCGCGGGTCATGCAGCATCGCGCCGACGACCTTGCCGGAGCGCGCTGACGGAATCACGTTGACGACGCCCGCGGGCACACCCGCTTCTTCGAGCACTGCCGCGATTGCGAGTGCGGTCAGCGGCGTGTCGGACGCAGGCTTGAGCACGACCGTGCAACCGGCAGCCAGCGCCGGCCCGATCTTGCGCGTCGCCATCGCCGCCGGGAAATTCCAGGGCGTGACCAGCACCGAGACACCGATCGGCTGCAGCAGAACCAGGATGCGGTTCGTGCCGCTCGGTGCGCGCGCGATTTCGCCGTTGGCGCGCACGGCCTCCTCCGCGTACCAGCGGAAAAACTCGGCGGCGTAGCGCACTTCGGAGACGGCATCGCTCATCGCTTTGCCGTTCTCGCGCACGATCAGCTCGGCCAGCTCCTGCTGACGCTGCGTCATGATGTCGAACGTGCGGCGCAGGATTTCGCCGCGCTCGCGCGGCGACGTGCGACTCCACGCCGGCAGCGCGTCGGCGGCGCTCGCGACAGCGCTCAGGCCGTCTTCGACGCCCGCGCTCGCCACCTCGGTGAAGACTTCGCCGCTCGCCGGATCGAGCACCGGGATGCGCTCGCCGGAGGACGCCTTGCGCCAGCGGCCGCCGATGTAGAGGTCAGTATGCAGATGAGAGCTCGCGCGTGACATGCAGGTCCTGGCTCGTGTAGCGGCTAGTACTCGTTGGCGATCGGCAGCTCTTTCGCCGGGAACAGCGTGATGACCTCGCAGCCCTTGTCGGTCACGACGACTTCCTCCTCGATGCGCGCCGCCGAGCGGCCATCGGTTGCCGGGCAGTAGGTCTCGAGAGCGAACACCATGCCTGCCTTGATCTCGTACGGCTTCTCGAAGGAGACCAGACGGCTGATGATCGGCCGCTCGTGCAGCGCGACGCCGAGCCCGTGGCCGAACTGCAAAGCGAACGCCTCCATCTCGTCGGGGAAGCCGAACTCCTCCGCCTTGGGGAAAACCGCCGCGATCTGATCGGTGCCGACGCCGGGACGCACGAGCTCGATCGCCGCATCCATCCACTCGCGCGCCTTGCGATATGCAGCGTGCTGCGCGGCAGTCGCGCTGCCGACGGTGAACGTGCGGTAGTAGCAGGTGCGATAGCCCATGTACGCCTGGATGATGTCGAAGAACGCCTGGTCCCCCGGACGGATGATGCGATCGGTGAAGTTGTGCGGATGCGGGCTGCAGCGCTCGCCGGCCACGGCGTTGACGGCTTCGACGTCGTCGGAGCCCATCTCGTAGAGCATCTTGTTGACGTTCGCGACGATGTCCGACTCGCGCACGCCGGGCTTCAGCTCCTCGTAGATCATCTGGTACACGCCGTCGACCATCGAGGCCGCCGTGTTGAGCAGCATGATCTCGTCGCGGCTCTTGATCTCGCGCGCATCGAGCAGCGTCTGCTGGCCGTCGCGCACCTCGATGCCGAGGCGCTGCAGCTCGAACAACATCGGCGGCTCCACCACGTCGACGCCCAGCGGCATCTTGCTGACGCCGTTCTCATCGAGCACTGCCTTGATCTCCAGCGCCGCGCGCTTGATCAGACCCGCGTCCGGCGGCACGGTGCCGCGCAGGCCGACCATGCCGGCGTGGCAGCAGATCGGCTGCAGCCACGGCGCGTAGATGCGGTGATGCGCAGCGGCGGAGCCGAAGTCCCACAGGTGCGGCTCGCCGTCGCCCGCGAGCACGGCAAAGCGGCACATCTTGTCGCGCGCCCACTCGCCGATCGCGGTGCTGGTGAGATAGCGGATGTTGTTGTTGTCGAACACCAGCAGCGCGCCGAGCTCGGAGTTCTTCAGCGCCTGGCGCGCCCGCGCCAGGCGGTAGCGGTGCAGCCGGCGGAAATCGACGCGCTCCTCGAAGTCGACGTTCATCACGCCGGGCGCACCGAGCGGCCGCGTCCAGTCGTGGCGCGGATCGATGTCTTCAGGGCTGATCGTCTTGCGTTCCGATACTCGGGCAACCATCGCAGGCCTCGCGGGTGGGACGCCGCGCTGCAAACGATTGCGCGGACGTCCGTACCTTACAGGCGCCTGCGGTCACTGGCAAGCGC
>DATEJG010000186.1:0-2804 GCA_035278165.1 Steroidobacteraceae bacterium
CCAACATAGTTCTCGGCAACCACGCGCATCGCGATCTCCGATGAGAGCAGGTAGGACAACTCCGTTTCCTGCAGCCGATCGTCGTAGGAAGTGCGGTCGGGGAACCGGTGCAGCAGCATGGTCATCCACCAGGAGAAGCGCTGCGCCTTCCAGACCCTGGCCAAGGCCTTTTCCGAATAGCTGTCCAGGCCGGAGTTGTCGCCCTTGCGGTAGTGATCGATGAGGGCGTGATACAGGTAGTAGACGTCGGAGGCGGCGGTGTTCAGTCCCCGCGCCCCGGTGGGTGGCACGATATGCGCGGCATCGCCGGCCAGAAACAGCCGTCCGTAGCGCATCGGCTCGGCGACGAAGCTGCGCAGCGGCGCGATGCTCTTCTCGATCGAAGGTCCGGTGACGAGCCGTGCCGCTACTTCCTCCGGAAGACGGCGCCTGAGCTCGGTCCAGAAAGCGTCGTCGGACCAGTCGTCAGGCTTGTCGCTCAGCGGCACCTGGATGTAATAGCGGCTCAAGACCTGTGAGCGCAGCGAGCACAGCGCGAAGCCCCGTTCATGCTTCACATAGATCAGCTCTGATGACACGGGCTTCGTGCGCGTCAGGATTCCGAGCCAGCCGGACGGATAGGCCTTTTCGTGCTCGCGCAGCAAGTCCTTCGGAATCGATTTACGGCTGACACCGTGGAAGCCGTCGGCGCCCACCACGAAGTCGCAATCGACGCGGACGGTCTTGCCGTCTGACCGATACGTCACGTAAGGCGCATCGGATGCGATATCGTGGGGTGTGACGTCGTCCGCGTCGTGGGCCACCTTGCCGCCGAGCCGGTCGTGCGCCTCGTAGAGATCGCGCGTCACTTCGGTCTGGCCGTAGACGATCACCGAATTGCCGCCGGAATATTTGTGCAGGTCGACGTGGTCGAGGCGGCCGTCATGGGCGATGTGGAAGCCGTGATGAATCTCGCCTTCGCGGTCCATCCGCTCGCCGCACTGCGCTTCGCGCATCAGCCTGGCAAAGCCGTGCTCCAGCACGCCGGCGCGGATGCGGCCGAGTACATGATCGCGGCTGTACTTTTCCAGCACCACGGTGTCGATGCCCTGCAGATGCAGCAGCTGCGACAACAGTAGTCCCGACGGCCCGCCGCCGATGATGCAGACCTGAACCTTCATCCCTCGCGTCCTCCCGTAAGCTCGGCGACATTGCCCACTCTGCGACCATAAGCGGATGGAGGGATCGGCCTTTGTCTTGTACAATTCGAACATGCGAGCGATGGCGCCGAATTCGGCTATTCAGGTCTACAATCTGTTCGGCGAGTCCGCCGATCTGCCCGACGTCGTGCATTGCGAGACCATTGCGGCGCGCTCGGTGCTGCACGACTGGAAGCTGGCCGCGCATCGCCATGCCCGGCTGCATCAGGTGCTGCTGATCGAGCGCGGCGGCGGCGAGGTGACCCTCGACGGCCGTGTTCACGCGCTCAAGGCCATGCATGCCGTCAACGTGCCGGTTGGCGACGTGCACGGCTTCGACTTCGTGCCGGGCACGCAGGGCTGGGTCGTCACCATCGCTGCCGAGATCCTCGACGAGACGCTGCTCGCACAGGAAGGTCTGCGCGGCGTGCTGTCGCGATGCGCCGTGGTGCGCGGCACGCCGCAAATGCGCGCTACCATGAAGCAGATCTTTGCCGAGTTTGCCGGCAGGGATTTCGGCAGGGCTCACGTGCTGCGCGCGCTGTCGGCGGGCCTGATCGGTCTCGTCGCGCGCGAGCTCGCGCGCGGAGGGCGTGATGGCAGCGCGGCGGATTCCGAACTGTTCCGCCGCTTCGAGGCGCTGCTCGAGCAGCATCATCTCGAGCGCTGGAGCGTTTCTCACTATGCGGACGCGCTGTCGGTGACGGCGACGCATCTCAACCGGATCACGCGCGCGGCGACGGGCGACACCGCATCGCACCTGATCCTCAACCGCATGATCCGCGAGGCGCGGCGCAACCTTGTCTATACCAACCTGCCGGTCTCCACGATCGCCTACACACTCGGCTTCGACGATCCCGCTTATTTCAGCCGCGTCTATGCATCGGCGACGGGCTTGTCGCCGCGCGCCTTCCGTGCCCGGCTGCATGGTGACGAGCCGTGAGGACGGAGGGCAATGCGACGCGGGTTACCCAAGCCATTGGTTTTTCAGCCATTCTTCCTATTGGGTGCCGGGCTTTTCTTGTTGACTAGTATTAGATATTTGTACAATGGTACAAATGTCATGCTTAAGAGTAAAAAGCAGGAAGAGCCGCGTCAGGCGGTCACCCACGAGATAGTCGAGAGGAGGAGCGAAGTGCCCACACGGAAATTGTCACGCCGCGCCGCGGTTGCCGGCGCGTTCAGTCTGGCTGCGTTGTTCAGCGTGCCCGCCCACGCCCAGGACACCTTCAAGATCGGCCTGATCGTGCCGATGACCGGCGGCCAGGCTTCGACCGGCAAGCAGATCGACAACGCGATCAAGCTCTACATGCAGCAAAAGGGCGACACTGTCGCCGGCAAGAAGATCGAGGTCATCCTCAAGGATGACGGCGCCGTCCCCGACAACACCAAGCGGATCGCGCAGGAGCTGATCGTCAACGACAAGGTCAACGTGATCGCCGGTTTCGGCGTCACGCCGGCTGCGCTGGCTGCAGCTCCGCTCGCGACGCAGGCCAAGATCCCGGAAGTCGTGATGGCGGCGGGTACCTCGATCATCACCGAGCGCTCGCCCTATATCGTGCGCACCAGCTTCACGCTCGCGCAGTCCTCCACCATCATCGGCGACTGGGCCGCCAAGAACGGCAT
>DATEJG010000187.1:0-20608 GCA_035278165.1 Steroidobacteraceae bacterium
TTATTGGGCACAAAAGAAAAGCCCCGCCGATGCGGGGCTTTTCTCGGACCTTGGGGAGGCAGGCTGAAGCCTGACCCACACCCGTTACATGTCCATGCCGCCCATTCCGCCCATGCCGCCCGGGGCGCCATGCGCGTGATCGGCCTCTTCCTTCGGAGCCTCGGCGACCATCACTTCCGTGGTCAGCAGCAGGCCGGCGACCGAAGCCGCGTTCTGCAGCGCCAGGCGCGTGACCTTGGTCGGGTCGAGGATGCCGAGCTCGAGCATGTCGCCGTAATCGCCGCTGGCGGCGTTGTAGCCGAACGTGCCCTTGCCATCCTTCACCTTCGCCAGCACCACCGCGGCGTCCTCGCCCGCGTTGGCGACGATCTGGCGCAGCGGCTCTTCGATCGAGCGCGCCAGGATGCGGATGCCGAAAGCCTGATCCTCGTTCTTGCCCTGCAGCTTCTCGACAGCCTTCTGGGCACGGATCAGCGCAACACCGCCGCCGGGGACCACGCCCTCTTCGACGGCCGCGCGCGTGGCGTGCAACGCGTCTTCGACGCGGGCCTTCTTCTCCTTCATCTCGACCTCGGTCGCAGCGCCGACCTTGATCACGGCGACGCCGCCGGAGAGCTTGGCAACGCGCTCCTGCAGCTTCTCCTTGTCGTAGTCGGAGGTCGCTTCCTCGATCTGCTTGCGGATCTGCTCGACCCGCGCCTTGATGTCGGAGTTCTTGCCCTTGCCGTCGATGATCGTGGTGTTCTCCTTCTCGACGACGATCTTCTTCGCCTCGCCGAGATCGTTCAGCGTCGCCTTCTCGAGCGACAGGCCGACTTCATCGGAGATCACCACGCCGCCGGTCAGGACAGCGATGTCCTGCAGCATGGCCTTGCGGCGGTCGCCGAAGCCCGGCGCCTTGACGGCCGCGACCTTGACGATGCCGCGGATCGTGTTCACGACCAGCGTCGCCAGCGCCTCGCCCTCGACGTCCTCGGCGATGACCAGCAGCGGACGGCCGGCCTTCGCGATGCCCTCGAGCAGCGGCAGCATCTCGCGCACGTTCGAGATCTTCTTTTCGTACAGGAGGATGTACGGGCTCTCGAGCTCGCTCGTCTGGTTCTGCTGGTTGTTGATGAAATACGGCGACAGGTAGCCGCGGTCGAACTGCATGCCCTCGACCACGTCGAGCTCGTTCTGCAGGCTGGTGCCTTCCTCGACCGTGATCACGCCTTCCTTGCCGACCTTCTCCATCGCGTCCGCGATCGTCTTGCCGATCGACTCGTCGGAGTTCGCGGAGATCGTGCCGACCTGCGCGATCGCCTTCTGGTCCTTGCACGGCTTCGACAGGCGCTTGAGCTCGTCGACCGCGGTGTTGACGGCGGCGTCGATGCCGCGCTTCAGGTCCATCGGGTTGGCGCCGGCGGCGACGGCCTTGAGGCCTTCGCGCACGATCGCCTGGGCGAGCACCGTCGCCGTGGTGGTGCCGTCGCCGGCCTCGTCAGAGGTGTTGGAAGCGACTTCCTTCACCATCTGCGCGCCCATGTTCTCGAACTTGTCCTTGAGCTCGATCTCCTTCGCGACCGACACGCCGTCCTTGGTGACGGTGGGGGCGCCGAAGCTCTTCTCGAGCACCGCGTTGCGGCCCTTCGGGCCGAGCGTCGCCTTCACGGCGTTGGCGAGGATGTTGACGCCTTTGAGCATTCGCGCGCGGGCGTCATCGCTGAAACGTACTTCTTTAGCTGCCATGTGAGTCAAACCTCTTGCGAATTACTTCTCGATAACGGCCATCACGTCTTCTTCGCGCATGACGAGAAGCTCATCGCCGTCGACTTTCACTTCGGTACCGCTGTACTTGCCGAACAGGATGTGGTCGCCGACCTTGACGTCCAGCGGGCGCACTTCGCCGTTCTCGAGGATCTTGCCCTTGCCGACGGCGATGACCTTGCCCTTGATCGGCTTCTCGGTCGCGGAATCGGGAATCACGATGCCGCCCGGGGAGGTGCGCTCCTCGTCGAGACGCTTGATGATCACGCGGTCATGCAACGGACGAATTTTCAGTTTCTCAGCCATAGGTCAAACCTCGATGGAAGATCGATTTCGGGTTGGTCTGCGGTTAACTGCGGGGCCGCAAGGCCGGTTGTTACGATCGAACGTCGATCCCTGACGGGCCTTAGCACTCACCCCAAGCGGGTGCTAATAATAGGCAGCGAATCTCCGATTTCAAGCAGTTCGGAACTAACCCCATGACGGACCAAGTGATTCTCGCGCTCACGACCTGCCCGGACGAGGCCTCCGCCCAGGCGGTCGCCGCTGCGCTCGTCCAGGAGCGTCTGGCGACGTGCGTGAACCGGATCGGCGGGGTGCGCTCGACCTACTTCTGGGACGCGCGTCTGCAGGATGATGCCGAGATTCTGTTAATCATTAAGACTACAGCGGGCCGGCTCGAGGAGCTGCGGACGCGCCTGGGCGCGCTGCACCCCTACGAGCTGCCGGAATTGCTGGCGATCGAGGTTGCCGGCGGGAACGAACGCTATCTCGACTGGGTCCGAATGGGCGTCCAGAGAAAGGGCGGACAATGACGGTGATCGCAAGACTTGCCTGGCTACTGCTCGCGCAGGTGCTGCTCCTGCCAGCCGCAAGCGCCAAGGACGATTTCCTGCCGCCGGAGCGCGCGTATCGCTATACGACGCGCGTCGAGGGCGACCGCGTCGTCGTCGCTTGGGACATCGAGCCGGGCTACTACCTCTACAAGAAGAAGATGGGCGTCGTCTCGTCCGCGTCGACGGTGCAACTCGCCGAGCCAGCGTGGCCGAAGGGCGAGGATCACACCGACGAATACTTCGGCACGCAGGAGATCTACCGCGGCAAGGTCGAAGTTCCGGTGTCGTTCACGGTAAGCGGTGCGCGTCCGGCGAAGCTGGCGCTCGAATTGCGTTTGCAGGGCTGTGCCGATGCCGGCCTGTGCTATCCGCCGCAGAAGTGGAAAACGGAGGTCGCGCTGCCGGCTGCCGGCGCGAGTCCCGCGACTGCAGGCGATGCAGGCGGCAGGCCGGGCGGGCTGAGCGCGCTGCTCGGCAAGAAATTCGTTCCGGCGGGCCAGAACGAGTTCCTGCCGCCCGACGAAGCATTCCGCTTCGGCGCAGGGCTCCCGCAGGCCGACTCGGTACCGCTCACCTGGGTCATCGCCGACGGCTACTACCTCTACAAGGATCGCCTGAGCGTCGAGAGCACGACGCCGAACGTGCAGGTCGGCAAACCGGTGCTGCCGCAGGGCAAGCCGAAGCACGACGAGTACTTCGGCGACACCGAGGTCTACTACGAAGTCCTGGAAGCGACTCTGCCGGTCGCGCGCGCAGCGAGCGACACAGCACTGCCGCTGACGCTCAAGGTCACCTATCAGGGCTGCGCAGAAGGCGGGCTCTGCTACAACCCGATCACGAAGGAAGCCATTGTCGAGCTGCCTCCGACGAGCACGGCGACGAGCCTGCCCGTCGACGCACACCCCGCTCCGAGCGCCGCCGCTGCAGCAAGCCAGGGCGCCGCGCCGCTCGTCGCTGAGCAGGACAAGCTCGCGGCCGCTCTGCAGGGCGACAACTTGCTCTATGCGCTGCTGACGTTCTTCGTTGCAGGGTTGGTGCTGTCGCTCACACCCTGCGTGCTGCCGATGATTCCAATCCTCTCCGGCATCATCGTGGGGCAAGGCGAGAACGTCACCCGCGCGCGCAGCTTCTCGCTGGCATTCACTTATGTGCAGGGCATGGCGCTCACGTATGCCGCAGCGGGCGCGATCTTCGTGCTCGCATTCAAGCAGGCGCCGCAGGCGTTCTTCCAGCAGCCGTGGATCATCACGTTGATGGTGCTGCTGTTCGTCGCTCTGGCGCTCGCGATGTTCGGTCTCTACACGATCCAGATGCCAAGCGCGCTGCAGACGCGGCTGACCGACGCGAGCAATCGTCAGAAGTCCGGCACGTACGTGGGCACGTTCGTCATGGGCGCGCTGTCAGCGCTGGTGGTCACTGCGTGCGTTGCGCCTGCGATCATCGCTGCGCTGTCTGTGATCAGTCAGTCGCGGCAAGTGGTGCGCGGTGCGGCCGCGCTGTACGCGACCGGTCTCGGCATGGGCGTGCCGCTGCTGATCGTGGGCGCGTCTGCAGGCGATCTGCTGCCGAAGGCGGGCCCGTGGATGGACACGGTGAAGCAGCTGTTCGGCGTGATGTTCCTCGGCGTTGCGATCTACCTTGCGGCACCGCTCCTGCCGGCGGCGCTGTCGATGTTGCTGTGGGCCGCGCTCGCGATCGTGTCGGGCTTCTGGATCTTCTCGCTCGAGGCGCGTGATGGCGGTCCCGCGGCGGCGCCGGTGCGCGGCGCCGGGTTGATCGCGGTCGTGTACGGCGTGCTGCTGCTGATCGGCACCGCGTCCGGCAGCCGTGATCCATTGCAACCGCTCGATCGCCTGCGCGCGGGATCGGGTGGCGCAGCGGCGAAGGACGATCATCAGCTCGCGTTCCAGCGCATCAAGACCGTCGCAGACCTCGAGCGCGCCGTAGCCGGCGCTACCGCCGCCGGCCGGCCCGTGATGCTCGACTTCTATGCAGACTGGTGCGTCTCGTGCAAAGAGATGGAGCGCTTCACCTTCAATGACCCCGCCGTGCAGGCCGCGCTCGGCAATGCGGTGCTGCTGCAGGCGGACGTGACCGCCAATGACGAGCACGATAAGGCGCTGCTCGCGCGTTTCGAGATCTTCGGGCCGCCGACCATCGCGTTCTTCGGCAGCGACGGCGTCGAGCGGAAAAATTTCAGGCTGGTAGGATTCGCGCCCGCGCCCCGTTTCGCCGAGCATGTGAAGTCCGCATTCGCGAGTTGATCATGAAAGCCAGCGTCTACGTCGCGGTCGCCGCAGTCGCGGCGACCGCGGGATTCTTCATCTACCGCTATGTGGCCGCGCCCCATCTCGTCGACGGCCAGGTTGCCGGTCCCGTCGCGCAGGCGCCTGCACAGCCTGCAGCCGCAGCCGAAGAAGCCAGCTCGATACCGGCGAACCTGCCGGACTTCACCCTCGGCGACCTGAGCGGCACCCCGCGCTCGATCCGCAGCTGGCCCGGCAAATCGATGATCGTGAATTTCTGGGCGACGTGGTGCGCGCCGTGCCGGCGCGAGATCCCGCTGCTGCGCGAGGTGCAGAAGCAGCATGGTGCGGAAGGCTTCCAGGTCGTCGGCGTGGCCGTCGACTTTCGCGACGACGTGGTCAAGTACGCGCAGGAGATCGGCATCGACTACCCGGTGCTGATCGGCGAGCAGGACGGCCTCGATGCGGTCACCCAGTTCGGCCAGGGATCGATCGGCTTCCCGTTCACGGTGTTCGCCGCCGAGGACGGCCGGATCGTCCTGTTCCACCTCGGCGAGATCAAGAAGGACCAGGTCGACGTGCTGCTGGGCGCAGTGCGCAAGGTCAACAGCGGCGAGCTGACCCCGGCGGCCGCCCGTGTCGTTGCAGCCAAGCAACTGGAAGCCCTGCCTTCGAATGACGCCGAAGGCTGAGCGCCGGCAGGGGTCTGTGCCGGCTTGTTGCGAATTGCCGGCAGGGAACGCCGCCGGCGCACGGCGGCTGGCGGCCTACTTCGAAGCTATTCATCGCCAAATCGCCGGTAATCTGGTTAAATTCGCCGCCATCTGCGTTGAAGTCGTTTCTGGCAGCCTAAAAATACTTACAGGCTCATGGCCCATCTTTTGCTCCTCAACGGCCCGAATCTCAACCTGCTCGGCACACGCGAGCCGGGGATGTATGGCGCCGTCACGCTCGAGCAGATCGTCGCGCGGCTCAGTCAGCTCGCGGCCGAGGCCGGCCATCATCTTTCGGCGTTCCAGAGCAATGCCGAAGCCGAGCTGCTGACTCGCATCCACGAAGCGCCGACGACTCACGTCGCCTTCATCATCTTCAACCCGGCGGCTTTCACCCACACCAGCATCGCGCTGCGCGACGCACTGCTGGCGGTGAAGATCCCGTTCATCGAAGTCCATCTCAGCAACGTGTACTCGCGCGAGACTTTTCGTCACCACTCCTACTTTTCGGACATCGCCGTCGGCTGCATCACCGGCCTCGGCGCGATCGGCTACGAGCTGGCGCTGCGCGCGGCCGCGCACCATCTCGCGACCGCCCGCAAGTGAAGGAAAAGAACAAGAGGACCCGTTAATGGATATTCGCAAGGTCAAGAAACTCATCGAGCTGCTCGAAGAATCCGGCATCGCCGAGATCGAGATCAGCGAGGGCGAGGAATCGGTGCGCATCAGCCGCTATCCCGCCGGCGGCGCGCAACCCGCCCCGGTGGTGCACTACGCGCCGGCGCCGATGCCGCAGATGGCTGCTCCCATGGCCGCCGCACCTGCGGCCGCCGTCGCCGGTCCGGCCGCCCCGGCGCCCGCCCCGGCAAGCAAGGCCGATCACACCGTCACTGCGCCCATGGTCGGCACGTTCTACGTCGCCGCCACGCCGGGCGCCAAGGCATTCGTCGACATCGGCAGCGAGGTGAACGTCGGCGACACGCTGTGCATCATCGAAGCCATGAAGATGATGAACCAGATCGAATCGGACAAGGCCGGGCGCGTCACCGCGATCCTGGTGAAGAACGGCGACCCGGTCGAGTTCGGCCAGCCGTTGTTCATCATCGAATAACAACACCGCATGCTCGAAAAAGTCGTCATCGCCAATCGCGGCGAAATCGCGCTTCGTATCCTGCGCGCCTGCCGCGAGCTGGGCATCAAGACCGTCGCCGTGCACTCCACGGCCGACTTCAACCAGAAGCACGTGCTGCTCGCCGACGAGAGCGTGTGCATCGGGCCGCCGCCCTCGAAAGAGAGCTACCTCAACATGCCGGCGATCATCAGCGCCGCCGAGGTCACCGATTCGGTCGCGATCCATCCGGGCTACGGCTTCCTGTCGGAGAACGCCGATTTCGCCGAGCGCGTCGAGAAGAGCGGCTTCATCTTCGTCGGCCCGAAGCCGGAGACGATCCGCCAGATGGGCGACAAGGTCTCGGCCATCAAGATCATGAAGGCCGCCGGCGTGCCGTGCGTGCCGGGCTCGGACGGGCCGCTCGGCAGCGTGCCGGAAGAGAACTTCCGCATCGCCAACGAGCTCGGCTACCCCGTGATCATCAAGGCTTCCGGCGGCGGCGGCGGGCGCGGCATGCGCGTCGTGCACAGCGACGCGACGCTCCTCAACGCCATCAACGTCACGCAGGGCGAGGCGCTGGCGGCGTTCGGCAACGCCGAGGTCTACATGGAGAAGTTCCTCGAGAAGCCGCGCCACATCGAGATCCAGGTGCTCGCCGATCACTACGGCAACGTCGTGCACCTCGGCGAGCGCGACTGCTCGCTGCAGCGGCGCCACCAGAAGGTGATCGAAGAAGCGCCGGCGCCGGGCATCACGCCGAAGCAGCGCAAGACGATCGGCGACCGCTGCATCGCCGCCTGCCGCGAGGTCGGCTACCGCGGCGCCGGCACGCTCGAGTTCCTGTACCAGGACGGCGAGTTCTACTTCATCGAGATGAACACGCGCGTGCAGGTCGAGCACCCGGTGACCGAGCAGATCACCGGCATCGACATCGTCAAGGCGCAGCTGCGCATCGCGGGCGGCGAGCGCCTGCAGTGGACGCAGAACGACATCGTGATCCGCGGCCACGCGATCGAGTGCCGCATCAACGCCGAGGACCCGAAGGGCTTCATCCCCTCGCCGGGCCCGGTCAAGCTGTTCCATGCGCCGGGCGGGCCGGGCATCCGCGTCGACAGCCACCTGTACAGCGGCTACACCGTGCCGCCGTTCTACGACTCGATGATCGGCAAGGTCATCGCCTATGGCGAGGATCGCGATACCGCGATCGCGCGCATGAAGAATGCGCTGTCGGAAATGGTCATCGAAGGGATCAAGACCAACATTCCGCTGCATCAGGAAATTTTCAATCACGCCGCGTTCAAGGCGGGCGGGTTGGACATCCACTACCTGGAACGCAGGTTGGGGATCAAGTGACACAGGTGACATAGGTGACACAAGTGACACAGGCCAGAGCGCTGTCTTGCTCGTGTCACCTGTGTCACCCGTGTCACCTGTGTCACGCACAATGCCCTTTCTCCAACTGACGTTGCCCATCGGCGCCGCCGATCCGGCGCCCTTCGAGGATGCGCTGCTGGCGGCCGGCGCTGCGTCGATCACGCTCGAAGATGCCGGCGACGATCCGGTACTGGAGCCGCCGCCCGGCACGACGCCGCTGTGGCCGCACGTGCGCATCAAGGCGCTGTTCGATGCGGGCACGGATCCCGATGCCTTGCGCGCATTGTTCCCCGGCGCGACGTTCGAGCACGTCGCCGACCGCGCCTGGGAGCGCGAGTGGCTGAAAGACTTCCGCCCGATGCGCTTCGGCCAGCGCTTGTGGATCTGCCCCGGCGGGCAGCGTCCGCAGCTCGATGCGTCCGCTGCGCCGCCATGCCTCGTCGAGCTCGATCCCGGTCTCGCGTTCGGTACCGGCACGCATCCGACGACGGCGCTGTGCCTGGAGTGGCTGGATAGCGCGCCGTTGACAGGCAAGTACGTGGTCGATTACGGCTGCGGATCGGGCGTACTCGCGATCGCCGCGCTCAAGCTTGGCGCCGCCACTGCACTCGCCGTGGATATCGACCCGCAAGCGTTGATCGCGACGCGCGACAACGCGGCGCGCAACCACGTAGCCGGGCGCTTGGACGTCGCATTGCCGGATGCAGCGGCCGGCGCGCAGGCCGATATCCTGCTGGCGAACATCCTCGCGGAGCCGCTCCTGGACCTTGCACCGGCGTTCGCAGAGCGCGTCACGACTGGCGGCAGCCTCGTGCTGTCGGGTCTGCTGCAGAATCAGGCAGGCCCCGTGGCAAGCCGATATGCCGCATGGTTTGATATGCGTCCCGCGACTGTGCGCGATGACTGGGCGCTCCTGTACGGCATGCGACGCTCCTGATGCTCACTCAGTGTCCCAACTGCCAGACGACGTTTCGCGTGACGACGGAGATCCTGCGCGTCGCCGACGGACAAGTGCGTTGCGGCCGCTGCCAGACGCAGTTCGACGCCCTCGAGCGCCTGATCGACGAGAACGAGCCCTCCGCCGCTGCACCGGGCCGCCACCAGCGCGCTACGCGCTCGCCGCCAGCGCCGGCATCCATCGAGGTCGAGGAGCCGGTCGAGCAGGAAGACATCACGCTCGAAGGGCGGCACATCGAGATCAGCGGGCGCTATCGCCTGCCCGACAGTCCGCGCGGCGAGCCGCAGGTGCGCGAGGAGACGATCGAGGAGTGGGTCGAGATCGACGACATCGACGAGACGGTCGAAGATCCCGAGGCAATCGGCGTCGAGGAACAGTTCGTCGAGGAAGAAGCCGTCATCGAGTCCACGGACGAGGTCCTGGACGACGACGCGGAGGATGACGCTGAGGACGCCGCCGTCGCGGAAGACGACACCTGCGAGGAAGCGGACGCGGAGGAGCAAGTCGCAGCCGACCGTGCGGCGGCCGAGCCCGAGATGGACCTGCTCACGCCGCCGCGCCGCGCCGAGACTCCGCGCATCTGGAAGATCGTCGTCGGGCCGCTCGCCTTGCTGCTGATCCTGCAGCTGGTGCACACGTACCGGCACACGCTGGCGCGCCATCCGCAGATCGGCCCGGCGATCGTCAGCCTGTACGCCGCGCTGGGCGCCAATCTGCAACCCGACTGGGATCTGCACGCGTACGAGATCCTGCAGTGGCATCTCGGTTCGGATCCGGCCGTGCCGGGCACGTTGAAGGTCCGCGCCAGCCTCAAGAACGTCGCGACCTTCGCGCAACCCTATCCGCTGCTCAAGCTGGTGCTCGAAGACCGCTGGGGTGAGCGCGTGCGCGAGCGCGAGTTCGAGCCCGCCGAATATCTCGATCCCGCCACTGCGCCCGATCGCCTGCTCGCGCCGTCGCAACAGGCCACTGCGACGATCTCGATCGTCGATCCAGGCCCCGATGCGGAAGGCTTTCGGTTCGATGTCTGTCTGCGCGGCAGCCAGGGCATCGTCTGCGCGGCCGATGTGCCGCAGCGACAGTGATCGCCGTGCGTATCGGCTCTTACGTATTGGCTAACAATCTGGCGCTGGCGCCGATGGCGGGCGTGACCGATCTGCCGTTCCGTCTGCTGTGCCGGCGCATGGGCGCGGGAATTGCGGCCGGGGAGATGCTGACCAGCGACGTGCGGCTGTGGCATACGGAGAAATCGCGGCGGCGGATGGATCACAGCGGTGAACCAGAGCCGCGCGTCGTGCAGATCGCGGGCGGCGATGCGCAGATGATGGCCGAGGCCGCGCAACGCAACGTCGATGCCGGCGCGCAGATCATCGACATCAACATGGGCTGCCCGGCCAAGAAGGTCTGCAACAAGGCCGCGGGCTCCGCGCTGATGCGCGACGAGCCGCTGGTGCGACAGATACTCGAGGCCGTCGTGAGCGCAGTGTCCGTGCCGGTCACGCTGAAGATGCGCACTGGCTGGGATGCGGAGCATCGCAACGCCGTCGCGATCGCCCGGATGGCGGAAGCGATCGGCATCCAGGCGCTGGCGGTTCACGGCCGCACGCGCGCGTGCATGTATCGAGGCGCTGCCGAGTACGAAACGATCCGCGCGATCAAGCAGAGCGTCGCGATTCCGATTTTCGCCAATGGCGACATCGACTCACCGTACAAAGCGCAGCACGTACTTGAACAAACCGGTGCAGACGGACTGATGGTAGGACGCAGCGCACAAGGTCGGCCGTGGATTTTTCGCGAGATCGATGCGTACCTGCGCACCGCGCGCGTCGCAGCCGAGCCTTCACTCGCGGAAGTACGTGATATCATGCTCGCCCATTTGCGCGACCTGCACGCCTTTTATGGGGAAGAGGCTGGAGTCAGAGTCGCGCGCAAACACATCGACTGGTATGCGCGAGGCCGTGCCGCTGGACACGCTTTACGTCATGCCGTGATGCAGGCTGAAGACGCGCAGACGCAGCTCGCGTGCGCCGGCGCATACTTCGACGCGCTCGGGCAGGCGCAGCACGCGCAGCTCGACGACGCAGCCTGATTTCACCGGCGCGCAGCGCGCGACAGGACGTGGTAGACATTTATGGCGCCGAGAAAAAAAACGAGAGCTCGTCGAGAGCCGTTCGCACGACCCGCGCCGCGCGCGCTGCCGCTGCGCACGATGACCGCTGAAGCGCTCGAGTCCTACTTCGCGACATTGAACGGCCACAAGCCCGGCCAGCTCTACGACCTGGTGCTGCGCGAAGTGGAAGAGCCGCTGTTCAAGGCGGTACTCGAATACGTGGAAGGCAACCAGAGCCGCGCCGCCGACGTCCTCGGCATCAATCGCGGCACGCTGCGCAAGAAGCTGAAAACCTACGGCCTGGCGCAATGACCATCCGCCGCGCGCTGCTCAGCGTTTCCAACAAAGACGGTCTCATCGAATTCGCACAGGCGCTGCACCGGCGCGGCGTAGCGCTCCTCTCCACCGGCGGCACGGCCACCCTGCTGGAGCGCAGCGGCGTCCCGGTCACGCAGGTCTCGAGCCACACCGGGTTCCCGGAGATCATGGACGGCCGCGTCAAGACGCTGCATCCGAAGATCCACGGCGGGCTGCTCGGGCGGCGCGACGTCGACGCGGCGGTCATGCAGGAGCACGGCATCGAGCCGATCGACCTGCTCGTGGTGAACCTCTACCCGTTCGCGGCGACGATCGCCAGGCCCGGCTGCAGCTACGAGGACGCCATCGAGAACATCGACATCGGCGGCCCGGCGATGGTGCGCGCGGCGGCGAAGAATCACGACCGCGTCGCCGTGATCGTCGATCCGCTCGACTACTCCGCGGTGCTCGACGAGCTGGCGAGCAACGCCGGCGCGGTATCCGAGGCAACCCGCAAGCGGCTCGCCGCCAAGGCGTTCGCGCATACCGCCAGCTATGACTCCGCGGTCGCGAGCTACCTCACGCGCGTCAACGAAGGCGCCGGCGAGTTCGCGCAATCGCTGACGCTGCATTTCCAGAAGCGCCTGGACCTGCGCTACGGCGAGAATCCGCATCAGACTGCCGCGTTCTATCGCGTGGCGGACGCGCAAGGCGCCAGCATCGGTTCCGCGCAGCAGCTGCAAGGCCGCACGCTCTCGTACAACAACATCGCCGACGGCGACACTGCCTTCGAGTGCGTGCGCCAGTTCGCGGATCCGGCCTGCGTGATCGTCAAGCACGCCAATCCGTGCGGTGTCGCGGTCGCGAGCGACACGCTCTCGGCATACGACCGCGCGTTCAAGACCGACCCGACGTCCGCGTACGGCGGCATCATTGCGTTCAATCGCGCGCTCACCGCCACCACGGCGCGCGCGATCATCGAGCGGCAGTTCGTCGAGCTGATCATCGCGCCGGAAGTCGATACGGATGCGCTGGAGCTGTGCGCGCGCAAGGAGAACGTGCGCGTGCTGGTGACCGACGGCCTCGCGCCGAGCAACGTCCGGTACGACTACCGCAGCGTCGACGGCGGCCTGCTGGTGCAGACGCGCGATGTCGGCATGGTCGGCAAGAGCGATCTCAAGGTCGTGACCAAGCGCCAGCCGACGCCCGCCGAGCTCGACGATCTGCTGTTCGCGTGGCAGGTGTGCAAGTACGTCAAGTCGAACGCCATCGTGTACGCGAAAGAGCGCATGACCATCGGCGTCGGCGCCGGCCAGATGAGCCGCGTCGTGTCGAGCCGCATCGCCGCGATGAAGGCCAAGGACGAAGGGCTGACGGTCGCGGGCGCGGTGATGGCGTCCGATGCATTCTTCCCGTTCCGCGACGGCCTGGACGTTGCCGCGGAATTCGGCATCCAGGCGGTGATCCAGCCCGGCGGCTCGATGCGCGACAGCGAAGTCATCGCCGCGGCGGACCAGCACGGGATGGCGATGGTGCTGACGGGAATGCGCCACTTCAGGCATTGAGGGCGGGACGGTGAAAGTTCTCATCCTCGGCAACGGCGGCCGCGAGCACGCGCTAGCCTGGAAGGTCGCGCAATCGCCGCGTGTGGCGCAGGTCTACGTTGCGCCCGGCAACGCGGGGACGGCGCTCGAGCCGCGTGTCGGCAACGTGCCGATCGCGGCGGAGAACATCGAGGCGCTGGTCGAGTTCGCACGGCGCGAGCGCATCGACCTCACCATCGTGGGCCCCGAGACGCCGCTGGTGCTCGGCGTCACCGACGCGTTCGAGGCCGCCGGCCTGCGCTGCTTCGGACCGCGCCGCCTGGCTGCGCGGCTGGAAGGCTCCAAGGCCTTCACCAAGGCGTTCCTGAGCCGCTATCGCATTCCTACCGCCGCGTACGCGACATTCACGCAGGCGACCTTCGACGCGGCCTGGGTGCGCGCACAGCGCGCGCCGCTGGTCGTGAAGGCCGACGGGCTCGCGGCCGGCAAGGGCGTGATCATCTGCGAGACGACCGATGCGGCGATCGAGGCCGCAGAGGCCATGTTCTCCGGCCAGTTCGGCGCCGCGGGCAGCACCGTGGTCATCGAGCAGTTCCTGCAGGGGGAAGAAGCGAGCTTCATCGCGATCGTGAGCGGCGAGCACATCCTGCCGCTCGCGACCTCGCAGGATCACAAGCGCCGCGATGACGGCGACCGCGGGCCCAACACCGGCGGCATGGGCGCCTACTCGCCCGCGCCGGTCGTCACCGAGGAGATCCATCGACGCGTGATGCGCGAGGTCATGGAGCCCACGGTGCGCGGGCTGATCGCCGACGGCACGCCCTACATCGGCTTCCTGTACGCCGGCCTGATGATCGCGCCGGACGGCACGCCGAACGTTCTCGAGTTCAATTGCCGCTTCGGCGATCCGGAGACGCAGCCGATCATGATGCGCCTCACGTCGGACCTCACCGCGCTGTGCGAGGCGGCGCTCGAAGGACGGCTCGATCGCAGCGGCGCGCAGTGGGATTCGCGTGCCGCGCTGGGCGTCGTGCTCGCCGCCGGCGGCTATCCCGACGCGGTGCGCAAGGGCGACGAAATCCACGGCCTGGATGCCGCGGCAGATCTGCCCGGCAAAGTTTTTCACGCCGGGGCGCAGCTCATGGACGGCAAGATCGTCACCAACGGCGGGCGCGTGCTGTGCGCTGTCGGCATGGGGACGAACGTCAGCGAAGCGCAGCGCGCAGCATATGCGCTGTGCGAACAGATTCGCTGGAACGGGATGCAGTACCGGCGCGATATCGGTTATCGCGCCATCGAGCGGGAGCAAGAGTCAGGCTGAAGCCTGACTCCTCTTCAAATCCACCTCGAACGTCACCGTCACGCTCTCCTGCGACGTCTCGAAGCTGTGCTCGATGCCCTCCTTGCTCGGCACCGCCTGCGCGAGCGCTTCCAGCTCAACGCGCGGAATCGACACCCAGACGCCGGTCGGATCGCTGTCGAGCTGCCACGTCTGCAGCGCTGACGGCCGCACGCTCACGCGAAACCTGCGGTCCCGTGGCAGGCACAGGTCGAGGGCGATGGCGCGTCCGGTCAGCAGCTGCTGCAGCTCGTCGGCGGTGACCCGACACCGGATCGCACGATCAGAGAAGCGCACGTTCATGGCTGGCGGCCGCGGCTGCAGGTCAGTCGTCGTCGACGATGATCACTGCCGCATGCGAGCGCTCGCCGAGCCGCACGCCCGACTCCACCGGCTCGATCTCGACCAGGAAGACTTCGGTGTTCTCGACGATGGCGTCGGACACCAGCGGGATGGTCAGCGTCGCAGTGCTGGCACCGGCCGGAATGGTCTCGGTGCCCGGACCGATGCCGGCGAAGTCCGTGCCCTGCTCGGCCGAATTGCTGCGCAGATTCCAGCGGAAGCTGACCGGCCGGTCCTTCGAGCCGTGGCGCTCGACCACGATGCGCACCGAGCCGTCGCTCTCCGTCGTGACGTACGTGTCCTTGTCGAATTCGATCGTTACGGGGCCGGTCGACGCGGCCGCGGCGGGCCGCGCTGCTGTCGTGCTGGCCGTCTTCGCCGGCGCTGAACGCGGCTCGGGAGCGGCCTTCGGCGGGTTCTTCGCCTGCGACGGGGCCTTGACGACGCTCGTTTCCGGCTGTTGCGCAGCGGCGGGCGGCGGACTCGCGGCAGCAGCCGGCTCGTTGTTCTCTACCGCTGGGGCTTCGTTGTTGTCCGACGCGGCCGGGGGCGGTGATGCGGGAGCCTCTGCCGGACGAACGGGCAGCGGGTGACGTTCGAGATAGACGAACGCAGCGGCGGCCGCGCCGAACAGCAGCAGGAACACGAGCAGCCCGAGCAGCCGTCGGCGCCACTGACCGCGCCCGTCATACGCGACCAGCTCTTCCGGCGGAACGAGCTTGTTCGGCGCTTCGGCGCAACCCAGGCCCGCCAGCAGATCGACCACGTCGATCTTGCGCTCGCCGCGGCCCCACAGCAGCGCGCGATTGAGCGCCTGCATCTGTTTGCGCGTCAGGCCGGCGATGGCGCGCGGCCGGCGACCGTTGGCACGTGCCAGCACGGCGGATCGTCCGCCGAACGGATGCTCGCCAGCGAGCAACTCGTATGCGATGCACGCGAGACTGTAGACATCGTCGCTCGGATGCGGCTCGCTGCCCGTCACGCGCTCCACGCTCGCATACGCCGGCGCACTCGCCGGCGGCGCATCGAATGTCGGAGCGCTGTGCAGGTCGAGCGGGCGATGTCGGGCGAAACCGAAGTCGAGCACGCGCACCTCGCCCGTCGAGGTGATCATGATGTTGCGCGGCTTGAGATCCGCGTGAACCACCTCGCGCCGATGCGCATGCGCCAGCGCAGCGCCGACGCTGCTGATCAGCGCCAGCGCATGCTGACGCTGCATCGGTCCGCGCAGGCGCTGCTGGATGTCGGCGAGCAGCTGGCCTTCCAGCAGCTCCATGACGATGAAGTACGTGTCGCCGTCGCGGTCCAGGTCGAAGACGCTGACGACGTTCGGATGCGACAGCGACTGCGCCTGATGGAACTCGCGCTCCAGCGTGGCGAGCGCCTCCGGGCGGCTCTGGTAGTCGAGCTTGAGAACCTTGACCGCGACGTAACGGCTGGCAGCCCCGAGATGCGTCTTGTGCCGGTCGAGCGCCTTGTAGACCGTGCCGGCGCTGCCGCGACCGAGGATCGAGATCAGCTCGTAGCGATCGCGCAGCACGTCCTTCGGACTGGCTTCCTTCGCGCGGAACGATGGCAGCTCCCGCGCTTGCGGCTGGCGCAGCGGCGGCGCTTCGTCCTGCTGCTCTTCGCGGGGCTCTGGGTCGCGACGCTCCTCGCCGCGTCGCTCCAGCGTCACCGGCGGCGGGCGCGTAGCGGGATCGAAGTCGCGGCGGAACAGCGTGGGATCGACGAACGACGGCTCCACGTCCGCCGTGTGCGGGTCGTTCTCGGCGACCAGCTTGCGCCAGCGCGAGCCGCTGGTGTCGAGCGTCGCCTCGGTCGAGTCGCGCGGCGGCGTGCCGGTCTGATTGGCATTGCCGAACACCAGTTGCGCGATGTCGGCCTTGAGCGTGCGCGCCAGCGCGGCGTCGATCTTGCCGCGGCGCTGATACTGGTCGAGCAGTGCGAGCGCGTCCCAGGGCGCGTCCGGATTGCTGCGGCAGACGGACAGAAACGACTCCTGCATGTCCGCGCGATCGCAGCGGCCGCCGGCATAGTCGTCCAGCCAGCTGGCGAGCACGCGGCGCGCGTCACCGTCGTCAGCAGGTTCCTTGTCTATGGACACACTCATGACCGTAGGTTGATTTCCGGGCAGATTCTCGCGGCATGGCGCAGCTGGCTCGAAACGGCGGGGTCAGACCAGTGACTTTTCCATGCGGAAATCATCCATGACGAAGCCGCCCCCGATGTCCATCACCAGGTCCGCTGCGATCCGGAATCCCAGGCGCTCGTAGGCTTTCACGGCCGGGTTTCCTTTGTTCACGGTCAGCCATAGCAGATTGAGACCGCGGCGGCGGGCAAGCTGCTCAATGAACTCCATGCAAACCCTGCCGGTTCCCCCGCCCCGGGCGTCGCGTAACAGATACAACTTGCTGAGAAACAGGCTCGCGGCGGCCGCCTGCGGCTGCACCGCGCAATAGCCGATCTCCTGCCCGTCCCGTCCGGTCAGGAAGTATTCGTAGCCCTCCCGGAGCTGTTCAGCCATGGCCTCGCTGCTCTGAAAGTTCGCCACCATGTAGTCGACCTGGGCACGGCCGATGAGCGGCACGTAGTACTCGTACCAGATCTCGTGCGCAAGCCCGGCAACCACTGCGAGCTGCTCCGGCGTAGTGACCGGTACGAATTGAATCGGGCCGTTCATAGGGGTGAGGCGCGCCATTGTGCGCGAACGCGAGGCCCGGCGGCGTTATTTCCTGAGCTCCTGCTGCAGGCGCTGCTCGTCGAGCGCTCCGCACCATTTCGCCACGACCAGCGTCGCGACGCCGTTGCCGACCAGGTTCGTCAGCGCGCGGGCTTCGGACATGAACCGGTCGATGCCCAGGATGAGGGCTACCGCGGTCACCGGCAATGTACCAAGGGCCGAGAGCGTCGCCGCCAGCACGATGAAGCCGCTGCCGGTCACGCCCGCGGCCCCCTTGGAGGTCAGCAGCAGCACGGCGAGCAGCGTCAGCTGGTCCATCAAGGTCAGCGGCGTGTTGGTCGCCTGCGCGATGAAGACGGCAGCCATCGTCAAATAAATCGACGTGCCGTCGAGATTGAAGGAATAGCCGGTCGGGATCACCAGCCCGACGACCGGCTTGGCAGCGCCGGCGCTCTCCATGCGGGCCAGCATGCGCGGCAGCACCGACTCCGACGACGACGTGCCGAGCACGATCAGCAGCTCATCGCGCAGGTAGCGCACGAAGCGCACGATGCTGAAGCCGTGCAGCCGCGCAATGAGGCCCAGCACGACGAAGATGAAGATGAGGCAGGTCGCGTAGAAGCACACCATCAGCAGGCCGAGCGACTTGAGCGTGGCGAAGCCGTACTTGCCGACGACGAACGCCATCGCGCCGAACGCGCCGATCGGGGCGAGCCGCATGATGTAGCCGACGATGCGGAACAGCACGTGCGACAGGCGGTCGATCAACTCGTAGACCGGGCGCGCCCGCTCGCCGACCGCGTGCAGCGCAAAGCCGAACAGCAGCGCGATCAGCAGCACCTGCAGGATGTCGCCCTTGGCGAACGCATCGACCAGCGTCGTCGGGATGACGTTCAGCAGGAAGTCGGTGATGCTCTGCTCCTGCGCGGCGTGCACGTAGCTCTCGATCGACTTCGCATCGAGCGAGCCGACGTCGATGTTCATGCCCGCGCCGGGCTTCACCAGGTTGACGATCACCAGCCCGACGACCAGCGCCAGCGTGCTGACGATCTCGAAATACAGCAGCGCGAGCACGCCGGTCTTGCCGACCGCCTTCATGTTCTCCATGCCGGCGATGCCGGTCACGACGGTGCAGAAGATGATCGGCGCGATCATCATCTTGATGAGCTTGATGAAGCCGTCGCCGAGCGGCTTGAGCTGCGCGGCGGTGTCGGGAACGAAATAGCCGAGCGTCACGCCGATCGCGATGGCGATCAGCACCTGGACATAGAGCGACTTGTAGAGCGGCGCGGCGGGGGCAGCGGCTTCCTGCACGGGAGGGTGCCTCGAGTTTTTGTTGTCGGGCGCAAGGCTAGCACGAAGGTGTCAGGCTTCAGCCTGACTCCGGGACGACTAAGCGCGTTCCGGGGCGGCGAGACGCGTGGTGGCCGTGCCGGGCGTGCCGTTGACCCAGATGCGACCCTCGCGCGCGTCCATGCGGACGACGACGCCGAGCGGGCGGCGGAATTCCTTGCACTCGATCGGCAGGCGCGCGTCGGAGAAATACGCCTTGGCCAGATCGATCACGGTGGCCGCGGGCCCTTCCATCGCCGGCTGCTGCGGCGTGTGGCCGAAGATGCTGACCCGCCAGCTCTGCTTGCGCGCGCCGGCCGAGCGCAGCTCCTTGCAGAAGCGGTCCATCAGCAGCAGGTCGGAGCTGAGCGTGTTGTCGGTCAGGTCGATCGGCTCGCTGCCGCTGGTCGCGACGTAGCGCAGATGCAGGAGGCCGCCGACCGACTGCGTGTCATCGAAAAGGCAGACGGCGAGCGCGGCGCTCAGCTCGGAAACGAGCAACAGCGGTTCGCGGGTGACGCGGAATGCATCCGGCTGCACCAGGATTTCTTGGGGCGGTTGCGCCATGTGGACGCGATGATGCCGGGTACCGCGAGCGCAATAGTGTGGAGTGCATCACGGATTCGGCCGGAGCGCCCCGCCGTGACAGTTTTGGCTGCGGATTGTCATTCTTTGGCGACGCCCGGCCGCGACAGAGCGCGACGCAGTGCTCATCCGCCGTCGTCGCGGTGCGGGTTGCGCGCGCCGCCGAACGTGAGCGACGCCGTTGCGATGAAGACCTCGCGCAGGAAGTGCAGCAGCGCCGCCGCGAGACTCAGCAGCGCGACTACGAACACGACGGCGATCGGAACGGTGAGCTCTATGCGCAGCAAGGCGCTCACGAACAACGCTGCGACCACCAGCGAGACCAGCAATGCAGACAGCACCGACAGGACGATCGCGCGATTGATGAGCGTGGCGCGACGGGACAACACGCGCAGCCGTGCATGCAGGTCGAGCGCGACGTCGGGCGCCGCGCCCGGCAGCGACTCCTCCATGATTCGCGCCCGATCGATGATGCGACCGATGCGCGTAGCGAGCACGTTCAGCGTCGCGCCGACGCCGGCAAGCAGGAACACCGGCGCCACCGCGGCCTGGATGACCGGGGCAACATCGGCGACATGCGACGGACCTTCCATGCGCGCACCATACACGAGCATTGCAACCCTTGGCAGACAGCTCGCGTCCAACCCGGCATGAGCACCCACACGAAGGACTTCCAATGAAAAATCTGCTGCTCGTACTGCTGGCCTGCATGCCGCTCGCGGCCGCCGCCGGCAGTCACTCCAAGGTGAACGGCTCCGTGCGCGTCGAGGCCGGCCAGACTGCCGACGACGTCTCGACCGTCAACGGCTCGGTGACGATCGAGGAAGGTGCCACGGCGGCGGACGTCGAGACGGTCAACGGCTCGATCGCCATCGAGCGCAACGCGACGGTCAAGGGCGTCGAAAGCGTCAACGGCGGCATCTCGCTCGCCGCCGGGGCGAAGGCCGACAGCGTGGAAACGGTGAACGGTACCCTCAAGCTCGCGGACGGTGCGCATGTCAACGGCGACGTGTCCGCCGTCAACGGCTCGGCGATCCTGTCCAAGGGCGCAGACATTCGCGGCAGCCTGAGCAACGTCAACGGCAAGATGACGATCGATGCCGCGCACGTCGGCGGCGGGCTGCACACGGTCAACGGCGACATCACCGTCGGACGCGACTCGCGCATCGAGGGCGGCATCCTGGTCGAGAAGCCGAATCAGAACCTGGTCCGGAGCAACCGCCGTCTGCCGCGCGTCGTCATCGCCCCGGGAGCAGTAGTCGAGGGCCGCCTGCGCTTCGAGCACGAGGTCGAGCTGCTGGTGAGCGACCGCGCGAAGATCGGCCCCGTCGAAGGCGCCAAAGCCGTCCCCTACTCCGGCGACGAGCCCAACTGAGCGGGTGCCGGGAGAAA
>DATEJG010000188.1:0-2107 GCA_035278165.1 Steroidobacteraceae bacterium
CGAGGCCTCGACGACCAGCGCGTTGCCTTCGCTGCCGCTTCCGAGGCTGGCGAATCGCACGCGCTCAGTTCAGCTGCGCGTGGAGCAGCGAAATGATCCGCTGCGCGTCCGACGAGTTGTCGACCTGGCCGTTTGCGCCGATCACTGCGACCTGCGTGCCGCCGTTGCCTTGCGCGCGTACGTTGACCAGGAATTCCTTGCCCGGCTTCGCGGCGGCCGGGCCGCCGTAGAACAGCTTGCCGAACAGGCCGTCACGCTTCAGCTCTTCCATCGAATTCGCATAGCGCACGGTGTACACGCCCTTCTCGCGGTCGCGATTGTCGACCGTGAAGTTGGTCCGGTCGAGCGCCAGGCCCACCCGCAGCCATGCGCGGTCGAACGACTCGGCCAGCTGCAGCGTTGCCGCGCCGTTGCTCGTGTCGCTGACCTGCGCCGGCGCCGTCGCGGGGCGTGCATCGGTCAGCAGCTGCTTTGCCTGCGCATCGGTCAGGCCGAACTTCTGCATCAACTTCGACAGGAACACAGCTTCCAGCACCGGGTTGCGCGGACGCTCCTCCCAGCGCGACGACGTGCCGCCCTGCGGGCCGACCATCATTTCCTCCATCGCGCTGTGCGTGATCGAGATGTCGGTGTTGCCGTCCGACGTGCGGTTCACGAGCGTACGGAAGCGGTCGCGCGTACCGGACGAGTATGCGAAATCGATGACCTTGCCGATCGTGCGGCGGAACCAGTCGTCGGGAATGTTAGCGCGGTTTTCGGCCCAGTCGGTGGCCATGATGCCCGTCGACGGCGCGTCGGTCTTCAGCGAGAAACCGTTCTCCTGCCAGAACTCCTTCAGGATCGGCCACAGCTGCTCGGGCGTCCGGCCGTCGACGACGAGCCAGCGGCGATCGCCGTCGCGCTCGATGTGCATGCCGAACGGATCCTGCGCGCTCGGGATGCCGTCGGTCGCGTTGCCGGCCTGGGTCGTGGCCCGCGGCGGCAGCGTGCCGAGGCCGGCGTTGCTCGGCGGCGCGACGAACTGCTGCGTCGTCGGTACCGGCTTCAGGTCGCTCGGCACCGCGAGCGGCGGTGCCGAACCGGTGTTCTTGTAGTTGACCCGGTCGGGGGCCAGATAGTCGTTCAGCGTATCGCAGCCGGCGAGCGCGCCCAGCGCCAGCGCCACCACCGACATCTGGATGGCGCGAGAGGAAAAGGCGAAACGTTTCATGAAATCCTTCGTCTTGCTAGAACGCTCGTCAGGAGCGGCGCCGGACGGAGCCGGCCGGTGCGGGTTGATCAGGGTACGAGCCGGCGGCCGCAGGACGCGGCCGCCTCGGCATCAGGCGAGGACGCCGGCCTCGACGAGGGCCGAACGCACGGCATCGTGGCAGCGCTCGTCGAGCGCCGTGAGCGGCAGCCGGATGCCGCCCTGCATCTTGCCCATCGCCTGCAGCGCCCACTTCACCGGAATCGGGTTCGCCTCGATGAACAGGTTCTTGTGCAGCGACAGCAGCTTCATGTGCAGTTCGCGGGCCGTCTGGACGTCGCCGGCCAGCGCTGCACGGCACAGTTCGCTCATCGCGCGCGGTGCAACGTTCGCCGTGACCGAGATGTTGCCGTGGCCGCCGAGCAGCATCAGCGCGATAGCCGTCGGATCGTCGCCGCTATAGATCGCGAAATGCTTCGGTGCAGCCTTGATCAGGTGCGCGGCGCGATCGATGTTGCCGGTCGCTTCCTTCACGCCGATGATGCCCGGGACTTCCGCGAGGCGCAGCATCGTCTCGTTCGCCATGTCCGCGACCGTGCGGCCCGGCACGTTGTACAGGATCACCGGCAGGTCGACCGCTTCGGCGATCGTCTTGAAGTGACGGTACATGCCTTCCTGCGTCGGCTTGTTGTAGTACGGCACGACCTGCAGCGTCGCGTCCGCGCCGACGGCTTTCGCGTGCTTCGTCAGCTCGATCGCCTCGGCGGTCGAGTTGCCGCCCGCGCCCGCGATGATCGGGATGCGTTTCGCCGCATGCTCGACCGCCGTGCGGATCATCAGGATGTGCTCTTCGACGTTGAGCGTTGCCGACTCGCCGCTCGTACCGACCACGACGAGCGCATCGGTGCCTTCCGCGAT
>DATEJG010000189.1:0-82179 GCA_035278165.1 Steroidobacteraceae bacterium
GTGACCTCAGTCGCTCCGCCGAGGGAATGTCTTCGTGACCGCCTCGGCCAGCTCGCTGAGACACCGCACGCACAGGTCAATCGCGCGGAACTGGTTCCCGCTGTTGTCGATGATGGCTGTGGGCTCCGGCCCCTTGCCGCAGCGACTGCATTTCCGCGGGTCGTCGCCGACGACGATCGTCTGTCCCCGCGTGTAGAAGAAGAAAGTCGGCTCGCTCATGGGGCCGCGCCTCCCTGCAATCCCTGTGACTGAACGCTCGCGCGAGTGGGGTCAGCCCGAGCTCGGCTAGTCGCTTGGTGCTGCGCCGTCCAATCATCTAACGATCCGTCTAACGAACCGCCAAGATTGAGCGGCAGCTGACACGATACGGTAAGACGTAAACCGTTGTCGATTATGGCGCTTGCCAGTGCCCGCTTACGCCCGGCCGGGGCTGAATCCAACTCCTAAGCGGTAGGTCGTCGGTTCAACTCCGGCCGGGGGCGCCATCGACAAGTTCACTCTCGATGCGCTCGTCAACATGCTGGCTGCCGCCGGCTTGCGCGTCGAAATGCGGGTGAAGAAGGCAGCGTAGCCGCCGCAGGCCTATCCCTTCTCCGGAACACTCTCCGAATATCGCCGCAGCAGCTCCAGCAGCCGCGCCTGGCTGCGTGTCGGGCGCCAATCGGTGCGCACGGTCAGGCCGATCGCGCGAACTACGCGGCCGCGAGGGTGTGGGATGGCGATGAGCAGCCCGGCTTGCAGCTCGTAGTGGATCTGGTGCGTCGACAGCAGCATCAGGCGATCGCTTTCGAGCAGCAGTGCGCGTGCCGCCATCATCGAATTGCAGTCGATCAGGTAGCGCGGGACCGGAACGCCGGCTTTCTGGAACATGTCGTTGAAATGCGAGCGCAACGGTGAGCCGGCGCGCGGCGCCACCCAAGGGAATCGCGTGAGTGCTCTCAGCGATGGCTTGCGCTTGTTCGCGATCGGGTGCCCGGCGCGCATGATGATGGCGAGCGGGTCGTCGAACAGGTGCTCCTGCGTGATGTTCTCGTGCAGCGGTGGCTCGCGGAGCGCGCCGATGAGGAAGTCGATCTCGCCCGCCTGCAGGCCGCTGACCAGGTTTTCGTAGGAGCCTTCGAGGATCGACACGGCGTGCTCGGGGCGTTCGTTCGTGAACGTGATCAGCACCTTGGGCAGCAGGTAGCTGCGCGCCAGCGGCATCGCACCGATGACGGAAGCACCCGACTCCCGGCCCGACAATGCATCGAGCTCGGCGCGCGCCTGGGCGATCTCGCGGAACGCCAGCCGGGCCCGGCGCGCCAGCCGCTGGGCCTCGCGCGTGGGCTGGATGCCATCGGCAGTTCGCTGCAACAGACAGATGCTCAGCGCCGTCTCGAGCTCGCGCGCCGTGCGATGCATCGTGGGTTGAGAAATTCCGGCAATCCGTGCCGCCACGCTGAAGCTGCGGTGCTCGACCACCATCACGAGCGCGCGCAGCCGCGCCGTGGTGAGCGAGCGCGTCAGATGCTCACCGGCGCTGCGCGACGAGCTCGAAGTCTCTGTCAGTCCTGCGCGCAGCTGATCGAGAGCGCGCACGATGCGGTCCGAGCATATCTGTCCCGCTGCGGTCAGCGTCATGCCGCTGCTGGTGCGCTGGAACAGCGGCGCACCGAAATAGCGCTCGACACTACCGATGGCCTGGGTCACGGCAGGCTGCGACAGATACACGCGCCGGGCTGCGGCGCTGACGCTGCCGTGAGCTGCGACTTCCTGGAAGACCTGCAGGTGCCTGACGTTCGCGTCCACGAATAGCAATCTCTTATACCGCGAGTTTTTTTTCAATTAGCCGAAGCCCGTACGGCGCGACACACTGCCGGCCAGGGGAACCTGCCGATAACCACTATTCGACGAACTGGCCGTCATGGGCTTTCGCCTGCTGCTGTGCGTGTGTCCGATCCTTGCCCTGTTCGCGGCGGGCGCGGCGCGCGCTGCCGACAAGGTCGAAGGCTCGCTGAACTTCAACTTCTACCCGTATCTTTCGCAGGTGACGAGCGACGCCGACTTCACGCTCAACGCCGCCGCAACGCTGCCGGCGGGTCTCTCCTATGCGAGCTTCGTGAACTTCGCCGGCGTCTTCCGCGACACGGGCATGCAGATGCAGAACTCCGAGCAGAACCTGCGGTGGGCATTCTCGCCGAGGATTCCGTTCGACGCGGCCGTGCAGGCGCAGATCGGGCCCAAGAACGGCGACGACACGTGGCAGGTGGGACCGCGCTGGCGCATCAACGACACGCCGTTCCTGCGCGGCATCTTCGCCGCGCTGCACGTCTCCTGGAACGTGACCTTCTTCCAGCGCTTCGACAACGCGGAAGGCAGCGTGCGGCAGATTTCGAACAACTATCGCGTGTCGTTTCCGTACCTGTCCGACCGCCTGTACTTGAGCGGATACCTCGACCGCGGCATTCATCACGGCGGCCGTCGCGGCCGCGTGCACCTGGACAACACCGAGACGCAGCTCGGCGTGCGCCTGGTGGGCAATGTGTATGCGATCGCGGAGTACCGCCGCAACGAATATCGGGCTACGGACAGAGACAACCTCGCGGTCGGTCTGGAGTTCAAGAGCAGATGGTGAGCCGATGCCCATCGTCGCGGATGCTGCGCAGGTGCCTCGGCGCGGCCGTCGTCCTGCTCGCATGCGGCGCCGGCGCGGCGCTGGCCGAATCTACTGCCTCGCCGGCCGATGCGAGGCCTGCGTTCGAGCCGTTTGCCGATTTCCGCCTGCGCGAGGAGAACAATTTCGGCGATCGCGACGGCCGCTCCAACGAGCGGACCCAGCTGCGGTTGCGCGGCGGAGCGCGTTACGCGCTCTCGAATTCCCTGACCGTCGGCGCGCGCATCACGATGCTGGAGAGCAGCCGCCTCATCGGTGTGAGCGACACCGCGTCGACGCTTGCGGACAGCACGGACTTCAGGATCGATTACGCCTACCTGCGATTCAAGCAGGACGACCTCACCGTGTTCGCGGGACGCTTTCCGAACCCGTTCTTCAGGACCGAGCTGCAAGTGGTCTGGGACAACGAGTTCAATCCGCAGGGCGCCGCGGCGACTTACCAGCTGATCCACGCGGTCCGCGCTCGTCCGGGCCTCGACGTCACCGCGCTGTACTACCCGCTGCAGTACGACTGGATCGGGCGCGAGAGCACGCTGACGGGAATGCAGTGGGTGCTGAAGCAGGCGTCCGGCGGGTCGCGCTACCGGCTCGGCATCGGTTACTTCGACTATGAGCTGCACGGCGAGCCGAACGTCGAGCATGAGGACTACGTGCGCGGCAACGTCGTCGTGCCGGGGCTCGGCTTCGTCTCCGACTTCAAGCTGCTGGACGTGATCGGCGACGTCATGCTCGAGCCGTGGGGCGAGAAGTGGCCGGTGCAGATCGTGACCAACTATGTCCACAACCGGGGCGCGACCACCGGCGAGGACGCTGCATATGCGGTGGACGCCTATGTCGGCCACCTCGAGCACAGCGGCAACTGGCGGCTCAACTACGCCTATGCGCGCGTCGAGGCCGACGCCGTCTTCGTGGCCTTTTCACAGGACAACACCAGCATCGCAAGCAACTATCGCTGGCACTCGCTCGGTGTCGAGTATGCGCTGGGCAAGCAGGTGACGCTGAGCGGCATCTGGTATCGCTACCGGCCCGACGACGCGCGCTACGCGGGCAGGAACCAGGCCGACGACTGGCTGAATCGCGTGCGCTTCGAGGTCAACGTCACGTTCTAGCCGGGCGATAGCTTTCTCTTATACCGGGGGCCGTCTTTTCAATTGGTCGAAGCGTGCCGCGCGCGACACACTTTCCGCAAACGAGGATTCAATGTCAGTCGTCATCCGCAACATCCGCCGCGTCGAGCCGGAGGTCGCCGAGCGCTATCGCTCCTTCGGTGTCGCGACGGTGCACGAGGCCCAGGGCCGCACCGGCCTGCTGGCGCCGCAGCTGCGACCGATCTATTCAGGCGCGCACATCGCCGGTTCCGCGGTCACGGTGCAGGTTGCGCCGTGCGACAACTGGATGATTCACGTGGCGGTCGAGCAGTGCACGCAGGGCGATGTGCTGGTCGTGGCGCCGACGTCGCCCTCCGATGCCGGCTACTTCGGCGAGCTGCTCGCCAGCTCGCTTGCGGCGCGCGGTGTGTGCGGCCTGGTCATCGACGCTGGCGTGCGCGACGTTCGTGAGCTGACGGCCATGGGCTTTCCGGTGTGGTCGCGCTACGTGTCCGCCCAGGGAACGGTGAAAGAAACCCTCGGCAGCGTCAACGTGCCGGTCGTATGCGCTGGCACGCTCGTTCGTCCCGGAGACCTGATCGTGGCCGACGATGACGGCGTGTGCGTCATCGCGCGTGAGCAGGCGCGCGACGTCCTCGACAAGTGCGCTGCGCGCGAGAAGAAAGAGGCGCAGGTGCGTGCACGCCTCAAGGCCGGCGAGCTCGGCCTGGACATTTACGGCATGCGCGAGCGCCTGGCGCAGCGCGGGCTGCGGTATCTCGACGAAGGCTCGGAGCACTGAGAGAGCGTCGACGTGCTCAAAGCCATTCCATGCACGCTGATGCGCGGCGGGACCTCCAAAGGTCTGTACTTCAACAGGGACGATCTGCCGGAGGGCCGCGAGCTGCGCGATCGCGTGCTGCTCGCCGCAATGGGCTCGCCCGATGTGCGGCAGATCGACGGACTGGGCGGCGCGCATCCCCTGACCAGCAAGGTCGCGATCATCAGCCCCTCACAGCGCGCCGATGCGGACGTCGACTACCTGTTTCTGCAAGTGGCCGTGGATCGGGCGCAGGTCAGCGACACGCAGAACTGCGGCAACATCCTGGCCGGTGTCGGGCCCTGGGCGATCGAGAACGGCATGGTGGCCGCGAAGGGACCGGTGACGCCGGTGCGCATCCAGATGACGAATACGGACACGCTGGCCGTCGCCCACGTTCAGACGCCGGACGGCGTCGTCGAGTACGACGGGACCACGCGCATCGACGGCGTGCCAGGAACTGCGGCAGCCGTTGCGATCGACTTCCTCGACGTCGCGGGCTCCAGCTGCGGCGCGTTGCTGCCGACCGGCTCGCCGGTGGACGTGCTCGACGGAGTCGAGGTGACCTGCATCGACAACGGCATGCCCGTCGTGATCCTGCGCGCGGCCGATTTCGGCAAGACCGGTGCGGAGTCGCCCGAGGCTCTCGAAGCCGACGCGCAGCTCAAGGCGCGTATCGAAAGCATTCGTTTGCAGGCGGGCGCGCGCATGAATCTGGGCGACGTCCTGAACAAGACCGTGCCGAAGATGTGCCTGGTCTCGCCGCCGCAGCAGGGTGGAGCGATCGCGACACGCACGTTCATCCCGCATCGAGTGCACGAAGCGATAGGCGTGCTCGGTGCCGTGAGCGTGGCCACGGCCTGCGTCGTCGCAGGCTCCGTCGCCGCGGGGCTCGTGCGCCTTGCGAGCGCGACGCAAGTGCAGTGCCTCGAGATCGAGCATCCGACCGGCTATTTCAGCGTCGAGATGGAGGTCGAGCAGGCGGACGGGCGGCTCGTCGTCAAGCGCTCCGCATTGCTGCGCACCGCGCGCAAGCTGATGCGCGGCGAGGTATTCGTTACGGATCGCCTCTGGAGGGGCGAATGAGCACGCTGCAGAGCATTGCCCTGATCGGCTACGGCGAGGTCGGCCAGATTCTCGCGAACGACCTGCACACGGGAGGCATCGGGCGCATTGCAGTCTGGGACACATTGTTCGCCGACGCGCGCAGCGGTCCGAGTCGAGCGCTTGCCTCCAGTCCCGCGCAGGCGGCGACCGACGCGATGGCGGCGAGCGCGGGCGCGCAGCTGGTGATTTCCGCCGTAACTTCCGCGCAGACGGTGGCCGCCGCACAAGCGATCACGGCCCTGCAGGGCGCATGGTTTCTGGATCTGAATTCGGTCGCACCGCAAACCAAGCAAGCGGCCGCGGCGCACATCGAGGCGTGCGGCGGCAAGTACGTGGAGGGCGCGGTCATGGCCCCGATCTCGCCCAAGCGCAGCGGCACCGCCATCCTGCTGGGAGGGCCGCATGCCGCGGCGTTCGTGAGCGTCGCGCACGGCGTCGGGTTGACCGGTGCGCAGTTCTTCTCCGGCGAGGTCGGTCAGGCATCCGCGGCGAAGATGTGCCGCAGCGTCATCGTCAAGGGACTCGAAGCGCTGCTCGGTGAATGCATGCTCGCCGCGCACTCTTACGGCGTCACGCAAAGCGTAGTGGACTCCTTGCGCGACCTGTTTCCGCGCAACGACTGGCGAGCGATGGCGCGCTACATGATCGGCCGCTCGCTCGTGCACGGCACGCGCCGCGCGGAGGAGATGCGCGAAGTGGCGCGGACCTTGGCCGCCGTGGGGGTAGAGCCGCGGATGAGCGAGGCCTGTGCGCGGTGGCAGGAATGGGCGCCGCGTCACAAGGCGCTGGCGGACCGCCAGGCGCTGGAAGAATTGCTCGAGGCCATGCTGGCGGCCGGCGGCGCGCGAGGAGGGCGTTGATGCTGATCATCGATTGTCACGGCCACTACACGACCGCGCCGGGCCCGCATCAGAAGTTTCGCGATCAGCAGGTCGCGCGGCTGAAGAACCCGCAGCTGCCGGCGCCGACGCGTCCGGACATCGGCGACGACGAGATTCGCGACAGCATCGAGTCGAACCAGCTCAAGCTGCAGCGCGAGCGCGGCGCCGACCTGACATTGTTCTCGCCGCGCGCGTCCGCGATGGCGCACCACGTCGGCGACGAGGCGACGTCGCAGGCCTGGACGGTCGCGTGCAACGACCTGATCAAGCGCGTCGTCGACCTGTATCCGGAGAACTTCGTCGGCGTGTGCCAGCTGCCGCAGTCGCCGGGCGTGCCGATCGCCAACAGCACTGCCGAGCTCGAGCGCTGCGTCGCGCAGCTCGGCTTCGTCGGCTGCAATCTGAATCCGGACCCGTCCGGCGGGCACTGGACCGCACCGCCGCTCACGGACCGGCACTGGTATCCGTTCTACGAGAAGATGGTCGAGCTGGACGTCCCGGCGATGATCCACGTCTCGGCGTCCTGCAATGCCAACTTCCACGCGACCGGCGCGCATTACATCAACGCCGACACCACCGCGTTCATGCAGTTCATCGAGGGCGACCTGTTCAAGGACTTTCCGACGCTGCGCTTCGTGATTCCCCACGGCGGCGGCGCGGTGCCGTATCACTGGGGCCGCTATCGCGGCCTCGCGGACATGCTGAAGCGCCCGCCGCTCGACGAGCACGTCATGCGCAACGTCTTCTTCGACACCTGCGTGTATCACCAGAGCGGCATCGACCTGCTGGTCGAGGTGATCGACATCCAGAACATCCTGTTCGGCTCGGAGATGGTCGGCGCGGTGCGCGGCATCGACTCGCGCACCGGGCACTATTTCGACGACACCAAGCGCTACATCGACGCGCTCGCGATCCCGCAGCGGGACAAGCAGCGGATCTACGAAGCGAATGCCCGGCGCGTCTACCCGCGCCTGGACGCGACGCTGCGGGCGCGAGGCCTGTGAGCATGAAGGCCCGCCTGCTCGGACCGCAGCCGGTATCGGAGATCGGCTTCGGCTGCATGAACCTGAGCCACGCGTACGGCACGCCGCCGGACGAGACGTCGGCCAGGGCCGTGCTGCACGCGGCGCTCGATCTCGGGATCAATCACTTCGACACCGCCGCGCTCTACGGCTTCGGCCGCAACGAGTCGCTGGTGGGCGCGACGTTGCGGCCGTTTCGCCGGCGCATCGTGCTGGCCAGCAAGTGCGGGCTGACGGGCGTGGACGGCAAGCGCGTGATCGACGGCCGTCCGGAAACCTTGAAGGCCACCTGCCTGCAGGCCCTGGAGCGCTTGCGTACCGACGTCATCGATCTCTACTACCTGCATCGCTGGGACAAGCGCATCCCGATCGAGGAGAGCGTCGGCGCGCTGGCGGACATGGTGCGCGCCGGCTGGATCTGCGGCATCGGCCTGTCCGAAGTGTCGGCGGCGACGCTGCGCAGGGCGTACTGCGTCCACCCGATCGCAGCGGTACAGACCGAGTATTCGCTGTGGACGCGCAATCCCGAAGTCGCATTGCTCGATGCATGTCGCGAGCTGGGTGTCTCGCTCGTGGCGTTCGCGCCGCTCGGCCGCGGCTTCCTCACCGGCACGTTGAGCCAGCCGTCCGCGTTGTGCGAAGGTGACATCCGGCGCGGCATGCCGCGGTTTCAGGCGCCGCATTTCGCACGCAACCGGGCCCTGATCGAGCAATTCGGCGCGCTGGCGCGCGAGACCGGTTGCACGCCTGCGCAGCTTGCGCTGGCGTGGTTGTTGAACAAGGCGCCGCACGTCATCCCGATCACCGGCACGACCTCCGTTGCACATCTGACGGAGAACGTCGGTGCGACGCGCGTGCAGCTGTCCGCTGCGACCCTCGCGCGGTTGGAGCAGCTCATCAATTCCCAGACCGTCAGCGGCGAGCGGTATCCGCAGCACACGCAGGCGGAGATCGACACCGAAGAGTTACTTGCGCAGGTGACCCGAGCATGAACACCGTGAAAGTCGCATCGATCGTCGCATTGAGCAGCCTGTGCCTGGAAGCGCATCCCCATGAGAACGGCATGCCGGTCGCGATTCACGCGATCACCGCGCAAGGCGTTGGAGACGACGTCGGCACGCTGAGCTTCAAGGACACGGCATACGGCTTGCTGGTCACACCTGATCTGCACGGACTGTCTGCCGGTGCGCACGCTCTGCATCTGCATGAGTTTCCCGACTGCGGTCCGAAGCCGGCGGCCGAAGGCGCGGTTCCCGGCGGCGCCGCCGGCGACCACTACGATCCGGCGCAGAAGAAGGCTCACCGGGGTCCGTACGCCGACGGGCATCTCGGCGATCTGCCGAACATCATCGTCGAAGCGGACGGCACGAGCTCCATCCCCGTGATCGCTCCGCGCTTGAAGGTTGCGGACGTGCGCGGCCATGCCGTGATGCTGCACGCCGGTGCCGATCGGTACAGCGACGAGGATGCAAAGCATCAGCACCACGCGCAGGCAGCGCCCGGTGCAAGCAAGGGAGGCGCGCGCATGTACTGTGGCGTCTCGGGGAAACTCTGATGTCAGAGCTGCCCAGGCGCACGATGGTCCGCTCGTGGTCGAGTCAGGAGGTTCGCGCGATGCGCGAGCTCGCGGATCAAGGCTGGGGCGCGGAGGCGATCGCCGCGCGCCTGCGACGCACCGTCTCTGCCGTGAGGAACAAGGCCGGAATGCACGGCATCTCGCTGCAGCGCATGCGTCCGGCGGAACCGCTGGCAGAGCTTGCCTGAAGCCCTCGAATCAACAACGCTCACACACAACGAGACCAATTCGATGAGCACGCCCGCGTTGACAACTGCCGCCACAGACCCGCAAGCGACGCTGGGCTGGTTCAAGATCGGCGGATCGGCATTCGGAGTTCTGGCAGCGATCGTGCTGTGGTTCGCGCCGCTGCCGCTGGAGCCGAAGGCCCAGCAGGCCCTGGCGATCGGCGTCCTGCTGATTGCCTTCTGGATCACCGAGATCCTGCCGCATGCGGTCACCGGGCTGCTCGGCTGCTGGCTGTTCTGGGCGCTCGGAGTGGTGCCCGCGCGCGTGGCGCTCGGCGGCTTCAGCAGCGACGCGCCGTGGTTTCTGATGGGCGCGCTGTTCATCGGCGCCATGGCGACGGAAAGCGGCCTCGCCAAGCGTCTGGCCTACACGATGCTCTCGAAAGTGGGTACTTCGTTCCCACGCGTCCTGCTGGCTTTCATCATCACCGACTTCGTGATGACCTTCATGGTCCCGGCGGGGCCGCCGCGCGTGATTCTGCTGGGCACGATCATCATGGGCCTGGTCGCCACCTACGGGCTGGCGAAGGACAGCAACATCTCCAAGGCGCTGCTGCTGGCGATCACCTTCTCGGCGACGCTGTTCGACAAGGGTGTCATCGGCAGCACTCCCTCGATCGTCGCGCGCAACATGATCGAGCAGTACGGGCACGTGCAAGTCTACTGGAGCCAGTGGTTCATCGCGTTCGCGCCGCTCGACTTCATCAACGTCCTGCTCGGCTGGTGGATTCTGCAGCGCATGTATCCGCCGGAGATGAAAGCGCTGCCCGGCGGCACGGCCTTCATTCAGGAGCAGAAGGCGAAGCTCGGCCCATGGTCGGCTTCTGAGAAGAAAGCCGCCTTCTGGACCATCGTGGCCGTTTGCCTGTGGGCGACGGATTTCCTGCACCACATCAATCCGGCCATCGTCGGCCTGGGCGTCGGGCTGGTCGCGACGTTCCCGAAAGTGGGCGTGCTCACCAAGGAGCACCTCGGCCGCCTCAACTTCATGATCGTCATCTTCATGGGCGCCACCATCAGCATGGCGGGCGTGCTGCAGGAAACGGGCGCGGTGAAAATATTGTCCGACGGCCTGTTCGGCTACATCGGGCCGCTGATCGACACTCCGTTCCACTCCACGCTGGTGCTGTACTGGGGCGCGTTCGTCTCGCACCTGATGCTGGCCTCCGAGACCGCGATGGTGTCGATCTCGCTGCCGGTGCTCATGGAGTTCGCGCACAACAACGGGCTGGATCCGCTGGCCATCGGCATGCTGTGGACCTTCGCCGTCGGCGGCAAGCTGTTCATCTACCAGTCGCTGGTGCTGATCGCCGGCTATTCGTTCGGCGTCTTCAACGCCCGCGACGTGTTCAAGGTGGCCCTGTTCTTCCTGCTGGCCGAGAACATCGCCCTGCTGCTGCTCGTGCCGCTCTACTGGCCGCTGCTCGGCATCGGGTAGCGTTGCATGTACGAGCGCATCGTCATCGTCGGAGCCGGACAGGCTGCCGCACAGGCGGTGGAGACGCTGCGGCGCCGGGGCTTTACGGGGCGCATCGTGCTGGCGGGCGCAGAGGAGCACCTGCCTTACCAGCGGCCGCCGCTGTCGAAGAAATTTCTTGCCGGCACGCTCGAGCGCGAGCGGCTGACCTTACGCCCCGCACAGCACTACGCCGATCACGCCGTCGAGCTGCAGCTCGGTCGCCGTGCCATGGAGCTCGACCGCAGCGCGCAGCGGATACGTCTCGACGACGGCGTCGAGATTGCCTACGACGCGCTGCTGCTCGCGACGGGAGCGCGCCCGCGAATGCTGGCCGCGCCTGGAGGGGCGCTCGATGGCGTTCACTACTTGCGCACGATCGCCGACGTCGAGCGCTTGCGCCCGCACCTGTTGCCAGGGCGCCGGCTGGTGATCATCGGTGGCGGCTACATCGGGCTGGAGGTTGCGGCCACATGCCGTGAGCACGGGCTCGACGTGACCGTGCTCGAGATGACGGAGCGCGTGATGAGCCGCGTCGTGTGCGCGCCTATCTCCGCGTTCTTCGAAGCCGAGCATGCGAGGCGCGGCGTGCGCATCCTGTGCGGCATGCGCGTGCAGGCGTTGATAGAGCATCCTGGTACGACGCAAGTTCGCGCGGTGCGCTGCGAAGACGGTAGCGAGCACGCTGCTGACCTCGTGCTGGTGGGTGTCGGGGCCGCAGCGGAGGATTCGCTTGCCGCGGCAGCGGGGCTCGACTGCGTCAACGGCATCGTCGTCGATGAGCGCTGTCGCACGAGCGACCCGCACATCTTTGCCGCCGGCGATTGCACCAACCATCCGAGCCTGCACTACGGCTATCGCGTGCGGCTCGAGTCAGTGGACAACGCGTTCGAGCAGGGTGCGAGCGCGGCGCTCGCCATGCTCGGCGAGGCGGTGCCGCACGACAAGGTGCCGTGGTTCTGGTCGGATCAATACGACCTCAAGCTCATCATCGTCGGGCTGTGTACGGGCGCCGACGCCGCGGTCGCGCGCGGCCAGCCCGCATCGCGCTCGTTCAGCGTCTGCTACCTGCGCGGCGGGGAGTTGATCGCCGTCGACACCGTGAACAACGTGAAGGACCAGATGGCCGCGCGCAAGCTGATCGCCGCGCGCATGCGTCCCGATCCGGCGAAGCTCGCCGATCCTGCCGTGCCCTTACGTGATTGCGCGTAGCCGCTATTCATCGGGAGCGACCGTCACGCGCAGCCCCGCGAGGCTCGCGTTGACTTCGATCTGGCAGGACAGGCGCGAGCCGTCGTGCGCGTGCGCGAGCTCTGCCAGCAGGTCGCGCTCGTCGGACATGCGCGCGGGCAGCTTGTCCGCCCACTCGGGATCGACGTACACGTGACACGTCGCGCACGAGCACATGCCGCCGCAGATTGCGGCGACGCCGTAGTCGAGCTCGCGCAGCGTCTCCATCAGACTGCGGCCGGGCCTGGCCTCCACTTCGTGCTCTACACCATCCCGATCGACGATCCGCAGCAATGCCATCAAGTGCTCCATTAAGTTTTATGGGTGTTCACTTACAACTTGGAAAATTCCAACTTCTGTTTGGAAAACTCTCGCTGCCCGCAGTGGACGCCGGCTTATGCTAGAGCGCATTCGGGCCGCAGCAAGATTCTACGAGTTTATTCCAGCTCGCAACTTCAACAAGTCCGTGAATGGGGGAGAAGACGTAATGTCCCGCTCGAAGAGTGTGAAAAGAATTTCGTTGCTTGCGACCTGCGTCGCGCTCGCGTGTCTCGGCACCGCCTCGGCAGGTGCGCAAGTGCTGCCGATCGCGCCGGACACGATCGTGGTGAACGGCAAAGTCATCACCGCCAACAACGACGATCCGAAGAAGGTGACGGTCGCACAGGCGATCGCGATCCGCGACGGCAAGATCATCGCAGTCGGCAGCGACAAGGATGTGCGCGCGATGGCGGTGAAGGGCACGGAGGTCGTCGACGTCGGCGGCCACACCGTGCTGCCGGGCCTGATCGACGGTCACAGTCACTTGTACGAAACCGCGCTCGGTTTCCCGTGGGCGGCGAACGTCGACCCGCAGCTGCTCAACATCCGCCTGCGCGCGAACTCGCTGGACGAGGCCGTGAAGGTGGCCGAGACCGCCATCAGGGCGCGCGCCAAGCAGCTGCCGCCGGGCAAGTGGATCGAAGTCAGCATGGGCCCGTCGAACATCGCGCATGCGGTCTTCGGCTCGCGCATCACGCGCAAGGTGCTCGATGAGTGGGCGCCGAATCATCCGGTCACGATCCGCACGCGCGCGTCGCTGGTGATCAACTCGAAAGGCATCAAGGCGTTCGAGGACTACTTCCACCAGAAGATTCCCGACGTCTACTGGGTCAAGGACGCGGAGCTCGGCTGGTCGCCGCAGTACGTCGACTTCCCGCGCTCGACCTCGATCGACCTGATCATGTCGACGCAGATGGACAAGTACGCGGACATCTACAAGTCCGTGCTGCAGGTGAATGCGCAGAACGGCATCACCACGCATGCGACGCACGCGCAGTCGGAGAACGGCTACCTGGTCGCGCTGATGCTCGATCGCAAGAACCAGATGCCGATCCGCTGGGCGTGGAGCCTCGGCTGGGCGCACATCTTCAATGCCAATCCGGAGGACTTCTACAGCCGCATGCCGGATGAGGCGGGCTACGGCTCCGACTACCTGTGGAACATCGGCATGAACCCGGTGAGCCTCGACGGCGGCGCCATCGCGATGTGCACCACCATCAAGGCGAAGGACGACGTCAAGGCGCGCGAGCGCTGCACCGACGACCAGGGTGACGTCGGCATCCTGCGCGTGCGCGCGCTGCAGGCTGCAATCAAGAAGGGCCTGAACATCGCCGGCCACCACGTCGCAGGCGACCAGGCGCTCGACTACTACCAGGATGCCATCGAGAAGTCGGGTCTCAGCGCCGAGAAGATCAAGACGCTGCATCTGCAGACGGATCACTGCCACCAGGTCCGCCCCGACCAGATTGCGCGCGCCAAGCGCCTCGGCCAGACCTTCAGCTGCGACGCTTCGGAGGAGGTTGCGGAGGTCATCGCCCGCGACTACGGCGAGGAGTACCTGGCGAACTATGCTCCGTTCGCCTCCATGCTCAAGGCGGGCATTCAGCCGGCGATCAGCGAGTTCGGCAGCCAGAGCGCCGTGCGCAATTCGCCGTTCGAGTACGGCTACATCTTCCTGACCCGCAAGAGCCTCGACGGCAAGCTCAAGATGGGCGTTCCGGAGGAAGCCATTCCGGATCGCATGACCATGCTGCTGATGATGACGCGCTGGCCGGCCAATTCCCTCTATCGCAAGAACCTGCTGGGCTCGATCGAGGTGGGCAAGTTCGCCGACATCACCGTGCTCGACAAGCCGCTCATGGACGTGCCGGTGGCGGAGCTGCCGACGATCAAGCCGATCATGACCATGGTTCAGGGCAAGATCGTCTTCGAGAACTCGCAGCTGCGCGGCAACACGCTGCAGTTCAACACGCAGACCGCGAAGTGGGAGAAGAACCTCAAGACCCAGAGCAAGCTCTGGCGCTGGTAGCAACTCGTTGTGCCGGCACGCGCCGGCGACAGCAGGGCGGGACCTCGGCACACGTCGAGGTCCCGTTCTTCACAGAAGAGCGGATGGAGTTTTCGCAGATGGATCCAGGTTGGCTGGTCTTCGACCCCGAGCCTTCGAAGCCGCAGTTCGCGGTTCCGGTAGGCGCCGTCGATGCGCATTGCCACGTTTTCGGTCCCGCGCAGCGCTTTCCCTTCGCTGCGACACGCAAGTACACGCCGTGCGACGCGCCGAAGGAATCGTTGTGGGCGCTGCGCGATCATCTCGGCTTCGCCCGCAACGTCATCGTGCAGGCGTCCTGTCACGGCAGCGACAACCGCGCGCTGGTCGATGCGCTCGAGGATTCGAACGGCGCTGCCCGCGGCGTCGCGGTCGTGGCGCCGGATGTCGCGGATCGCGAGCTCGATGCCTTGCACTGCGCCGGCGTGCGCGGGGTGCGCTTCAATTTCCTCAAACGCCTGGCGGACGCGATGCCGCGCGACGCAATCGCGGCGTTGGCGGCGCGCGTCGCGGAACGCGGCTGGCACACAGTCATCTACTTCGAATCCGCGGATCTGCCGCAGTGGTACGACTTCTTCGCAACGCTGCCGGGCGTCGTGGTCGTCGACCACATGGGCCGCCCGGACGTGACGCGCGATCCGAACGGCCCGGAGTTCGGGCTGTTCCTGCGGCTGATGCGCGAGCACGAGAACTACTGGTGCAAGGTCACCTGCCCGGAGCGGCTGACCAGAAGCGGCCCGCCGGATTACGCCGACGTGGTTCCGTTCGGCCGGGCGCTGGTGGAGCAGTTCCCGAAGCGCGTGCTGTGGGGCACCGACTGGCCGCATCCCAACATGAAGTCGCACATGCCCGACGACGGCAAGCTGGTCGACTTCATCCCGCAGGTCGCGCGCACGCGTGAGCTGCAGCAGCTGCTGCTGGTCGACAACCCGCGGCGGCTCTACTGGCCGGAGCCCGGCACGGATCATCCATGAAAGTGATACTCGCAGGCGTCGGTGCCTTCGGCCTGAAGCATCTCAACGGCATCAAGCACATCGATGATGTCGAGGTCGTCGGCCTGGTGGGGCGGCGGCTGCAGCCGACGCGGGACGTTGCGACCGAGCACGGCGTCGAGCATGCGTTCACCGAGCTCGGCGAGGCGCTGGCACTGCCGGGCGTCGATGCGGCGATCCTGTGCACGCCGACGCAGCTGCACGCACAGCAGGCAATCCAGTGCATGGAAGCCGGCAAGCACGTGCAGGTCGAGATCCCGCTGGCGGACACGTACGCGCAAGCCCTGGAGGTCGAGCGCGTGCAGAAGCGGACCGGGCTGGTGTGCATGGTCGGCCACACGCGGCGCTTCAATCCCTCGCATCAGTGGATCAACCGCCGGATCCGCGCGCAGGAGCTGCGCATCCAGCAGATGAACGTCCATACGTACTTTTTCCGACGCACCAACATCAACGCCGAAGGCGGCGTCCGCTCGTGGACCGATCACCTGCTGTGGCACCACGCTGCGCACACCGTCGATCTGTTCCAGTATCAGACCGGCGAGCGGGTCGTGGCGGCTCACGGCATGGAGGGGCCGCATCATCCGGAGCTGGGCATCGCCATGGACATGTCGATCCAGCTGCGCACGCAAAGCGGTATCCTCTGCACTCTTTCCCTCTCGTTCAATAATGATGGACCGATCGGCACGATCTTCCGCTACATCTGCGATAACGGGACCTACATCGCCAGCTACGACGATCTCGCGACCGGCAAGGGCCAGCCGGTCGATCTGTCCAAGGTGGCGGTGTCCATGAACGGCATCGAGCTTCAGGACCGCGAGTTCTTCGCGGCGATCCGCGAGCGGCGCGAGCCGAACTCGTCGGTCGCGCAGGTGCTCGACTGCTATCGCGTGCTCCACGACATCGAGCAGCAGTTCGGATGAGGTGAGCTTCGCGATCGGGCCCAGACGATGGCAGTGATTGTCCAACGCACTCTGGTGATACTCGCGGCCGTCATGGCCGTCGGCGCAAGCTTTGCGGCAGCGGGCGCCGAATCGATGGTGGATCGTCTCAACCACCCGCTGTGGACTGCGCGCCTCGAGGCCGTGCGACGGCTGGCCTCGGGCGAGGGGACGCCAGCTGCAGTTCCCGCGCTGGTCCGCGCACTGTCCGATGTCCAACCCGAAGTGCGGCGTGCCACCGTGGATGCGCTGCTCGTCGTCGGCAAGGACTCGGAGCAAGCGGTTGCGGGGCTGCTCTTCGCCTTGAAGGATCCGGACTGGGTCGTGCGCCGAAAGGCCGCGGTTGCCTTTCACTCCATGACGCCCGCGACCGCGGCGCGAGTCGTCCCCAATCTCATCGAAGCGCTGTCGAGTGCCAACTCGGGCGAGAGAGTCGCCGCCGCGCTCGCGCTGTCGGGACTGGCGCCGCACAGTCGGCAGGCGCTGCCCGCATTGGTGGACAGCTTGTCCGCGCCGGAATGGGAGCTGCAGGCTGCTGCGGTGGATGCGCTCGGCGCCCTGGGTCCGGATGCAGCGCCGGCACTACCGGCACTCGCGCGAGCGCTGCGCAATCACGACTGGGCGATCGCGGAGCAGACCGTCGAAGCGTTGTCGCGCATCGGACGTGCCGCGGTCCCGGCGCTGGCCGATGCGTTGTCGGACGACAGCCTCGTGGTGCGGTGGGGTGCCGCCCGCGCACTCGCATATATAGGAGCGGACTCGAAGGAAGCGGTGCCTGCACTGGGGCGCAGCCTCAACGACCCGGCGATGCAAGTTCGCTGGGCTGCGGCCAAAGCGTTGTGGGCGATCGGCCGCCCGGAAGCTTCGACGTCCAGCGCAGCTCTCGCCCAAGCGCTCCAGGACAAGCATTGGGTCGTGCGGTGGTCAGCGGCGCGTGCCATGGGAGCCGTGGCTTCCGGTGACACGCTCGATGTCGCCGTCGATGCGCTGGCCGCTGCTCTGCGCGACGGCGACTCGCGCGTGTGCGAAGCAGCGGCATTTTCGCTGGAGCAGATCGGGCCGGCTGCGCGCCGCGCCGTCGCGGCACTCGACGGCGCTGCGACCTTTGCCGCGAGCAAAGACGCGAAGGAGGCAGTCTGCAAGGTGATCGACGTCGGACCGGTCGCGCAGCAGGTTCTCATGGACAGCGGCTGGACCGTGCGCTGGGCGTCGGTGCGCGCCCTCGGCATCGTCGGGTCCAGCGATCCGGCGGCTCTGCCGGCGCTGGTCAAGGCGATGGAAGACGACGAAGCGCAGGTCCGCGGCGTCGCGGCGCTGGCGATCGGCCAGTTCCGCGGCCCGATGACCGCGGCCGCCGTCGCAGCCGTGACGGCGCGATTGCGCGACGACGCGTGGCCGGTCAGGAAGGCCGCTGCACTCGCGCTGGGATCCATCGGTCCGCGCGGAGGCGTCACACCGGCATCGCTGCAAGCGGCGCGCAGCGACCAGGATCAGAGAGTACGAGAGGCAGCCGCCGAAGCCATCACGAAGCTCACGGGAACTCAAAGATGAACAGACATTACGCGATACGTCACAGCGGCCTGCTGCTGCGGGCGCTGCTTGCCGTCATGCTGGCCGGTGCGTTCGGCCCGGCGCAGGCCCATATCAAGAACGAGGCCAGCCAGTTTCCGGACATCGAGTTCTCCGACGCGAGGTTCGACATCGTCGTGCTCGTGGGCGTGGGGATCATTCCGGAGACGCCGGTCTTCGAGCCGGACAAGCCGCTGTCGAAGAAAGAGCTGGCGTCGTGGGCCGCGTTGGCCAACGGGCTCGGCAAGGGTGGCGAAACGCCCGACACCGATGCGCTCGCCGCAGCAGCGGTCAAGCAGCAGCTGGTCGATTCGCTGCAAGGAGACGCGAGCTACGCGGATCTGAATACCGCGCTGTTCGGCGGCAAGCTCCAGGTGGAAGAGGGCGCGAAGACGCCGACCAAGGCGCAGGCAGCGCAGCTGATCGCAGCAAATCTGACTACGGACGCCGGGCGCGCTCTGCTCGAGCGGCGCGAGCTGCAATTGGGAACCACCGGTCCGGTCGCGTCCGTGGAGTCGCAGGGTGCGGGTCATCACGCCGCGTACGTCATCACCATCGCTGACGTCGCGAGAAAGATGCACGAGCACGGGCGGGTCGCCAATGGCCCGGTCGACCTGCTGCAGTGGAAGGGACGAACCGTGCGCCGCTCCGTAGTGAAGGGCACCGGCGCCGACGCCGTGTGGATCTACATCGAAGCCGAGCCTCTCGCAGCAGCGGCGGCGGCCCCTGCCGGCCAGGAATCCGCGGGCACGGCCGAGCACGATGAGCACGGCGCACCGGGGCACTCGCACGAAGCAGAGGAGGCGGCCGCGAAGGGACCGCCGCGCAGCATGCTCTATTGGCTGATCGCCGGCGTGCTGGTCCTGGGCGTGGCGTTGTTCGTGCGCAGCCGGCGCAGCTAGCCGCGCGCGATTTTCACAGGAGTATCGGTCATCGATATCGCTCTCGAAAACGTCGCGAAGCGTTACCGCACCTCGCAGTACAGCGCGCTGAACGGCGTGTCCCTGAACATCGCGTCCGGGGAATGGGTGTTCCTGGTCGGCGCGTCCGGCATGGGCAAGACCACGCTGCTGAAGCTGCTGTACGGCGAAGAGCTCGCCGACGAGGGGCGCGTCGTGATCGGCGGCAACGACCTCGCGCAGATCTCGGGGAGCCGCTTGCGGCGCTCCATGGGCATCATCTTTCAGAGCTTCCGCCTGCTCGACAAGAAGACGGCGTTCGAGAACATCGCCTACGGTGCCGAGGTGCTCGGTGTGCCCCCCGCGGAAGTCCGGCGCCGCACGACCGAAGTCCTGGAGCTGGTCGGGCTCGCCGACAAAGCGCACCGCCTGCCCGGCGAGCTGTCCGGCGGCGAGCAGCAGCGCGTGGCGATCGGCCGCGCGCTGATCAACCAGCCGCGAGTCATCCTGGCGGACGAGCCGACCGGCGATCTGGATCCTGAGAATACCGACCGCGTCATCAACATCCTCGACCGCGTGCACCGCGAGCGGCAGGCGACCATCCTGTTCGCCACGCACGCCGTCGACGTCGTCAACCGGCTCGGTCGGCGCGTCGTGCGGCTCCAGCACGGCCGTGTCGTCAACGACGCGACCGGCGGCTACTGGGCGAACGGTGCAGCCAAGTGAGCGGCGCAAACTGGTGGGGCGTCTATTACCGCTTGCGCGAAGCGCGCGAAGGCATCGCGCGCAATACGTTGGCGAGCCTTGCGACGGTCGTGCTGCTGACCTTGACGCTGCTCATGTTCGGCGCCTTCCTGTGGCTGAACTCGAATCTCGGCCAGCTCGCCGGCCTGCTGGAGCGGCAGGTGCAGGTACGGGTGTTCGCCGCTGAAGGCACTCCGGCGCGCGACCTGATCGCCGGCATCAAGGCAATCCCGGGCGTCGGCGCGGTCGAGCTGCTCGACGGCGAGGCGGTGTATCAACAACTCGCGGGAGTGTTCGGTCAGGAAACCCTGATGCGCGCGCTTCCCGCTGATGCGTTCTCCGACAGTCTTTCCGTCGAGCTGCAGGATCCGTCGCAGGGCTCGGCTGTCGTGAGCCGCATGCGAACAGTCGCCGGCGTCGGTGACGTGATCTGGGGTCAGGGATTTGCCGACGTGCTGTACCGCGTGTCGGAGGGCTTGCAGAAGGGCGGCATCGTGCTGCTGGTCGGCTTCTTCGTCGCCGCGGTGCTGATGAGCGTGACCTCGATGCACCTCGCGGTGCTGAATCGCGAGGTCGAGATCAAGATCCAGCGCTGGGTCGGCGTCAGCCCCTGGGGCGTGCGCGTGCAGTTCCTGGTCGAGGCTTTCCTGCTCGGGCTGCTCTCGTCGATTCTCGCCGCGGCAGCGTTCCTGTACCTCGGCGACGTGCTCCAGCGCACCATCGCGCGGCTGGTGCCGTTCATGGCCGAGCAACTGACTTCGCCGACGATGGCGATCGGCGTCGTGCTGCTGACCGGGCCGGTCCTGGCGCTCATCGGCGGCGGGCTCGCCAGTCAGCGCGCCATCGGCATCCGCGATCAATGACAGTCCGGCGCGCACACGTCCTGCTCGGCATCGTCGGCGTGCTGGCCGCCGCCGCGGCTTCGGCGCACCTCACCGGCGTGTTTGCGCACTTCGTCAAGGACATCGCGGATCCGACGGCGAGCACGCGCCTGCTGCAGCAACAGATCAACGACGTCGGCGGCCGCATCGAAAAGCTCGGACCGGACGTGCGCAAGGCACGCCAGGATTACGACGAGCAGGCCGGATCGGCGCTGAAGCGCATCCGCTTCTACGACGTCTATGCCGGCAGCGCGCTCGGCGCGCTGTGGGCCGGCGCGCAGAATCCGATCGACGTCATCGCCAGCACCGAATTGATGCAGCGGCGGTTGAAGGAGGATCTCGACGCCTTGACGCAGCTGAGCCGCTCGTACGAGCAGCTGCAGGGAACCGAGCGCTCGCTGCGGCTGTACTCCGACGTCCTGGTCCCGTTCCGCGATTCGTCGGCGGCGCGCGCGCAGCGCTTGTCGAAACTGCCGCCGGGCCTCGTATCGCCGTTCGCCGAGCCGTACATCGCCTACAAGATCGCCGAGGACTGGGAGGCGCTGCGCGCAGTCACCTTCGTGCTGTATTTCCAATGGTCGGCGCGCCGCATCGCGAAGTACGGGCTGAGCAACGTGCTGGAGGATGCCGGCGGCGGGCGCTCGTGGCGCCTGCAGGAAGACACGCTGAATGCCATTGCCGGCGGCAACAGCTTTCCGTTCCTCAAGAACGCGCGCTTCTACCTGCGCGCGGATCACGTGAATTTTTCCGGGCGCATCGATTCGCCGATCGACGCCTATGAATTGCTGACGGTCGGTCAATTCGAGCGCACCGGGCCCGCGTCGTTTCAATACCGCATCGAGGCGATCTTCCTCGACGGCATGCCGATCGATCCCGACGACCCGGACGTGCAGCGCGAGGTGTACCAGGGCCAGCTGCTCGGCATCGACCTGACGCCGATCATGCCGAAGGGCACGACGACCGCGACCTTCGAGCAGCGCAACGGCTCGGTGGAGTTCCGCTTCCAGTGACGACGATCAATTCGAGGTGATGGAGATGGCCGACCAGTCCAAGAGACCCTACCTGCGCATCGCGACCGAAGAGGCGTTCTGCCCGCCGGAGATGTTCGACGTCTATGCCGAGATCCTCGCGGAAGGCACGCTGGACGATCCCGGCTTCATGTCGCAGTGGAAATACTTCCTGAAGAGCCAGAGCGAGCGCGCCGTGTTCGTGCGCGGCGCGCTGGCCTCGCTGGGCGAGGATCGCATCGCCAACATGGACGCCGCGGGCATCGACATCGCCGTCCTCAGCCTGACCTCGCCGGGCGTGCAGGTCATGCAGAAGGACCAGGCGACGAAGTTCGCCGCCTTCGCCAACGACGTGCTGGTGGACGGCATCGCGAAGTATCCGCAGCGCTACTACGGGCTCACCGCGGTCGCGCCGCAGGATCCGCAGGCGGCCGCGCGCGAGATCGAGCGCGGCCACAAGCTCGGCCTGAAAGGCGTCATCATCCACTCGCACACGCTGAACGAGTACATGGACGACCAGAAGTTCTGGCCGATCTTCGAGGCGGCCGAGGCGCTCGATACGCCGATCTACATGCATCCGAACACGCCGTCGCGCGACCTGGTGCGACCGCTGATGGAGCGCGGCCTGGACGGCTCGATCTACGGCTTCTCCGTCGAGACCGCCAGCCACCTGCTGAAGATCATCATCTCCGGCGCGCTGGATCGCTTTCCGAAGCTGAGATTCGGCGTCGGGCACTGCGGCGAGGCGATTCCGTTCTGGCTGTACCGGCTGGATCACATGCACAACGCGATGGTGAAGGCGGGCCGCTACCCGGGCGTGAAGCCGCTCCAGCGCAAGATCAGCGAATACGTGAAGCAGAACTTCTGGATCACGACCAGCGGCATGGCCTGGCCGCCGGCGATCGAATTCTGTCAGCGCGTGCTCGGGCTGGACCGGGTGCTGTACGCGATGGACTACCCGTATCAGTACGTACCGGCGGAAGTCGGCTATACCGAGTCCGTTGATATCTCACCCGAAGCCATGAAGATGCTGTTCCAGACGAACGCCGAGCAGTTCTTCAAGCTGCCGCCGGCGGGTCGCTGACGCGCGCCGCGGGCGCAGTCAGCTGCGGCGAACGCCGTACGCCCGGCTGCGCTTGCGGTACTCGCCCGGCGTCACTTTCGTCTGGCGCTTGAAGAAGCGCGTGAAATAGGAAGGGTCGGAGAAGCCGAGCCCGTCGGAGACCGCCGTGATGGGCTTCTCCGTGTAGGCGAGGTCGCGTTGCGCGGCCAGGATCAGCCGTTCGTGAATCACGCCGAGCGCCGAGGTGCCGGCGAGCTTCTGGCAGATCGCGTTCAGGTGCGCCGAGGTGATGCCGATCTCGTTGGCATAGGTCTCCACCGACCATTGCGCCGCGAAGTGCTCGTTCACCAGGCCGGTGAAGCGGGAGAAATGCACGCTCGCCCTGCCGGCGCGACCCGGCAGCTCGCACTGCTTGGGCACGCGCCGCGTCAGCCAGATCGACAGCACCCGGATCAGGTGATCCAGCGACTGCTTCTTCAGCGGCTGCTGCTCGAGGAACTCGTCGTGGATGGCTGCAAACAGCGCGCCGATGTAGGTGCGGCTGTCGGCGATGTCCACCGCGATCGGCCGGGCGAAGATGGAATCGTGCGGCCCGATCTGCCGGCTGATGTCGTCGACCAGCGAGGAGGTGATGGACAGCACGAAGCCGCGGGAGGCCTCGGCCCACTGGAATTCGTGCACGCAGCGCCGCGGCACGACGATCACCGTGGGCGCCGTCACGCGGTAGGGCACGAGATCGAGATTGGCGATGCCTTCGCCTTCCAGCAGCAGGAACAGCTGAGTGAGATTGCAGTGCTGATGCGGCCGGATGACCCAGTTGTGCAGCTGGCTGCGATCCAGCAGCGGCTCACTGTGCAGCGATTCCGCGGTGGGCCACGGCGCCGCTTCGCCGTAAAACGCCACGTTCGGCAACGGGTCTCTCATCTCTTCTCTATGCAGCGCCATTCGCAGTGCCATTCAACGTACCGCCCCCTCCGACACGTCAAAGTTCGTAGAAAAGTGCAATTAGACTGCCAAGAATTCCATTTGTTTTCCACTCCCTCCCACGAATAATCCCCCCGGCTCGCAATTCGCGCCGGCGCGCAGCGCCGGCAGCACCTTGGGTCCTATGCGAACAATCGCCAACGGTGTGAGCACGCTTGCGAGTCGTGTTTTGACTTTGCATCTAAGGGGGCGCTGTTTTATGCGTAGGAGAAGAAGTACTGGCATTGCATCGATGGCGAGTGCGCTTTCCGCGCTGGCGTCCGGGGTGGCGATCCCGCCGGCAGTCGCGCAGGAAGAGGGCACCGTGCTCGAGGGAGTGGTGGTCACTGCTCAAAGACGCGAGCAGGACCTGCAGGACGTGCCGATCTCCCTCGACGTGGTCGGCGGCGCCGACATCGAAGCGCAGGGCTTCCGCGACCTGACCCAGATGGCCTCGTTCGTGCCCTCGCTGCAGATCGACGCCGGCGAGCAGAACTCGCAGGGCATCAGAATTCGCGGCGTCGGCTCGCAGAGCAACAACCTGGCGCTGGAGCAGTCCGTGTCGATGTTCATCGACGGCGTGCACTACGGCCGCGGCTCGAGCGTCTTCAGCGCGTTCCTCGACGTCGACCGCGTCGAGATCCTGCGCGGCCCGCAGCCGGTGTACTTCGGGCAGAACGCCGCGGCCGGCGCGATCAGCGTCGTGTCGCGCAAGCCGACCGACACCTGGGAAGGTTATGTCTCCAGCGAAGTCGGCAACAACTCGATCATGATGGGCGAGATCGGCGTCGGCGGCCCGCTCTCGGACAACTGGGGCATCCGCTTCGCGGGCAAGTACGATGCCAGCGACGGCTTCCTCACCGACCTGGTCAAGGATCGCAAGTATCCGGCGCGCGAAGCCTACGCGAGCCGCATCACGCTCGAATACGATCCCGGCTCGCAGTTCAAGGCGACCGCCAAGGTCGAATACTCCGACGTCGAGAAAGACGGCGACGGACGCATTCCGGTCGGGCTGGTCGCGCGCAACGACCGCACGCTCGGCGCTGCGCTGACCGGCGATTTCAACGCTGTCGACATCGCGGGCCTGGCTGCCGCGCACAATCTCGGCGGCATCGGCGAGTACGGCGTCGAGAACAGCGGTCCCTGGTACAAGCTGCCGCTGACGGTGTTCGAAGGCATCGGCGCGCCGCCGACGCAGGGCATGGCGGACCTGTCGCAGATCGCCAATCGTCTGCCGGTCGGTCCGTTCTCCGTCGCCAAGCAGCTGTCGACCTACATCGACCTCGAATACACGTTCGCCAACGACATCGTGCTGAGCTCGCAGACCGCCTACTCGGACCTCGATCGCGAATTCGCGCGCGATGGCCAGGGCATCGGCCCGTTCCTCATCGTCGGCAACGACCGCATCGAGCAGCAGGCGCAGTGGAGCCAGGAAATCCGGCTCACTTCGCCCACCGGCGGCTTCTTCGAATGGATGACCGGCCTGTACTGGGAGGACATCGAGCTGGACGTCGGCGCGACCTCCTACCGCGCGAACGTCGACAGCCTGACCAATCCGCGCAGCAACATCTCCGGCAACCGCCATCATGAGGACGACCGCTGGCTCAGCGCGTTCGGCGCGGTCACGTTCAACCTGAGCGACAGCTGGGCGGTCGATCTCGGCGCCCGCTACTCGGACGTGCACAAGACCGGCATCGTCAAGGGCATCCAGGGATTCTGGCTGGACGCGAACGGCAACATCATCACCGGCCGCGCCGGTCACGGCGTCACGGCGGTCGCGCACACGCCGATCGCCTTCACCGGCCGGCAAACCGCCGACACGTTCGACGACAGCCGGGTGAACCCGCAGGTCGTGCTGCGCTGGAGCCCGACGGCCAACGTCTCGACTTACGTGAAGTACGCCTCGGCGATGAAGGCCGGCGGCTTCGACGGCTCGGTCACGAACGTGGTCGACCCGCGGGCCTACGTCTACGACTCGGAGTTCTCGGAGAACTACGAGATCGGCCTGAAGGGCAAGCTGTTCAACGGCCGGGCGGACTACGCCATCACGCTGTTCTCGAACGAGTTCAAGGATATGCAGCTGACCTCGTTCAACGAGCTGCTCGGCGCGAGCTCGACCACCAACGTCGCCAAGCAGCGCGTCCAGGGCGCGGAGTTCGACGGCCGGTTCGCTGCCAGCGACCAGCTGTCGTTCCGCCTTGCCGGCTCGCTGATGGACGGCGAGATGATCAGCTACCCGGGCGCGAACTGCACCCAGGACGAGATCGCGCGCAACGTCTGTACCGGCGCCGGCGGCACGATCGACCGCTCCGGGGCGGATGCGCTGTACACCCCGACGTGGAGCTTCGCGCTCGGCACCGACTACTGGCTGCCCATCGGCGAGAGCTACAAGCTGAGCTTCAATGCGAACCTGGCGCTGTCGGACGGGTACCTGCTCGACTTCGACGAGATGTTCATCATGGAGAAGAGCGAGGACCTGAACCTGAGCATCGGCTTCGGCGAGCGCGACGACAAGTGGAAGGTCACTGCGTGGGCGCGCAACATCACCGAGCCGAAGCCCAAGTATCAGCCGCAGTTCGACCACGACCAGGAAACCGAGGTGATCATTCTCAGCGCCAACAACTTCATGACCTTCGGCCTGAAGTTCGGGTACAAGTTCTGAGCTGCCGACAGGATGAGTTGATGTGGACAAGCTGCAACAAGTCGAACTGGTAACGCGCACCGGCCCGGGTACGCCGATGGGCGCGCTGATGCGCCGCTATTGGGTGCCGTTCCTGTTGTCCGAGGAGCTGCCGGAGCCGGATTGTCCGCCGGTGCGCGTCAAGCTGATGTCGGAGGAGCTCATCGCGTTTCGCGACACGCTCAACCGCATCGGCCTGATCGACCGCTACTGTGCGCATCGCGGCGTCTCGTTGTGGTTCGGCCGGAACGAGGAGTGCGGCCTGCGCTGCCCGTATCACGGCTGGAAGTACGACGTGAACGGCAACTGCATGGAGATTCCGTCGGCGCCGGAAGGCACGGCGCACTTCAAGCGCATGAAGCTGAAGTCGTACCCGTGCGTCGAGAAGGGCGGCGTCATCTGGACGTACATGGGACCGCCGCAGCTGCAGCCGGCGTTCCCGGACTTCGAATGGATGTCGCTGCCCGAAGGCAACCGCTACATCGCCAAGCGCTGGCAGGAGTGCAACTGGCTGCAGGCGATGGAGGGCGGCATCGATTCGAGCCACGTCTCCTTCCTGCACTCGGGCGAGCTCGATCACGACCCGCTGCACAAGAACACCAAGGGCTCGGTCTTTCAACGGGACCGCGCGCCGAAGTTCGAGGTGCTGGAGTCCGCGGGCGGGCTGCTCATCGGCGCGCGGCGCAACGCCGAGCCGGGGCATTACTACTGGCGCGTCACGCAGTGGATCATGCCGTGGTACACGATGATCCCGCCGTACGGCGACAACGCGCTGAACGGTCATGCATGGGTGCCGATCGACGACGAGAACGTCATCACCTGGTCGTTCACATATCATCCGGCGCGGCCGCTCGCCGAGCCCGAGCTGGCCACGATGCGCAAGGGCGGCGGCATGCACGTGGAGCTGGTGCCGGGCACGTTCCGGCCGGTGATCAACAAGGACAACGACTACATGATGGACCGCGCGGCGCAGAAGTCCGGCCGCACCTACAGCGGCGTCATGGGAATCGCGATGCAGGACGCCTCGCTGCAGGAGAGCATGGGCCCGATCCAGAACCGGGCGAAGGAGCATCTCGTGTCGACGGACGCCGCGATCATGATGGCGCGCCGCCGGCTGTTCAACGCCGCGCAGGCGCTGCAGGATCACGGTACCGCACCGCCGGGGCTCGACGTGGCGACGCACCGGGTGCGCTCGGTCTCGACGTCGCTGCCGGTGGACAAGGCGTTTCAGGACGCGTTGGTCGAGGATCTGAAAGTCCGCGAGGGCGTCGGGCATACGTCCATCTAATGATCAGTGCAGCAGTCTCGTTTGAGTTCGGGCGGACGGAAGTTCGCGAGTTCGCTTTCCCGGACACGGCGCGCGATGCCGGGTTGCTGAAGGTCGAGTGCTGCGGCGTCTGCGGCAGCGACTGGCCTTACTACCAGAAGTACCCGGGCACCAAGGGACCGCTGATCCTGGGGCACGAAGCCGTCGGCTACGTCGATCGTCTCGGCGCCGAAGCCGCGCAGCGCTTCGGCGTGCGCGAAGGCGATCGCGTCGCGCTGGAAGAGTATCTGCCGTGCGGCCACTGCAAGTACTGCCGCAGCAGCGACTTCCGCCTGTGCGACGCGACCGACACGCTCAACATCGCCGGCACGATCCGCTACGGCTCGACGCCGATCTCCGTGCCGCCTTCGCTGTGGGGCGGCTACAGCCAGTACCAGCTCCTGCATCCGAACGCGGTGCTGCATCGGGTGCCCGATCACGTGCCGGCCAAGCTCGCCACGCTGGCATTGCCGCTCGGCAACGGTGTGGAGTGGGCGTATCTGCAGGGCCGCGTGGCCCTGGGAGAAACGATCGTCATTCAAGGGCCGGGGCAGCAGGGCCTGGCGAGCGTGGTCGCGGCGAAGGAAGCGGGAGCCGGCACGATCATCGTCTCCGGCCTGTCGACGCCGGCCGATGAGCGCCGGCTGGCGCTCGCGAAAAAGCTCGGCGCCACGCATACCATCCAGGCCGACCAGGTCGACGTCGTGCAGGCCGTTACGCAGATCACCAACGGCCAGATGGCCGACCTCGTGCTCGACTGCTCCTCCGGCGGGCCGGAGACGATCGTCGCCGCGGTCAAGCTGGCGCGCAAAGCGGGGCGCGTGATCTTCGGCGGCCGCAAGTTCCGGCCGATCCCCGAGTTCGACAGCGACCGGCTGATCACCCAGTTCCTGACGATTCGCGGCATGCGCGGCCACAGCTTCCAATCGGTCGAGCTCGCGATCCAGATCATCGCCTCGGGCAAGTACCCGCTCGAGGAGATGTGCACGCACGAGTTCAGCCTGCCGCAGGTCGATCAGGCGCTGCACACCGTGGGCGGCAAGGGCCTGCCCGGCGCCGTGCATTGCGCCGTGAATCCGTGGATCGCCTGAGCGGCTCGCCGCAGCATCAGGTTTTCCTGCTCGGCCTGGAGCCGGGCGGCAGCAAGCTCGCAGCGCGCGTCGAGCATGGCGGCGCGTACGTGCACAGGTCGCTGCAGGAGTATTTCGACTCGACGCAGAAGATCAGCTCGGTCGTGGTCGTGGCGCGCCACGGCGACGACCTCGCGCCGATGGCGTCGATCTACGAGCGGGCGCTGCAAGCGCGGGCGCTGGTTACCACGATCGTCGTTGCGCACGACTGCGATCGCGATTGCTGCCGGCCGCCGCAATCGTCAAGATTCCTCGCGGCACTGCGCGTGAATTCGGACATGCTGATCGCCACCTCGGGCGAGGACTACGTGCAGTTCATCCTCGACTGCCTGTCGTGATCCGTCAGCGCAGCTGACAGGCCGCGACGGCGACGACGACGGCGAACATGCCCATGGCGAGCAGCAGCGTGGCGTCGATCGACTTGTCCTGTCCGCCGGATTGCACCGAGAAGCCCAGCATGCGCTCGGCCGCGCCTTCGTCTTCGGCCCGCAGATAGAGCCCGCGCGCGCCGGCGGAATCCGCGACCGATTGCATCGCGGCGGCGTCCGGTACGGTGTAGATGCGCCCGCCGAAGTCGCCGAAGCCGAGGAATTCGCCGAGGTCGCCGAACGATGCGACGCCCTCGTTGGTGTCCAGCAGCCCGGTCTGCAGCGCGATGACGTCGTACTGCGACGCTGCGAGATCCTTCAGTGCGTAATGGAGCGCAGCGGGCGGCACGGAGCTCTCGCCGTCGGAGACCACGATCGCCAGCTTGCGCTGCGAGCCCTGGTACTCGGCGGGCAACATCCGGAATGCGTCGGTGATCTTGCGCAGCGCCACTTCGATGCTGCTGCCGGAGTTGCCGAGCAGGTCCGGCACCAGGCCGTACTGCAACACGTCGCGAATCTGCTGCGTGCTCTTGTCCCAGCCCATCATCACCTCGGCCTGCTTGGTGAAGCCGATCATCGCGACCACGGGCCGCTGCTGCGCCTCCTGCAGCGCGTCGAAGTATTTCAGCAGCACGTCGCGGGCCCGCTCGAAGCGCGGCGGACGGCCGTGCTCGAACTGCGGATTGGGGATCGCCAGCATGCTCGGCGACAGGTCGAACGCCACCGCGATCACCAGCGGATTCGTTTCGCGCGTGAAAGTCTGCGCGGACTGCGTCGGGCGCACCGACCAGCCGCACAGGAGAATGCCGCACAGGACCAGCAGCGTCGGAAAGTTGCGCAGCGCGCTGCGTGCCGCGATCGGCTTGCGCCTGCTGCGCCAGTACAGAAACGCGCACACGCCGAGGAGCATGCAGCCGGCGAGGAACAGCTGCAGGTCGCCGCGCAACTCAGAACTCCCGGTTGTCGGGCATCATGCTGCCGCGCTTGCCCTCGCTCTCGCCCGTGCCCTGCACCTGGACCGGATTGCTCTGCGCCGAAGCTCCGAGGCTGTGGGCGGCGAGCAGGAAATCGAGGAACGACTTGCCGAGCGTGTAATCGCTGTCGCTCAGGACGCTCTCGCGTGCGAACTCGACCGAGTCCCGCACGTATTCGGTCCGGCGCTCCGCGAGGAACGAATCGTAGTGCAGCCGCGACTGCATGAAGCGGATACGTGCCAGCGTCGTGCCCGGCGGCATGTCTTCGGCGAGCTTCGCGAGGATGGCGTTCGCCTCGCCGCGCTGGCCGACCAGCATCAAGTAGAGCGCGTGGTCCATGTCGAGCGCTTGCACGGCCGCGCCGCGTCCGGGCGAGAGCAGCGCCGCGGGCAGGAAATACCACGCGGGCTTCGCGACCTGGTCGTGCAGCGACGCGTAGTGGTTCGAATAGATCGCCTCGAGCTTCGATGCGCCCTGTCGCAGCGTCGCCAGCGCGTGCTGATCTTCGCTCGAGCCCGGCTGGAAATCGCCCGCGACGCGCGCCAGCTCGGCGACCGCAGCGTCGGCGTGCTCGGGAAGCGAGCGCAGCAGCGTGAGCATGCGCTGCACCGCCTGGCTCGCAGGAGCGTCGAGGCGCCCGCTCTTCTGATAGTCGTCGAGCTGCGCCAGCGCCGCATCGCGGTGCCTGTTGTCGAGCACCTCGTTGTGCAGCTCGGCGAGATTCTGGCGCGCGGCCCGTTCCTGCGTGGCGATGCTGCGTTGAAAAGCCCAGAACTGCAGGCCGACCAGTAGCGCCAGGATGCCCAGCCAGCGAACGATCGACAGCGAGTGAAGGCGGCGCTCAGTGCTCATCGAAACTCCATCCTGCCCGGATGATAGATAGTGGCGACCAGGACCAGCCAGGCGAAGAACGCGAGCCGGGCGGCGTCGAACGCCGGGGCCGCGAGATCGACGATCTCGCGGCGCACTTCGGTGTACGAGTACGACTCGGCGCGGCTGATGTTCATGAATGCATCGAGCAGATTCTCGGAATTCGGGTTCTGGATGGTGACCACGTCGCCGGCGCTGCGGGCGACCCGCAGGAAGTCGGCGACCTGCTCGTTGGACTGGTCGTCGGCGTCCGTCGTGATCCACAGCATGTGGAACGACAGGTTGTGGCTGCCGCCGAGGCGCGTGAGCTGCGCGTCGAGGTCCTTGGTGAAGGCGGTCTCCGCGTCCGACAGCAGGATCAGCGTGCGCTTGTTCTCGTCGGGGTAGCGCTTCAGCAGGTCCAGGCTGCTCGCGAGGGCGCCGGCGATGTCCGTGCCGCCGTTGACGTAGTCGTCCATGCCCGCGAGCTGCTGCACGACGAAGTCGATGTTGGTCGTCAGCGCGGAGACGGGGAACGCGTGATCGTTGAAATAGACCAGTGCGACACGGTCGGCGGCGCGCCGCTGGGCGAGAAAGCGCAGCAGGCTCTCGCGCGCCAGCTCATAGCGCCCGACGTACGGCATCTTCGCAGGATCCTCGACGGCTTCGCCGAAGGCGCCGGCGCGCCGCTCGAAGGTCAGTGCAAAGCCGTCGCGTCGCACCTGGGTGTCGTGACGCATCGAGCGCGAGGTATCGACGAGGATCAGGAAGTCCCGCGCGCGCTGATCGACCTTGTCGATGCGATTCACGGCCGGCGACATCATGGTGAGCGTGAGCAGTCCCAGGATCGCCGCGACCAGCAGCATCGGCAGGCGATCGCGCAACGTGCTGCCGCCCCGCGTGAGGATCACCTGGCCGATATCAGGAACGCGCGAGCGCCTGGAGCGATGCCACACCGCGAAGAGTACGACTGCAGCCGCGGCTGCCAGCCAGAGCGGCCAGATGCGCAGGAAGTGCAAGCTGCTCCACTCGATCACGTGCGCACTTCACATCAAGCGGGTGGCAGCTGTGCCAACGCACTGAACCGCGCGAGCAATGCGGCACGCTCGCTCGCCGGAATCGCTTCGTGCTGCAGGACGTCGTGAAACAGCTTGCGCCATTGGCCGTGCGCTTGCGACGGTGCGCGGCTGTCGCGCGCCGCGCTGTCGAACCATTCGTACGGATTCGTCTGCAACTCGTCCTCGCAGTACTGCGTGAGACAGCGGCGGAAAGCATCGGCCCAGCGGTCATCTGCGAGGTCGCTGCTCTGCAGCCGGTGGAAGAGCTGTTCCCAGCGCCGGCTCGTGGTTGGAGCAGTGGCCCGGCGCAACGGTCGTTGTTCCCTGCGAACGAGCGGGATGTAACTGAGCGAGAGCAGCAGGACGCCGCCCAGCATCGCGACGACGCCTCGCGAGGAGTGCGTCGCAACCGTCACGGGCTCGGGATAGGCGCCGCCGGGAAAGAATTCCGTCAACACGCTGCCGGGACCGGCGTCCGTGCTGATCACGGGTGAGATCACCACCGCGACCGGCCACGGCCGGAAACGAGCCGACCGGTTGTTGACGAGCTTCCCGGCATCGTCCAGCACTTCGTAGGACAGCGACAGGGGCGGCAGCAGGTAGGTCTTGCTGCCGGGACACGCAACGCGAGTATCCGGACACTCGACGACCTGGAAGGACCACGATGCTGTCAGCACCTGCTTGTCGTCATCGGTGCCGCGGGTCAGCTGCGGCGGCTGGCCGTTGCGAAAGGCCGGTACGCTGGCGAAGGAGCGCTGGAAGAACGTCTGATCGAGCTCTTCGATGCGCACGGCCTGCGAAGCGAACTCGACTTGCAGCACGAACTCGAGCCGATCGCCGATGTGCCGGGGCGCGACACCGGCATCGGGGATGCCGGCCCGGATGGCAACGAACTCGTCGCTGTACACCTCCGGAAGCGGGCTCGCTGCAGCGGCAGCGGTGAACGCTCCGGTGAGCGCGAGCAAAGCGACGATTCTCATGATGACGTAACGCATTCAGCTGGTACTCGAGCGGCGCATGCGCGCGAATCGGGCGAGCGCGGGATACACCTGCCGCGGTTCGGTCAGGACGATGTAATCGAGGCCGGCGGCCTGGAACAGCCCGGTCAGCGCACCGACCCGCTGCTGCTCCAGCGCGTTGAGTTGCTGCACCCGGCGTCGTGACAGCGCCAACAGGCGCGAGGTGCCGCGCTCCGGATCCCAGGCTTTCGCGACGCCGTCGGCCTGATCCGAGACCGCACACGACACCACGATGGGAACCAGCTTGCGCTGATAGCGCCGCGTCAGCTCGCGCCAGCGCTCGACGTCCGCGGCTGGATCCTCGTCCGCAGTGCCGATGAAATCGGAGACGACGAACAGCAGGTCGCAGCGACGCCGCTGGTTGCGCGAGAACTGCGTCAGCGTATCGAACAGCGCCGTGGGACGCTCGCTGCGCGCCGCGCGCAGCGCTTGCGTGCATTCCGCCATCTGCGTCCGCAGATTCGCGCAGCGAATCTCCGAGCGCAGCCGGTCGTCGAACATGAGCAGGCTGACGACATCACCGGCGCGCCACAGGGAATACGTCAGCTGCAGGATGCAGACGTTGCGCACGGCACTCTTGACGGGTATCGACATCGACGCGGAGTCGTCAGCGAGCAGCACGATCGCCGCCTGCGCTTCGTTCTCCCACTCGAACACCTGCCGTGCGTGCGGCGGGCTGAACTTGTCGATGTCGCGGGGATTGTCCTCGCCCGGGATGTAGTCGCGGGTTCGCAGCAGGCGCATCCCGTCGCCGGTGCGGCCGAGCGGATGGCGCCCGGGCATGACCCTGAGCGGCTCGAAGTGCAGGGGAACGAGCACGCCGAGCGCGTGCAGCACCTCCGGGGCAACCAGCGAGCGCGGGTTGTCAGGCGCTGAATTCGTAGGCATAGCCGCGTTCGGCCAGGACGGTGTGGATCACCTTGTTGATGTCCGTCGGATAGCTCGTCTCCAGCCGGTGATTGAGCATCGCGGAGGCCGTCGCGAAGATGTCGTAGGGCACGACCGACAGGCGATCGTGGAAGAATGCATGGGCGCGCAGCAGCGGCGGCCAGAACGCCGTGGTGCGCGAGCTGGCGCCGCCCGATCTGCTGAGCACTTCGGCGCCGAGGCCGGCACGCTCGAACGCGGCGGCCGGGTACGAAGGATCGCTGCGACGCGTGGCGACGGTGATCGAGTTCATCAGGTGCACCATCGCGTCGGACAGGGTCACCTGGTCGCGCACCAGGTCCTGGATCGCCATCAGCTCCTCGCGGCTGATCACCGGGCGGATCCGCGCGATGTTCTCCTGCAGGAAGCTGCGCGACTCGCGCGCAATCAGGAACTCCACGTCGCGGCCGGAGAACGTCCATTCGATCTTGATCAGGAAGCGCTGCTTGGCGGCGGCATCCAGCTCCCACGTGCCCTCGTGCGACAGCGGGTTCTGGGTCGCGATGACGTGAAAGGGCAGGGGCAGCGGGTGCGAGGTGTCGCCGATCGTCACCCGCCGCTCCTGCATCGCTTCCAGCAGCGCGGACTGGGTGCGCGGGTCGGTGCGGTTCAGCTCGTCGAACAGCACGATGTTGTTGAAGATCGGTCCCTTGATCAGCTGGAAGCCGGCGTCGCCGCTGCCGACGATCTCGGCGCCGAGCAGGTCCGACGGCTTGAGCGTCGGCTGTCCCGACACCCGGCCGGAGGTCATGCCCTCGATCGATGCGGCCAGCGCCGTGGCCAGCAGCGTCTTGCCTTCGCCGGGAACGGACTCGAGCAGCACGTGGCCGCGCGCGAGCAGCGCGATGACGAGGAGGTCGATGCTGGTTTCGTGTCCCTTGACCACCCGCCCCAGGTTGGCTCGCAGCTCATGAATCCGGCGCAGCGCGCTCTGGGTGTCCACCCGGGTTCTCCAGGATGAGATGGCCGACGGCAGTGTTCGACGCCGGCACGTGATAGAAGCGATGCACTTGGCGAACCTGCTCGAGCGCGCCGCGCATGATCAGCCACATGACCAGCTCGATGCCCTCGGAGCCCGCGTTGCGCACGTAGTCGACGTGCGGCACCCGCGCGAGCTCTTCCGGCGCCGTGACGAGCTGGTCGAGGAAGCGATTGTCGAACTCCCGGTTGATCAGCCCCGCCCGCGGACCTTGCAGCTGGTGGCTCATGCCGCCGGTGCCCCAGACCTGCACGTTGAGGTCCGCCGGGAACGAGCTCACGGCCGCGCGGATCGCCTGGCCGAGCCGATAACAGCGCATGCCGGAGGGCGGTGGATATTGCACTACGTTCACCGCAAACGGAATGACCCGGCACGGCCACGCGTCCGGCTGGCCGAACATCAGCGACAGCGGCACGGTGAGGCCGTGGTCGACGTCCATCTTGTTGACCAGCGTCAGGTCGAAGTCCGCCTGGATGACGTGCTGCGCGATGTGGCACGCCAGCTCCGGATGGCCGTGCACGACCGGCACCGGGCGCGCGCCCCAGCCCTCGTCGGCCGGCATGAAGCGCTCGCCGCAGCCGATCGCGAAGGTCGGGATGATGTCGAGGCCGAAGGCCGTGGCGTGATCGTTGAACACCAGGAACACCACGTCCGGGCGGTTCTGCGCGATCCAGCGTTTCGAGAACTCGTAGCCCTGGAAGCACGGCGCCCAGTAGGCATCCTGCGTCTTGCCCAGGTCGATCGCCGCGCCCATGGCGGGCACGTGCGAGGTCGCGATCCCCGCGCTGATCCTAGCCACCCTTTTCCTCCTCGCGCGCGGCCAGGCCGGCGGGGCGGCCGCCGTTGCGCATCATCTGCGCGTACTCCTCCTGGCTCATCCCGGTCATCAGCGCCGCGGCGTACTGGAAGCTCTTGCCGTCGGTCGCGAAGATCTTCGACAGGAAGTAGATGTTGCCGCCGAGCTCGATCATGCGGTTGTAGTTGCGCGCCAGCACCGCCTGCTTCTGCTCCTCGCTCATCGGCCAGTCGTCGAGGTACGCGCGCTCGTTCGCCTTGAAGCGCTCGCGGTTCGCGGGCTTCATCAGCGACATGCAGAACATGTTCAGGTGATAGCCCTTGCGCGACTGATCGGCGTCGAACACCGTCGTGCCAGGAATATCGACGTAAGGCTTCTCGGGCGGCATCTGTGCCTCTTGGCGGTGAGCGTGAGTCAGCGACCCACTACCGGCCACCGGTCGGATCCATCAACGAGACGCGCCACGGCTAATGAGCCTTGCGTTCGCTGCGACGAAACCAGGCCAGCGCAATGCCGAGAAGCACGGCGACTGCAGCGACAGCACCGACGACGAGCGGCGTCGACGCACCAGCGCTGTCTGCTCCGGATTGCGCGCTCGCGTGAGCAGCGGGTGCGGCCGCTGTCGCAGCGCTCGCCGAGCCGGCAGCTGCATCGGGCGCGATCGGATGGAGCAGGCTGCGATCGTCGGCTTGATTCTCGGCGCGCTGCTTGCTGCGATCGTTGTCGTGAACGGTCTTGAAGTCACCGGTCTTCGGATCGAATTCGAGATAGACGGACGTCGTTGAATCCTCATCCGCCGCGCGGCCCGTCTGCGGCGCGAGCACGCAGAGGAGCGCGAGCACGAAGCTGCCGAGGCACGCAGATGTCGCGACGGCCCGCAGCCGCTCGCTTCCGCTCGATGGACGTTCCATTCGCACTGTTTTCGTTCGACGTTGCATTCAATTCAGGAGCTGACCGGCTGAACTGATCCCTGGTCACGACCCGCAGCCGCGCCTCCGACTGCCAGAATAGAGGATGCGCCCCGCGGCTATCAATTTCAGAAACAATGGAGTTTCTTTCACTTTTCCCGGCAAACGACCGCGGCGACTTGCGTGGGATTCGACCGATACGGTAAGACCCAACGCCGTCGCAATCGCCGAGGCGCGCTGCGCATGAATGTCAATACACAGCGTGAGCTCGTGGTCCCGCCCGCGCAGCTCGCGACGATTCCGGTCGCAGGCGGCGGGCTGTTCCCGGTCCGGCGCATCTATACCGTCGGGCGTAATTACCGCACGCATGCCGGGTCCGTGCGGGCGGGCAGCAGCGCGACCCCGAGCGTGCCGCGGATCTCTCTCAAGCCGGCGGACTCGGTGGTCGCGGGCGGCGGCGATGTGCGATATCCGCCGGCCACGCAGCAGCTGGAGCCCGAAGTCGAGCTCGTGATCGCGATCGGGCGCGGCGGCGCGGACGTGTCGCGCGACGCCGCCCTGAGCCATGTCTTCGGCTACTGCGTCGGCCTGGACATGATTCGACGCGACGTGCTCGACGCCTGTATCGAGCGCCGGGAGTCATGGGATCTCAGCAAGAGCTTCTCCGGCGCGGCGCCGGTTTCCGTCATGGTGCCCGCGTCACGCAGCGGTCATCCTGCGACAGGAAGCATCTGGCTCGCCGTCAATGGCGAGCGCGCGGCGGCGGGCAACCTCGCCGATCAGCTGTGGGACAGCGCGGAGATCATTGCGCGCATCTCGCAGTTCGACCGTATCGAGCCGGGCGATCTGATTTTCACCGGTACGCCGCAGCGCCCGCGAGCGGTGGGTCGCAATGATGTCCTGCACGGCCACATAGATAATGTGGGCGACGTGCACGTGACTCTCGTGTGAAACGACGCGGGATGCTCGCCGGCCGTGGCCCAGGGGGAGCCTGGACCGTCGTCCCTGCGGCCGGGCGAGCGAGGATCGACGCGGCTGGTACGTGCCGCGTCGCGCTCGAACGGTTCAACTCCCGGCGGGGCGTGCCTGGATCTGCTGCCAGTTCGGCACGATCAGGATTCCGTCGACGGTGGTCCAGGCCACCTCGCGACGGAAGCGGCCGACGGTCCGGCGGCGACGCGCGATGGCGGTGGCCTTCATCTCGGCCGCGATGCGCTTCGCGGCGCGCTCGTGCCATGACACTTCTTCTTCCGGAGCAGTGCGCAGCGCAGCCCGTACGCCCGGCATGGTTCGTGCTTTCTCCAGGCTGGTCTCCCAGGTGACCGTCCAGCCGCGCGGATAGACGCGGGACCGGTGGCAGATGCCGAATTCCGCGACATAGACCCGCGTCGGTGTCGAAAACATCGCCAACGCACCGTCGGTGATGCAACCGGCGGCATGGAGCGCTTCGAGGCTGCGCGAGGCGCGGCACGTATAGGTGACCAGACAGAATCCGCTCGTGCGGGTCTCGACGGCGACGCAGATACCTTCGTGGGGCGCGGCGAGTTGTGCGGCGTTCTTCATCAGGTGCCCTCCAGCGTGCTGGCAGCATCGTCGATGAGCGGCTCGCCGCGCTCAATGCGGCATCGGATGAATCGCCAGGGAGCTGCTCCACTGGCGAAATTCTACAAAGCGCCGGCTTGTCACCTCGGCGGGCCGCTCGCACACTCCGGGCTGGCAACGGCGCGGGGTGACCTTCGATGAGCATGAGCACGGTGATCCTCCGCAAGTGGACCGGTCGCATCCGCACCGCCCATGAAAAGGAGTACGTCGAGTACATCGCCGGTACGGGACTGGAGGACTACGGGCAGACGCCCGGCAATCTGGGATTCCAGATGCTGGTGCGCGAGCTGGGCAACGGCGAGACGGAAGTGACGACGCTCAGCTGGTGGACTTCGATGGAGGCGATCCGCGCGTTCGCAGGAGAGCAGCCGGAGCTGGCGCGCTACTACCCGGACGACGACAAGTACCTGCTGCAGCGTCCGCTGCACGTCGAGCACCACCAGGTCGTCGCTAGCCAGGTGCAGATTCCGCTGGTGCGCGCGAGCTCGCGATAGACCGCCGCTGCCGGTGAAGGGCGACGGTGCCGGCGATACTGGCGGCAAGCGCCGAGCGCTTGCTCACGCCGAGCTTGGAGTAAATGCGCGCGCGATGCGCATCGACCGTCGCGGGCGCGATGTTCAAACGGCTGCCGATAGCCTTGCTCTTGAAGCCTTGCGTGATCAGGACCGCGACCTGCAACTCGCGTGCGGTCAGTACGGCCGTGGCGCCACTCTTCATTGCTGCCTCCTGCTGCATCTGCGCGTCCCCGACATGAATCGATCATGCCGCGCATGGCGCCCGCCGGCATTGGACTAAAGTCCACGTTTCGCCCATGAATGCGTCACACAAACGCGTGGAGCGCGAGTATGGCGACCTCAGCACAGCCGTAGCTGGCGAGTGGTGTCGGGCTGAAGCCCGACCTGCAGCCCGACGGATGAGTTCGTTCTAGAGCTTGGCGACGCGAGCGGCGCCGTCGGAGCGCGTGTAGACGCGAACCTTCTCGCCGGTGCTGAAGCTCTCGTCCGCCGGTTGCACGATGGCCAGGGTTTCCGCGCCCTGCTGCAGCTCGACCAGGATCTCCCAGGCGCGCTTCTGCGTCGCGACCTTCTCGGCCTTCTGCCCGGCGATCGCACCGGCCACCGCGCCGACCGCGCCGGCGATGCTGGAACCGGCGCCATGACCGATCGAGTGGCCCACCGCGTGGCCGATGAAGCCGCCGCCGATGGTGCCGATCTGGCCCTGCTCGCGACCTTCGATCGTCGCTTCGGTCACCTGAACGACCGTCGCTTCCTGAACGGTCCAGGGTCGGCCGGCGTCGTTGCGCGAGTACATCTTGCCGTGGCTGGCGCAGCCCGCGACGAGTGCGAGCAGCATGATCCCCAGGAGCGAGTGAATCCCCATGTGAATCCGCATGGCGGCATCTCCCTTCTTGCAAGTTGCCGGACGTGACGTCGGCGGATTCTGCGCCGCCGCGGCTGAACCCCAGCTAACTGGTCGCAATCCGCGAGGCGTAGACTGGCTCCATGCCGACCATCGCCACGCTGTCCCACACCATCGAACGGGTCACCGCCGGCGGCGCCGCCCGCGTCGACGACACGATCGCAGTGGAGGAACCGCTGGAAATCCGCGCCGTGATCGCTGGCGCCGAATACCGGGTGACGGTGACGATGCGGACACCGGGCGCGGACGCCGAGCTTGCCGTCGGGTTCCTGATGGCGGAGCGCATCGTCGGCGAGCCGCGTGAGGTGCTCGCCGTGCGGCCGTGTCTCACGCAGTCCAACCTGATCCGGGTCGAGCTGACCGAGGAATGCGCACCGCGCGTGGCCGGCGTCGCGCGCAACTTCGTCGCGACTTCGAGCTGCGGCTTGTGCGGCAAGACTTCGCTCGAATCCGTGTTTGCGTCGATTCCGGAGCCGCTCGCGCTGAACGGCTCGGCGGTTGCCGGGGATGCCCTGCAGCAGATTCCAGCGCGATTGCGCTCTGCGCAGTCGGTGTTCGACCGCACCGGCGGCCTGCACGCGGTCGCCGCCTTCACTTTCGACGGCGAGCTCGTTGCTCTCTATGAAGACGTGGGCCGTCACAATGCCTTCGACAAGCTCGTCGGCGCCGCCGCGCTCGCCGGCGGACCGGACATGGATCGTTGCGTCGTCGCGTTGAGCGGCCGTGCCGGGTTCGAGCTGGTGCAGAAGGCGGCGGTTGCAGGAGTCCCCGTCATCGCTGCGATCGGCGCGCCTTCGAGCCTGGCGGTCGAGCTTGCCGAGCGTGCCGGGATCACGCTGGTCGGGTTCCTGCGCGCATCCGGCTTCAACATCTATACACACGCGGGGCGCGTCGCCGTCGAGACGCGAAGCCAGGCGGAGGTGTAGTGACCAGCGCCGCGTCCGTCCGCGACCGCGGGATCGACGCGGAGGAGGGCAACTGCGCCAGGCGCTCCAGGCCGTGGGTGCTGGCGGCGACGATCCTCGGGTCGAGCATGGCGTTCATCGACGGCTCCGTCGTCAGCGTCGCACTGCCGGCGATGCAAGCCGATCTCGCGGCGCCTGTCAGCCAGGCGCAGTGGATCGTCAACGCTTACATGCTGTTGCTCGGCGCGCTGATCCTGATCGGCGGTGCAGCCGGCGACCGCTTCGGCCGCCGCCGCGCTTTCATCATCGGCGTAATCGTGTTCACCGTCGCCTCCGTGGCGTGCGGCTTTGCGCCGAACGCTGCAGCGCTGATCGGTGCGCGAGCACTGCAAGGAGCTGGAGCGGCGCTGCTCGTGCCGAACAGTCTCGCGATCATCAGCGCGGCGTTTCCGGCGAACGAGCGTGGACGCGCGATCGGTACCTGGGCTGGCGCCTCGGCGCTCACGACAGCGCTCGGGCCCGTGCTTGGCGGCTGGCTCACCGATGCGTGGTCGTGGCGCGCGATCTTCTTCATCAACGTTCCGGTTGCGGCGCTCGCGGTGGCGCTCGCCATCTGGCACATGCCGGAAAGCCGCAACACCGCGAGCGCGGGCGTCGACTGGCGCGGCGGCGGACTCGCAGTCGCCGGGCTTGGCGGCGTGACGTATGGGCTGACGCTTGCCTCCGAGGCGGGGTGGGTCGATCCGCTCGTGCTTGCCGCCGTGCTCGTCGGCGGCGCGGTGCTCGCTGCATTCGTGTGGTACGAGGGTCGGTGCCCGGCACCGATGATGCCCTTGCAGCTGTTCCGCGATCCGGGCTTCAGCGGCGCGAATCTCATCACCTTGTTCGTCTACTTCGCGCTCGGCGGAGCGATGTTCTTCGTGCCGTTCAACCTGATTCGCATCCAGGGGTACTCGGCGACGGCGGCGGGCGCCGCGTTCCTGCCGTTCAGTCTCATCATGGGCTCGCTGTCGCGCTGGTCCGGCGGACTGATCGGGCGCTACGGGGCACGACGGCTGCTGATCGTCGGGCCGCTGGTCACCGCACTCGGATTCGTGCTCCTTGCGGTGCCGGGCATCGGCGGTCCTTACTGGACGACGTTCTTTCCGCCGATGGTGCTGTTCGGCTTCGGCATGGCCATCACCGTCGCGCCGTTGACGACGACCGTCATGCGGGGCGCCGAGGAGCGCTACGCCGGCGTGGCATCGGGAATCAACAACGCGGTCGCGCGGGTGGCAGGCATGCTGGCGGTCGCCCTGCTGGGCGCGATCGCGGTCGGCGTATTCGCGCGCGCGCTCGACGCAAGGCTCGATCGTTTGCAACCGCGCGCGGAAGTAAGATTGGCACTGCAGGCCGAAGTACCGAAGCTGGCCGAAGCAGCAGTGCCGAAGAACGTCGATCGTGGCGAGCAGCAGGTCCTGCTGCGCGCGCTGCATGAATCCTTCGTCAGCAGCTTCAGAGTTGCTTCGCTGATTGCGGCCGTGCTCGCCGCCCTCAGCGCGGTAGTTGCCTGGCGAACGATCGATCGGAAGAGATGAATGTGAAGAACAAGCTTGTCGTCGGAACGCTGCTGCTGGCCGCGCGCGCGTGGGGCGAACCTGTCGCCGGATCGCTCGATATCCACTGGAACGAAGGCGCGGAGGACTGCGGCAAGGCGCTGCACGAGCCGCTGCAGGTGGACCGCTATGAGCCGCAGACGCTCATTCTGCGCCAGAGTCTGTGCTCGAGCTTCGAGGCGCCGCTGCTCTACCTGCTCATTGGCGCCGACGAGGCCCTGCTGATCGACACCGGCGCCGTGGAGGACGCGGCGCAGATGCCGCTCGCAAAAACCGTGATGGACCTGTTGCCGGAGAAGAACGGCGCGAAGCTGCCGCTGCTGATCCTGCACACGCACGGACATCGCGATCACCGCGCCGGCGACGCGCAGTTCGCAACGCTGCCGGGCGTGAAGGTCGTGCCAGCTGAAGTGCCGGACTTGCAGACGGCGCTCTCCCTGCCGCAATGGCCGGAAGGGGCCGCGCGCATCGATCTCGGCGAGCGCACGGTCGACGTGATCGCCGCGCCCGGCCACCAGCCCGCGCATCTCATCTTCTATGACGACCGCACGGCATTGCTGTTCACCGGCGACTTTCTGTTGCCGGGTCGCTTGATGGTCGATGACCTCGCGGCGTACCGCGCCAGCGCCGCGCGACTGGCGGCGTTCGTCGCCGATCGGCCGGTGAGCCACGTCTTGGGTGCGCACATCGAGCTCGACGCGCAGGGCGAGCTGTTCCCGAGCGGCTCGCAGTATCACCCGAACGAGCGCGCGCTGCCGCTTGCAAAGGCGGACGTGCAGTCGCTTCCCGGGGCGCTCGCTGACTTCAACGGCTTCTACTCGCGCCACGATCGCTTCGTGATCACCAACCCGAAGCGCAACTTCTTCACGCTGGTGGGCGGCGTCGTGGTGCTGCTCGCGGCGATCGTCTGGGCGTGGCTGCGTATGCGCCGCCGGCGTGCCGCGTCATGACGGAGCCACGTGAGCTGCTGGCGGCGCGCGAGCACCTGGCGCGGGCAGAGGCGGCGTACGGCTCGGCGGCCGGGCTCGCCGAGCTGGAGCAGGGCCTGGGATTGCTGGATGACTTGATGTCCGGCAAGGACGCGCGGCAGCGCTCGATCGCGCAGAACATCGCGACGACGTACGCGTCGCGCATCTTTCGCAGCATCGGCGCCGTGCTCGATGGCGACCGCGCGGTGCCGGAGCCGCAGCTCGAGCATCTCTTCAAGGTCGTGCTGGCGTTCGACCAGAGCGACATCGAGCTGCCGCCGGCGGCGCGCACGATCAAGATCGAGATCGCACGCCGCCTCATCGATCGCTATTACGAGGGCCACTCGCCCGAGGCGAAGCGCAAGGCGCTCGAGCAGTTGACCAGGATCGCGCAGTGAGCGCAGTTGAGTGGGTCAGGCTTTAGCCTGACTTCGCGGCTCGGCATCCAGCCCGGGCAAGTACGTGCGCAAGAGCTTCATCAGCTGCGCCCGGTCGAGCGGCTTGGTCAGGTAGTCGTCCATGCCCGCGCGGCGGCAGTCCTCGTCGGCGCCTTTCATCGCGTGTGCGGTGAGCGCGATGATCGGAGTGCGGCTGACGGCGCCCATCTCGCGCTCTTCGCGGCGGATCTCGCGCGTCGCCTCGTAGCCGTCGAGCTGCGGCATCTGGCAATCCATCAGGATCAGGTCATACGTGCCGCGCCGCCAGGCGTCGACCGCCTCGCGTCCGTCGACGGCGACGTCGACGAGGAAGCCTTCCCGTTCCAGTACGCGCGTGGCGACCTTCTGATTCACGACGTTGTCTTCGGCCAGCAGAATGCGCCGGCGACGACCTGATGTCGCCGCCACCGGCGCAGGCGCAGGCGCAGGCGAAGGTGCTGCGGCGACGGTCGGTCGTGGGCGCTCCTGCACGACAGCGCGATCGGTCGCGACTGCTCCGGTCTCACCAGGCGAGAAGTCGCGGAACGCAGCATCCGCGGCGGTCGTCGCGATCGTGAACCAGAACGTCGAGCCCATGCCCGGGATGCTCTCGACGCCCACGGTGCCGCCCATCAATTCCGCGAGTCGCTTGACGATCGACAGCCCCAGGCCGGTGCCGCCGTAGCGGCGCGTAGTCGAGGCATCCACCTGCGTGAACGTGTCGAACAGCACGGCGCGCCGCTCGGGCTTGATGCCGATGCCGGAGTCGCACACCGCGACGCGCACTGTCAGGTCCGCGTCGACCCGGCTGAGCACGCCGACGTCGATCGTGATCTCGCCGCGCTCGGTGAACTTCACGGCATTGCCGCCGAGGTTGACCAGGATCTGCCGGATGCGAGCCGCGTCGCCGACGATGTGCGCCGGCAGCCGGGGATCGATCGCGGCGCGCACCGGCAACCCCTTGGCCTGCGCGGGCACGCTCAGCAGTCGCACCACGTCCTGGACGAGCGCGCGCAGGTCGAGCGGCGCGCGCTCGACGTCGAGCTTGCCGGCCTCGACCTTCGAGAAATCGAGGATGTCGTTGATGATGCGCAGGAGCGCGGACGCGCTGTCGCGGATCGTCTCGACATACTCGCGCTGCTGCGGATCCAGCTTCGTCTCGAGCACCAGCCCGGTCATGCCGATCACGCCGTTCATCGGCGTGCGGATCTCGTGACTCATGTTCGCGAGGAACTGCGACTTGGCGCGCGTGGCGGCTTCCGCCGCTTCCTTGGCATGCGCCAGGTCCTGGGTGCGCTCGGCGACCAGAACCTTCAGCTCGCGCGAGCGGCGCTGCAGCTGCGCTTCGCGCAACCGCCACAGCAGGAAACCGATCAGCAGCACCGCGCCGACGCAGACAGCCTTGAACCAGGTCGTTTCGAAGAAGTGCGGCAGCAGCACGAAGCTCTGCGCGGCGCCGATCTCGTTCCAGGCGCCGTCGTCGTTGCTCGCGATGACGCGGAACACGTACTCGCCGGGCGGCAGGCGCGTGTAGTACGCGGTGCGGCGCGTGTTCGCATCGATCCACTCCGTCTCGTAGCCTTCCAGCTTGTAGCGGAAGTGGACGCGCTCCGGCGCCAGCATGCTGAGCGCGGCGTAGTGGAATTCCCAGTTGGTGCTGCCGGGCGGCGCGCGCAGCTCGGTTGTCAGCTCGAGCGGCTTGCCGTTGGCGACGACGCTCTCGACTACGACCGGCGGCGGCAACTCGTTGGCATGAATGCGGGTCGGATCGATGCGCACGACGCCGCGGATGCTCGGCAGCCACAGCGTGCCGTCGGCGTCGCGGAATCCGCCGCGCGTGTTACCGCCGCTGAACTCGCTCGCACGCAGGCCGTCAGCCATCTGGTATGCGCGGATGTGCGGGGTGAGGGAGCCAGGGCGCGCGACCAGGGCCTCGAGCTCTCTGCGCGCGACTGCGAACAGACCGCGATTGGTCGCCAGCCACAACGAGCCGCGCGCATCTTCGACGACTTGCAGGATGTTCTCGCGCAGCGCGGGCGCGGCCTGCGCGAGCGACACGAAGCGGTCATCGCGACGGTAGACCAGGCCTTCCAGCGTGCCGAACCAGAGCGCGCCGCTCTCGTCCTCGTGGATCGACACGATGCGCGAGCTGGGCAGCCCGTCCGCAACACCGTAGCGATGCAGGCCGCCGCCTTCGTCGAGCATCAGCAGGCCAACCTCGTCGGTCGCGATCCACATGCGCCGGCGTCGATCTTCGAGCAGCAGGCTCGTCATGAACGTGCCGGCGTCGCGCAGCGCAGCGGGAGCCGGCACGATGCGTCCGCCTTCGACCAGGTCGACGCCGAGATTCGTTCCGAGCCAGATGCGTCCGAGGTGATCCTGCGTGATCGCTTTCACCGCATCGCCGCCGAGGCCTTCGGCCGTGCTGAAGCGGGCGAGCTTGCCCGCTTGCAGGCGGTAGGCGCCGCGGCCTTGCGTGCCGAACCAGAGCGCACCGGAGCTGTCTTCGAGCACCGCGCGGACGCGCACATCCTTCAAGCCGAGTTGCGGCGCGAGATACTCGAACTTGCCGCGCGTGTAGCGCGACAGGCCGGCATCGGTGCCGAACCAGAGGCTCCCGTCGCGCGAGGGCGCAACTGTCCAGGCGAGATTGCCCGGCAAGCCCTCGGTCGGACCGTACGGAATGAACTTGCCGTTGTGCAGTCGCTCGAGGCCGGCGTTGAACGTGCCGAGCCACAGGCTCCCTTCGGGATCTTCGAGCAGCGCCCGCACGTCGTTGCTGGTCCGCTCGCGCATGTCGAACCAGCTCGAAGCGTTCGGGCCGAGGCGCAGTACGCCGGCGCCGGCGGTCGCGATCCACAGATTGCCGTCGCGGTCGCGCAGCATCGTGCTCACCGCGGCGCCGAGATTCTGCGCGGCGGCGAACGGCTCGAACTTGCCGTCGCGCCCGCGGAACAGCCGGCCGTCCTCGGTGCCTATCCAGAGCGCGCCATCCTCGTCCTCGAACATGGCGCGGACTACGTTGCTGCCGGCATCCGCTGCGACGACGATCTTCTCGAAGCGCTGAGCCGTGCGGCGATACAAGCCCCCGACGTTCGAGGCTGCCCAGACGCTGCCGTTGCGGCCGATCAGCACCTCGCGGATGGCGACGTCCTCCAGCCCGTCCTCGCGGCCGTAGCTGCGCACGCTGCCGCCATCGATTTCGAACAGTCCCTGATCCGTGCCGATCCAGACACGGCCGTCGTTGCCCGAGGCAATGGCGCGGATGTAGCCGTCGCGCAGCCCGGGCACTTCGTTCGCCTGGAACTGCCGGCCTGCCAGCGTCATCACGCCGATCCGCGTACCGACCCACAGGCGGCCGCGTCGGTCGACGTGCAGTCGGGTAATGACGCGCGAGCGCAGCTGCGGAGTGTTGTCGCGATCGAACGTAGCGAAACGCACGCCGTCGAAGCGCACGAGCCCTTCGTGAGTGCCCAGCCAGAGATAACCGTCCGGCGTGCGCGCGAGCGCTTCGACCGTGTTCTGCGGCAGGCCGTGCTGGATCTGCCAGTTGTCGAATACGTACTGGCTGACCGCGAGCTGCGGATCCAGGGCCTGGGCGGGCCGCGCCGGCATGAGCAACGCCACGGCAGCGGCCAGCAGCCACACTGCTGCCCCTGCTGTGCGACTGTAGATTGCGCTGCGTGGGTTCGACATGACCTGGGCGACGGCGCGACAAAGTGAGGGCCGTCGACCCTGCTATCGGCCGAAGTGCTCGCAGCTGGAGAGCTGCGTGCGGCAAAATGTGTGAACCAGTACGCCGGCCGGGGGGGTCGAATGTCATATGTCAGGTTCGAAGGCGGCTGCACCTGCCGGGCGGTCCGCTATCGCATGACCAGCGAGCCGATGTTCGTACATTGCTGCCATTGCCGCTGGTGCCAGCGCGAGACCGGTACCGCCTTCGCGCTCAACGCGCTGATCGAGTCGGGCAGAGTGGAGCTGCTGCAGGGTCAGCCCGAAGTGATCCACACGCCTTCCAACAGCGGCAAGGGACAGCAGATTGCCCGCTGTCCCACGTGCCGGATCGCGCTGTGGAGCAACTACGGCGGCGCCGGCGATGTCATTCGCTTCGTGCGCGTCGGCACGCTGGACGAGCCCGATCGCTGGCCGCCGGATATTCACATTTTCACTTCGTCGAAACAGCCGTGGGTCGCGCTGCCGCCGCACGCTCGCGCCGTGCCGGAGTACTACAGCAGCAAGAGTGTGTGGCCGGCGGAGAGTCTGGCGCGGCGCGCCGCGGCGCTTGGGTGAGCTTGCAAGGAAGTCGGGCTGAAGCCTGACCCACAGGGAAAGACATGAGCTGGCAGGCGAGATCGACGAGCTTCGTGTTGCGGCACTGGTTCAAGCCGCGCCTGGCGCGCGCGCCGGACGCACCGGCGCTACGCAGAGTCATGAACGGGCCGACGCGGCCACCGCCGCGCGGTACGCAGGCGGCTGCAGGAACCGTGGGAGGCGTTGCTGGCGAGTGGATGGTCGCCGATGCTGAGCCGACGGTCGCAACGTTGCTCTATCTGCATGGCGGCGGCTACTTCGCGTGTACGCCCCAGACGCATCGACCCGTTACCGCGTCGTTCGCGCTCGCCGGGTTCAGGACGTTCGCGCCTGCCTATCGCCTCGCGCCGGAGCATCCGTTCCCGGCCGGGATCGAGGACGCCGTCGCCGCGTATCGCGGCTTGCTGCAGGATCATGCGCCACACCAACTCGTCGTCGCAGGTGACTCCGCGGGCGGTGGGCTCGCAGTCGCGTTGTTGCTGTCGCTGCGCGAGCGCGGCATTCCGCAGCCCGCCGCAGCCGCGCTGTTTTCGCCGTTCGTCGATCTCGCTGCGACGGGCGAGTCCGCACGCAACAACAGCGAGCGTTGCGCGATGTTCACCAGCGAGTCGTTCGGCCGCGCGGCACAGTTCTACGTGGGGGACGGCGATCGACGTGCACCGCTCGCGTCGCCTCTGTATGCCGATCTGCGCGGCTTGCCGCCGCTGCTGATTCACGTCGGCGCAGACGAGACGTTGCTCGACGATTCGCGGCGTCTCGCGGAACGCGCACAGCGCGCCGGCGTGAAAGTCGAGCTCGAGATCTGGCCCGCGGTGCCGCACGTCTGGCAGCTGTTCCACCGCTGGATTCCCGAAGGCCGCAGCTCGCTGCGCGAAGCAGGCATGTTCCTTGCGAGAGAAGTCGGCGCTGTGAGCGCGCGCCAGGCGAAGTCATGAGTGCCGCGCGCGCTCAGCCGGTCACGATCCAAGTCGACGAGGCGTGCACGGTTTCGGGATTGCTGCAGGACCCCGGCGATGCGCGCGCCTGTTTCGTGTTTGCACACGGCGCCGGCGCAGGCATGCGGCATTCGTCGATGGCGACGGTTGCCGACGACCTGTCGGCGCAGGGGTTTGCGACTTTGCGCTACCAGTTTCCATACATGGAGCGCGGCTCGCGCCGGCCCGACGCGCCGGCGCTGTGTCACGCAACCGTGCGCGCCGCGGTCGACGAGGCGGCGCGACTCATGGCAGGTCTGCCGCTCTTTGCCGGAGGCCGCTCGTTCGGCGGTCGGATGACTTCGCAGGCGCAAGCGCTCGCAGCGCTTCCGGGCGTTCACGGCCTGGCATTCCTGGCATTTCCGCTGCATCCGGCCGGGCGGCCGTCGCAGGAGCGCGCCGGGCACCTTGCGCAGGTCGAGATCCCGATGCTGTTCCTGTCGGGTACCCGCGACGAGCTGGCGACGCTCGAGCTGCTGGAGCCCGTCGTGCAGCGCCTGGGCAAACGGGCTACATTGAAACTGCTGCGCGAAGCCGATCATTCGTTTCACGTGCGGGCAGCTTCGGGTCGGCGCGACCCCGAGGTGCGGCAGGAGATGATCGGCGCATTCATCGAGTGGATGAAAGGTGTGTTGCAGTGGCGGACAAGCGCAAGCTGAAGATTGCGGCGGCGATCTCGCTGTCGTTCACCGGCATCGTCGTGCTGATCATGACGTTGCTGGTCAAGAACGTGATCACCTTCGCCATGGCGCTGCTGATGCTGGTGGCGCTGCTCGGCCTGTACTTCGGCTTCGGCGTGCTCATCGCCGTGTGGCGCTTCACCGAGCGGCTCAAGTAATCCCGTCAAGTACTCCCTGCGTAGGGGAACTTCCGCGCCGCTGCGCACGTTTGCGCCGGGAGCGAGTTCGTTCGGGAGGTGCACATGAATCTGAAACCGGTATGGGCCGCGCTGGCGGTAACGGCTGCGATCGGCATGGCTGCCTGCGAGAAGCAGGGGCCGTTGGAGCGCGCCGGCGAGGAGGTCGACGAGGCGGTCGACACGATCAAGAACGGCGGTGAGGAGTCCACGGCGAACAAGGTGGACGACGCGCTGGACGAGGCGCGCGACGCCGTCGAAGATTCCAAGAAGGAATGACGGGGCGGCATTGACTGCGCCGGGCAGGGGCGGGAACCCCCTGCCGGGCCGCCGCCGTCACAGCGCGCCTAGTTACTGTTCCTGACTGCGCACATCTCGGCAGAAGTGCTTCACTCCTCGGCCAAGTCCCCCAGAGGAACCGTGCGGATGACCGCGTCGAGCGGTATGGCGGCGCAAGCCGGTGCGCGCATCATGATCGTCGAGGATGAGCGCATCCTGGCTCTGGATCTGGCGGAGACGCTGGACGAGCTGGGCTATACCGTGGCGGGCCTCGCGGCCCGCGGCGAGGAGGCGATCGAGCTGGCGCGCCGCCTGCATCCGGAGCTGATCCTGATGGACGTGCGCCTGCCGGGCGACGTCGACGGCATCATGGCCGCTGAGACGATCCGCGACGAGCACGACGTACCGGTCGTGTTCCTGACCGCGCACGCCGACGACGAAACATTACAGCGTGCGACGACGACCGACGCCTCCGCCTACCTCGTCAAACCGTTCAAGGCGCCCGACTTGCGCTGCGTGATCGAGATCGCGCTTCACAAGCACGCCACCGACGTGCGCCTGCGCGAGAACGAGCGCTGGCTGGAGCAGACGCTGCAACAACGGACGGCGGCGCTGGAGGCTGCAAACCGCGAGCTCGAAGCGTTCAACTATTCCGTCGCGCATGACCTGCGCGCTCCGCTGCGGGGTATCGACAGTTTCAGTCAGCTGCTGCTCGAGCGCTATGCGCAGCAACTCGATCCGGAAGGCTTGTCGTATCTCAATCGCGTGCGCGGCGCCGCTGCCCGGATGTCCCAGCTCATCGACGCGCTGTTGTCGCTGGCGCAGGTCGGCCGCAGCGAGCTGCAGCCGCTCGACCTGGATCTCTCGCAGCTGGTGAGCTCGGTCAACAGCGAAATCGCGGCGGCCAATCCCGGCCGCACCGTGCCGGTGGCGATTGCGCCCGGCATGCGCGCATTCGCCGACCCGCGGCTGCTGCGCCTCGTCGTGGCCAACCTGCTCGAGAATGCCTGGAAGTTCACGGCGCGGCGCCCTCGGCCGGCCGTCGAAGTGGGTCCGTGTCAGAACACCGCGCTGCCGACCTACTACGTGCGCGACAACGGCGCCGGCTTCGATCCAGCGTATGCGTCGCGGCTGTTCGGTGCGTTCCAGCGGCTGCATCCCGACCGCGAGTTTCCCGGGACCGGCATCGGGCTCGCCATCGTGCAACGGGTGATCACGCGGCACGGCGGGACCGTGTGGGCGGAATCGCGGCCGGACCAGGGCGCGACGTTCTACTTCACGTTGCCCGCGAAGCAGTCAGGCTGAAGCCTGACCCACAGGCAACTCGAGCCTTGGCTCCGGTGGGTCAGGCTTCAGCCTGACTCTGGCCTACAATCGGCCCATGAAACAGCCTCTTGACCGCTACGCCGAGAAGCGGGCGTTCACCCGTACGCCGGAGCCTGCGCCGAAGCTGCCCACCGGCCGCCGCGGGCCGCTGCTGTTCGTGATCCAGAAGCACGCGGCGCGCCGCCTGCACTACGACTTCCGGCTGGAATGCGATGGCGTGCTCAAATCCTGGGCAGTGCCGAAGGGACCTTCGCTGGAGTACGGCGACAAGCGTCTCGCCGTCGAGGTCGAGGACCATCCATTCGACTACGGATCGTTCGAGGGTGTGATTCCCGCGAAGGAGTACGGCGCCGGCAACGTGATCGTCTGGGACTGCGGCGTGTACTCGCCGGACGAGGGCGGCCGCTACTCGTTCGGCGATCGTGAGGAAGCGCAGCAGCGCGTGCGTGCCGAGCTGGCGCAGGGCAAGCTGAATTTCTTCCTGCGCGGCGAGAAGCTGAAGGGCTCGTTTGCGCTGGTGCGCACGTCGAGCGACAAGCAATGGCTGCTGCTCAAGCACAAGGACCGCTTCACGACCACCGGCAGCGACATACTCGCGCGCAGCCGCTCCGTGCTGTCGGGACGCTCGCTCGACGAGCTTGCGAGCAGCAGCGCGCCGCGACTCGAGGCCGACGTGCTGGCGCCGGCCGGGCCGGCCGAAGCGATCCCGAAGAAGCTCGAACCGATGCTGGCGCAGAGCGACGAGTCGGCGGCCTCCGATCCGCAATGGCTGTACGAGCCGAAGGTCGACGGCTACCGCGTGATCGCATTCGTGCAGGACGGCGCCGTGCGTCTGCAGTCGCGGCGCGGGATCGACCTGACGACTGCCTTTCCTGAGATCGTCGCGGACCTGGCTGCGCAGGCCGTCGATTCGATGATCGTCGACGGCGAGATCGTCGCGCTCGATGCCGCGACCGGACGACCGTCGTTCAACGCCCTGCAGAATCGGCGCGAGCTCAAGACACCGGCGGAGATTGCCGTCGCGCAGCGCGAAGCGCCGGTGATCATGCTGTGCTTCGATCTGCTGCACTTCGCCGGCGTCAATCTGCGTGCTGCGCCGTACGTCGCCCGGCGTCGCTACCTGTCGCAATGTCTGCTGCCGAGCGCGCATCTGCAGCTGGTCCACACTTCCGACAATGCCGAGAAGCTGTATGCCGCGTCGCTCGACAGCGGCTTCGAAGGCATCGTCGCGAAGCGCAAGGACAGCACGTATCAGCCCGGCAAGCGCACGAAGAACTGGCTGAAGATCAAGGCGACGCAAACTGCGGAGTTCGTGGTTGGCGGCTACACCAAAGGGAACGGCGCACGCGAGGCATTGGGCTCGCTGCTGCTGGGCTACTGGAGCGGCAGCAAGCTGCAGTTCGCCGGACACGCCGGCTCCGGACTGGACGACCGCGTCATCGCGGAGCTGGGCAAGCGCTTTGCGAAGCTCGAGCGCAAGGCGCCGCCGTTCGTCGAGAAACCGCCGCTGCAGCGGCCGACGACCTGGCTCGATCCCGAGCTTGTCGTCGAAGTGAGCTTCGCCGAGTGGACGCCGGACGGCATGTTGCGCGCACCGGTCTTCCAGCGCGTGCGCGATGACATCGAGGCACGCAGCATCAGGGGCGGGCCGAAAGCCAAGCGCGCCAGGCCGGCGCGGCTGGCGACGCCGCCGAACGAGGTCGCGGAGGTCCTGCAGCAGCTGGAGAACAAGTCGAACCGTATCGACCTGGCCGTCGGCGGCGCGAAGCTCCGGCTCACGAATCTCGACCGCGTGTACTGGCCGGCGGATGCGGAGTCGAAACAGCCTGCGCTCACCAAGCGCGACCTGGTGCGCTACCTCGCGTCGGTGTCACGCTACATGCTGCCGCACCTGCGCGACCGGCCGTTGACGATGATCCGCATGCCCGAGGGCATCACCGGCGAGCGCTTCTATCAGAAGCACTGGGAGCAGGCGCGTCCCGACTTCGTGCAGATGGTGAGCGTCTACTCCGGACACAAGGACGAGAAGCACCAGTACGTCGTCGCCAACAATCTGCCGACGCTGTTGTGGCTCGGTCAGAGCGGGACGCTGGAATTCCATGTGTGGCATTCGCGCGCGAACGTCGCAGCCGACGCGGCGAACAGGAACACCGACTACGACAGCTCGGAGGAATCCCTGGAGAACTCGGTGCTGAACTACCCGGACTACCTGGTGTTCGACATCGACCCGTATATCTATTCGGGCAAGGAAGCGGCGGGCGCCGAGCCGGAGTTGAACAAGAAGGGCTTCGAAGGCGGGCGCCGCGTCGCCTTCTGGTTGCGTGCATTGCTGAAGCAGATGTCGCTCGACGCTGTCGTGAAGACCTCGGGCAAGACCGGCCTGCACGTGTTCGTGCCGATCGACCGCACCGTGACGTTCGACGGCGCGCGGCAGATCACCGAGATGGTCGGCCGGCACCTGCTCAAGGAGCACCCGAAGGAGATCACCATGGAGTGGGCCACGGGCAAGCGCACCGGCAAGATCTTCATCGATCACAACATGAACGTGCGGGGCAAGACGCTGCGGGTCGCGTATTCCCCCTGCGGCTCGCCCGGCGCCACCGTCTCCATGCCCCTGACCTGGGAAGAGCTGGAAGCGGCCGATCCGACCGATTTCGCCATTAATAATGTGTTGTCGCGCTTGGAAAAGTCCGGCGACCGGTGGCATGATGCGCTCTCGTCAAAACAGAGCCTTGCAGACGCTTTCGGAAGTAACGGGCGAACAAAGTAGGCATCCTCATGGCCGCACCACGCTCCATCGGCTCACTCACGGTTTCGTTCGGACTGGTCGCAATCCCGGTCAAGCTCTTCACCGCGACCCAGTCGCAGAACGCGATCTCCTTCAACATGCTGCACAAGACCTGCGGCTCACGTCTGAAGCAGCAGTACATCTGCATCAAGGAAGGGGTGATCGTCGAGCGCGACGAAACGGTCAAGGGCTACGAGTTCGCCAAGGACCAGTACGTGCAGTTCACGCCGGAAGAGATCAAGGCGCTGGAGGAGGCGGGCTCGCACTCGGTGGAGATCTCGGAGTTCGTGCCGGTCGAGTCGATCGACCCGGTGTACTTCGACAAGACCTATTACCTGTCGCCGGACAAGGGCGCGAACAAGCCGTACGCGCTGCTGATCGAGGCGATGAAAGAGGCGAAGCTCGCGGCGGTCGGCCGCTGGGCGACGCGCGGCAAGGCGTACATCGTGCTGATCCGGCCGATCAACGACGTGCTGACGATGCAGCAGCTGCATTTCGCCGCCGACGTGCGCCCGTCGACCGAGGTCGACGTGCCGAAGACCGAAGTGAAGGCGCAGGAGCTGAAGCTGGCCAAGCAGCTCATCGAGCAGCAGACGTCGGCGAAGTTCGACCCGACCGCGTACAGCGACGAGCATCGCGGCCGCATCCAGGCCGAGATCCAGAAGAAAGTGGAAGGACAGGAGATTTCCGTGGCTGAGATCCAACCCGAGAGCACCGGCAAGGTGATCGACCTGATGGAGGCGCTGCGCGCCAGCCTCGAGCGCACCGAGTCGGCGAAGGAGTCCGCCGCGAAGCTCGGTCCGCGCAAGGAGGCCAAGCGGGTCGAGCAGCCTGCGAAGACTGCCCGCAAGGCCAAGGCCCGGTAACGCTCGCCGGACCTGCCGATGCAATCGTACAGCGTGCGGGACATCGAACGAGTCCTGCGGCTGTCTCGCAGCACCATTCGAGGTCTCATCGACGTCGGCTTCGTCACGCCGACGCGCGGGCCGCGTCGCGAATATCGTTTCTCGTTCCAGGACCTCATCGTGCTGCGCGCGGCGCGCGCGCTCATCCAGGCGAAAGTCTCGCGGCGGCGCATCCGCCGCTCGCTCGAAGATCTGCGCAAGCATCTGCCGCAGACCATGCCGCTTTCGGGGCTGAGCATCTGCGCGGTCGGCGATCGCGTGGTCGTGCGCGACGGCAACAGCCAGTACCAGGTCGACAGCGGCCAGTACGTGCTCGGTCTGGACGTGACCGTCGAGGACGGCGTGCTGCGCGTCGTAGAGAAAGAGTTCGGGCCCGCGAGCAGCGAAGCGGCCGAGCCGCCGCGCAGCGCCGAGGACTGGTTCGACGACGCGCTCGACTTCGAAGAGAACGGCGACATCGAAGCCGCCGTCGCAGCGTACCGGCAGACAGTCGAGCTCGATGCGCAGAACGTCGCTGCGTGGATCAACTGGGGTCGCCTGCTGCACGATGGCGGCAACAAGCGCGAAGCCGAGGACGTCTATCGTCGCGCGATCGAGCAGTGCGGCGCGGACTCCGTGTTGCTGTTCAACCTCGGCGTGCTGCTGGAAGATCTCGGACGCACGCACGCGGCGCTCGAGGCCTATCAGGCCGCGGTAGGCGAGGATCCGGGCCTTGCGGACGGTCACTACAATCTCGCGCGGCTGTACGAATCGCTCGGCAAGCCGCAGCACGCCATTCGTCACCTCGGTCAGTATCGGCGCCTGGTCAGCAGCGAGACCCGCTGAAGTGGCCGCTCCCGAAGCAATATGGGTCGGCACGTCGGGCTATGCCTATCCGGAGTGGCGCGGCAGCTTCTACCCGGAAAAGATGCCGACGACGAAAATGCTGCCGTACTACGCGGAGCGGTTCCCGACCGTCGAGATCAACAACACGTTCTACCGGATGCCGAATGCGAAGCTCCTGGAAGGCTGGAGCGCGCAGGTGCCGGAGCGCTACAAGCTGACGCTCAAGGCGCCGCAGCGGATCACGCATCAGAAGCGGCTGCGCGACTGCGCCGACGACGTCAAATACTTCCTGGAGGTCGCCGGCACGCTCGGGCCGAAGCTCGGCGCCATCCTGTTCCAGACGCCGCCGTACCTGCGCATGAGCCTGGAGGTGCTGGACGGCTTCCTGGAGATGCTCCCGGCAGGGCTCTGCGCCGCATTCGAGTTTCGCCACAAGTCATGGATGGAGCCGGACGTCTTCAGCCGGTTGCAGGCCAGGGGCCTGGCGCTGTGTATCGCAGATAGCGAAAACTTCTCGACCCCGGTGGAAATCACCGCCGGCTATGCATACTTCCGGCTGCGCGACGAGGGCTATCAGCCCGCCGACATCGAGCGCTGGGCCCAGGTGATTCGCGACAAGACCGCGGCCTGCAGCGAGGTCTTCGTGTACTTCAAGCACGAGGAGGCGGGCATCGGCACCGAGTTCGCCAGGCAGCTGATAAAAAGTCTGTCGGGCTGAAGCCCGACCCGCAGCGATCGGGGGGAGTGCATTCATGCGTGTTGCCGCGTTGGCCGGTCTCACCGGCATTGTGTTGCTGACTGCGTGCAGCAAGGAGCAGGCGCCCGCACCTGCAGCTCCGCCGCCGCCGAAGGCCGCGTATGGCAGCTTCGGCGTCGATCTCGCGCAGATGGACACCAGCGTCAAGCCAGGCGATGACTTCTATCGCTACGTGAACGGCAAGTGGCTCGACAGCTTTGCGATACCGGCCGACCGCGCCAGCTACGGGACCGGTACCGTCGTGTTCGAGAAGACCGAGGCGGATCTGCACGCCATTCTCGACGAGCTGGCGGCCACCAGGCCGGCAGCAGGCAGTGTCGAGCAGAAGGTCGCCGACATGTACGCCGGCTGGATGGACGAGGCTGCGATCGAAGCGCGTGGACTCGAGCCGTTGCAGCCTTTCCTCGCGCAGATCGACGCGATGAAGAACCGGACCGACCTGATGCGGCTCGTCGGCTCGGTCGATTTCCAGGCGCCGTTCGGCTTGTCGATCAACCCCGATACGGTCGATCCCACCCGCTACACGGTGTGGGTCGGTCAGACCGGTCTGGGCATGCCGAACCGCGACTACTACCTGAAGAAAGGCGAGAAGTTCGACGCCTATCGCGCCGCCTACTCGACGTACGTCACGAAGATCTTCGAGCTGCTCGGCGCCAGGGATCCTGCCGGCTCCGCCAAGCAGGTGATCGGCATCGAGAACAGGATCGCCGCCGTCGCCTGGGCGCCGGAGCGCCAGCGCAAGGTGAGCGAAGTCATCAATCCGATGGACCTCGCAGGGCTCAGCAAGCTCGTGCCGAACGTCGACTGGCAGCTGGTGCTCGCCGGCGTCGGCCTCGGCGACACGCAGAACTTCATCGTCAACGAGACGACTGCGATACGCGACGGCGCGAAGCTGCTCGACAGCGAGCCGCTCGCGGCGTGGAAGTCGTACATGACCTTCCACTTCGTCAACTCGTACGCGAGCGATCTGCCGAAGGCGTTCGACGCTGCGCAGTTCGAGTTCAATTCGAAGGCGCTGCGCGGCGTGGAGAAGCAGCGCGATCGCTGGAAGCGCGGCCTCACGCTGGTCGATGGAGCCGTCGGCGAGGGACTCGGTCAGATCTACGTGCGCAAGCATTTTCCGCCCGAGACCAAGGCCAAGATGGACCAGCTCGTGGCGAACCTGCGTGCGGCGTTCAAGCAGCGGCTCGCGACCCTCGCGTGGATGGACGAGCCGACGCGCGCGGAAGCCCTGAAGAAGCTCGACGCCTTCGAGCCGCGCATCGGGTATCCGGACAAGTGGCGCGACTACAGTGCGCTCAGCGTCGAGCGCGGCAAGCATTTCGAGAACTCGCGCAACGCGCGCGTGTTCGACTGGCAGCGCCGGGTCAAGCGCATCCACGAGCCCGTCGATCGCGGCGAGTGGTTCATGACTCCGCAGACCGTGGATGCGTACTATGACTCGCTCAAGAACCAGATCACCTTCCCCGCGGGCATCCTGCAGCCGCCGTTCTTCGATCCGAACGCCGATGCGGCGGTCAACTACGGCGCGATCGGCGCGATCATCGGTCACGAGATCGGTCATGGCTTCGATGACCAGGGCCGCGAGTTCGACGGCTCGGGCAAGGTGCGCAACTGGTGGTCGAAGGACACCAACGCGCGCTTCGTCGAGGCGACCCGGCGGCTCGGCGCGCAATATGCGGCCTACTGCCCGCTCGAAGGTGCCTGCATCAACGGCGAGCTGACGATGGGCGAGAACATCGGCGACGTCGGCGGTCTCGAGATGGCCTATACGGCGTACCAGCTCTCGCTCGACGGCAAGGAAGCGCCGGCGATCGACGGCTTCAGCGGCGACCAGCGCTTCTTTCTATCTTTTGCTCAAGCCTGGCGCGGCAAGACGCGCGACGATGCCTTGCGCGCGCAGATGCTGACGGACCCGCACTCGCCGCGTACCGCGCGTGGCACGTTCCCGGAGCGGAACATGGACGCGTGGTATACGGCGTTCAGCGTGCAGCCGGCCGAGAAGCTCTATCTCGAGCCGAAGGATCGGGTGCACATCTGGTGACCCGATCGTCACCTCGGAGGAAGGGACTGCACCTGGTGCAGTGAGAACGACGGGCGGATCACCGTGAGCCGCGCCCGCGCGCTCGAGCTCTCGGTGGCGGCGGACGCGCCGCCGTCACGCCAGGCGTCGGCGACGCGCTGCCAGGGAGCGACCGTCAGGGTCGCTGCACTCGACCGTACTGCAATGGCCTCTGCCATGACCACGAAACTTCCCTTGAACATGCTCACTCCGGACAGGTTGAAACGATCGACCTAAAGACGCACGGCATCCGCGCAATTCGACACATCGCCCGCAATTTCCTGCCGCTTCGACAGCGGTCCCGGGCGCGAGTTGCGCCCGCAATGGTGCATAGGACGCATGTCAGGTGCCGGAAGGCGCGGCGGGCGCATCCGCCCGCGGCGCCGGCGGGCCGCTGAACTCCGACTCGATGACGATCTCGACGCTGTCACCGACGCCGATATTGGTGCCCGCCTGCGGGATGCCGCCCGAGATGCCGAACTCCGAGCGGCGCAGCGTGCCGTGTGCCGAGAAACCCACGCGCGCCTGCGGATCGTAGGGGTGGCCAGCATAGCCGCCGTTGTATGTCGCATCGAGCACGAGCGGCCGGGTGACGCCACGTAAGGTCAGCTCGCCGTGCACGCGCATCTGCCGGTTGCCGAGATCCTCGACGCGCGTCGTGCGAAAGGTGATTTCCGGGAACTTCGCGGCGTCCAGCCAGTGCTCGCCCTGCAGCTCCGCGTTGAAGTCGTACTTGGGATCGGGGTAGTCGGTCTCGATGGAGCGCGGATCGACCGTCGCCGTCAGTTGCGTCGCCGCGAGGTTGCGGGGATCGAAGTGCAGCTGCGCGTCGAGGCGGAGGAAGCGCGCCATGTAGCGCGAGAACCCCATGTGGCTCACGCGGAAGAGCAGCTTGCTGTGCGCCTTGTCGAGCTTGTACTCGGCGGCGGGCGCGTTGCCTGCGAGGGCGGCGGCCTGTGACGGCTCCCCCACGGGCTCGCTGTGAGCCTGCGACGGTGCGTTCTTCTGAGAGCAGGCCGCGAGGGCGGCGAGCGCAAGCAGGAGAGCGTAGCGTTTCATGAGGGTCTCCATGGCGTCGGGTACTGCTCCAAGGACGCACGACTGCGTCGCGGGCCGACATTGAAGCGTAGAAAGGTGTCAGGACGTGTCAGGCTAAAGCCTGACCCACAGCGGGGAGTCGCATACAATGCTCGCCCAAAGCGGGGGAGGCACCATGACGAAAACTTCAGCAATGCGCGCGTTCGCGGGGCTCGCTGCGGTCTTGTGTGCAAGCGCATGGGGAAGCGTTGCCCAGGCCGACGAGCCGGTCAGCGCTGCAGATACGGCAGGGTGGAAAACGATTGCGGGCGGACACGGCACCGGCTGCGCGACCGACGCCAGTCCTTACGAGTTCTACGTGCACGCCGGCGATCCGCGCCGCATCGCTCTCTACTTCGAGGGCGGCGGCGCGTGCTGGACCAGCAGCAACTGCGGGCTGGACGGGCAGCGCACCTTCGACCCCTCGGTCGACGACAACGATCGCCCGTGGCTGAAAGGACCGGGCGTCGGCGGCATCCTCGACGCCGGCAATCCCGCCAATCCATTGCGCGAGTTCACGATCGTGTTCGCGCCGTATTGCTCGGCCGACGTCCACCTGGGCGTCGACACCGTGCGCTACGAGACCAGCGACGGCAAGCATCTGAGCGTCGCGTACCGCGGTCTCGCCAACTCGCAGCGCGTAATGGACTGGGTGACGCAGACGTACACCGACCCGAAGCAGGTCTTCGTGAGCGGCGGCAGCGCCGGCGCGATTCCGTCGCCGATCTTCGCTGCGCAGCTCGCGCGGCATTACACGAAGGCGCACGTGGTGCAGCTCGGCGATGGCGCCGGCGGCTATCGGACCATGCGCCTCGCGCCGCAGCTCGAGCTGTGGGGTGCGACCCGGGCGCTCAAGCACGACCCGCTGTATCGCGATCTCGACGTCGAGAGCGCGAACTTCGAGGACTTCTATGCGCGCGCGGCTCCGGTGCCGAACCTGCAGCTGGCGCAGATCAACAGCATCGAGGATCGCACCCAGCTGTTCTTCCTGGCGCAGCTCGGCAACCAGGTGACATCGCTTGCACCGCTCCTGAGCGCTAACATCGCGGACCTGCGCAAGTCGATCCCGACGTTGCGCACCTATACGATGCCCGGCGTCGTGCACACGGTCCTGACCCGCCCGGATTTCTACACCGCGAAGGTGGACGACGTGGCGCTGACGAAGTGGCTGGAGGATCTGGTGAACGGACGCAGGACCGGCAACGTGGGCGACTCGTTGCTGGTGCCGGGTGTGGAGAGGCCGAAATAGAGCGGTTGGCGGTTGGCAGTTAGCGGTTGGTGCAGAGAAGGAGAGGTTGTGACACTCAAGCGTTTCTGGTTTGCATTGCTGGGGGGAATGGTCATCGCGGGCATGTCGACGGCGCGTGCCTCCGACGATCAGGCGCTGGCGCATGCGCGCAAGCTCCTGCAGTCGGCGATCCTCGTCGACGGCCACAACGACCTGCCGTGGGCGATTCGCGAGAGCAAGACGGCGCCGGGCGACGTCAAGGCTTATGACCTGCGCAAGCCGACGCCGGGCGATACGGATCTGGCGCGGCTCAAGCTGGGCGGTGTCGGTGCGCAGTTCTGGTCCGTGTACGTGCCGGGCGAGCTGCAGAGCGGCTTCGCACGCACGCAGCTCGAGCAGATCGACATCGCGCGGCGGATCATCGCGCTCTATCCGGACAAGCTGCAGTTTGCGACCTCGGTCGCCGACATCCGCGCCGCGCACAAGGCCGGCAAGGTCGCTTCGCTCCTCGGCATGGAAGGCGGGCATGCGATCGAGGACTCGCTCGGCGCGCTGCGCGCCTACTACGACCTCGGCGTGCGCTACATGACGCTGACGCACAACGTGAACCTCAGCTGGGCGGACTCGCAGGCGAAGCCGCCCGAGCACGGCGGGCTGTCGCCGTTCGGCGAGCAGGTCGTGCTCGAGATGAACAAGCTCGGCATGCTGGTCGACCTGTCGCACACGTCCGACGGCACGATGGACGATGCGCTGCGCGTCTCGCAGGCGCCGGTGATCTTCTCGCATTCCTCGGCGCGCGCGATCTGCGACGTGAAGCGCAATGTGCCGGACGACATCCTGCGGCGGCTCAAGGCCAACGGCGGCGTCGTCATGGTCACGTTCGTCGCCGGGTTCATCGATCCGGCCGTCGCGGCGATCCAGGTGCCGGCGATGGCGGAGATCACGCAGCGCTCGATCGGCAAGAGCGCCGAGGAGCGCGCGAAGATCGAAGCGGAGGTGCTCGGCAAGCTCGAGATGCCGGCGACCTCGATCGGCAAGGTGGCGGACCACATCGAGCACATCCGTGACGTGGCGGGCGTCGAGCACATCGGTATCGGCGGCGACTTCGACGGCAACACCGAATGGCCGCAGGGCCTGTCGGACGTGTCGATGTATCCGAACCTGTTCGCGGAGCTGATCCGCCGCGGCTGGAGCGACGCCGACCTGAGGCTCCTGGCGGGGGAGAACGTGCTGCGCGCCTTCGCGCAGGCCGAAGCAGTCTCCAAGCGACTGTCCAGGTAGGTCGTGCCCGCTCGCTGGCAGTTCTGGATCGATCGCGGCGGCACGTTCACCGACATCGTCGGGCGCAAGCCCGACGGTGCGCTGATCACGCTGAAGCTGCTGTCGGAGAACCCGGGGCGCTACCGCGACGCGGCCGTCCACGGCATCCGCGAGTTGCTCGGCGTCGGCTCCGGGCCGATCCCGCCGGGCGCGATCGAAGTCGTGCGGATGGGCACGACGGTCGCAACCAACGCCCTGCTCGAGCGCAAGGGCGATCGCACCGTGCTGGCGATCACGCGCGGTTTCGCGGATGCGCTGCGCATCGGCTACCAGCATCGCCCGAAGCTGTTCGTGCGGCACATCGAGCTGCCGTCGATGCTCTACGAGCAGGTCGTCGAGATCGACGAACGGATGGGAGCGCACGGCGAGGTCGTGCGCTCTCCCGATCTGCAACTCGCGGAGCGCGAGCTGCGTGCCGCGTTCGATCGTGGCATCAGGACGTGCGCGATTGCGCTGCTGCACGGCTACCGATATCCGCAACATGAGCTGCAGCTCGAAGAGCTGGCGCTGCGCATCGGCTTCGCGCAGGTCTCCGTCTCGCACCGCGTGAGCCCGCTGATGAAGCTGGTCGCGCGCGGCGACACGACCGTCGTCGACGCTTACCTGTCGCCGGTCCTGCGTCGCTACGTCGATCAAGTCGCCGCGCAGCTGCCCGGCGTGAAGTTGCAGTTCATGCAGTCGTCCGGGGGCCTCGCCGACGCACAGCAGTTCCAAGGCAAGGATGCAATCCTGTCGGGGCCTGCGGGCGGCATCGTCGGTGCGGCGCGGACTGCGCAGCAGGCAGGCATCGGCAAGATCATCAGCTTCGACATGGGCGGCACCTCGACGGACGTCGCGCACTACGCCGGCGAATACGAGCGGGCATTCGATGCGGAAGTTGCCGGCGTCCGGCTGCGCGCGCCGTTGATGCAGATTCATACGGTCGCCGCGGGCGGCGGCTCGATTTGTCAGTTCGACGGCGTGCGGCTGCGGGTCGGCCCGGAGTCGGCGGGCGCAGATCCGGGACCGGCGTCCTACCGCCGTGGCGGCCCGCTGACGGTGACCGATTGCAACGTGCTGCTCGGCCGCATTCAACCCGAGTTCTTTCCGCCAGTGTTCGGTCACGGCGGTGACTTGCCGCTGGATGCGAGCGTCGTCGCCGAGCGATTCGCCACGCTTGCGGCAGATATCGAGCGAGCCACCGGCGTGCCGCAGACGCCGCACGGCGTCGCAGCCGGCTGCATCCGGATCGCCGTCGAGAACATGGCGAACGCGATCAAGAAGATCTCCGTCCAGCGCGGTCACGATGTCACCGAGTACACGTTGTCGTGCTTCGGCGGCGCAGCGGGGCAGCATGCATGTCTGGTGGCCGATGCCCTCGGGATGCAGACCGTATTCATGCATCCGCTCGCGGGCGTGCTGTCGGCGTACGGTATCGGCCTTGCAGATGTGACGGTAATGAAGCAGCGCGCAGTCGAAGCAGGTCTCGACGATAGCGCGCTTGGAGCGCTGACCGCGCCATTCGCTGCGCTGGAGAGCGAAGCGCGCGATGCTCTGCTCGCGCAGGGCGTGGCCGAAGCCGACATTTCCATCGGGCGCCGCGTTGCGTTGAAGTACGAGGGCACTGACAGCACGCTGCAGTTGCCGGTGGCGGCGGGCGCGGCGACGTTGACGGCAGCGTTTCTCGAGCAGTATCGGGTCCGTTATGGATTCCTGATGCCGCAGCGCAAGCTGGTCATCGAGTCGATTTCGGTTGAGGCGGTCGGCGCGACCCGGAGTCAGGCTGAAGCGCGACCCGCGAATCCGCCTGTGGGTCGGGCTTCAGCCCGACAACCGACCGAGCTCACGCGGCCGGTGTTCTTCGGCGAGCGCTGGTATGACACGCCATGCCTCGATCGCGACGCGCTCGGTCCGAACGACACCGTCGCCGGGCCCGCGGTCATTCGCGAGCGCAACACGACGATCGTGATCGATCCAGGCTGGCAGGCGGAAGTAACGGTGCTCAACCACCTGATCCTGCGGCGGGTCGAGCCGCTGCAGCGGGCCAGCGCCATCGGCACGCGGGTCGACCCGGTGCTGCTCGAGGTGTTCAACAACCTCTTCATGTCGATCGCCGAGCAGATGGGCGTGACGCTCGCCAACACCGCGACCTCCGTCAACATCAAGGAGCGGCTGGATTTCTCGTGCGCGCTGTTCGACCCGCAGGGCAACCTGATCGCGAACGCGCCGCACATGCCGGTGCACCTGGGCTCGATGGGCGAGTCGGTGCAGGAGATCATGCGCAGGCGCGGCGACACGATGCAGCGGGGCGACGTGTACGTGCTGAATGCGCCGTATGCGGGCGGGACGCATCTGCCGGATGTCACGGTGGTGATGCCGGTGTTCCTGGATGCGACGCCCGTGGCGCCTGCGTTCTTCGTCGCCGCCCGCGGGCATCACGCCGACATCGGCGGCATCACGCCCGGCTCGATGCCTTCGGACTCCTCGCACATCGACGAGGAGGGCGTGCTGCTCGACAACGTGCAGCTCGTCGCGAAGGGCATGTTCCTCGAAGCCGAGATGCGGGCGTTGCTGGCGGGCGGCAGGTATCCGGCGCGCAATATCGAGCAGAATCTTGCGGACCTGCGCGCGCAGGTTGCCGCGTGTCAGAAGGGCGCCGCCGAGCTCGCAGCGATGGTCGAGCACTTCGGGCTCCCCGTCGTGCTTGCGTACATGCAGCACGTGCAGGACAACGCCGAGGAGGCCGTGCGGCGCGTCATCGATGCGCTCACCGACGGCGACTTCGAGTACCCGATGGACAATGGCGCGCGCGTGCGCGTCTCGATCCGCATCGACAAAGCAGCGCGCGGCGCACGCCTCGACTTTGCGGGCACGAGCCCGCAGCAACCGAACAACTTCAACGCTCCGGTCCCCGTGACGCGCGCGGCGGTCCTGTACGTTTTCCGCACGCTTGTCGACGACGAGATTCCGATGAACGCCGGCTGCCTGAAGCCGCTGCAGATCTCGGTGCCGAGCGGGTCGATGCTCAATCCGCAGTACCCCGCGGCGGTCGTGGCCGGCAACGTCGAAACCTCGCAGGTCGTCACGGACTGCCTGTACGGCGCGCTCGGCGTGCTCGCCGCCAGCCAGGGCACGATGAACAACTTCACGTTCGGCGACGGCGTGCATCAGTACTACGAGACGATCGCCGGCGGCGCGGGCGCCGGGCCGCAATTCGACGGCGCGTCGGCCGTGCAGACGCACATGACGAACTCGCGCCTGACCGATCCGGAAGTGCTGGAGTGGCGCTTCCCGGTGCGACTGGAGGAATTCCGCATCCGCCGCGGCTCGGGCGGCGCGGGGCGACAGCGCGGCGGCGACGGTACCGAGCGCAGGATGCGCTTCCTGCAGCCGATGACAGCAGTGCTGCTCGCGAATCATCGGATCGTCGCGCCGTTCGGGCTCGCCGGCGGTCAGCCGGGGGCGCCCGGCGAGAACTGGATCGAGCGTGTCGACGGCAGCATCGAGCGCTTCGGTGCAACGCATTCGGCGCAGATGGCGGCCGGCGACGTCTTCGTGATCCAGACGCCGAGCGGAGGTGGCTTTGGCTGAGCAGCCGCGCAGCGGCCGCCTGGCCACTGCGAGCATCGTCGGCACGATGCTCGAGTACTACGATTTCGCCATCTACAACACGCTCGCGGCGCTCGCCTTCAACCGGCTGTTCTTTCCCTCGTTCGATCCGCTGACCGGCACGATCCTGGCGTTCTCGACCTTCGCGGTCGGCTACTTCTCGCGACCGATCGGCGGCGTGATCTTCGGCCACCTGGGCGATCGCTACGGGCGACGCTTCGTACTGGTGACGACGCTGATCGTGATGGGCTTGACCACTGCCCTGATCGGCTCGTTGCCGACGTACGCGACAGCGGGAGTCGCGAGCCCGGTCCTGCTGGTCGCGTTGCGCTTCGTGCAGGGTGCTGCGCTCGGCGGCGAATGGGCGGGCGCGGTGCTGTTGTCCGTCGAGCACGGCGATCAGCGTCGGCGCGGCCGCAATGCATCGTGGGCGCAGATGGGGCCTTCGCTCGGCACTCTGCTGGCGACCGGATCGATCGCGCTCGTGACCTCGCAGCTTCCCGAGGAGAGCTTTCTGTCGTGGGGCTGGCGTCTGCCGTTCTTCGCGAGCGTGGTGCTCGTCGGCTTCGGGCTGTGGATCCGCATCGGCGTAGAGGAGACGCCGCTGTTCCGGCGACTCGAGCGCGAGCGCACGCAGGCGCGCGCACCGGTCGGTGAAGTCGTCCGCGAGCACTGGCGCAAGCTCCTGCTCGGCGGCGGTGTGCGCATCGGTCCCGATGTCCTCTATTCGCTCGCGGTGGTGTTCTCGCTGTCCTATCTGACTACGACGCTCGGCGTATCGCGCACGCTCGCGCTGATCGCGCTGTCGATCGGCGGGGCTTGCAACGCTGTGACCATTCCCGTGTTCGGCGCCTTGTCGGATCGCTACGGCCGGCGTGCTGTCTACGGCTTCGGCGTGGCATGTGCGCTGGTGGTCGCGTTCGTGTTCTTCCCGCTGCTCGATACCCGGTCGCCGGCGGCGATCACGCTGGCGATCGCAGCGGCGATGACCGTGCACGCGATGATGTACGGGCCACAAGCGGCGTTCATCGCGGAGCAGTTTCCGACGCGCGTGCGCTATGCGGGCTCGTCGCTCGCATACACGCTCGCCGGAATCGTCGGCGGCGGCATTGCTCCCGTGGTCTTCGCAACCTTGCAGAAGGCGTATGGGTCGACGCTTGCGCTCAGTACGTACCTGGCAATCGCATTGGTCGTCACCGGCGTGGTGTTGCTGATCGCGCGCGAGCGCGCCGGCGCAGACCTGGATTAGCCTGCGCGGCACCTGTGGGTCAGGCTTCAGCCTGACAACTCCCGCTTTATTACACGTCGGAACTCTCCCGGCAGCGAATTCATTGGAGATGCGGAACCATAGCCGCACGAAGCACGCCTGTTCGTTGGGAGTTGGACAGGTCATCTGGCGTGCAACAACAGAAGGACCGGACCATGAAACACCTGATCTCGATGCCGCGCCGGAGTGATCATCGATTGCTCGCTTCGGCGGTCGCCGCGTGTCTGCTGGCTGCGGCTCCGCACGCGCTGTCTCAATCCGTGAGCGCGACGTTGCGCGGGCAGGTGAGCGCCGGCGAGCAGCCCGTCTCCGCGGCAAGCGTCGTCGCAACGAACACCGAGACGGGACTCGTGCGCCGCGTGCAGACGGACGCGAACGGCAACTACACGCTCGCAGGTCTGCCGCCCGGCACGTACAAGGTCGAGGTCAGCGGACCGACGGGCGCGACTGCGCGCCTCGTCACGTTGCAGGTCGGGCAGACTGCGGGCCTGGATCTCGGGCTCGCTGCTGCGCAGGAGAACATCGAGTCGGTGACTGTCACGGCGACGCAGCTGTACGAGACGCGCACTTCGGAAGTGGCAACCTACGTCACGCCGCGGCAGATCGAGCTGCTGCCGCAGAACTCGCGCAATTTCCTTGCGTTCGCCGATATCGTGCCCGGCGTGCAGTTCGCGACCAGCGCCGATGGCGCGACCAGCGAGATTCGCAGCGGCGCGCAGTCCGCGAACGGGGTCAACGTGTTCATCGACGGCGTCGGCCAGAAGAACTACGTCCTGCGCGGCGGAGTGAGCGGCCAGACGCTCACGCGCGGCAATCCGTTCCCGCAGCTTGCCATCGGCGAGTACAAGGTCATCACGTCGAACTACAAGGCGGAGTTCGACCAGCTGAGCAGCGCCGCGGTCGTCGCCGTGACGCGCTCGGGCACCAACGAGTTCGAGTCCAATGCGTTCTACGATCGCACCTCCGAGAACTGGCGCGCGGCGGACCCGATCGAGGCGCGCCAGGGCCGCAAGGCGCAGTCCAAGCAGGAGCAGTACGGCATCGCGTTCGGCGGACCGATCATCCGCGACCGGATGCATTTCTTCTTCACCTACGAAGGCAAGAAATTCGAGACGCCGGATACGGTGTCGCTGGGCGAGGGCCTGTCGCCGGACGCGGCGCCGCCCGAGCTGCGGCCGGCGCTCGGCGTCGTGAGCGCGCCGTTCGACGAAGACCTGTACTTCGGCAAGATCGACTGGTCGGTCGGCGACGATCACCTGCTGGAGCTCACCGCCAAGCGCCGCAAGGAGAGCGAGATCTCCAACATCGGCGACCGCAACACCGCGCAGTTCGCCAGCGACAAGGTCAACGACGAGACGCGCATCGACCTGCGTTACCAGTACACCGGCGCGCGCTTCCTCAACGACGCGCACATCACGTACGAGGACGCGTCCTTCAACCCGCGGCCCGTGACGCTGGCGCCGGGCTATCGCGCGGTGACGCCCGATCGCCGCGCGATCCTCAATCTCGGCGGCGGCGAGGAGTTCCAGGACAAGGGGCAGAAGGGCTGGGGCTTCCAGGACGACCTGACGTTCACGGCGTTCGAATGGCACGGCGCGCACACCGTGAAGACCGGCGTGAAGCTCAAGCGCGTCGAGATGACCTCGTTCGAGCAGCAGCCGTACAACCCGCAGTTCTTCTACGACGTCACGCAGGATCCGACGATACCGTTCTTCGTGCAGTTCGGCGCGGCGATTCCGGGGCTGTCCGCGCCCAACGTGCAATCGCAGAACCGCCAGTACGGCATCTACATCCAGGACGACTGGGAGGCGACCGACAAGCTGCTGCTCAACCTCGGCGTGCGCTACGACTACGAGGAGACGCCGAGCTATCTCGACTACGTCACGCCCGCCGACGTGATCGCCGGCATCGACTCGGTCGACACCACGCCGGGCGCGCTGCCGGGCCAGACGTATCGGCAGTCGCTGGCGCTCGGCGGCGTGAACATCGACAAGTACCTCAGCAACGGCCACAACCGCGACTCGTTCGACGGCGCGATCCAGCCGCGCGTCGGCTTCTCGTACGATTTCTCGGAGGACGAGAGTTTCGTGCTGTTCGGCGGCGCGGGCCGGGCCTATGACCGCAACGTGTTCGATTACCTGGCGCTCGAGCGCTCCAAGGGCACGTTCCCGCGCTACGAGTTCAACTTCGACACCGCCGGGCACCCGTGCGACCCGGCGACGGATCAGCGCTGCCTGGAGTTCAGCGACAGCTTCTTCGATCGCGCCAACCTCGAAGCACTGGTTGCCGCGAACCCGAACCTCGGGCGCGAGATCAACCTGATCAGCAACAACCTGAAGACGCCGTACTCCGACCAGTTCAGCCTCGGCGTGCGCAACCGCTTCGACCTGTGGAACCACAGCTGGAACACGTCCGCGACCGTTTCGTACGTCGAGTCGAAGGACGGCATCGTGTTCCTGCTCGGCAACCGCCGCGGCAACGGCGGCTTCCGCCTGAATCCCGACGACGTGTGGGGCGACGTGCCGTTCGGCAACGGCATTCCGGGTCTCGGCACGCTCATTCTCATAGGCAACGGCATCGAGTCGCGGGCCACGGCGCTGCTGCTGTCGGCGGAGAAGCCGTACACGAACGAGTCGAAGTGGGGCATGACGTTCGCGTACACGTACACCGACGCGCAGGAAAACCGCACCAATGCCGGGTTCAACGACGAGCACTCGATCTTCGACTATCCGAGCGTGAGCGGCTTCGGCTGGCACACCGCGACGCAGGTGCCGCGCCACCGCCTCGTGACCACTGCCATCTGGGACGGGCCGTGGGACACGTCGCTGTCCGCGAAGCTGCTGCTGCAGAGCCCGCTCGAGTACGACGCGCTCAACTGTCTCACGCTGCCGACGGACGCCAGCGGCGAGGCCAACTGCTTCTTCCAGAACTTCAAGCCGGACACGACCATCGGCCGCAAGCAGCTCGACCTGGCCGCGTCGAAGAGCTTCGATCTCGGCGATTTCAACGTCGGCCTGCGCGCCGACGTCCTCAACGTGTTCAACTGGAACAACCCGGACAGCTACCAGAACTTCCGCGGCAACGCCGGCGTGCCGAGCCCGGACTTCGGCCAGATCACCGCATACCGTCAGCCGACCCGCACATTCAAGTTGTCATTCAACGTCGGCTGGCGATAATCGGCGCGCGGTGGACGCGTCAGCGGTGCCGGGGTGTCATGATGCATCGGTTGGCCGATGAAGGTTGAGTGGCGGGCGTTGCGGGCGGGGCTGCACGTGCTCGCGGGACTTGCGGTGCTGCTTGCCTGCGCTCCGGCGCTCGGGGCGAGCAAGGAGCGCCTGCCCGGCGTCGTCGTCGAAGGCTCCCGTGTCTACGATCCAGAGCGCGACGGCGATCCCGTGATCAACAACCTCGAGCGGCGCACGTTCCGCTTCTTCTGGGATACCACCAACAAGCAGAACGGGATGGCGCCGGACCGCTATCCCTCGCCGTCCTTCGCCAGCACCGCGGGCATCGGCTTCGCGCTGACCGCCTACGTGATCGGCGCGGAGCGCGGCTTCGTGTCGCGCGGGCAGGCCCGGCTGCGCACCTTGCGCACGCTGCGGTTTCTGGCGAACGCTCCGCAGGGTCCCGATGAGACCGGCATGGCCGGCTATCGCGGCTTCTACTATCACTTCCTGCACATGGAGAACGGCCAGCGCTTCGGCACCTCCGAGCTGTCGACGGTGGACACCGCGCTGCTGCTCGCGGGCGTGCTGGTGGCGCAGATGTACTTCGATCGCGACACGCGCGCCGAGAAGGAGATCCGCGACCTCGCGGAGCAGATCTACGGCCGCGTCGAATGGACCTGGGCGCAGAACCGCCCGCCGATCCTGTCGCATGGCTGGCGCCCCGAGACCGGCTTCCTGCGGTTCGACTGGCGCGGCTACAACGAGGCGATGCTGCTGTACATCCTGGCGCTCGGCTCGCCGACCCACCCGATCGAGCCGGAAGCCTGGAAGGAATGGCTGGCGACGTACAAGGGCTCGTGGGGCACGTTCAGCGGCCAGGAATTCCTGTCGTTCGGGCCGATGTTCGGCCACCAGTACTCGCACGTGTGGATCGACTTCCGCGGCATCCGGGACGAGTTCATGCGCGAGAAGGGCATCGATTACTTCGAGAACAGCCGCCGCGCGGCGTATGCGCATCGCGAGTACTCGATCCAGAACCCGATGCGCTGGCGCGGCTATGACAGCGAGATCTGGGGGCTGACGGCCTGCGACGGTCCGGCCGACACCGTGCAGATCTTCAACAACGAGGAGCGCGGCTTCTTCACCTACGCGGCGCGCGGCACAGCCGCGACGCACCTGCTCGACGACGGGACCATCGCCCCGACGGCGGCGGTCGCATCGATTGCATTCGCGCCCGAGATCGTCATCCCGACGATCCGCGCGTTCCGCGTGCGCTTCGGCGAGGCGCTCTACCAGAAGTATGGCTTCCTCGACGCCGTCAACCCGAGCTTCACGTTCACCAACGTGCCGCTGCGCCACGGCCGCATCGTCGCGAACGTCGGCTGGGTCGACACCGACTATCTGAGCATCGACCAGGGTCCGATTCTCGCGATGATCGAGAACTACCGTAGCGGCCTCATCTGGAAGCTGATGCAGCGCAGTCCGCACATCCGCCGCGGCCTGGAGCGTGCAGGCTTCACCGGCGGCTGGCTGGCGCAACCGCCGTCGCAGCAGCCGAGCTCTTGATCCGATGCTCAGTCGCCGGCAGACGCTGCTTGGTCTGGCCGCGCTCGCCGCGGCTCCGGCCGGGTGCACGCGCCGCTCGCATCCGCCGGACACGGTGAACTTCTGGGCGGTCGGACGCGAAGGCGAGGTCGCGGCCGACCTGATCCAGGACTTCCTGCGCGAGCGCCCCGACATCCACGTGGAAGTGCAGAAGCTGCCGTGGACGGCCGCGCACGAGAAGCTGCTGACCGCGTACGCAGGCGAGACACTGCCGGACCTGTGCTCGCTCGGTAACACCTGGATACCGGAATTCACCGCGCTGAATGCGCTCACGCCGCTCGACGAGCTGGCGCGCGCGTCGCACGAGATTGCCCTCGACGACTACTTCCCCGGGATCCTGGAATCGAATCGCGTCGAGGGCCGTCTCTACGGCATCCCCTGGTACATCGACACGCGCCTGCTGTACTACCGGCGCGATCTGCTGCAGCAAGCCGGCTTCGATGCGCCGCCGGTCACGTGGGCCGAATGGGAGCAGATGCTCGGCGCGATCAAGGCAATGGTCGGCCCGCAGCGTTACTCGATCCTGCTGCCGCTCAACGAGTTCGAGCCGCTGCTGGTGCTGGCCCTGCAGCAGCCCTCGGAGCTGCTGCGCGACAACGGCCGCTACGGCAACTTCCGCAGCGCCGACTTCCACCGCACGCTGGAGTTCTACGCCAGCATGTTCCGGCGCGAGTGGGCGCCGAAGATGACCAACACGCAGCTGTCGAACGTCTGGGACGAGTTCGGGCACGGCCTGTTCTCGTTCTATATTTCCGGGCCGTGGAACATCGCGGAGTTCCGCAAGCGCCTGCCGCCACAGCTGCAGGACGCATGGATGACTGCGCCGATGCCTGGCCCGAACGGGCCGGGCGCCTCCAGCGCCGGCGGCGCGAGCCTGGTGATCTTCAGCAAGTCCAACAGCAAGCCGGCCGTGTGGGCGTTGATGGAATACCTGTCGCGCTCGCCGGTGCAGCAGCGCTTCTACGAGCTCACCGGCAACATGCCGCCGCGCCGCTCGACCTGGCAATCCTCGACGCTCGCGACTTCGCCTTATGCCAAGGCGTACCTCGCGCAGCTCGACCGCGTGCGTTCGCCGCCGAAAGTGCCCGAGTGGGAGCGCATCGCGCAGGAGATGCGCCTTGCGTCCGAGCGCGTCGTGCAGGGCGTGAACAGCGTCGACCAGGCATGCGTCGCGCTCGATCGCAAGACCGACGAGATCCTGGAGAAGCGGCGCTGGATGATGGACAAGGACCGCCTCACATGAGGACGCAGCGCGCCGCCTGGGTGTTCGTCGCGCCCGCGTTGATCGTGCTGGGAGTGTTCTTCTTCCTGCCGGTGCTCGCAGCGCTGATCATGAGTCTCACTGACTTCGATCTGTACGCGCTGGACGACTTCGGCAATCTGCGCTGGATCGGCTTCGAGAACTACGCGCGCCTGCTGCGCGAGCCGCTGTTCTGGAAGTCGCTGGGCAACACGCTGTACTTCGTGGCGCTCGGTGTGCCGCTGTCGATCGGAGTGTCGCTCGGCGCTGCGTTGCTGGTGAACTCGAAGGTCGCAAAGTTCCGCAGCGTCTTCCGCACTGTGTACTTCGCGCCGGTGGTCACGACGCTGGTCGCAGTCGCGGTGGTGTGGCGCTACATCTTTCACACGCGCTACGGGTTCCTGAACTACGCGCTCGCCTCGGTCGGGCTCGACCCGATCGACTGGATGGGAAATCCGCACTGGGCGATGCCGGCGATCGTGATCCTCGCGGTGTGGAAGAACTTCGGCTACAACATGATCATCCTGCTCGCGGCGCTGCAGAACATTCCCGAAGACCTGTACGAGGCGGCGCGCATCGACGGCGCGTCGGGCTGGCAGCAGTTCCGCCACGTCACCGTGCCGGGCATCGGGCCGGTGCTGCTGCTGGTCAGCATCCTGACGATGACCGGCTACTTCCAGCTGTTCGCCGAGCCATACGTGATGACGGAGGGCGGGCCGCTGCAGGCAACCTACAGCGTGCTGTACTTCATGTTCGAGGAAGGCTTCAAATGGTGGAGCCTCGGGCGGGCGTCGGCTGTCGCGTTCCTGCTCTTCATATTGATGTTTGCCGTCACGGTCGTGCAGCTGCGGCTGGGCCGTGAGCGAGGCGGCGCATGACGCGGATGCCGCGCGTAATACTGGTCAACACGCTGCTGGTCGTGGGCGCGGTGCTGGTGGCGTTCCCGCTGCTATGGATGGTCTCGGTTTCGTTCATGCCGACCGGTGCAGCCAGCACGTATCCGCCGCCGCTGCTGCCGGCCGATCCTACGCTCGACAACTATCGCGAGCTGTTCTCGAAGCATGCTGCCGGCCGCTACATGTTCAACAGCGCGGTGGTCGCGACGCTCGCGACCCTGATCTCGCTGGTGTTCAACACGCTGGCGGGCTACGCCTTCGCGAAGCTGCGCTTCCCGGGACGCGATCGCATCTTTCGCGGCCTGCTGGGCGCGCTGGTGATCCCGAGCCAGGTCGCGATGATCCCGCTGTTCGCGCTGGTCAAGGAGCTCGGGCTGGTGAGCACCTACGGCGGCGTGGTGGTGCCGGCAATGGCCAGCGTCTTCGGCATTTTCCTGATCCGCCAGTACGCGCTGTCGCTGCCCGACGAGCTGCTCGAGGCCGCGCGCATCGACGGAGCGAGCGAGGCGCGCATCTTCCGGTCGCTGGTCGTGCCGCTGGTGCGGCCGATCCTGGTGACCCTCGCGATCCTCACGTTCCTCGCGACCTGGAACGATTTCATGTGGCCGCTGATCGTGCTGACCGACCAGAAGCTCTACACGCTGCCCGTGGCGATCGCGGGCCTGTCGCGCGAGCACGTCCAGGACAACGAGCTGATGATGGCCGGTGCGGTGATCACGGTTCTGCCGGTACTGTTGCTGTTCCTGGGACTGCAGCGTTACTACATCGCGGGCATCCTCGCCGGCAGCGTGAAGGGATGAAGCTGCGTGCTCTGTTGCTGGTCCTTTTCTGCATGACGGCGAGCGCTGCAGAGCAGGCGCCGCAGCTGGAGATCCGCTATCTCGACGAGATGGAGGATATCTCGGCGTGGAAATCGCTGGCGTCCGACGGCGTCTCCGCGTCGGTGCATTCCGCCAAGGGCGTGCAGGGCAACGCGCTGGTGCTCGAGTTCGATCTTGCGAACACCGCGGGCTACGCGGCCGCCACGCGCGAGCTGCCGACGACGCTGCCCGACGACTACGAGATCTCCTTCTGGATGCGTGCCGAGGCGGCACGCAACAACTTCGAGGTGAAGTTCGTCGACGCCTCCGGCGACAACGTCTGGTGGTACCGGCGGGCCAACTATCGGTTCTCCGGCGAGTGGCAGCAGGTGCGCATCAAGCGGCGGCAGATCGACTTCGCGTGGGGTCCGACCAAGGACCGCACCTTGCGCCAGTTCCAGTCGATCGAGTTCGTGCTCAGCGCCGGCGACGAGGGCGGACGCGGGAGCCTGTGGTTCGATCGCCTGTCGCTGAAGCCCGTGCAGCGCCCGCGTGCCACGGAGCAACCGACTGCCCGCGCATCCTCCGAGGCGAGCGGCCACGCTGCGGCACTCGCGATCGACGGCAAGACGAGCACGATGTGGCGCAGTGCGCGAACCGCGGCGGCGACTCCGCAGACGCTGGAGATCGACCTGAAAGCCGTGCGCGAATTCGGCGGCATCGAGATCGATTGGGCGCGCGACCTGTACGCGCCGCGCTACACGATCGAGACCTCGCTCGACGGCAATCGCTGGCAGAAAGTGCGCAGCATCGATGCCAGCAACGGCGGCCGCGACTCGCACCTGATGCCCGAGTCGGAGGCGCGCTACATCCGCGTGACGATGCCCGACCCCGGCCGCGACGTCGGTATCGCCGAGCTGTACGTACGCGACCTGGAATTCGGTGCTTCGCGCAATGCCTTCGTCAGCTCGCTCGCCAAGCAGGCGCGGCGCGGCTGCTATCCGCGCCCGTATCGCGACGAGCAGATCTACTGGACGATCGTCGGTGTGGACGGCGACCAGGAGGAGGGCATGCTGTCGGAGGACGGCGCGCTCGAAGTGCGCAAGGGGAGCTTCTCGGTCGAGCCGTTCGTGCGCACCCGCTCCGGCTGGCTGACCTGGGCCGACGTCGACATCGGCCACGCGCTGCTCGACGGCTACCTGCCGATTCCGAGCGTCGAGTGGAAGCATCGCTCGATCGAGCTCACGACGACCGCTTACGCGAGCGGTGCGGTCGGCAACGCTTACCTGCATGGGATCTATCGATTGCACAATCCGACCCGGAGCCGGCAGCAGGTCACGCTGGCGCTCACCGTGCGCCCGTTCCAGGTCAACTCGCCCGCCCAGTTTCTGAACACCGAGGGGGGCGTGAGTCCGATCCAGGATCTCGCATTCGAGAACAATCGCGTGAGCGTCGACGGCCGTCCCGCGGTGTACGCGCGCACCAAGCCGCGTGCGTTCCGCGCGGTCACGCTCGCAGCCGACACGCCGTGCGATTGGCTGCCGACGACTGTCGGCGGTCCGCGTGCTCACGACGACAGCGGTTTTGCATCCGGCGCATTGCTCTACGACGTCGATCTGCAGCCCGGACAGACGCAGGAGATCGTGCTCGACTTTCCGCAGCACCCGCAGTCTGCGGCTGCAGCCGAAGCCGACAAGACGCCGCTATCGGACGTCGCCGCGCAATGGCGCGAAAAGCTCAATCGCGTCGAGTTGACGGTGCCGGCCAAGTACAAGGCGCTCTCCGATACGCTGCGCACCTCGCTCGCGCACGTGCTGATCAATCGCGACGGCCCTGCGATCCAGCCCGGATCGCGTGCGTACGAGCGCTCGTGGATCCGCGACGGCGCGATGACCTCCGAGATGCTGCTACGGCTCGGTCACGAGAACGACGCGAAGGAATTTCTGCGCTGGTACGCGCGCTACCAGTTCGCGAACGGCAAGGTGCCGTGCTGCGTCGATCACCGGGGCGCGGATCCGGTGCCCGAGAACGACAGCGGCGGCGAGTTCCTGTTCCTGATCGACAGCGTCTACCGTTACACCGGCGACGCAGAGCTGTTGCGGGAACTATGGCCGGCGACGGAGAAAGCGGTCGCGTACATGGACAAGCTGCGGCTGTCGGAGCGAACCGCAGCGAACCAGCAAGGCGACCGCAAGGCGTTCTACGGACTGATGCCGGCCTCGATCAGTCACGAGGGCTACTCGGCGAAGCCCATGCACTCGTACTGGGACGACTTCTGGGCGCTCGCCGGATACGAGTCCGCGATTCGCATCGCCCGCGCGCTCGACCAGAAGACGCAGATGCACGCCTTCATCGAGTCGCGCGACCAGTTCCGGCGGGACCTGTACGTGTCGCTGGGAGTGGCGATGCAGGCGCACGGCATCGATTACCTGCCGGGCTCGGCGGAGCTGGGCGACTTCGACGCCACGTCGACTTCGATCGCGCTGTCGCCGGTCGGCGAGCAGCAGATGTTGCCGCCCGAGGCGTTGGTCGCGACGTTCGAGCGCTACTACGAGGATTTCGCCGCGCGCCGCACCGACAAGACCTGGGATGCGTACACGCCGTACGAATGGCGCAACCTCGGCACGTTCATCCGGCTGCGCTGGCGCGATCGCGGCATGGAGCTGATCGACTTCCTGATGAACGACCGGCGCCCGCACGAGTGGAACCAGTGGGCCGAAGTCGTCGGCCGCGAGCCGCGCCGCTCGCGCTTCGTCGGCGACATGCCGCACGGCTGGGTCGCGTCCGACTTCGGCCGCTCGCTGCTCGACATGTTTGCGTTCGAGCGCCCGGCGGACGAGACGCTGGTGCTGATGGCCGGCGTCCCGCAAGCCTGGACCGAGCAGGAGGGCTTCGCGGTGAAGAACCTGCGCACGCCGTTCGGGCCGCTCAGCTACTCGCTGCGCGTCGAAGAGCAGCAGGTCGTGCTCGATGTGGGCGAGCTCGAGACGATGCCGGTCGGCGGCGTGGCGATCGCGTGGCCGGAAGGCGCTCAGCCGGAGCACCAGTCGATCCAGCGCGGCCAGGCCCGCTGGCTCGGCACGGAGCTGCGCATGACGCAACTGCCGTTCACGATCGTGTTCCCGCGTGGAGCGCGGACTGATGAGTAGCGGGCTCGTCGAGTGCCGCGCCATTGGTGGCGATGACGCGCGAGTAGAAGCGCGCGCTCGCCTTCGGCGTGCGTTGCAGCGTCTCGTAGTCGACGTGCACGAGACCGAAGCGCTTGGAGAACCCGTACGCCCATTCGAGATTGTCGAGCAGCGACCAGGCGAAATAGCCACGGATGTCCGCGCCTTGCCGGATGGCCTCGTGCACCGCGAGCAGATGCTTGCGCAGATAGTCGACGCGCAGCGGGTCCTGGAGCAACGGCCCCTCGACGCTCGGCGGATCGAAGAACGCTGCGCCGTTCTCGGTGATGTACACCGGCGGATTGCCGTAACGGTTCTTGATCCACAACAGCGTGTCGGTCAGCCCTTGCGGAAACACTTCCCAGCCCGTCTCGGTGTGAGTGCGATGCTTCTGTCGCACCGCCACGGCGCGCAGCGGCCACGCCGCCGGATCGTTTCGCACCACTGCGCGTGTGTAGTAGTTCACGCCGATGTAGTCGAGCGGCTGGTGGATCGTCGCGAGATCGTGCGCGCTCTTCGCCAGCCACGCCTGGCCGAACGTGACCGGCAGCTCTTCGGGATAGGTGCCGCGCAGCGCCGGCTCGAGAAACTGCCGGTTCATGTACGCGTCCGCGCGCCGCGTGGCGGCGAGATCCGCTTCGTCGTTGGACGCCGGATACTTCGGCTCGATGTTCACGACCAGTCCGATCTGGTGGCGGCCGCTGGCTCGATAGGCCTGCACCGCCATGCCGTGCGCGACCATCAGGTGGTGCGCGGCAATCGTCGCTTCGAACGCGCTGCGATGGCCGGGCGCGAGAATGCCGTGCATGTAGCCGCCGTCGGTCACGACCCAGGGCTCGTTGAGCGTGCTCCACAGTTGCACGCGGTCGTCGAGCTTGCGGAACACCACGTCCGCGTACTCGGCGAACCACTTGGCGCTGTCCGGATTGAGCCAGCCGCCGCGATCGTCGAGCGCCGCGGGGAGATCCCAGTGATACAGCGTCGCCATCGGCTGAATGCCGCGCGCGAGCAGCGCGTCGACCAGGCGCTCGTAGAAGCCGAGACCCGCCGGATTGACGCGGCCGGTGCCCTGCGGCAGGACGCGTCCCCACGCGATGCTGAAGCGGTACGCGGCGAGCTGCAGCGAGTGCATCAAGTCGACATCGCTCTGGAAGCGCCGATAGTGGTCGCACGCGACGTCGCCGGTGTCGCCGTCCGTGATGCGGCCGGGCGTGTGCGCGAAGCGATGCCAGATGCTGGGCCCGGCGCCGTCCGCGAGCGGCGACCCTTCGATCTGGTACGCGGAGGTCGCGCACCCCCAGAGAAAGCGCTCCGGAAACATGGTAGCCATGAGCGCCGAGTGTATATGAAGAACGAATCACCGCGAGTGGCACGCCGTGGCTGAAGTAACGCTGCGCTCAGTACGTAAGGTTTATCCGAACGGGCATGTGGCGATCGACGACGCTTCGTTCGTCATTCGCGACGGCGAGCTGCTGGTGCTGGTCGGCCCTTCCGGCTGCGGCAAGAGCACGCTGCTGCGCCTGATCGCGGGACTGGAGGAGGCGACGGCGGGCTCGATCCTCATCGGCGAGCGCGACGTGACGCGGCTCGAGCCGCGCGACCGCGACATCGCGATGGTGTTCCAGAGCTATGCGCTGTATCCGCACATGACGGTCGAGCGCAACCTCGGCTTCGGCCTCGAGCTGCGCGGCCACGAGGCGGCGGACGTCGCGCAGCGCGTCAAGCATGCCGCGCAGACGCTCGAGCTGACGCAATTCATGGACCGGTTGCCACGGCAACTGTCCGGCGGCCAGCGCCAGCGCGTCGCGCTGGGCCGGGCGCTGGTGCGTCATCCACAGGTGTTCCTGCTCGACGAGCCGTTGTCGAACCTCGACGCGAAGCTGCGAGCCTCGACGCGCGCGGAGATCGCGCGGCTGCATCGCTCCCTCGGCACGACGATGATCTATGTCACGCACGACCAGGTGGAGGCGATGACGCTCGGTCAGCGCATCGTGGTGCTGGACCGCGGCGTCATCCAGCAGATCGACGAGCCGATGCACATCTACGAGCGGCCGGTGAACCTGTTCGTCGCGGGCTTTCTCGGCAATCCGGCCATGAACCTGCTGCGCGGCCGGCTGCGACAGGCGGACGGACTGGTGCTCGAAGGCGAGGGCGCGCAGCTCCACGTGGCGAAGCTCTCCGCGCATACAGATCAGGAGATCGTCGCGGGTGTCCGGCCCGAGGACGTACACGTGGTCGCGGACGCGGATGCAGCCGGCGAAAGCCTGGAAGCGACCGTCGAGCTGGTCGAGTCGGTCGGCAGCGAGGCGTTCATTCACGCCACCCGCGGCGGCTGGAAGCTGATCGCGCGGACCTCGCCGTATAATCTGCCGTCGATCGGCGCACGCATTAAACTACGCCCCGCGCCTGACCGGATTCACTACTTCGACGCACAGACCGGCAAGCGACTGGAGCAATGAGCAGAGCACTCTTCATCGAGACCCTGGAGCGCGGCGTGACCGCACACCAGGCGGGACGGCTCGACGACGCCTTGAAATCGTACCGCGCGGCGCTGGAGATCCGGCCGCAGGACGCCGAGGCTTCCAGCCTGTGCGGCCTGGCTTTGCTTCACAGCGGCAAGGCCGAGGAAGCGCTGCCGTTGCTGCAGCACGCGGTGGACCGCGAGCCCGGACAGAACGGCTTCCGGCTCAATCTCGCCGAAGGTTTCGCGCAGAGCGGCAAGGCCGATCGGGCGATGGTCGAGCTCGGTCTGATCATCGCGACCGATCCGGGTAACCGGCAGGCGCTGAGCCGCTTCTATTCGCTGGAGAGCGACGCGCTGATCGCGCGGCGCGAATGGACGAAGCTGTACACGAACGGCGTGTCGTGGGCCAAGGTCGATCCGAACGCAGCCGGCGCCTGGCGCATGCTGGCGCGCGGCGCCTTCGAAGAGGGGCGTCACTCCGAGGCGACGCGTGCGTTTGCGCGATATGTGTCGCTGTCGAAGCCGAATGCCGCGGATCTGACGGCGTACGCGAGTTTGTGCCTGCATGCGTTGGAGATCGATGCGGCCGCGCAGGCGCTCAGCCAGGCCGAGGCGCTCGATCCGAATTTTCCGCAAATGCTCGCGACGCGCGCGCTGTTGCTGATGTACCTGGGACGGTTCGAGGAAGCCGAAGCGTACTGCCGGCGCTGCCTGCAGCAGAAGCCGGACTACGTGCCGGTCTACACGACGCTGAGCCGCCTGCGTCGCGGCGCTCTCGATGAAGCCGACCTCAAGGGCGCGGACGCGCTGGCGCGCAACCCTGAGGTCTACCTGGACTATCGCATCTCGGCGATCTTCGCGGTCGCGCATGCGTACGATGCGCGCGGCGACTACGACACGGCATTCAACGCCTACGAAGCCACGCATGCGCTCGCTCGCGAGCGCGATGCGCTCGAGCGACGCAGCTACGATCGTTCGCAGGACGCGGCGCGTACCGAGCGCATCGTGAAGCTGTCCGAGCTCGTGCCGCAGATCGCGCCGACCGCGAACACTCCGCGGCCGATTTTCATAGTCGGCATGCCGCGCTCCGGCACGACGCTGGTAGAGGCCGTGATCGGTGCGCATTCGCGCGTGTTTGCCTGCGGCGAGCGCCCGACTTTGCGCCAGGTCCTGCGCGCGCTGCTCGACGAGGATCAGAAGGGCGGGCTGCCGGACGCTGCCATGCTCGCGCAGTGGGCCAGGTTCTATTTCAGCCACCTGCCGGGCATCGGCGCGGCCGATCACATCACCGACAAGCATCCGCGCAATCTCGAGGCGGCCGGGCTCATCGCGCGCCTGTTGCCGAACGCATTCATCGTGCACGTGCGCCGCAATCCCGTGGAGACATGCCTGTCGGTGTTCCGGCAGGAGTTCAACAAGCACTGGACGTTCACGCACCGCATGGCCGACATCGCGGAGTACTACGGACGCTACACGCAGCTGGCCGCGCATTGGGAGCGCACGCTGCCCGACAGGTTCATGACGATTCAGTACGAGGATTTCGTCGCGAGCTTCCCGAGCGCCGCGCCGCAGTTGCTGCAGGCGTGCGGCCTGAGCTGGGAGCCGCAGTGCCTGGAGTTTCAAAAGACGTCGCGTGCCATCGCGACGTTCAGCACGGTGCAGGCGCGCGCGGCGGTTGCCCTCGGCAACGGTCGTGCGCAGAAATACGCGAAGCATCTCGGGCCGCTGCGCGCCGCGCTCGAAGCGGCAGGCGTGAACATCGAGACCGGCGCGCCGGCTGCACCGGCAGGCTGACAAACTCCGCAGGCAGCGAGCTTTTCCGTCGCCCGGCGACGCGCGATCGGCAGACAATGCCGCTCGGCAGGACGCGTTCAACTCAGCAAAGGGATGTTGT